>NZ_JBPGYA010000001.1:0-962500 GCF_048015635.2 Sphingomonas sp. GlSt437 | reverse complement strand
GCGCTGACACCAAATTGCCGTTGCCGGTATTGGCGCAAACATAAGTGGGGTCATCGAACAGGCACAGATTCTGCTGTGTCTTGGCGTCGGTATACGATCCCGCCGCGTTCAGCGACAAGCCACCCGAGTTGAAGGTCGCATCCGCCTCCACACCGCGGATCCGCGCATTGGGGCCGTTGTGGATCTCGGTGAAGCTGTTCTGGCCGAGGAACGAGAATTGGAATTTGTCCCAATCCTGCTGATAGATCGCCGCGTTGAGGCGGACCTTGCCGTTGAACAACGTCGTCTTCGCGCCGAGCTCGTAATTGGTCAGCGTATCGGCCTGATAGGGCGGGACGTTCGCACGGCGATTGATGCCACCGGGGCGGAAACCGCTCGAAACAGTGCCGTAGAACAGCAGGCCATGCACGGGCTTCCACGTCAGGTTGAAGCGGTAAGTGACGCCCTGGCCTGACGCTTCGACCGGCTTCAGCCCCGCGCCGGCCGCATAAACCGCGAGATTGGTGCACGGTCCGCCGTCGACCGCCGCCGGCAGCAACGTCACCGGCGAGCCATTCACCACGTCGCGCAACCGCGCCCCGCTGGTCGTGAAGCACTGGATGAAGCCGGTTCGCGAGCTGCCCGCCGCGTTATACGGGCTGGCGGTATAGTTGCCCCCCGGATTGCGTCCAAAGCCGAAGAAACCGATCAACGTATTGTCATAGATATAGGCGCGGCCACCCGCCGTCGCGGTGAGCTTGGGCGTAATGTCGAAGCTCGCTTCGCCGAACATCGCATAGTCGCGGTCGACGCGGTGCTGCTGGGTCAGCCAAAGGGTGCCGGGATGGCCGTTGACCGAGAGGTTATCGGCGAGCCCTGTGACTTGATAATCCTGGTGAATATCGTTCGACTGGCGCTGGTAGAACAGCCCGGCGACGACGCGGAAGCGCTCGTCTTGCGGGGAGGCGACGCGGAATTCCTGGCTCAGCTTCTTGAAATGATCGGTGCCGATGATGCGTTGGCGCGGATCGATCGTGCGGCCCGCATTATCCTGGAAATAGAAATAGCCGGCGAGGCCGCCGGCGCCGTGGTACAGATTGTCATAGGCTTCGGCATAGTCGGTGTAATCGCTCGACTGGAGGTCCTTGCGGTCGAGATAGGCGCCCGCGTAAGTGACATCCCAATTGCCGAGCTTGCCCTCGATCGTCAGCGCCGCCTGGATGAAGCGGTCGCGGCGATATTCGGGGAAGAAATGCTGGACCTGCAGGTCGCCGACCTTCGGATCAAAGCCATAAGCGCCGTGGCTGCGCGTGTCCTGATAAATGAAGTTCGGCGTGACGGTCCAATTATTGTCGAGATCGATCTTCAGCGCGGCGCGGCCACCCCAGATCTCGGTGTCGTTATAGTCCTTCTTGACGAACGCGCGGTTGTTGACCGCGATGCCGCCATTGGTCGCGGTGCAGGCATTGCTGGTCGGCTCCGGCAGGAAGCTGCGGCAGCCCGCGACATTGTCGATATAGCCGGCGTCGCGCTCGTAAAAGCCGACGACACGCAGCGCCATGCGGTCATTGAGGGGCGCGTTGACGAACCCTTCAATCTTGCCGCCTTGGCCGCCATGCGCGACGGTGTTACCCTCGACATCGACGCGACCGTAGAAATGGCTCAAATCGGGCTTGTTGGTGATGATGCGGATCGTGCCCGCTTCCGAGGACGCGCCGTACAGCGTGCCCTGCGGACCGGCGAGGCTCTCGATGCGGGCGATATCATAGACATGAACGTCAAGATTGCCGCCGATCGTCGTCACCGGCTGTTCGTCGAGGTAGACGCCGACCGAAGGTAGCGATGCGGAGTGGTTGCCGTCACCGCCTGACGCGACGCCGCGCATATAGATGACGTTCGTGCCCGGCGTACCGCCCAGCGCCTGGAACGACACCGATGGCAGCTGCACGGCATATTGCGCGAAATTGGTGATGTTGAGCTCGTCGAGCTTCTTGGTGCCGAGCGCCTGAATGCTGATTGGCACATTCTGCAGATTCTCGGAGCGCTTCTGCGCGGTCACGATAATGTCGTGCGACGTGTCCTCGGCCGCGGGCGCCGGCTGCGCGGCGGCGCCGTCCTTGGTCTGCGCGGCGAGCGGTGCGGCGCTCAGCATCGACGACGCGAGCAGCACGGTCCGGACGGCGTTATGGCGCAACATGATCGAAACCCCTTAGACTTATCATTGCAACGCAGCGTGTGGAACGCCGCGCGCGTCGTCAAGCGCAACGGCGCATGGCGCATCAGGAAGCGTCGTGGATGCGGAAATTTGTGGCATTTATGCAACGAAAGGCGCGTGGCCCGGCGCCTACGTGAAATAATATAAGGTCTCAGAAAGCCGGTGTTTCGGGGTATAAAGCTACGATATCACCAAGTGCCGCGCGCAGGGGGCCAAGCCATGGGTCGAACGGCTTCCATGCTTCGGTGCCGTCGCGGAAAATCGGCTGGCGGACTTGCTCCGAGCTTGCCGTTCGTACAGCGCGCTCGGTCTGGTGGAAGGCGAGGCATTGCCGTTCGAAATCGAGCCCGCAGGCGGCGAGCAATGCGCGCACCTCGGCCTCGGTATCATCGACCATCTGCTCATAGATGACGCGGTGGACGCGCCCGGGCAGGACGCGGTCGACATGCGCCATCAGCCGCACATAATCGCGATAATAACGCCCCATATCCTCGAGCGAATAGCTGAAGCCTTGGCCGCGCGCGAAATGCTGCTTGAAGTTGGAAAAGCAGCAGCCGAGCGGGTGGCGCCGCGCATCGATAATGGTCGCGTTGGGCAGGATCAGGTGGATGAGCGGCACGTGCACCCAATTGTTGGGCAGCTTGTCGATGAACAACGGCCGGCCGGTGCGGCGCTGGATGCGGGTGCGGCGCAGATAGTCCTCGCCCAGGGCGTGCAGGCGATCGGGCGAAAGCGCCGCGATGCCATAGGGGTAATTGGCGATCTCGCGCGTGATCAGCGGCAAGTCGGGGAGTTCGCTCGTTCCTTCGACCTGGCTGTGGCTCGCTAGGATTTGTTCGACCAGCGTCGAGCCCGCGCGCGGCATGCCGAGCACGAAAATCGGATCGGTCGCCGAGCAGCCCTGCCCCGCACGCGCTGCCAGAAATTCGGGCGTTATCAGGGCGATCTGTGCGTCGACCAGGCGGGTCGTCTCGTCGGCATCATAGCGCAGGCTCTGGCGACGCAGCGCATTGCCGGAGGCATAGTGCGCGAAGGCAGGCGCTGCCTCGCCCCGGTCTTCCAGGGCCTTGCCGAGCGCGAAATCGAGGTGGAAGCGATCCTCGTCAGCAACATCGCCACGCGCCAGCGCCGTTTCCATCGCCGCGATATCGGCCTCGTCGAACTTGACCGTTTTCAGATTGGCGAGGCTCCACCACGCTTCGCCCAGTGCCGGCATCAGCGCGATAGCGCGGCGATAGGCACCGATGCCGTCCGCCTGACGCCCCACCGTCTTCAGCATATGGCCATAGCTCATCCACACACGTGGCTGGTTGGGCGCCTGGTCGAGCACGCGCTCGTAAAGCGCAATCGCCTCGTCGAAATTGCCGAGCCGGGCAGTGGCCGCCGCCTGCAAATTCTGGTGGCTTGGGTTGTCGGGCTCGGAGGCCATCACCGCATCGAGTTCGGCTATCGCCTCGATCGGCCGGTTGAGGCGATAGAGCACCAGCGCCAGATTGGCGCGCGCCGGCGTGAAGCCGGGTGCCAGCTCGACCGCGCGGCGCAGCAACGTCTCGGCATCCTTGTAGCGGCCGATCCGCCCGGCGAGCTCGGCCAGCATGCGGATGGCGGCGACGTCGAAGGGGTCGTCCTTCAACTGCTGGCGCAGCAAGGGCTCGGCGACATGCAGCGCATTGTCGTTCATCGCCATCGCCGCCTCGATCAGCCGGGGCGGATAACGGCCGGCAGTGGCGAGCCAGCTGGTCGGTGAGGATGTCGCCATCCCTCGCTCTCTAGCGCCACTCGTGCCGCGAGCAACAGGTCCTAGTCGGACCAGATGGCCTGTTGAAATAGTGCCAGCAGAAGAAGTCCGGTTGGCGTTCAGCCGCCGCGAGGCACGCGTTGCGCTTCGGCCGATGCGCCGGCGCGAGGGCTCAGGCCGATATTTGGTGGTATAGCGCCTGGCCCAGCCGATCGAAGAACAGGCGGTTAACCCCGCTGGGCGCGCGCGACCATTCCGGATGCCACTGGACGGCCAGCACGTCGCTACCGAACGGCTTTGCCGAAAACGCCTCGATCAGCCCGTCATCCGCAATGGCTTCCACGATTAAGTCGCTCCCTAGCCGATCCACCCCTTGCCGGTGAACCGAATTGACCCGCGCGCGGTCGCCGCCGAGTGCTGCGTGCAGCAGGCCCTTTGGCTGCAGCGCTATGGCATGGGCATGATCGAACAGCCGCTCGAAGGCGGCGGCATCCCCAGGGTCCTCTTCCGCTTCGCCGCTATGATGCACACCGGTCGGCAGATCGCTGGTGAGCGTGCCGCCGAACAGCACGTTCAATTCCTGAAACCCGCGACAGATGCCGAACACCGGTTTGCCCGTCTCGATCATCGCCGCCGCCAGTCGCAACGCAACATCATCGCGCGCCTCATCGCAGGGTGCCAAGTCAAACGCGCCGCCATAACGATGCGCGGCGACGTTCGATTGCGATCCGGTCAGCAACAACCCGTCTAGGCGCGCGGCAACCGCGCGGACATCGCAGGCGTCGGTCACTGCCGGCACGAGCAACGCGCTCGCCCCGGCAATATCGGCAAGCGGCTGGATAAAGCGTGTCGCCACGACCTGGACGTCGCGGCGGTGATGCTCGTTGCAGCACAACAGGCCGACCACGGGACGCATCAGCCGGCCGCTCGCGCGGTGCCCAGCGTCTCGCGCAGGCTGACGCCATGTTCGGCGGGCAGAATCTCCGCTTCCGGCTGCACCACCACGCTGTCGGGCGGCACGTCGTGCAGCAGCCAGACATTGCCGCCGATCACGCTGCGCGCGCCGATGGTGACGCGCCCCAGGATCGTCGCCCCGGCATAGATGACGACATCGTCCTCGACGATCGGGTGGCGGGCGAAACGGTCGGTTGCCGAATGCCGCGCCGCGCCCAGCGGACTGCGCGCGCCGAGCGTCACATGCTGATAGAGGCGCACCCGCGCGCCGACGATCGCGGTCTCGCCGATGACGACGCCGGTTCCGTGGTCGATGAAGAAGCTCGGGCCGATCGTGGCGCCCGGATGGATGTCGATGCCGGTACGCTCATTGGCGATTTCGGAAATGATCCGCGCAGTGATTGGCGCGCCGAGCGCGTCGATTTCGTGGGCAATGCGGTGATGCAGGCTGGCGATCGCGCCGGGATAGCACACCAGGATCTCATCGACGCTGCGCGCGGCAGGATCGCCCAAAAACGCGGCATCGACGTCGCTGTCGATCAGCCCGCGGATATCGGGCAGCGACTTGGTGAACAGCGCGACCATGGTCGCTGCCTGATCCGCATCGAAGCTGCCGACATTCTCGCGCTGCCAGTAATCGAGCTCGCAGGCGATCTGCGCCTCGAGCTCATCCAGCGCGTCGACCAGATGGCGAGCGACGAAGTCGTTCTCGTCATCGTCCGGGCCGATAAAGGTGCCAATCCGCCCGGGAAACAGCGCGGCGCCCAGATCCTCGATAACATGCGCCAGCTGGTCGTGCGCCGGGAAGGAATAGGGAATCCGCTTGTCCGCCTGCGCCTCGCGCCAGGCAGAGCGAACCTTCTGCAGCTGGCGAGTCGCGAACGCCACTTCACGGCGTCGTCGGGATTCGGTCATCCTCGGCACCTCGTTTTGGCTCACTGGCCCAGGCCTACCGACGGACTGGCGCGGCCGTCGCCCGTTTCGTCGGCAAGCCCTCGCATTCTCTACCAATCGGATAGACATTCGACGGAGAAAAAGTTGGCGTAGTCCAACTGCGGGTTGCGGGGCGCTTGATGACGAACCGAGCAATGCCTGTCGTGATTGTGGGTGCCGGCTCCTCCGGCACCTTGCTGGCGCTGCAGCTCGCGCGGCGGCCCGGCCGGCCCATCCTGTTGATCGAGCGGGGCAATGCGCGTGAAGGGTGCGGCGTCGCTTTCGGGACTCGCCACCCCGCCCATGTCCTGAATGTGCGCGCGGCGGGGATGAGCGCCTACCCGGATGAGCCCGAGCATTTTGCGCGCTGGCTGGCGACCAATGGCGGCGGCGCGCCGACCGATTTCGTGCCGCGCGGGTTGTACGGGCGCTATCTGTGCGACCTGCTCGCCGCCGCCAAGGCCGAGCAGCCGGGGCGGATCACCAGCGTGACAGGCGAGGTTTTGGCGATTTCGCGCCGGGCGGACGGCTATGACCTGGCGCTCTGCGACGGGCGCACGATCGTCGCCGCGCAAGTGGTGCTCTCGCCCGGCAATCTGCCGCCAACCGCGCCCGACTGGCTTGATGACGCGACGGCGACGTCCGGCGCTTATATCGACGATCCCTGGGCGGATGACCTTGCTGCGCGCTTGCCGCATGACCAGCGCGTCGTCATCCTCGGTACCGGCCTGTCGGCGGTCGATGCGGCGCTGCGCCTGCACGCGGCGGGCTTTGCCGGTGAGATGACCTGCCTGTCGCGGCGCGGGCTGACGCCGCATCGCCACCTCGACGGCAATTTTCCGCCCGTGCTGCGCGAAACCGCGCCCGCGCCGACCCTGTCCGTGCTGGTGCGCGACATTCGGGCGCGGGCGGCGGAGATCGGCTGGCATGCCGCGGTCGACGGGCTGCGCCCGGTGACCCAGCAGCTCTGGCAGCATGCCAGCATCGCCGAACGCGCACGGTTCCTCCGGCATTTGCGCCCCTATTGGGATGTCCATCGCCATCGGCTCGCTCCGGTCGTCGCCGACACCTTCCGGGAACTTGTCGCCGCTGGCAGGCTGCGAATCGCAGCTGGTAAGATATCGGCAGTCCGTCATCGCGATGGCGCGCTCGCGATCGACTGGCTGCCCCGCCGGACGCAGGCGCCGCAAACGCTGCACGCCGGCGCGATCGTCAATTGTACCGGGCCCCAGACCGATATTCGCCGCACCCGCGAGCCGCTGTTGCGACAGCTGCTCGATGCCGGGTTCATCCGTCCCGATCCGCTGGCGCTCGGGATTGATGTCGATGCCGGCTGCCGCGTGATCGGCGGTGATGGCAAGCCGCTACCCGGCCTGTACTGCATCGGCCCGATGACGCGCGGCACCTTCTGGGAAATCGTCGCGGTGCCCGACATCAGGCGGCAATGCGCGGCGCTTGCCGAGGGCGTTGCGGCAGCGGATGCCCGGGTGCCGCATCTGGATGAAGCGGGGCTTTAGCGCCGCCAAGAATCCGATGGTGGCAAGCATCGGGGCGTCGCGAGATTATCCTACTCGTTCAGTAGGAGTTTGGTCATGGCGCTTAGGATTTTCGATATCGTTCCGAATTTCCAGCAGGAGTCGACGCTGGGGCCAATCGATTTTTACGGTTGGGCAGGGGACAGCTGGGTCGTGCTGTTCTCGCACCCCAAGGACTTTACGCCGGTCTGCACGACCGAGCTTGGCGCGGTCGCGCGGCTGAAGCCCGATTTCGAGGAGCGCGGCGTGAAGGTGATCGGCCTGTCGGTCGATCCGGTCGATAGCCATCATGCCTGGGCCAACGACATCGCCGAAACCCAAGGGACGGCGCTCAACTTCCCGCTGATCGCCGATCACGACCGCAGCGTGTCCAACCTGCTCGACCTCATCCATCCCAACGCGTCGGACACGAATACGGTGCGCACTGTGCTGGTGATCGACCCGCAAAAGAAGCTGCGCCTGACGCTGACCTATCCCGCCTCGACCGGGCGCAATTTCGCCGAGATCCTGCGCGCCATCGACAGCCTGCAGCTGACCGACCGGCACAAGGTCGCAACCCCCGCCAATTGGCAGCAGGGCGAGGATGTGATCATCCTGCCCTCGGTCGATGACGAGACGGCGAAGGCATTGTTCCCGCAGGGCTGGCTGACGGTGAAGCCCTATCTGCGCCAGGTTCCCCAACCCGAGGACGCGTAAGCATGATCCGCCCGGTAATCCTCACCGTGCCTGGCCTGCTCGGCTCGGGCGATGGCCATTGGCAGACCTTGTGGGAGCAGGAGCGGTCCGACACGCGGCGCATCGAGCTGGGCGACTGGGACAATCCCAACCGCACCGTGTGGATGAGCCGGATCGATCAGGCGGTTGCCGCCGCGCAGGCGCCGGTAGTGCTCGTCGCGCACAGCCTGGGCTGCCAGGCGGTCACCTGGTGGGCGAATGCGATCGGGATCAGCGGGTCGGCGACGGTGCTCGGTGCGATGCTGGTCGCGCCGCCTGCGACCGACCGCACCGAGCTTGACCCGCGGATCGCCCGCTTCGCGCATGAACCGCGCCGTGGGCTCCCGTTCGTGTCGCTGCTGATCGCCAGCGAGGATGATCCTTACGCGACGATCGAGGAATCTCAGGCATTGGCGCGGCTCTGGGGGGCTGGCCTGGTCGATATGGGCAAGGCCGGCCATATCAATACCCGCTCGGGGCTCGGCAGCTGGCCGCAGGGGCAGGCCGTTGCTGAGTTGCTGCGCGATACGCGCACCGGCAACGTCCGTCGCCTCGCGCGCCAGGCCCAGGCCTTGTTGCTGGGCCACGCGGAAGCCAGGCCGGCGCCCGCTATCAGCCTGCTCGGGGACCTCTGGTTTACCGCTGATGCGGGGACGAAACGGTCATGAGCGACACCGCCACCAACCCGCCTACGGGACGCTCCGGTTCTCTGCCTTTTTCAGCGCAGATCGCCATCGGCATGGCGCTCGGCCTCGGCATCGGCCTCGTCGCGCGGCTCGCTGGAGGCGATTGGCTGGCGGGTACCGACCGCGTTCTCCAGACCATCGGCGACAGTTTCGTGCAGTTGCTCAAAGCGGTCGTCGCGCCGCTGGTCGTCACCGCGATCATCGCATCGGTCGCCGCGCTCCGCGATGTGCGCAATGGCGGTCGTCTGGTCGCGGAGACGCTGCTGTGGTTCGCGATTACAGCCGCGATCGCGGTGACGATTGGCCTTACGCTGGCGACGATCATCGAGCCCGGCGCAGGCAGCACCGTCCCGCTCGCCAATGCCGTCAGGCCGACGACAACAGGCGGCTGGCTCGATTTTCTGAAAGGCCTCATCCCGTCGAATTTCCTCGGCCTTACCGCCGCGACGCATGTGGCCGACGGCGCCGCCACGACCGCCGTGTCGCTGAATGTGCTGCAGCTGATCGTCATCGCCATCGCAGTCGGCACCGCGAGCGTTTCGGTAGGCGAGGCGGGCAAGCCCTTCCTCACCGTCAACGCGGCGCTGCTCAGCATTTTCCGGCGCATTCTTACCTGGATCGTGCGGCTGACGCCGATCGGCTCGGCGGCGCTGATCGGCCATGCGGTGCTTGCCTATGGCTGGGCGACTTTGGGTTTGCTCGGCAGTTTCGCGCTCACCGTCTATGCCGGGCTCGCGATCGTGCTGTTCGGGGTCTATCCGCTGTTGCTGCGGCTGAATGGCGTATCGCTGCCCCATTTTGTCCGCGAAGCGTGGCCGCCGGTGCAGCTCGCCTTCGTCACCCGCTCGTCCATTGCGACGTTGCCCGTAACCGAGCAGGCGGCCGAACGGCTCGGCATCGACCGCGCCTATGCGGCCTTTGCGGTGCCATTTGCGGCGACGACCAAGATGGACGGTTGCGCGGGGATTTACCCGGCGGCCGCCGCCATTTTCATCGCGCAATATTATCATCTGCCGCTCGGCGTTGGCGATTACTTGCTGATCCTGCTGGTATCGGTGGTGGGCTCCGCAGCGACGGCGGGGCTGACCGGCGCGCTGGTGATGCTCACGCTCACCCTGTCGACGTTGGGCTTGCCGCTGGAAGGCGCGGGGCTGTTGCTGGCGATCGATCCCATCCTCGACATGGGCCGAACGGCGGTCAACGTGGCGGGTCAGTTGGTGACGACCACCATCGTCGCGCGTCGGCGCGGATTGCTTGCCCCCATCCCGCAAAGGGTGACATTCGCTGCCACCGCTGCACGGCCTGACCTGCGGCAGTCCGCTGCTTTCGCCACGCCGCTGCTGCCTAAGCGCGGCCATTGACGGTCGTGCAGCTGTTGAGGCTGTGCCGCCCGCTCGCTCAATCCCGCCGCGCCGCCGATCCAGCCGACAACGACGACCAATATCGAAGGTGGGCTGAAGGCGTCGCTGTTCGACCGACACCTCGCAGTGTCACTGGCGATCTACCAAGAGAAGCTGAAGGGATTTCAGACGTCGATATCCTATACCCTGCCCGACGGCACACCCCAGCGCGGTGCCACCAATGTCGGCGACATTCGCGCGCGCGGCGTCGAGTGGAGCCTCGCCGCCCAATTCGGATCGGGGCTGAGCCTGACCTTTGACGGCAATTACAACGACGCAATCTACACCCGCGCGCCATCGCTGCCGGCGCCGGCCGAGCTCAGCTACAATGGCATCGCCAATATCAATGCGACCGGCCAGCGCGCACCCTATGCGCCGAAATGGGCCCTGTCGTTGACGCCCTCCTGGGAGACCCCGCTCAGCGCTCGCGCCCGCTTCTACAGCTATGCGCAATTCTCCTACACCAGCGCTTACGGCACCGGCGTGACGCAGTCGATTTACACGACCGTTCCCGGCCAGATTAACCTCAATCTGCGCGCCGGCGTTCGGCTCGCTGACGGGCGCTACGACATCTCGGCCTTTGCCAATAACGCCACGGACGAGCGCAATCTCATTTCGCAAGGCCTGCTCGCGGCACCGTCCGGCGCCGGGGTGACAGCCTATCTCGGCCGGGTCGCGACCTATAATCAGCCCGCCCGTTATGGGGTGACGGTCAGGACCAAATTCTGATTGATGTCCGGCGCCCATGCCCGTTGGCTAGGCAGTTACGGGGTGATCACGCTGCCATCCCAGGCGCGAAGCGTGCCGGAAGCCTCCGTGTCCAGCTCGTCGATAACGGCCAGTAGATGTTCCGCGCTTTGGGCTGGATCGAGGAGCTGGCCGGGCGGCACATTTTTCTGGAACGGGTCGGAGAGCGCCGTTGC
The DNA here is from genome assembly GCF_048015635.2 of Sphingomonas sp. GlSt437. Taxonomy (NCBI): domain Bacteria; kingdom Pseudomonadati; phylum Pseudomonadota; class Alphaproteobacteria; order Sphingomonadales; family Sphingomonadaceae; genus Sphingomonas; species Sphingomonas sp. GlSt437. The sequence continues at coordinate 951,423 of NZ_JBPGYA010000001.1, read as the reverse complement.
GACCGTGCCGGGGTGAAGCGCCACGGCAATGGCCTGGGGGCGGGTGCGGCTGAGCTCGATCGCGAGGTTGGCGATCATCATGTTGAGCGCCGCCTTGGATGCTCGATAGCTGTGCCAGCCGCCCAGCCGGTTGTCGCTGATCGAGCCGACCCGGGCCGACAGGGCCGCGAACACCGATCGCCGGTCGCGCGGCAGCGCGGCGATGGCATGTTTCGCGATCAGCGCCGGCCCCACGGTGTTGACCCGGTAGAGCGTCATCATTGCTTCGGCGGTCAACCCGGCAAAATTCTTTTCAGGCATCAAATCGGGCGCGCGATGCAGCACGCCGGTGGCAACGAAGACGAGATCGAGCGTGCCGTCGGCAAAAATGCCGGCCATCGCATTGGCGATCGATGCCTCGTCGAGGAGGTCGAAGGAAAAGGGGCGTATGGCGGCTCCCACAGGCGTGTCGCCCCGGCGCGATCCGGCATAGACCTGCACGTCACCGCGTGCCGCCAGCGCTTGCACGACAGCGCCGCCGATCCCGCCCGACGCCCCGAAAACCGCCGCGCGCCTCATGCGTCGAGCGCCGCTACGACCTTGGCGCGCAAATCGACATGAGCGCCCAGCCGCGCCGCCAGCAACGCCATGCCGCTGATCTTGCGCTGGACGAACAGCGTCTCGACCGGCGGGATGTGCCACGCCGAGCGGTCGGCCGCGATCGTCGCGCCATTCTCGCGCACCGCCGCCAGAAAGTCGCGATTGGCGAAGTCGAACGGGCCGGGCCGGTTCGCCTCGGCAAGAATGATGTCGATCATCTCGTCAATCAGCGCGCGGTGCCGGTCCACCGCGACCTGGTTGATGAACCCGGCATCGACCGCGGCTTGGCGCACCCGATCGCGATCATTGGCGAGGCCGGCGGCGAGCAGCGTGCGATAGGCTGCCGCGGTTTCGGGCGCGACCGGGCGCGCGGCGCCGAAATCGAGCAGCACGACTTGCCCGGTCTCGCGCCGATAACGGTAATTGGCAAAGTTCGGATCAGTCTGCATCAATCCGAAGTGCAACAACTCGGCGATGACGAGATCGAGGATCAGCCCGGTCACACGGTCGCGCTCGGCCTGGGGCGCCTGGTCGAGCTTGTCGATAGCCTGGCCGGGCTCGAAGCTCATTGCGAGCACGCGCCGCGTCGTCAGCGCGCGCTCGATCGTCGGCACGACGAACCGATCATCGCCGGCGAGGTGCGCGCGATAGGCATCCAGCAGATCGGCCTCGCGCAGATAATCCGCTTCTTCCCTGAGCTGCGTCTTGGCAGCGGCGAGCAGCGGGGTGATATCGAGGGCGGGCGGTAGCAGGCGGGTGACGCGCAGCAGCGTCGCGACATTGTCGACATCGGCATCGATGCTCTCGGCGACGCCCGGATATTGCACCTTGATCGCAAGCAGGCGGCCATCGGGCAGGCGGGCGCGATGGACCTGGCCGATCGACGCCGCCGCGATCGGCCGCGCCTCGAACTGAGCGAAGGTGCGGCGCCAATCGCGGCCCCATTCGGCTTTCAGCACCTCGTCGAGCTGACGTGGCGGCATGTGATGTGCATTGTCGCGCAGGCGCGCCAGAATGTCGGCCAGCTCATCGGGCAGAAAATCACCGGCGTCGAGCGAGATCATCTGGCCGAGCTTCATCGCGGCGCCGCGCAGCTTGGAAAGCTGGTCGGTAACGCGCGCGGCATTAGCCGGGGTCAGCAGCAGGTCGCCGAGTTTCGGTCGTTCGCCGGTGAGGATCCGCTGCGCCCCTTCGGCAACCACACCGCCCGCGACCGCGCCGGCGAGACGGCCGAAGGCGCCGAGGCGCGCCAGCCGCGAACGCGGGATCGCCTTGGCATTGGACGGAAAATCATCGGGATCGGAGGGCGGCATCTAAGGCTAATTAGGGACCGCCCCGGTCAGCGACTAGCTGACCAATAGTCGGCACGCCGAAGCCAGCAGTCTTCGCTGTTAAGGCCGATCAGCTGCAGCGCGAATCCCGTTCCGGCGGCTCGGCGGTGCGCGTTTTCCAGACACCGTTCGGCGTCTTGTATTTCTCGCCGGGCTGGGTCTTCAGGATGAGGTTGCAGCCGGCAACGAACGCCAATTGCTCGATCGTCGCCGAGTCAGCGGCAGCCTTGGTGTAGGCAGCCTTGCGCTGGATGTTGATGCTGTTGACCAGCGCCCTAAGCTCGGGCGTGGGCGCGCCGACGATCCCCAGATAGCCATCGGGCTGCTCGCCGATCTGGCCTTTCTCGCGCGCGGCCTGATAGGCTGGGTCGCGCTGCGCCAGCGCGGTGCCGGGCAGGCTGGCCAGCGCCAAAGCCGCGATGGCGATCCGCTTGCGTTGGGTCTTCATACGTCGCTCCTGTCACTCACGGGGCCGGCCTGGGCATCGTCAGAAGATCGTCGGATTGCCCTGGATCACCTGTTTCGCCTGACCGTCCAGCCGTACCACGACTTCCTGGCTGATCTTGATGTTGAGGTCGATGACGATGGGCTTGTCGGGCGCGTTGATGCTGACGCAGCCTGGCAAGACCAGCATTACCGACATCGCAGCCTGCCATGTCCGACGTGTTGTTGCAGCGTGCATCATGGTCCCTTGTGGCTGTCGGCGGGCTGAACGGGCGGTGCAGCCGGCGGCAAGCTTTGCGCGCTGTCGCCAGCCGTCGTCCCCACGTCCCTTATCTGACGGACATAACGGCCGGGATCATAAAAGCCCATCGCCGAATCGAGCAACTGGCGGAACGGCGCGGTCACCCGGACATTGAACTGGAGCGGCAAGTGCGCCAGCCGGCTGACCAGCCAGTTGCGCTTGGCGCCTTTGCCCTGGCTCAGCCCGGAAAAACGGATGTCGGTAATGACCTCGCCATCGAGCGGGCCGTTGAGATCGATCGTCAGGTTGCGATAGTCGAGCGACTTCAATGACTGGAAGGCGAAGTTGCCGTAAAAACCCAGGTCTTTCTGCGACACCTCGCCGACATAGGCAATGTTGCCGCCGCTACTGCGCGCGACCAGCCGGCCATGCTCGACCCGACCGCCGCGCTCGTCAAAGATGATCGGCAATGTGCCGTCGAAAATGCCCGTCGCGTTCAGATTGCTGAAGTCGAACTGGAGCAGGAATTGGGCGGCATCGACCCCGGTCATCCGGAAGGTCAGGTTGCGCTCATGATGCTCGGTGAAATCGAGCAGCGTCGGCTGCAGCCGCAAGTCACCGCCGGCAAAAGGCCATTTTGCCTCGGACACATCGATACGCTCGCCCGGCAATAATCGATAATGGATCACGCCATTCTCGACGATCACGCCGGTGTTGATGCCGACCACGGTCGCGACTTGATCGGGCGCGCTTTCCAGATTGAGCAGATCGGTAAAATGAATCTGGGTGGTCAAGCCCGTCACCGGCCCGAACAGCGCCGCTAGGTCGGCATCGTGGGTGCTGAACACGCCATCGCTCGTCACGGCACCATTGACCCAGGCGATATGGCCCTCGCCGACGATCGTTGCGGCGACATCGGCGATCACGCCGCGCGTCAAGCCGGTTAGATCGTCCGGCTGGAAATTCTTGTCGAACGTAACGCCCGACACGGCGAGCGTTGCCTGTCCCTCTGCGGTGGTCAAATCGTGGGTGATCGTGACCTTGCTCAGCATCGCGGCCGATTTCGGGTGAAAGAGCGTGCCCGAAGTTGTGATGCGGTTGTCAGCCAGCGTCAGCGTCACGCCGTCCGCTGTCACAGGGAAGAAACGGGGCGCGCTGTCGGTATCGGCGACGGTCAGCTTGCCGTGCGCGACAAGCGTGCCGCCGTGCCAGCGCCACGTCCCGGCCGCGTTGGACAAGTCGAGCGGCACGGCGCCGATGCGGCCATGACCGCCAGCAAAGCTGCCCGCCATCGCGCCATTGGCCAAGCGACCATCGAGTGACGTAGCGGCAAGGTGCGTTGCCTCGTCGCCCGCTCCCACGCCCGTGTCGAGGCCGGCAATCTCGAACCGGGGCGCCGCCGCGAGCCCGATTTTGGCCGACCGGAAACGCAGCGCCAGCGGGTTGGTGCCGGCCGAGCCCGTCAGCGATGTCGGGCCGATGGCGATGCCGCCGCCCAATCGGCCACTGGCAAGGGTCGCCATGGCGCCGCCTTGCGGACACAAGGCCAGCGCCGGCTTGACGAAGGAGACCCCGGAAAGCCGCACGCGATCGGCGCTGAGCGGCGCGCAGTGGGCGTTGATCGCAATCCGGCCGCCGCGCTGCTCGATCGACACGGGCAGCCGCACGCCATCGACGCGACCGCCCGGCAGCGGTCCGCTCAAGCGCGCGACCGCCTCGATCCGCGCCGCTCGGTTTGACTGAACCAGCGCATCGATCCGATCGAGGGCGATAGCGGCATTGCCCGCAACATAGGGCATCATCGCTCCCTGTGCGCGCACGCCGCCAGCGCCAGGCGTGATGTCGAGGACAATATTGGGCAAGCCGCCGCCCGCGATGCGCATCGTGCCTTGGCCGGCCCAGCGGCCCGTCGCGGGATCGATGGTCAGTCCCTGTGCGCCACTGAAGCTCGCCGCCGCTCCGGTCGCGCTGCGCGCCGCAAGCGCGTTGATCGTGAGCGCTGGGGCTGACACCTGGCCATCGAGACGCAGCGTCGCCGACAGCGTGGTGTTGGCCATTGCCTGGTCAAGCGCGCTACCGAGCCGCGTGGCCACGGGAGACAGCGGGGTGCCCGCCGCCTCGCCGCCCAGCCGCGCGACGGCGCGTCGCCAGGGGCTGGCGGCCGTCATGGTCGCGGTCCCGGACAGCGCGGCACTGATGCCCTGGCGGCCGACCTGATAAGTGCCGGCGAGCGCCATGTCGCGCGCGACGCCGGCGTTGGGCACTTCAACCGCTGACCCGCGCAATGCAAGGCGCCCGCTCGTCCGCGCGGCCGTCCCGTCATAATCGATCGATCCGCTCATCGCGCCGAAGCGGCTATCCGGGCGGTTGACCGCGCCGACGGCCAGCCGAGCCTTCCCACGCCACTGGCCAAAACTTGCCGCCAGCGTCGTCGATTGATCGATGCGAACGTCGCGCGCCACGGTGCCACCGCAGACCAGCGAGCTTGCGTGCAGGGGCCCCGCCACCTGCGGTCCGGCGCGATCGAGCACGACTGACCCCGCAGCACGAACGTCATCGGCGCGGCAGCCGCCCAGCACGAGGTCAGGCGCCGCAATGCCGAGCGCGCCGCGAAAGCCGCCGTCCAGCCGGCCAGCCCCCGACAGGGTCACGCGCGCGCGGCCCCAGGGCGTCGCCAAGTCGAGCGCGCCATCGGCGAGATCGAGATCGATGGCGGGCATCCGAAACGCCTTGCCGCTGGCAGCGGGCAGCAACCGATCGACGCTGCCTAAGTGCAGCGTGCCGTTGACCAGTTCACCGCGCACACGGACGCGCCCCGCGCGAATGCCGACGATGCGTGCCCCATCAAGCCCGATATGGGTGTCGAGGTCGATCCAGTCCGCCGTCAGATCAGGGTGCGCCGGATCGCCGAGCACGACATCGACCAGCCGTTGCCGCCCCAGGTCGAGCCGGTCGATGCGATAACGGGCGGGGACGCGCCACTCGGCGAGCTTGCGGTCAATAAGCTGCGTCGCGATCGGGCGTCGCTCGGCCCACAGCGTGCCGACCGCCATCGCCGCGGTGGCGCCGAGCCCCAGCCACAAGCGCCGTCGACGATCCAGCCGCTCGCCGGGAACAGGCGGTGCTTCGCCTGCTGAGGTAGGGGAAGGGTGGTCAGTCATGCGTGCGCGCCGCGATTGCCAACGCACCACGCGCTCAAAAATGTCCACCCCGGATTGGCTGGCGAAGCAGGTAATCGGCTTCGCATCGCCGCTGCCATCATCTGCCCGCTGGTCGGCGCGACCCCTGGCCTGAGCTAATCGGCATTGTCACCCTGGTTATCGCGCTGCTGCCGCATCGAGCCGCTGGACCGCTGTGCCGATCGCATAGACGCGAACGCCACCGGCTGCCTGAGGTACGATGCGGAACTTGTTGGCAGCCCGGGCAATCGGCGAGGGCGTGAAGCTCTTGCCGCCGTCATTGGTCTTGAAGCCGCCGATGGTCGTGCCGACCCAGCCGTGCAGCGTATCGACAAAGCCGATGCCGAGCTCAACCGCCTTGCCATTGTCGACCAGCGGCAGTTCCTGCCAGCTCTTGCCGCCATCAACCGTCTTGATGACCATCTTGTGCGGGTTGTTCTCGTCATAGCTCATCACGGTGCCATAGCCGGTGTCGCGGCTGGGCCAGGCCATTTTCCAGATCAGTTCGAGCGGCCGTTTCGACCGATAGACTTCTGACCAGCTCGCGCCGCCGTCCCGCGTCATCAAAATCAGCGCATTGGCGGCCTGAACATCGGTGGAGCTTGCCGCGGCGACGAAGCCGGTGCGCTCGTCGACAAAATGCACGTCGAGGATCATCCCTGCCCATCGGCTCATGTCGATCGATTGCCAGCTTTTGCCGTCGTCGGTCGATCGGATGATCCCGGCAGGGCCGCCAACTCGGCCGGCAGCGGTGATGATCGTGTGTTTGACCAGCGTGCCTTGATAAATGCGCGACGTGCGCAGAATGTCGATGGCGCAGATGCCCGCCACCGCCGGCCCGTTGACGGTGACCGCGCTCCAGCTTTTGCCGCCATCATCGGTGCGATAGAGCGGCACGGTATCGGTGACGCCCGGATAATAGCCGACGCCGACATTGCCGATATAGCCGACCCGATCGTCGATAAAGCCGAGCGCGCGGATGAAGGTGCCCGGCTTGGACGCGCGCTTTTCCCAATGCTCGCCACCATCCTGCGTGGCGTAGAGGTCGCCCTTGCCCGTGCCGTACCAGCCATGCGTTGCATCGGCGAAAACGATATCGTCGCGCTTGCCGGGATAGGCGTCTGTCGGCAGCGTCTGCCACGCATCCATCGGGTCCGGCGCGGGCTGCGCGCTTGCGGGGGCCAGCGCAACCAAGGTGGCAAGCAGGACAAGGGCCAAAGGTTTCATGTGATCTCCCCCAGAGCGCGGCTGAAGCTTATTGGACGATTTCCGGCGGCGTCAACGGAGGTGATCGGGTTGGGACGATGGCAGTCGTCTTCCGGGCCCAATCAATGCGCTTCAGCCGTGGCCGGCGGACCACCGATCGGCGGCGGCTTGCAGAACGGCACCATCACCAGCGCGGCGAGAAAGAGATAAGCCATCAGGCGGAACACATCATCAAAAGCGAGCGTCAGCGCCTCGCGCCCGACGAGTTTTGCTAGGATTGCGTCTGCGGCCAGGGAGGCTCGGTGCGGGTCGCCAACGATCTGCCCGATCCCGTGCGTCAATTTGGCGACCATTTCTTCGGCGCCGCGAGCTGACTGACCGAGCGCTTCCGACAAGCGTAGCGCGTGGAGGCGCGTCGCATCCTGCAGCCACGTATTGACCACCGCAATGCCGATCGCGCCGCCCAGATTGCGCATCAGGTTGAACAGGCCCGAGGCATAGCGCAGTTCGGCGCCTTGAAAATTGCCGAGCGCAAGGCCCACCGACGGCACGATGCACAGCATGATCGCGAAGCTGCGCACGACTTGCGGCCAGAACAGCGCAGCAAAGCCCCAGTCGGGGGTCATCGCGCTGAACAGCCAGAGCCCGGCCGCAAACAGCGACAGGCCAAAGGTGATGATGATCCGCGGATCGACGCGTTGCGACAGCCCGGCGGCGATCGGCACACCGAGCAACTGCGCGATTCCGGCGATGAACACCGTCGTGCCGATCTGCGACGCATTGTAGCCGCGCACCCGCCCAAGGAAGATCGGGACCAGATAGGTGCCCGCATACAGCCCGAACCCGATCACCAGATTGAACAGGCAGGCAAAGGCGAAGGTTGGTTTGCGGAACGGCGTCAGCTTGACGATCGGCCCGTCAGACCGGAATGACCGTTCGAGAAACAGCCCGAACGCAACTAGGGAGAGCCATGCCCCCATCGCGATCGACGGATCGCCGAGCCAATCATTCTTCGGTCCTTCCTCCAGCACATATTCGAGGCCTGCGAGAAACGCCGCCATCGATCCCAGATGCACCCAGTCAATCCGCTTGAGCATGGCCAGGTTCGGCGTGTCGACGCGGACCAGCGTCAGGATCAGCAGCGTCACCGCCGCGCCCGGCGCGACGTTGATGAAGAACACCCAGCGCCAGCCCAGCGCATCGGTGATCCACCCGCCCACCGTCGGCCCCAGCGTCGGCGCCAGCACTGAAACCATGCCGAGGATCGCCGGGATCATCGCGCGCTGCTTGCCCTGGAATAGCACATAGCCGGTCGCGAACACCGTCGGCACCATCGCGCCGCCGACAAAGCCCTGCACCGCGCGGAACAGGATCATCGATTCGATGCTCCACGCAAAACCGCACAGGATGCTCGCCAGCGTGAACAGCCCGGCCGACAGCGCGAACAGCCAGCGCGTCGACAGCGCCTGGGCGAGGAAGGCGGAAAACGGGATCATCACCAGTTCCGCCATCAGATAGGCTGTCTGCACCCAGCTGATCTCGTCCGGCCCGGCGCTGAGCCCCGCTTGCACCTCGTTGAGCGATGCCGCGACGATCTGGATATCGATCAGCGCCATGAACTGGCCGAACGCCATCACAGCAAAAATCAGATATTTCCGGCCGTTGCTCAGCGACTGCGGATCGACCGCCACGCGCGGTGCCGGAGTAGAAAAGGGGATCGACGCCAAGTTGCTTGCCTCCAGCCGCGTTTATATTATATGTATCATATAAATGGAGGCGGCAAGTGCGCTATTCAGGCGATCACAAGGCGAAGACGCGGGAGCGGGTGCTGCGCGTGGCGGCGCGGGAATTGCGCGCGAATGGCCAGGCCAATGTCTCGGTGGCGCGCGTGATGGCGCGTGCCGGGCTGACGCATGGCGGGTTTTACGCGCATTTTGCCTCGAAGGACGATCTGGTCGTGCATGCGATTGGCACCATGTTCGAGGATGCCCGCGCCCGTGTGTCGGCGCTCGCTGAAGACGATCCGCGCCAGGCATTGCGCGCCTATATCGATTTTTATCTGAGCCCGGCGCATCGCGACAATCGCGAACGTGGTTGCCCTTTGCCAACCTTGTCAGGCGATGTGGCGCGGGGCGAGCCCGGTGCGCGTGAGCGGTTCGGCGTCGGCGTTAAGGCGTTGACCGACCGGCTCGCCGATCGGCTAGGCGCGATGGGCAGCGCGGCGCCGGAGAGCGATGCCTCGGCGTTGCTCGCGCAGATGGTGGGCGCCGTGGCACTCGCGCGGGCCGTCGCTGACCCGGCACAGTCGGACGCCATCCTGGCCGACGCTCGCGCCAATCTGATTGCGCGCTTCGGGCTTGAGGACGCGCAATGACCGGGCTTGAACTGGCGCAAGCCATGCTCGCGCAAGGCGGCCAGCCGCCGATCGGCAAGACCCTCGACTTTGCCTGCATCGAAGTGAGCGATGGCCGCGCCGTGTTTGAAGGCGCGCCGGGCCCGGAAACCTATAACCCGATGGGCACCGTCCATGGCGGCTATGCAGCGACATTGCTCGATTCCGCCTGCGGCATCGCCACCGTGACCAAGCTCCGCCAGGGCCAGTCGATGACGACGCTCGAGCTCAAGGTCGCTTATCACCGTGCGATGACGGCCGATACCGGCACGGTTCGCGCCGAGGGTGTCGTCATCGCGATGGGGCGCCGCGTCGCCTTTGTCGAAGCGAAATTGACCGACAGCGCCGGCAAGTTGCTCGCCTCGGCAAGTTCGACCCTGCTGGTGATCACCCCATGAACGCACCCGCCACCTTTGGCGCAGAAGCCGATACCGACGCGGCGCCGCACCGTAAGTTTCCACTGCCGCGCCGGGCGATCAGCGTCGGGGCGATCGCGGTGCTGATCGCGGTGCTCGGCACGCTCTGGCTGCTCGCGCCACGATCGAGCGAGAGCACGGACAACGCCTATCTTCGCGCCGATTCTAGTTCGGTCGCGCCTAAGGTCGGCGGTCTGGTGGCGGCGGTGCTGGTGAAAGACAATCAGCTCGTCCACACCGGCGATCCGCTGATCCGCATCGATGCGCAGGATTACGACGCCAAGGTCGCTGCCGCGCGCGCTTCGGTCGCCGATGCCGAAGCCGGCCTGGCCAGCGCGCAGGCAGCGCTTGCCGCTTTTTCGGCCGACGAACAGCTGGCCTCGGCGCGCGTGCGCGCGGCCGGCACGTCGATCGCGTCCGCCGACGCCGAAGTCGCCCGCGCGCGCGCCGATCGCGCGCGTTATGATGCGCTGGTGGCGAGCGGCTTTGCGACCCGGCGCGATGCCGAGCGCATCAAGGCGACCGACATCGGCGCCGTGTCGGCCGCCGATCGCGCGCGCGCCGACCTGCAAGTGAGCCGCGAGCAGAATCTCGTCACCCGCGCCCGCCGGCCGGTGCTCGAAGCGCAAGTGCAGAGCGCGCGGGCGGGCGTGCTCAAGGCGCGCGCCGCGCTCGATCTTGCCCGCCAGGATCGCGGCCATACCCTGGTCCTCGCCCCGATCGATGGCGTGATCGGCAATCGCCAGGTGCAGGTCGGTGACTATGTGCAGCCCGGTTCGCGGGTGTTTACCCTAGTGCCGACCGACGCGCTCTATGTGGTCGCCAATTTCAAGGAAACCCAGACTCGCGATATGCGCGCGGGCCAACCCGCGCGCGTCTATGTCGACGCGCTGGGCGGGAAGGTGTTGAGCGGCACGGTCGAAAGTTTTGCGCCCGGCTCGGGCAGCGAATTCACGCTGCTACCGTTCGAGCCGGGATCGGGCAATTTCACCAAGATCGTGCAGCGCGTGGGCGTGCGCATCCGCCTCGACCCGGGGCAGCCGGCGCTGGCGCGGCTGCGGCCGGGATTGTCGGTCACCGCCAACGTTCAGCTGCGTTAGTTGGCTGCGCGATGTCCCTCGGTTCTGAACCATGGCCTAGGTGGACAGCTTCTCATCTGCGGCTCGAGCCGGGCGTCCCGAGATGCTGCCTGGGAGAACAAATGACGCGAACAGGAGGATGCCTATCGGGCACCCAGCCTACTGATATAAAATCGAGAACCTCAGTTCTTGCTCGCCAGGAGGCGTGGCGGCGGAACCCGCAGCCGCTGTAACCCCGTTCACCAATGCGGGTGTTAAGTGATCTAGAGCGTCGGGCAGGGACGGCAGGCGATCGCGGTATTGAGCAGCGGCCAGCTCGTCAGCCCGATCATGGCTGCCCCTTTCTATGCCTGGACGACGACCGGCCGAATTTGAGGCCGTAGGTGATCGTCGCGATCACCCAGGCAATGACGGCCAATGTGATCAGCGCGAGCTTGATCATGTCGGATCGTCCAGGCTGAACAGGTCATCATCTTCGTCATAAGTGAAGATCTCGGCATAGCGGCCCCATTGCGTCACGGTGCGCAATGTTTCCTCGGCATAATCGGGCGACATGTGATCCTCGAGCTCGTCGCGGAACCGGCGGGCCGGGGCAGTATGGCTGGCGCGTTCATCGAGGATGCGGCGGATGTGCTGTGCGAGCGGGACATGGGTAAGCAGCGCGCTCGCGACCATCGATTTGCGCTGATCGACCTCAGCCTCGGCATAACGGCGGCCGGTGACGGTCAGGATGATCTCGGCTCCCCGCAGTTCGGCGAAGCGCAGCAGCTGCAGCGTTTCCGCGATCGGGAACAACTCGTCCGCCTCGAGCTGGAGCGAGTCGGCTAAGTCCGCCATGCCCGCCTTGCCCGAAAACGGCGCGGCATCGACTTCCTCGATCAACCCCGCGAGCGCATTGGTCGAAACGCGCGGCAGCACCATCGCAATGCCGGTGCCGGGGAACAGACCGTCGCGTGCCGGCGTCGCGGGCGCACGCGCAGTCATCCGAGCATAAATGTCATCGACCAGCGCGCGGAACGGTGGATCGAGCCGGTCGCGCGGCTGGGGCAGGTTGACCTTGATCTCGGCGACCACGCGGCCCGGGTTGGACGAGAAGACCAGAATGCGGTCGCACATCAGCACCGCTTCCTCGATATTATGCGTCACGATAAGGATCGAACGGATCGGCATCCGGCCTTCGGACCACAGATCGAGCAGGTCGGAGCGCAGCGTTTCGGCAGTCAGCACATCGAGCGCGGAGAAGGGCTCGTCCATCAGCAGCACCGAGGGGTTGACGACTAACGCGCGGGCGAGACCGACGCGCTGGCGCATGCCGCCCGACAGCTCCTTGGGATAAGCGCTTTCGAAACCATCGAGGCCGATCAGGTCGATCGCGGCCAGCGCGCGCGTGCGGCGCTCCTCGGGCGGTACTTTCTGTGCCTCCAGCCCCAGCTCCACATTCTGCAGCACGGTCAGCCACGGGAACAGCGCGAAGGTCTGAAACACCATCGCGACGCTGGGGTTGGGCGCGGCTTCAGACGCGACGAGGCGCACGTTGCCTTCGGTCGGCCGGATCAACCCCGCGATCGACCGCAACAGCGTCGATTTTCCCGATCCCGAACGGCCGAGCAGCCCGACGATCTCGCCATCGACCAGCGTCAGATTGACATCGTCAAGGACGAGATGGCTGGCGTCCGCGCCGCTACCGTAAAAGTGGCGGAGCTTGCTGACCTCGACGAGCGGGCTGGGTGGGGCGACGATGGTGGCCATGGCGGAGGTTCCTTGAGGTCAGGCGAGGCGCAGGCGGCGTTCGGCGTAAGCGTACATCGGTCGCCAGACGAGCCGGTTGAAGCCGAGAACGAAGGCGGACATAACGGCGATGCCGAGCGCGACGCGCGGATAATCGCCGGCAGCGGTCGCGTTGGCGATATAGGTGCCGAGCCCATGCGCCTCGAGATGCGCTTTGCCCCACGACACTGTCTCGGCGACGATGCTGGCGTTCCATGAGCCGCCGCTCGCGGTCAGCGCGCCGGTGACATAATAGGGGAAGATCGCGGGCAGCGCGACTTGCCGCCACCATTGCCGTCCCGTCACCCCGAACATCCCGGCCGCCTCGCGCAAATCGGTCGGGATGGCGCTCGCGCCGGCGATGACGTTGAACAGGATGTACCATTGCGTGCCCAGGATCATCAGTGGCGACAGCCAGATATCGGGGTTGAGCCGCCAGGCGAGGATGATGATGACCGCGAAGGGAAACAACACATTCGCCGGAAAGGCGGCGAGGAATTGCGCGACCGGCTGCACGCGCTCCGCCCAGCGCGGGTTGAGCCCGATCCAGACGCCGAGCGGCACCCAGATCAGACTTGCCAGCGCGATGAGGACGACGACGCGGATCATCGTCAGCAGCGCCAGGACCAAGACCTCGGCGATGTCGCGCCCGCCCAGCGTCGTCAGCACATAGCGCGCGCAAAACCAGATCGCGGCGGCGAATGACAGCCAGACCGCCAGCTGCCAGAGCCGCTCGATCCACGGGTTGAGGCGGCGGGACGGCCCCCGAACGCGAATGCCGCGCGCCGGCTCGAGCATCAGCAGCAGCTTGCCCGTCCAGCCGAGTGGCGCAAACAGCAGCGGCAGCAGGCGGGTGCGGCGCAGCAGGTCATAGGCCCAGGATTGCGGCCGCTCGCCGCTTGCGGTCTGCTCGAAGCGGAAACGGTCGGCCCAGGCGACGACAGGGCGAAACACCAGCTGATCGTAGATCAGGATGACGACCGCCATCATCGCCACCGCCAGACCGACCGCGCGAAAATCCTGTCGCTCGATCGCCAGCGCCAGCCATGCGCCGATGCCGGGCAAAGTCACCGTGGTGTTGCCGACCGTGATCGCTTCCGACGCGACAATGAAGAACCAGCCGCCCGACATCGACATCATCGCGTTCCACACCAGCGCCGGGGTCGCGAAGGGCAAATCGAGCCTGAGAAACCGCCGAATCGGCGACAGGCCGAAGCCCGCGCTCACTTCCTCCAGATCGCTCGGCACCGAGCGCAGCGACTGGTAGAAGCTGAACGCCATGTTCCACGCCTGGCTGGTGAAGATCGCGAACACCGCCGCGCATTCCACGCCCAGCACGCTGCCGGGGAACAGTCCCATGAAGAAGGTAACGGTAAAGGTCAGGAACCCCAGGATCGGCACCGACTGAAGAATGTCGAGCGCCGGCACAATGATCTGCCCCGCCCGGCGACTGCGCGCGGCGAGCGTCGCCACCACCAGGGTAAACACGGTCGAGGCGAACAGCGCCGCGAACATGCGGATGACGGTGCGCAGCGCGTAATAGGGGAGGTAACGCCAGTCAAGCACGACGGGCTCGACGTGCAATCGAGCCAGCGGCTCGACAGCGCCGCGCGTGCCTTGCAGCACCAGCAGCGCGAGTGCGGCCAGTATGACGAAGGCAATCGCGTCGGCGCGGTTGGGCCGCGTCAGCCGCAACATGCGCGAGAAAGCGCGCAGATCGGGCGCGGTGACTGCGCCAAATGTCAGTTCGCGGTCGCTCACAGCACACCATGGAAGCGCAGCGCCAGCACATTGGCGGGGCCACGATCGCGATTATAGCCGGGGTTCACGATCAGCTGATAATCGGCGGTGATTTCAAACCCATTGCGGACCTTGAGCTTGTAATAGGCCTCGCCAATCGCCTCCGCGCCGTAATGCGGCAATTGCCCGTCGCCGACCAGCACGCCAATGCCGCCCGCCGCGAGATAGCGGCGATGCACCGCCGAGATGCCGTTGACGATCGCCGCGAAGCCCACCGTATCGTCCTTGCGACCCCAGCCCTTGCCGTTGATCGACGCGCCCGCCTCGGCCGAGCGGTCGATATCGGTGAAGTCATAGGGCTCGATCGAGCCATCGGCGATGCCCGCGCGCGCAAACACGCCCACGGTATCGCTGACCGCTTGCTCGATATTGACGCTGCCGCCCCAGCGCGTGCGCGGCGCCCGCACCGATGGCAAATCCGGCGCTTGGCCGGGCGCCGCCGCCGCGATCGCATCGGCAAAGCGAGCGAAGCGGCCATGATTGCGGAACACCGTCACCCGTACCGCACCCGCGCGCTCGCCGATCTTGTGGCGATGTTCGATCTCGCCATCGATCTGATACTGCCCAAACCCGGTCTCCAGCGACTCGCCATTGGGCACTTTCGACAAGTTGAACAAGCCGCCGCGAACCGTCCACACCCCCTTATAGGCTTCGACCGCAACGCCGGTGCTGTAACCCCATGCATCCGCCGCATAATCGAAGGTGCCAGCATCGACCCCCGCCCAGTTGAGGAAATCGCCGCGCGGGTCATGCGCATAGGCATTGGTGTCGAACACATCGCCGACGCTGAACTTGCCGATGGTGACGACCAGCCGATCGACCGGGCGGCTGCCGGCGAGCTGGCCAAGCCCATCCGCCACGCCCTCCCGCGCGCTGCCCAGGGCAATCGTCTGGCGGAAATAGAGCCGCTGCAGCCGGAAATAGGGCACCGACTTGCCGACCTTGTACGCCTCTGCACTCGGGAAACCGGCAACGCCCAGCGTGTTCGACAAGCCAAAGCCCTGGTCGATCTCGGGCGTCGTCCACGCCTCCGCGCCTTGCCATAGCCGTACGCCGGCGAAGATGGTCGCGTCAAAGGTCTCGCGCGTCTGGTTGGGCGCCAGGCTGTTATCGCCCGCGTAGGGCGAGCGGAATGCAGGCGTCCCCTGCACCACGAACGTCGCCTGGGCATGGAGCGAGAAGCGCGCTTCAGGCTGTCGCGGCTGTGCCTCAGCCTGGTCAGCTGAAGTCGTCTGCGCATGGGCCCATCCGGCGGGCGCCACCATCATCACCAACAACAGCACCGCCAGGCGGTCGAACTTTGGGGCCATTTCAGACCTCCCTTGGGCAAGCAACCGGCCCGTCGGGAGGTCTCAAGGCCACTCAGCTGGCCGTGATCCTCTTGGTCAGGTCGGTCCGGGAAAGAGCGACAGGGCGCGCTGAACCGCGCCTGTCGCCCTCGATGGACGAGGGCGTGGATTGGCTACTCATTGATGTTCCATACGTCGACACAGACACCGGAGCTCAAGAATCGCTTGGCCCGGCTTGAGCGCGCCTCTATACCCCCCGGGGCTATCGGGCAAGCCCAAAAGGAAGGGCCATGAGTCACGTCAGCCAAGAAAAGAAAAAGCTGTTGAACAGGCTGGCGAGATTGCGCGGCCAGTTGGCGGCGATCGAGCGCGCGGTTGCCGAAGATGCCGAATGCGCGCGCGTTCTGCAGCAGGCAACCGCGTGCCGTGGTGCGCTCGATGGCTTCATCGCCGAAGTCATCGAGGATCATATCCGCGAGCATATGGTCGATCCCGACGCACCCGCCGACAGCCCGCAACGCCAGGCCGCCGACGAGCTTGTCGGGATTGTCCACGCTTATCTGACGTAACGGGCCGTTATCAGACCGGTCGCCGGTTGCTCGATCCGCCGATTACCGAGCGGGATGGTCGTGCTCGCGCGGCTGTGAATGCTCGGCTGGTGGCCGATGCGATTCGACATGCTGCTCCGGCCGGGGTTGCGGGTGAGGCGGCGCTGGCGGCCGTGGCGGGGCCCGATCTGCCGGCAGGTGATGAACGACAGGGGCGGCTGCAACGACGGGCCGTGGCACGCCGCCAACGGCCTCGCCGTGCTGTGGCGGCGTTCGGTCGGCCCGGGCGTTCTGCGGCACGGGCGGACGATAGGAAGGTCTTGGCGACAGCGTAGCGTCGAATGGCTCAGGCCGCCCCTCCTCATGGACATGAACCGACGGTGCCCGGCCCAGCGGTTGATCAGCAAAAGGTCGACGATCGGCAAAGGTCGGTGTTGATCGTCCTCCATACGCGCCGACATAGCCCGGAGCGGCGTTCCCACGCGCTGTCGGTGGACCGCCGACTGGCGGCCTCCCAGCGGGCGACGCCACGGCTGGCCGGGCGCCAAGAGGGCCGCCAGCGGCTCGCGCTCGCACCACGCCGGGGCCATTCAATCGAGCAGGCGCCAAGGTAGCGGCAACCGGCGGCGCGCCATGATTGGCAGCGGCAAAAAGCTGCGGCGCGCCGCGGGCGGTCTCGATATGTCGTTGCTGCTCGGCAGTAGGGGCAAGGTGCGGCTCGCGCGCCGCTGCCAACTGCGTGGCGGTCGGCTGCGCATGGACGCCACCGGGGCCACCGTTGAAGCTGATATTGTTGATCGTGGTCCGGTTCACGATCACGGTCTTGTTATAGACGTTGGTGACGTTGACGTTGGTGATGTTGGTCACCGCGCGGTTGTAAACATAATGCGGCCCGCGCCAGAAACCGCCTTCGTAGCCGAAGCCGGTGTAGCCAAAGCCATAAACGATGCCGCCATACCAGCCGATATGCTGTCCCCAATAGCCCGAATGGAACACGTAAGCGCCGTCGCTCCAGCCCCACCAGGGCGGCGTCCAGACATAGCCCGGTCGTGGGGCGAGCGCCCACGTCCCGGGTACCCAGAAATAATCGTCAGCGAGATCATCCCATGCCCAATAGCCGGGCAACCAGATATAATCGGGACCAGGCAGCGGCGGCTGCTCGTAAACCGGTAGCGGTGGAGGCGAAAACCGGACCGAGACATTGACGAACACCTGCGCCTGAGCGGGGGCCGCCGATAACGGCATCGCCGCCGCCGCGAGCAGAATCATGATACCAAGACGACCGCGAGCCATAGTGCCTCCAATGCATCAATGTGACTGCCAATGAGTCGAGCTAACACCAGCGGCGATGAATGGAGGATGACAGCGCCGTATCGGTGCCGTTCAGCAAACGAAAACGGCCCCGGAGCGAAGTAAATAGCAGGCGATTCAGGCGATTGGCTCGGTTATGGCCTAGGCGATCGTTACGCGGTACGCTGGACGGATGGCCGCAGCGCAAGCATCTCGTTCAAGGCTCATTCTTCTCCCGGCCGATATCGTCGCAGGGCTTTCGGTGGCAGCGCTGATGCTCCCGGAATCGGTCGCCTATGCGGGGATCGCCGGCTTGTCGCCCTCGCGCGCCCTGATCGCGGCGGTTGTCGGCAGTCTGGTCTATGCCTTCATCGGCCGCAGCCGGTTTGCGATCGTCTCACCGACCTCGTCATCGGCCGCCATCCTCGCTGCCGCAATTGCAACCCTGGGCTTGTCCGGGGGCGAGCGGGATGTCGCTGCGACACTCATGGTGGTGATTACGGGCGGGATGTTCCTGGCGGCGGCGCTGCTGCGGCTCGGCGCGCTGGCCTCGTTCGTGTCTCGACCCGTGCTGCGCGGCTTTGCTTTCGGGCTGGCGATCACGATCGTCGTTCGTCAGCTTCCCGCCTTGCTGGGCATCGAGGCGCATGGCGCGACGATCGGCGCGCTGGTCTGGAGCATGCTGCTGGAGATCGGCAGCATCAACGCGGCTGGTGCCACCACCGGCATCGCCGCCCTGGCCAGCCTGCTTCTGGTGCGGCGCTGGCCGCGCGTTCCCGGCGCGCTGATCGTGCTGGTGCTGGGCATTGCCGCGTCGGTCGTGTTCGATTTGCCCCAGCGCGGTGTTTCCGAGGTTGGCCCGATTGCGGTGTCGTTGGCAGTGCCTCAATTTCCGATGCCGGGCGTGAACGAGGCGATGCGCCTGGCGCAATTGGTCGCGCCGCTGACCTTGATCCTGTTTGCCGAAAGCTGGGGCACGATACGAACGCTCGCGATCAGGCATGGCGACAGCGTCGGTGCCGAGCGCGAGCTGGTCAGCCTCGGCATCGCCAATCTGGCGAGCGGGTTGGCGCGCGGCATGCCGGTCGGCGCGGGCTTCTCGGTCGGTTCGGCGAACGATGCGGCGGGGGCCACCAGCCGCTGGTCGGCGGCAATTGCCGCGATCACGCTTGCCGTGCTCGTCGCGACCGCCACGCCGTTGATCGCCCGATTGCCCGAGCCGGTGCTCGCCGCGGTGGTCATCGCCGCGCTGACCCATGCGCTCGACCCGGCGCCCTTGCTGCGGCTGTGGCGCCTGAAGCGCGATGCCATCGTCGCGACGGCGGCGGTTGCCGGGGTCCTGATCCTCGGCGTGGTCAACGGGATGCTGCTGGCGATCCTGTTGTCGGTCGCAGCCTTTATTCGACGGGCATCGTTACCGCATGTCGCTCGCCTCGGCCGTCTTGGCGACAGCCATGATTATGTGTCGCTGGCGCGCCACCCTGAAGCGGTCGCGCCGCCTCTAATGGCGGTCTGGCGACCCGATGAGCCGCTGTTCTTCGCCAATGCCGAGCAGGTGTTCGACGTCATCGCGCGCGGGACCGACGCCAGAGCGCGTGCACTGGTACTCAGCCTCGAACAGAGCTTCGACCTCGACAGCACTGCGCTCGATGCGCTCACCGAGTTCGCGCGCGCCATGGCGGCGCGCCAGACAGAGCTTCGCCTCGCGCGGGTGCGCGATCATGTCCGCGATCTGATCACCGCCAATGGCCAGGCCGAGCTTGCCCAACGATCTTTCTACAGCGTGGCCGATGCCGTTGCCGCGCCCCTTACAAGCAAGGAGATCCCAGCGCATGACGCATGATTATCAGCCCCTCGTCACCCCGACGCCGATCCGCGATCTGCGCCCCACCCAGATGACGGTCGGGATGCACGAGGTCGCTCTCAAGCGCCAAGCCTGGCGCGACAAATGCGAGAAAGAAGGGCCGGAATTTGTCGGTCGCCACATGATCCCGGTCGTCATCGGCCCCAAGCAGCGGCCCTGGCTGGTCGATCACCATCATCTGGCGCTGGCCTTGTCGCTTGAAGGCCAGGAGCATGTCCTCGCTAGCGTCATCGCTGATCTTTCCCATCTTGGCCGCGACGAGTTTTTGACGGTGATGGACAACCGGAGCTGGCTGCATCCGTTCGATGCCCATGGCGTACGCCAGGATTATGACAAGCTGCCCCGCCGGATCGGCAAGCTCACCGATGATCCTTATCGCTCGCTTGCCGGCGCGGTGCTGCGCGAGGGCGGCTATGCCAAAAGTGCGGCGCCCTTCGCGGAATTCCTCTGGGCCGACTTTTTCCGCCGCCGGATCGACGCCAAGCTGGTCGGCAAGCACTTCGATCAGGCGACCGAGCGCGCGCTAACGCTCGCCAAAGACCAGCGGGCCGATCACTTGCCGGGATGGGCTGGGGGCAAGGGATAAGAGGATTGGACTAGCTGGAGGGCGCGCCCAACGCTCGACCTTGGAGTGCATCGCTGACAGCGGCCACAGCATCGTCTCACCGCGCCGGATTTGCCATGCAGCAGGTTGCTTGCAATACAGAGCGCGACGCGGCGGAGCATCGAACATGGTTTTCGTCCTTGGCGGGTGGCAAAGCGATTTCTCCACAGTCTGGAGCCGGCGGGGCATGGATCTGGCGGACGCGTTCACCGAAACCCTTCACCAGGGGCTTGCGGCGGCGTCGCTCGATGCGGCTGATATTCAGACTGGCCATGTCGGCAATTTCACCGCGGAGCTTTTTGCCGGGCAGGGCCTGCTCGGCGGGTTTTTCGCGCTCGCCGATCCGGCCTTTGATGGCTTGCCTACCGCTCGCCACGAGGCCGCCTGCGCATCGGGCAGCGTCGCCGTTCTCGCCGCCACAGCGGAGATCGAAGCGGGACGCTATGATCTGGCCTGCGTCATCGGCATTGAACAGATGCGTAACGTTCCCGGCCAGACTGCCGCAGAATATCTTGGTGCGGCGGCTTGGGCGGGCCATGAATATGGCGATGTCCGCTTTGTCTGGCCGGCGGCCTTTTCCGACCTCGCCGACGAATATGATCGTCGATACGGCCTGAAATATGAGCATCTGATGCGCATTGCCGAGATCAATTTTGGCAATGCCAAGCGCAATCCCAATGCGCAAACGCGGGGGTACAGCTTTGCGCCCGAAAGCTTCACCGCTGATGATGAGGCGAACCCTGTCGTGGAGGGGCGGACGCGCAAGATGGATTGCGGGCAGGTGACCGACGGCAGTGCGATCGTCTTCCTGGCATCGGAACGTTTCGCCGCCGATTACGCGGCGAAGCGCGGCAAGTCGCTCGATACACTGCCACATATCGCAGGTTGGGGCCATCGCTCCGCGCCGATCGGCTATGCGCGGAAAATTGCCGATAGCGCCGACCAAGACTATGTTTTCCCACAGGTCCGGCGCGCGATCGAAGACGCGCGCCGCCGCGCCGGCGTGACTGACATCGCGCAAATCGACGCGGTTGAGACGCATGATTGCTTTACCGCGACCGAATATATGGCGATCGACCATCTCGGCCTGACCGAGCCGGGAGAATCGTGGAAAGCGATCGAGGACGGATCGATCGAACCCGGCGGGTGCTTGCCGATCAATCCGTCGGGCGGCTTGATCGGTTGCGGGCATCCGGTCGGCGCGACCGGCGTGCGGATGCTGCTCGATGCGGCCAAGCAGGTGTCGAACGACGCGGGCGATTATCAGGTCGAAGGCGCGCGCCGCGTCCAGACTCTCAACATCGGCGGATCGACGACGACAACGGTCAGCTTCATTGTCGAAAGTGCCGCGGCGTGACCGTGGTTCAGCTGCTTGCGACCAACGCGGCAGCACTGATTGCCCTGTTCGCGCTATTCTGGCTGGTGACGCTCAAGACGCGCGACGTTACGCCGATCGACAGCGTGTGGGCGCTCGGCATGGTCGCGCTCGGCTGGACGAGTTTCGTGCAAAGCTCGGGCGATCCGACACGCAAGGCATTACTGATGACGATCTGCACGATCTGGGGCGTGCGGCTCGGCGGCTATCTGCTTTGGCGCTGGCGTCGCAATGGACCCGACCGGCGCTATGTGACCATGTTCTCGAAGGCGAAGGATGCAAAAGGCTGGGGCTTCAACCAGGCATCGTTTCGGCTGGTCTACGCAATCCAGGCGCCGCTTTTGTTCATTGTCTGCCTCCCGGTCCAACTCGGCCAAATCAATCCCGCCCCACCGGTCGGTGCGTTGGGCGAGGTCGGCGCTGCCATTGCGGTCGTCGGCATCCTGTTGGAGACGATTGCCGACCTCCAGCTTGCTGCCTTCCGGCGCGACGCGGCGAATGCCGGCAAGGTCCTAAGCAGCGGGCTATGGCGCTACTCGCGCCATCCCAATTATTTCGGCGAGGCGTGCGTGTGGTGGGGCCTGTACCTGATCGCTGCGGAAAGCATGACCGGCCGGTGGGCGCTGTTCGGCCCGGTGCTGCTCACCTATACGCTGCTCAAATGGTCCGGCGTGCCGACGATTGAAGGCCGGATGAAGCGCAAGAAGCCCGATTACGAAGCGTATGTCCGCCGCACCTCGGGCTTTGTGCCGTGGTTCCCCAAGAGCGCTTAGCGGTACCGGCGCAGCACCGTGCGGTTCGCCCAGTGCGAATGGGTGCCGCTCGAAATCTTGTGCGGCAGCGCGACACGACAGACCGGACCGGCCTCGATATCGCGCGCGTCGATCAGGATGCATTCGCTGGTGCCGCGATTCTCGTCGGTGATGAAGCTCACCAGATAGCCGTCATCCTCCGCGGTTGATCCGATGCGCGGCGCAAACGGTGCTTCACTCGCATAGCGCCCGTCTTCCAGCATCAGCGTCCATGACTGCCCCGTCTCGAGGTCGTGCTTGACGAAGCCGTTGAACAGGAACCAGCCAGGCTTGGTGGTCGTCGAATAGACATAACGATGCTTCCGACCGGCAACCCGCGCATCGATCATGCCGAATTCCAGCGTTCGGTCGTCCAGGCGTTCTTCCGTCGTTGTCCCATCCGCCAGATTGAAGCGCCAGCGGTGGAGACGCGGCAGAAAGCTGTGCTCGTCAACATAAGCCATCATGTGGCCGTAGCCGTCTTCGTTGGGCAGCGGCGCGGGCTGGGGATTGTCCTGAAAATAGGCATCCATCACGACCTCGTCGCCTTCCTCATAAGCGTTGAGGAAGTGGAGGATGTAGGTCGGCGCCGCATCGAACCAGCGAATGTCCTCGGTCCGGCCGTGGCGCGGAATCAGCGCGAAACGCGAAGGGATGCCCTCGTGCAGCCGCGCGGCGTGAATGCCGCGCTCCATCAGCTCGACGTCCCAGAACATCGGCAGGTCGTTCACGATCGACCAATGCTCGCTAAAGGTCATGTCGTGCGGCAAGCGCGGGCCGGGCAATGGCACCGGGATATAGGTGGTTACCCGCCCGTCCGCATCGACAACGCCGTAATGCATATAGGGCGCGTGCTTCGAATAGTTGAAGAACAGCAGCTCGCCGGTCCGCTCATCAACCTTTGGATGCGCCGAAATACCGTCGAGCGGCACCCAGGGAGCGACTCCCAATTGCTCGAGCGTTTCAGGATCGAGCACATAGCCTTCGCCGCACTGGTAGAAGGTCGAGATCGCCTTGCCGGCATGGACGATGATATCGGTGCTGGAGGAGTCCTTCAGGCTGCCATGCGCGCCAAAGCCTGGCCGCTTCGACGTGCCCGGCCGGTCCATCAGTCCGCCCCAGAGCGAACCACCGGCATCCTGCTCCGCCTGGAAGCAGCGCGTCCGCACGAAGCGATTGCGATAGGATGCGCGCCCGCCCGAGAAATCGATCTGGTGGATCATCCCATCGCCATCAAAGGGATGATATTTGCCAAGCGGCTGATGCAGCTGGTTTTCGGTATTACGAAGATAGACGCCGTCAATATCGGTCGGAATCGTGCCTTCGATCACATCCAGATCAATCGCGGTCACCTCTTCGTGTTGCGGCGTCCACGCGTGGTTTAGATAGGGATGATTGCTCGGCTGCAACGACGAAACAACCGGCGCGAGGCGTTCGATCTGCACGGAGAAACCCTCCTATCCCCCTGGTCCGGCCAGTTTAGCTTTTCAGTGGCATTTGACCATGCGTAATTTCAACGAGCGGTCGATCAGGATGCTCGGATATCCGGCCTCAGGATCGCGTATCGCGGGTCGAGACCGGTGTCCTTGCTCGCTTCCAGCGCATTCCCCAACCTCGCAGGCGTGTCGCGTCATGCGTTTCGCCAGACCCTCAGCGCGCCTTTAAAACCCGCTTTGGCAGCACGACGTGAACGCCCTTGTTGCGATCGACCAGCTCCGTCACCTCAACGTCGCCCGCGGTGCTCACGAGCATATAAGCATCGTCGCGGCTCAGCCCCTTCGCCGCGACCAGAAAGTCGATCATGTTGCGGACTGCCTTGCGGGTCGCGTTGGTCAGGTCTTCGTCATAGCCCATGGCGATAAAGGCGTCGGGCGTCTCTGCGCGAGGATAGCTCGCCTCGACCGCCGCGCCCTCGCCTTTCTTGTGTAGAACAAGTTGCAGGGTTCCCGTCAGCGAGGTCTCCAAAGCGGTAATGTCGACTTCGCCATTGCCTTGTGCGGCGTGACCATCGCCAACCTCGAGCAATGCGCCCGGCGCATGGACCGGCAGGAACAGAGTCGTCCCCGCGACCAGCAAGCGATTGTCCATATTGCCGCCATGGATCGAGGGCGCGGTCGAATCGTAGCGGCCAAAGCTGGCGGGCGGCGCGACTCCCATCGAGCCGAAAAACGGATGCAGCGGAATCTCGATCCCCGATGCCAGCGTGCCGATCATCCGCTGCCGATCGAGCGGCACGATCTTGATCCGTCGATAAGGGAAATCGTCGGTCAGGAAGCCCGTGGTCGGGCCGAACGCGTTATAGGCATAGGGGATGGCAAGCTCGACCTTGAGGATGCGAACCTCAAGCGTGTCGCCGGGCTGCGCGCCTTCCACCGCGATCGGTCCGGTCAGAATGTGCCCGCCGGGGCCCCGCGCGGAAGCGGGCACGCCGTCAAACACCGCGCGCAGGGCGGGCTCGACCTGGTCGGGCGGCAGGCCGGCGCTCTCCA
Source organism: Sphingomonas sp. GlSt437 (assembly GCF_048015635.2). Taxonomy (NCBI): domain Bacteria; kingdom Pseudomonadati; phylum Pseudomonadota; class Alphaproteobacteria; order Sphingomonadales; family Sphingomonadaceae; genus Sphingomonas; species Sphingomonas sp. GlSt437. The sequence goes on along the minus strand of NZ_JBPGYA010000001.1, from coordinate 926,739 downwards.
GGCCCTTCGGGCTGTTGGTCAGCAGCGTATGCACGACCACCTCATCGCCGGAACGCACGGTGATGACCGGTGTAGCCGAGGCGTCATAATGCCCCCAGGACACCGTTGCCGGCGTCGCGGGGAGATCGACCTGCTGCGCCACAGCCGCGCTCGTCATGGCCAGCGACGCCACACCCGCCAGCAACCTTACCGCCATTTTCGTCCTCCTCATGCGTCGTCGCAAAGCTTAGGCCAGCCGCTGTGGATTGAGCAATGCACACCACCCCGCAGCGTGTGCTTTCGCCCTACCATTTCCAATGTGGCCGCAGCGCCCCGGACGGCAGCCCATCGAGCGCAACGACGTGGCGCTGGATGTCGCTCGTCATAAGGCCTCTCGGCGATAGTCGGCCGATCGTCGACAGCTGAACCTCGGCTCAACTTCGCCACGAGCAGCCCGGAGAGCGGTCGGCGTTAGACCGGCCGCACCGATACAAGGGCGGCATCCACCGTTTCCACACCAAGAAGTTCGTTGCTCGGAGACGTCAAGGCTACCCTCGGTCTTCTCCGCGGTGGCGGCCGATGCTACTCCATAGGGTATTTTCGGGCAAACGCGGCCTGCACGCCGCTGCGCGATGCTTTGGCCTTGAGACCAACCCTCAGTCGCTCTTTTCGACAAGCGCATTCAAGAGAGAGTTGCGTGTTTGGTGCCAGAAGAACACTCCTATCGGGCACCCAAGAGGTTGATTTTACAAATAATTTCATAGTGGGAAACCGCCAACACCAATAATAGCACCAACACATCGTCCGGAAAAGGCTGGACCTGCGGTACGAGACTTGCGGAAGCTGGCAGCCAGGTAGTAGCCATAGCGCTGCCCAACGGCATGATCGTCATCATCGCCGAACAGCTCGTTTTTCTCGAAACGCTGCTCGAGCCCGTCAACCGGGCCGCCTACAGGCCGCGTGGGCGCGAGTTGGCGCAGGTTTGGGCTGACTTGCTGTCGGCAGGGCTCCCGCCTTCGACCGTTCTTGTCGACCGCCGATCCAAGCTCACCGGTGACCATTCTCGCCGTCGCTTTCCAGCGCCGATTCCGGCCACGTTCGCCTTTCCCTAGTCTATGATGCGCGCTTTCGGGGTACTGAGCAGGATCAGACCGGATGTCCGAAATTGGGCCGAAACCCGCATGGCTGCTCTGGCTGACACGAACCGGAGAAGCAGACATTCGGCTCCGTAGGTTCTATTTGTCGAGCTGACTCACGGCAATGTTGTGAAGGTCTGACTCCGGTGGCCGTGGCGGGACAGGGGCGGAGGCTTACCTTGGCGCAAGCCGTCCCAAGATTCCCCCGTAGGCTGACAGCATCCTTCAATGCGTTTCAAGCGAAAGCTCCCACGTCTCGCCGGTCAGCATCGGCCCGAACGAGGAGTGGTCTAAGGTGGAGATAAGGTGAAATCCTTCTCGGGCGTAAATGTGGCGTGCCGCTTCCAGGATCGAATGCGTCCACAGCGTCATTCGCTGGTATCCAGCCGAGCGAGCAAACGTGATGCACTCGCGCACGAGCGCCGTGCCGATGCCCTTCCCGTGCGCACTCGGTTCGACATATAGCAGCCGCAGCCGGCACAATCCGTCACCCTCGTCGGTTACAAGCACCGACCCTGCCATTTCTCCATCGACTTCGGCTATCCAGCACTGCGCACGGCCGGCTCGGAAATTGCGGAGGAACGCTGCGACCACCTCTGCCTCATTCGCCTCGAGACCAGCACCCCAACCATAAAGCTCGTGGTAGAGGATAGCCTGCCGAGAAACGATGAGCCCCATATCACCGGGTCGGAACGTCCGTATCAAATAGGGGGACAGTCGCTTGCCGGCCAGCAGCGCTTCGCTTGCCGTCAGCGCGGCGGTAAGTCGAGCGCGAGCAGGATTGTCGAGACGTTCTACTACGTCCGCCACCTCTTTGCGTTGCCTTCGATCGAGATCGTCAAAGGCGGCCCGCCCGGTATCCGTGATGCGAATTGGGCGTCGGCGACGGTCGCCGCCGTCCCGGCCGCGCTCAACCCAGCCTCGCTGCTCGAAGCGACCGATGACCCGACTGACGTAACCTGCGTCCATGCCGAGCGACCCTTGAAGGTCGGTCGCCAGCGGGTCGCTCCCATTGGCGATTTCGAACAAGAGGCGTGCCTCGGCAAGAGACATGCCGCTTCCAAGGAAGTTCGCGTTTAGGGCACCGCTGAATAGCGTGAAGAACCGGTTGAAGCGCCGGACCGCATCGATCGTCTCATCCATAAGACCAAGTGCCGCAGAAAGTTGACAGAGTCAACTTCTTGTCAGCCCGAGGACATCAACTCGCCGATTTTGCTATTCCTGGGCAACTCTTAGCCTGTAAATCGAATGGCCAATCGCCCCTTCCGACAAGCCCGTTCAAGTGGGCTTGAGTGCGCTTGGTCGCTCTAGTGCCTCAGCAACTGAATTTGGCCGATTGTCGATCGGCCGCTTTGGACCGCCATTCTTGCGGAAGCCGTCTTTTGCGGTGACTTACGAGGGCAAAGCAGCTTTAGCATGCATAGTGGAAGACCAGCACACGGCTCATCCCCCGCCTACTGCGCTCGTGCCTAACGGCTATGGGGGCTGGTGATCGTAGGCCCATTGGGCCGCTGAGTGTCTAGAATGAGGCACAAGCAGACTGGCGCAGCACCAAGGTTGGGCCTCATCGATCCGGCAAGACTTTATGGAATTTATATGGAGAACGCACCAATTCAGTATAGAATCATTATGCTCCCTCGCCCTAGTGGCACATCGTCGTCGCAGTAGACCTTACTAAGCTCCTGACGATTAAAAGACACTAGGGGTATATTTGATGAATAAGCTAGGCTATATTACCGCAATAAGCGCAGGCGTCTGCGCGGCGATACCATCCTACGCTTATGGACAAACTCAGAAAGAAGCAGCGATCGCTGATAACACCAAACCAAGTGTAGAAACCAACGCGCCGGTTCGCATTAATGAAGGCATGCAACAGCCTGTCGCTACCCAAACGACGACAGCATCCGATGCCAATTATAACACAGATCATCTCGGCAGCGGCTTCTTCGAGCGCTTCATTAACTATTATAAATTGGAATGGGGTAAGGCGGCGCCGCCTGCCGACCCCAATGCTCCCCCCTCGCGCCGTGCGGAGTTCCCACCACAGCCCGAAAACTCGCCACCAATGCCCTTCACCGAATGGCCCTATGGGGGAGCCACAAGCATCGGGGTCAATCGCCCCGCATCGGTCGATAGCCCGCTGATGGTCGCTCTCGCTCCCTCGCGGATCGGCAAGGCATTTTCAAAGGCGCATGTCCAACTCTACGGTTGGGTCGACGTCGGCGCGAATTACAGCACCAATTCCGTGAAGGGCGGCAATGCGCCCGGCGCGTATAATTACGATCCGCGCTCGGTCCAGCTTGACCAGGCGGTGATCTACCTCGAACGTACCCCAGACACGGTCCAGACGGATCATATCGACTGGGGATTTCGCATCGCCGGTATCTACGGCGTCGATTATCGGTACACGACGTCATACGGCCTGTTCAGCAATCAGCTGCTCGGCCATGATCGGCGATACGGCTACGACCTGCCGATGGTCTATGGCGAGGTATATTTCCCCAAGGTTGCACAGGGATTGTTGATCCGGGTGGGGCGCTATATTTCGCTCCCCGATATCGAAGCGCAGCTCGCGCCCAACAATTACATGTATAGTCACTCGCTGACATACACGTTCGATAACTACACCAACACAGGCATTCAAGGCACGCTCGCTGTAACCAAGAACTTGTTCTTGCAGCTCGGCTTTGCCTTCGGCAGCGATACCGCCTTGTGGAATTACCACAAGACGTTGCCTAACCCCTTCCCCAACGTCCTCTATCCGGGAACGCGCTACAGGAAGGATCCGGGCAACCTGCCATCAGTCACGGGCTGTTTACGCTACGAATCGAACAGCGCTCGCGATGATATCTACCTCTGCGCTGATGCTATCAACAGTGGCGTCTGGGGATATAACAACCTGCAATGGTATGGCCTAACTTATTACCATCGCTTTACGGACAAGCTCCATATCTCCATCGAGAGCTACAACCTGCACCAGAGCGGCGTACCCAACGTCAACAACCCCATTGTCGCCAACATCATTGCGCAAGGGGGAACGCCATTCAGCCCGCAGAATATCCCGTTCAACGCGCCCAATGGTGCCCAATGCGCTGACCCGGCGGTGCTGAAGTGCAAGGCTTCGGCTCAATCGTTCCTGGCTTACCTGAACTATCAGCCGGCGCCCCGCGATAACGTCTCACTGCGCGGCGAGTATTTCGATGACCAGCAAGGACAGCGGACGGGCGTAAAAACCCGCTATGTCGAGGTAGCACTCGGACTTCAGCACTGGCTATCACCCCAAATCGAGCTACGGCCCGAAGTCGCCTATTATGAGGCCCTCGACGCACCGGCGTTCAACGGCAACGCCAATCTGGGGATTGCGCCAAACAAGCGCCGTTCATTCGTACTATCGGGCGATGCCATCATCCACTTTTAGGCAAGCAGGCATTTGCCCGATTTCGGACTCTGGTAGTTCGGTCCGCAGGAGGAACGGGCTACCAGAGACCCAGACGCCTCGACAACGGTGAAGCTATTGGTGTTATCCGACTTCGCTGTTGCGTCGAGCGTCTCGAACTCCGCACACCGGGTTAACCGGTGGCGGATGCCGGGTAAGCCCCGGAAGTCGGTCGGCGGGGGAGGGAGCAGTCGTGAGCGGCCGATACACTCCAAGTGTATCATAACGCTAGGCTATCAGCGCTTGGCAATGCCGATCATGGCTGCTCCCATAGCGGCAGATGTAGCGTTGGAACACGCGGTTTAGCTTCGAAACGGAAGATGAGATGGAGCATATTATTTGCAAGACATCGGTCTTTGCCTTCGCGGTAATGTCTTTTGCCGCCCATCCCATGGCGAGAAACGACCCTGGCCATTGGGAATGGACGAGCCACCCCGGCGCCGGTCCCCGCGCTCCCGTCGTCGTGAGGACACGGGAACGGATTGCCGCCCCACCAGCCACGGCTCCTAGCAGTTCAGGGCATTTGGAATGGAGGAGTCGGATATTGGGCGGGCTTCGAGCCACCTTGGCCACTCGATATCGCGTTTGGATTCCAGATTCGCAGCAGGGACATAACGGTCCCGATAGCACCCACAAACAGCCGAATTAGGCCACCGCATCAGCCACTTACTTTTAGTGACTATCTCGTTCGCTCAGAGAAAAATACATAGCCTATAGTCTTGGGGCGGGCAGCTGAATCACGACGAGCTGCCGTTGGCTCATTTTTCAAGCGCTTGATCGACTAAACGCACGAGACCGACGGTCGAATTGACTGCCAACTTATCCATCAATCGGCCGCGGCGGACCTTGACCGTAATCTCGCTGATGCCGAGCTCCGCTGCAATCTGCTTGTTGCGAAGGCCGCAGACGATAAGGTCCAGGACGGATCGTTCGCCGTCGCTCAGCAATTTCAGCCGCTCACGAGCTTCGAGCGTCGGCGCGATCTTTGCGCGCCGCGCCGCGTCTATACGGTTCGCGGCGTTGACGGCATCGATCAGCCGCTGATCGTCAAACGGCTTCGATAAAAAGTCGACGGCCCCTGCTTTCATTGCCCGCACCGCCATGGGGATATCGCCGTGCCCGGTTACAAAAACGACGGGAAGCTCAATTGGTTGATCATCAAGCGCGTCGACGAGCTCGAAGCCGCCCATCTCGGGCATCCTGACATCGAGCACGACGCAACCCGGCGCTGATTGGTCGTCGTCGTGTAGAAATTCCCTTGCCAATGCGTATGACCGCGTTGCCATTCCCATCGACGCAAGAAGATCGGCTATCGCCTCGCGTACCGCCGGTTGATCGTCGATGATCCGTACCAATGGCTGAGCATCGGCACCCTTTCTCATTTCATTCGGTGCCATTCGACCCTCCAGCCGCAGTCGGTAGGTACAACTCAAATAAAGCGCCATTGCCGTGATGACGGCCTGAGCATCGAAGAGCTCCGCCATGACTTTCCGCGATTGCCAGGCTCATCGCCAGCCCCAACCCTATGCCGCCTTGCTTGCTCGTCCAAAACGGCTCCCAAAGATGCTCTCGGGCATCATTGGAGAGACCAGGTCCATTGTCTTCCACGGCGAGTACGACCCGGCGATGGTCGTGCCGGGCAAAGACCCACAGGTTACGGTCACCTCTAGGGCCATCAGCAAGACTCTCGATCGCGTTCAGGAGCAGGTTGAGCAGTACCTGCTGCACCTGAACCCGATCGATGGACAACATAGGCAGCTGGTCACCGATGGTGACATGGCACTTGATGTCATGCCGTTCGATCTCGGCACTCGCGATTGCGATACTGTGCCTGACGATGTCGCCGATTGACGCTGGCTCCGGCTGGGGAGGTCTCCGGCTGGCAAGACGTCGAACCCCGGCGATCACTTCGGCGGCATGTGCGGCATCACGCGCAATCCGCTCGAACGTCTCGCGAGCTTTGGGCACGTCGGGCGGATCAGCGTCAAGCCAACGCCGACCTGCGCCCGCACTAGAGACCAGAGCGGCGAGTGGTTGATTGACCTCGTGTGCGATCGATGCCGTGAGCTCACCAAGATTTCCGATGCGAGACAATCGCTGCAGATGGGCGCGGGCTTCATGCGAGGCTGCTTCGAGCTTAAGCAACCGCAGTCCAAGATAAGTGGTGGTGACGATCGCCGTGATCCCGATCGCCAAGTTTACAATGCCGGCCCTGGGCGAGCCATATCGCGTCAGCGGACTTCCAAGCAGCGTCAATAGCACGCACCACGCCGCAAGCCATCTGACCCCGCGGGCCGGAAACATTCGGAACGCAAGGAGGATCGGTATGATATAGAGGACAGCAACCGCGATCGCCCAATCGGTAAACACATCTATCACGAAGATCGCAGCGATCAGGCTCGCGATACTGGTTCTGTTGATCCATCTCGGGGCAAGCTTCTGCTGGGTCATCGGCGTTCCTTACACCGCGCAATGGCGACCTGCGACCCGCTGTACACGCCCCGCAGGTGGTCAGGTTGATATACGAAAGTATATCCTAGCAATACCCCTAGTCGCTGGCAGGTAAAGTCGAGCCCCGGTACGAACGCCCTATGAATGGGGCACTGCTTTTCCACAGATCGATTATCTTGCGGCGACTGGCGATGGTGAGCCTGGTTGCGCTTGCCGGCTGCTCGGCGGGCGCCCCCGACGCCGACCGCAAGCCGGCTACGCTGCCTGCCGGCGAATTCCGCCCAACAGATGCGCAATGGTCGAACCTGTCGATCGTGTCGGCAAAATCGGAAACCTATGGCCCCGAGCTCGTTACCGACGGACAAATCGCTGCCGACGACGACCGCACTACTCAGATGTTTTCGCCCTTTTCGGGAAGGATCGCCCGAATTTTCGTCAAGCCCGGCGACGTGGTTCGTCGTGGACAACCGATTTACTCGATTGCCGCATCAGAGCTGGTTCAGGGAAGAAGTGACCTTGCAACGGCTGCAGCCGGGGTCGCTAGTGCCCGCAAAGCGTTGGCGACCGCTGAAGCGAATGCTGCGCGGCAGCAGGCGTTGTTCGCGGTGCAAGGAGCGGCCGAGCGGGACGTTCAGCAGTCGCAAGCCGACCTGGCCAGCGCGCGGGCCAACCTTGCGACCAGTGAGGCACAATTAGCCGCTGCCCGCGGTCGCTTGTCGATCCTGGGCATCGGGCTCGGGAGCGCCACGCGTGGGGCAAAAAACGAGGCCATCGTTCGTAGCCCGATCGCCGGCACGGTCATTTCGCGCCAGGCGGGTATTGGGCAATATGTCGAAAGCGCAGCGGCTGGCGCGGGGACACCGTTGTTTACGATTAGCGATCTGGCGCACGTCTGGTTGGTCGCCAATATTCGTGAAGCGGACGCCGCGAAGCTGCGACGTGGGGCGGCGCTGGCAGTACAAGTACCGGCCTTCCCCAATCGCACCTTTGCCGGGCGCGTCTATTACGTCGCGCCTATCGTCGATCCAAACACCCGACGCATTGCTGTCAGAGCGCAGATTGACAATGGCGACGGTGCACTGCGTCCCAATATGTTCGCCACCGCGCATCTTTCCGAAGGTCCAACGACGTCGGCGGTCACAGTCCCCGCGCAGGCGGTCCTTTACGAAGGTAACGACGCGCATGTCTGGGTCGCGCACCCTGAGCGGCATAGCCTCTCGTTACGTCAGATAAAGACGGGAACCAGCACGGGCGCGTTGGTCACGGTGACCCAGGGGTTGATGCCGGGCGAGCGCGTGGTCAGCGCGGGTTCGGTCTTTATCGACCGCGCAAACGGCGCGAGCTGAGCGATGGGATCGATCGTCGGCTTTGCGCTGCGGCGGCGCTGGCTCGTTTTGTTGTTCTTTTTTCTGGTCTTCATGGTTGGGCTCGGCGCGTTTGCGCGCCTCAATATCGAAGCGTATCCCGATCCCGTCCCACCGCTGGTCGACATCATCACGCAATATCCGGGACAATCGGCCGAAGAGATTGAGCGTAACATCACGATCCCGATCGAGATCCAGCTTGCCGGCATTCCCCATGTGAAAACGGTGCGCACCATCTCATTGTTCGGTTTGAGCGACGTCAAAGTGCAATTCACCTATGATTTCACCTATGACGAAGCCGAGCAGCGCGTCATCAATCGACTAAGCCAGTTGTCGCCTTTGCCGGGCGGATCGCAGCCCCAGCTCTCGCCCGAAAGCCCGATTGGCGAAATATATCGCTATCGCGTCGTCGGACCGCCCGGCTACTCCGTGACTGACCTCAAGACGATCGAGGATTGGATGCTCGAGCGTCGCTTCAAGGCGGTACCGGGCGTGATCGATGTCTCGGGCTGGGGCGGCAAGACCAAAACCTATGACGTGGTGGTCGACAAGCGGGCACTGATCGCGAACGGCCTGACGCTTGGCCAGGTGCTAACGGCGCTCGGAAACGCCAACGTCAATGTCGGCGGCCAAACGGTGGATCTCGGCCCCAAGGCCGCGATTGTCCGTGGCGTCGGCCTCATCCAGTCGCCCGAGCAAATCCGGGACACGTTCCTTAAGACCGTGAACGGTGCGCCGGTATTTGTACGCGATATTGCGAAGGTCACCGTTGGTCACTTGCCCAGACTTGGTATCGCCGGACAGGATGGCGATGACGATATCGTCCAGGGCATTGTGCTGATGCACCGGGGCGAAAAAAGCTCGCCGACAATCAGCGCTGTCGAGGCCGAAGTGCAGAAGATCAACGCCTCCGGCATTTTGCCGCCAGGCGTCCATATCGAACGCATTTACGACCGCAGCGAGCTGATCGAGCTGACGACCCATACGGTGCTGCATAACCTATTGTTCGGCATCGCGTTGATCTTCCTGATCCAGTGGCTGTTCCTCGGCAATTTGCGAAGTGCGATGATCGTCGCGGCGACAATCCCCTTCGCGCTGTTTACCGCGGTGATGATTCTGGTCGCGCGCGGTGAGTCGGCGAACCTGTTGTCGGTCGGCGCGATCGACTTTGGGCTTGTCGTTGATGCGACCGTCATCATGGTGGAGAATATCTTCCGCCACATGGCAGAAGCGCCGCGCGCCCAACTAATTGGTGACAAAGCAGTTGCGCGCAAGCTCTCGATCATCGCGGGCGCCAGCGCCGAAGTGAATCGGGCAATTTTCTTCTCAGCCGCCATTATCATCCTGTCATTTCTGCCATTATTCACGCTGAGTGGGATCGAGGGTCATATCTTCGGGCCGATGGCACGGACCTATGCCTATGCGATCGGCGGTGGTCTCATCGCAACGTTCACCGTGTCGCCCGCGCTCTCAGCACTGTTACTCAAGCTCGACATCGAGGAGCGCGAAACGGCGATCGTTCGGTTCATCCGCGGTCTGTACTCGCCAGCGCTACGCTTGGCGCTGCGCCTGCGCGGCGTCACCTTAGCGCTTGCCGGCGCGCTTTTCCTGCTGGCGCTTGTTGTCGCCCATGGGCTCGGTCTCGAATTCCTGCCGCACCTCGAGGAAGGCAATTTGTGGATCCGCGCAACGATGCCGCAGGCTGTCTCGCTCAGCGCAGGCGACGCTTATGTCAACAAGATGCGCAGGATGCTCGCAAGCTATCCTGAAGTCGCCACCGTTATATCGCAGCACGGCCGGCCCGACGACGGCACTGACGCTACCGGGTTTTTCAACACCGAGTTCTTCGTGCCGCTCAAGCCGCAAAGCCAGTGGCCGAGCGGGGTCACCAAGGAGCAGCTGACTGAAGATATGAACCGGCAGTTGTCGTCAGCCTTTGCGGGCGTCGACTTTAATTTCTCGCAATATATCGAGGACAATGTCGAGGAAGCAGCCTCGGGCGTCAAAGGCGAGAATTCGGTCAAGCTATACGGCAATGATTTGACCTCGCTGCAACGCACGGCGGAGGCCGTTAAAAGCGCCATGGCAAGCGTGCCGGGCATCACGGACTTATCGATCTTCAACTCGCTCGGGCAGCCGACGGTCCGCATTGATGTCGATCGGGCGAAGGCAGCGCGATATGGCTTGGCTCCTGGGGATATCAATGCGGTCGTCCAGGCGGCCATTGGCGGCCAATCGACAGGCAATCTTTACGAAATAGGCAGTGATCGCAACTTCCCGATCGTCGTCCGCCTCGCCGCGGGCGAGCGCGCCACGCTTGATGATATCCGCGCCATTCCGGTCGGGGTCGCTAACGCCGCCGGCGGAACGACGCAGGTACCGCTCGCCGACGTTGCCAGCGTGCGGCTCGTATCGGGAGCCTCGTTCATCTATCGCGAGCAGCAGACGCGTTACATTCCCATCAAGTTCAGCGTCCGCGGACGCGATCTCGGAAGTGCCGTCGCCGATGCCCAGGCTGCGGTCGCGAAAAAGGTGAAGCTCGCTGATGGCCAGCATCTCGAATGGGTTGGCGAGTTTGGCGATCTTCAGGAGGCGCTCGACCGGCTCCAGATCATCGTGCCGATCACGCTCATCTTGATCGGGCTGCTGCTCTTTCTCCACTTCTCGTCGATCACAGAAACATTGCTTGTTTCGAGTGTGCTCCCAATGACCGTCATCGGCGGAATCTTTGCGTTGGCGATCACTGGTACCCCCTTCAGTGTCTCGGCCGCCATCGGGTTCATCGCGTTGTTCGGGATCGCGGCGATGGAGGGGGTTATCGTGCTCTCCTATTTCCACGAACTAGTCGAGCGGGGCATTCCCCGCACCGATGCCCTGATTCAAGCGGCTGAAACGCGCCTGCGCCCCGTGCTGATGACGTGCCTTGCGGCGTGTCTGGGGCTGCTGCCCGCCGCGATGTCGACGGCGATCGGCGCGCAGGTGCAACGCCCATTGGCGCTTGTCGTCGTCGGCGGCATCCTGCTCGCGCCCGCGCTTATTTTGTTAATGTTGCCAGTGCTGATGGAGCGCTTTTCGCCCGCCGGCCGCCGGTCGGGCAAGTCACGCGAGCCAGTTGCGGAGGAACCGGCATGAGGCGCAGTTGGCGAGCGCTGGCGCTGGCGTTGCCGCTGGCGGGTTGCGCGGTCGGGCCGAATTTCCACCGACCAGCACCACCTCAAGTTTCGTCTTACACGCCTGATCCGCTGCCAGCCCAAATAGCGTCGGCAGCGGGCAGCCAGTCGCTCGAGCAGGGGGCGCCGGTTTCTGCCCGGTGGTGGACCGTCTTTGGTTCGGCCGAGCTCGACGCCCTTGAGGACGAGGCATTGCGACACAACCCCGATGTCGCGAGCGCCACAGCGGCACTGCGGGCAGCACAGCAGAATTATCTGTCGCAGCGCGCTGCGCTTTTCCCGACAATCGAAGGCAACGCACAAGCGTCCCGGCAGAATGTTGCAGGCGTTCTGCAATCGGCGCTCAACGACAATTCGAGGACCTATAATCTTTACAGCTTGGGCGTGACTGGTGGTTATACGCTCGATCTTTTTGGCGGCGTTCGTCGCGGCATTGAGGGAGCGCGGGCGCAAGCCGAGCAGCAACGCTTCCAGACCGAGGCGGCTTATCTGACCGTGACGACCAATGTCGCCAGTACCGCAATCACGCTGGCCAGCACCGAACGCCAAGTCGCGATCACGGATCAAGTCATTGCTGCTGATCGTCGGTTTCTCGATATTGTGGTTCAGCAGCAGCGATTAGGGGCGGCAAGCGGTGCCGACGTCGCGGCGGCGCAGCTGGCGCTGTCGCAGGCGGAAGCCGTCAGGCCGGCGCTCATCAAACAGCAAGCGCAAGCCCGTGATTTTCTTGCCGTGCTTGTCGGTCGCTATCCCGCCGATCATTTTGTCGCGCCGGATCTTGCCGCGCTTCATTTACCAGCGACGCTGCCCGTATCGCTGCCGTCAACGCTCGCCGATCAGCGCCCGGACATCCGGGCCGCCGAGGCGAACCTCCATTATGCGTCCGCGCAAGTCGGCGTTGCTATTGCGGCACGCTTGCCCAATTTTACGATCAATGCGGGGACGGGCGGCACGTCTACGACGTTGAGCACGTTGTTCACCAACGGCAATACCTTCTGGTCGGTTGCGGGCAATCTCCTCCAGCCCATCTTCGATGGCGGTGCATTGCTGCATCGACAGCACGCGGCGCAAGCGACGCTCGATCAGGCCAAGGCGCAATATCGGTCAACCGTGCTGAGCGCGATGCAGAATGTCGCCGATGTCTTGCAAGCCATCCAAGCCGACGCCGCCGAAGAAGTTAGCGCGGCTGCAGCCGACGCAGCTGCAGCCCGAGCCTTGCGAATCGCGCGCGATCAGACACGCCTTGGCCAAGTAAGCGGCGCAGCGACATTGCCTCTCGAAGCCGCGTCGCTCCAGGCTAAGCAGAATTTAGCACAAGCGCAGGCGCAACGCCTGACCGACAGCGTGTTGTTGTTCCAGGCATTGGGCGGCGGATGGTGGAACAAATCGGACGGCCAAGCCCCGCAGCGCTAACGGCGATTTTCCGTTCGGCTTTGAAAAATTCGAGATAAGGTAGAAGAAGGAACGTGCCGATCTCTAAGAGATCGGCACGGTGATGCAATTACGCGTTCTGATCCCCATCCTGCGGGGAATTGTCACTTGTATCGTCCGACGACGCTTCGGTGGCGGGCTGCTCATTCTGGCCGCCGCCGAGAAGCTCGCCGACCTTGCCTTTCAGAAAATCAGTCCCTTCATAGCCGGCAACCAGCGCGGCACCTTTTTCAAGGAGATTGGCGTTGGGGTCCAGTTTCTCGAGACCCTGCTCAGCAACAACCGCGCCCGCTGCATCTTCGATAAAATCCTTGATACCCATGGTCTGCACTCCCTCGTCAGCCGATATCTTCACGGCCGCGAGTTTATATCGCGCCTTGCGCTTTCCCGCTAAGCAAATGTCGCGACCTTTTTGCTCGCGCCGTCGCCTAACTGGTCTCTTTGGTGCATCGAGGCTGTGATGGCGTGACTATTGAGCTAACCCATTGGTCAAGTTTCGCTAAATGGCTGGTTGCGGCTGGCGCGCTCCACCTCTCAGCCGTATTGGTTCTCACTTCTCAAACGTCGATGAGCGATGACATTGCCACTCGAATCAGTTAAGCTCGCACCACCGATGCTGGGCCAACCGCAAGCCAGCATTGCTTCTTGCCGGGCGGGGTTCGATCACCCCCAGACCGAACTCGCCCGGCAGGCTTTGCGAGCCCCTGGTCGGGCGCGTTGCGGATGGTTGAATGGACCGTAATTTCATTCCTACACCAGACGATATCATTGCCCATTAGCAATGACTTAAAGCGTCTGAGCTAATTCCAACCAGCGCGGGATGGATTTGTTCGACCGAAAGGAAGAATGATGTCGATCAGGTCTTTTTTAAGCAACACGCGAGGCGCAACGGCAATCGAATATGGGCTGATTGCGGCGCTCATCGCGATTGCAGCAATCACCGCTATGTCTGCCTTGGGCAACCAGCTGACGACAGTCTTCTCCAATGTGACCGCCAATATAAAAGCATCATAGGCGACGGTATCACGAAAGCGCGTAATCACGTTGCGCTACGACAAAGCTTACAACCCCAGCACACTCTCTAGATCTTGAGCTCGGTGCCGATTTCGACAAGCTGGGCCGTCGGAATGCCGAACGAGGCACCGGTTGGCGTTGAATTGCGCTGCATCCAGACGAACAACGCTTCGCGCCAAGGCCACATGCCGGGCACTTCTGCACAGGGTACCAAGGTTTCGTGGCCGATATAATAGCTTATGTCGGCGACGCCGTCGGGCGAGATGCTGGTCTTGGCCTGTCTAAGGTGTCTCGGGATATCGAGCTCCTCCATAAAGCCGTAATGAAGGATAACCCGTTCAAAGCCCGCCGCGAGCTTAATGACGTTAGCGCGGGCGCTGTCATCAACTGCGGGTATTTCATCGGTGACCACCGATACGAGCAGCACTTGCTCCTGAAGCGCTTTGTTGTGGCGCAAATGGGTGGTGAGCGAGATCGGAATGCCGGACGTCGATGCGCTCAAAAAGGCAGCGGCGCCCGGGACGCGATAAAGGGCCTGATTGGCTAGCGCCGCGATGAAGGTTTGTTCATCCTGTCGTTGCCCGGCGCGCGCTTGCTCAACCAATTGCACGCCGCGTCGCCACGTCAGCATCAGAAAAGCGACTAATCCCGCGATCAACAAGGGAAACCAGCCGCCCGCGAACAGCTTGGTCGCATTGGCCGCGAAGAAGACAAGATCGATGGCCAACAACGTGCCGTTCACGGCGATGATCATCGGCAGATTATAGCCCCAGCGGAGCGCAACCAGCCCTGCCAATAATGTCGAGATCGCCATCAGCCCGGACACAGCAATGCCATAGGCACCAGCCAGTGCGTCCGACGATCCGAACGCAAAGACAGCAACCAAGGTGGCGATGGCGAGCAATATATTAGCACTCGGCACGAATACCTGCCCCTTCGCATCGCGCGCGGTATGCAGGATGCGCAGCCGGGGCAGGAAGCCGAGCTGAATGGACTGCTGAGTCAGCGAGAAAGCACCCGAGATAATCGCTTGCGACGCGATGACCGTTGCGGCGGTCGCAAAGCCAATCAGCGGGTAGTGCGCCCAGCCAGGCGCCAGCCCGTAAAAGGGCCCCGCCGGCAAGTGGGCGCTATTTGCGACCAGGGCGGCCTGACCAAGATAATTAAGAATAAGGGCCGGGAGCACGACGCCAAACCAGGCGAGGCGGATGGCGCGTCGCCCGAAATGGCCGAGATCGGCATACATCGCCTCGCCGCCGGTCACCGCGAGAAAAACGGCTCCCAAAATCGCGAAACTCACCAAGGGCGGGGCCTTGATCAACAGGGCTAAGGCCGGGGTCGGCAACAGCGCCTCGAGGACGGTAGGATGCTGAGTAATGCCAGCAATGCCAAGCGCGGCAATGGCGACGAACCAGCCGAGCATGACGGGGCCGAACAGCTGCCCCATAAAGCCCGTGCCGCGCGATTGGATGAGAAACAAGCCGACGAGAATTACTGCGGTGATCGGCACGACAAAGGGGGCGAGCGCTGGGGCGTCTCCCTTCAGCCCCTCGACCGCGCTCAGCACAGAAATAGCCGGCGTGATGGCGCCGTCGCCGTAAAGTAAGGCGGCGCCGACCAGACCCAGGACCAGCAACGCCGCGCGCCAGCTGCCATGCGGCGCATCACGCGCGCCAAGCAGGGCGAGCATCGCGACCACGCCGCCTTCGCCATGATTATCGGCGCGTAAAATGAGCAGCGCATATTTGATCGAGACGATGACAATCAGCGACCAGATCACCAGCGATGCGATGCCGATTGCCGCCGCGGCCGGTGACAGCGCCGCACCGCTTGCGGCATCGACGGCGACTTTGAACGCATAAAGCGGACTGGTGCCGATATCCCCATAGACCACGCCAAGCGCGGCAAGCGACATAGCGGATAGCTTATTGGAAGTTGTTGCATCGGCCATCTTCTACTCCGCTCGACTCACACATCATGCTGGATTGATTGTTAGTGCGAAGGTCAAGCGCAAGCACTGCAAAGGCCGGAATTTTCCGCGCATTTTTTGGGAGCAAGATAAAGCAAGGTAGGTGGTTGGGCAGGCGCGTCCAACGACCGCGGCCTGGCTTGCGGCCGTGCTGTCATGGGCTAGGCTCAACTGGTCGACCACGTCGACGTGTAAAAGCAGGAGTAACACCAATGGCCAGTCATCAAGGCGCCGACCATCATCGCACTGCAGCTGAACATCATGACCACGCCGCGCGTCACCACCGCGAGGCCGCGACCCACCACGAGGCAGGCGATCACGAAAAAGCAGGTCACCATGCCACTACTGCCGCCGGCCATGCCAGCCACGCTCGCGAGCATGGCGAGCAGGCAAGTCGCCACCACGCTCTGGCCCATGGTGGAGCGAGCTGACGATCAACCATGCGACATGCTGGCAGGTGCCGGCATGTCGCCCTACTTGGGGATCGTCACGTCAAATAGGAGTGGATGATCTCGACCAGTTCCTCAGCGGCCTGGGCCCGCGGGTCGGTCCTTGGCAGCGATGGATCGACCATGTGCTCGCGGATATGGTCCTCGATAACTTCGGCAATGAACCCGTCCAGCGCGCCGCGACAGCCTGTCGCCTGCTGGAGAACCCGGGCACATTCAATGTCTCCCTCAACGGCGCGTTCGATTGCCTCGATCTGCCCTTTGATGCGCCGCAGGCGATTCAGCAGCTTGTTTTTTTCCCGCGCGATGTGCGCCATAGCCGTTCATCCCTCTTGACAATAGTATAGGGGGGTATATCTCCCCGCTGCGCTCGGTACGAAACTTTCGTGCTGTTCGTCGCTGCTTTGCGGCGTAACTACAATCAATGGAACCCATGAACCCGCGATCTAGCACTGTGACCAGCGAGGGCGACAGTCGACGCAACGCGTCAACGGTTGTGATCGCCGGTCTCATCGTCGCCCGGGACGTACCACACAGCTGACAATCGCCGTCCGCGGCGATTGCGCGGACGTTAGGTCTCTCGGGCTCGTGAGCAACCGCTTCGAGCAAGGAGAGGCGTCATGACACAACACCTGCCGACCATGCAGCCGCTGCAGAGCTTGGCCTCCGTTGCGTCGCATCTGCAGCGGCGCCAAGACCTGGTCGGCGAACAATCGCCCTTCCCGCTCTTCCTCCGACGCTCGACTCGAGACGAGGACGGTCGACTGCATCGGCAATGGTCCGTGGCGGCGGTGCCATCGCCGCCCGTCTAACGCAACGCGTTTGCTGCCTATAACGCCGCGTTTCCGGTGAAGCGCGGCCTCCCGCACGCCTGAACTCCCGGAACACTGTCATGACTCTGCATCTTGCCATCGCCGAGGACCCACTGGGCCGCAACACCGCCCATCTCGACACCATGCATGAAGGCGACATTCACGGCGCGTTCGGCACCATCCGGATGGCCGATCCCGACGGAAAGCAGAACCTGTGGGGGCGGTTGATGATCTTTCTCGCGATCGTCGGACCCGGCCTTATCGTCATGGTCGGCGACAATGACGCGGGGGCATTCGGTACCTACACCCAAGCGGGGCAAATGTATGGCACCTCGTTGTTATGGACGCTGCTGTTGCTGGTGCCCGTCCTCTACGTTAACCAGGAGATGGTGCTACGCCTGGGTGTCGTGACTGGCGTCGGTCATGCGCGCCTGATCCTGGAGCGGTTCGGGAAGTTCTGGGGGGCGTTCAGCGTCGTCGACTTGTTCCTCTTAAACGCGCTCACGATCGTCACCGAGTTCATCGGGGTCAGCCTGGGCCTCGATTATCTCGGCGTGCCCAAGCTGTGGGGCGTCATCGCCGCGGCCATGTTGACGGTAGCGGCGGCAAGCACTGGCGACTTCCGCCGCTTCGAGCGGTTCATGATGATGCTCGTCGGCGGCAGCCTGTTGCTCGCGCCGATCGTCCTCGCTCTTCACCCAGGGCCTGGCGAAATCGCGCGCGGCTTCCTCGTGCCCGGCGTGCCCGCAGCATCCAAGCTCAGCGATGTCATGCTGTTGATCATCGCGATCGTCGGCACGACGGTCGCGCCGTGGCAGCTCTTCTTCCAGCAGAGCTATGTGATCGACAAGCGGATTACGCCGAAGTTCATCGGCTATGAGAAGGCCGATCTTTGGATCGGCATCCTTGTCGTCGTCATCGGCGCCGCGGCGATGATGGCGTTCACCGCCGTCGCGTTCCGGGGCACGCCCGACTTCGGTCATTTCACGGACGCCGGCGCCGTTGCTCGGGCGATCGGCGCAAAGGCCGGGCATGCGATGGGCGTGTTGTTTGCGCTGGCGCTGATCGACGCCTCGATCATCGGGGCAAGCGCGGTCTCGCTCGCCACGGCTTACGCGCTCGGCGACGTGCTGTCGCTCAAGCACTCGCTACACCGCAAGGTAACCGATGCGCCGATGTTCTATCTGGTCTATGGTGGCCTGATCGCCGCCGCAGCCGCGATCGTGCTGACGCCGGGCGCGCCGCTGGGGTTGCTGACCAATGCAGTCCAGACACTGGCGGGCGTCCTACTGCCGAGTGCGACCGTGTTCCTGCTGCTGCTCTGCAACGACAAGGCAGTGCTCGGGCCTTGGGTCAACAGCCGTGGGCTCAACATCTTCACCGGCGTGGTGATCGCCGGGCTGGTGATGCTGTCGATCATCCTGACCGCTGCGGTGCTTTACCCGGAGATGAGCGCGGATGTGATTCTCGGCATTCTCGGCGGCGGCGCCATCGTTACGCTGCTCGGCTGTGTCGTCGTGCTGCTGCGTAAGCCGGAGCGTGTCGATCGCTCCGGCCGCAAGACCTGGCGCATGCCGCCGCTCGACCGGCTCGAACCGGCCACAATGTCCCGCGGACGCCGGCTCTGGATGGGGGTGCTGCGCGGCTATCTGCTGGTGGCTGGCGGCCTTGTGCTTGTGCGTATCATCCAACTCGCCCTCAATCATCCCGCTGTCGGTGGCCACTGACCCCGCGCCCGTCATTAGGAGCCGACCATGATATTCGATGACCGTACGCCGTTCCGCGCCAAGCTCTACCTTCGTCTGGCGGACCTGATCGTCTATGTCGCCCGGGGCGCCGTTCGTCGCCGCCTCATAAGCGCCAGTAATCTCGTGCCAGCCCTTCATGCTGCGAATGCGCTGGCGCGCGCGGCGATGCGGGCCTGGCGCGCTAGCCATGCCTCAACAGTACGCGCGGGACAGCATCGTCGACTGACGAAACGGAGTTTACACGGATGACGAACTGGCCATTGCTCAACACCGCGATCGCGCTGGCGACGGCGTTCGTCCTGGGCGCCCTTATCGGCCTCGAGCGGCAGTTTCGGCAACGCACGGCGGGATTGAGAACCAATGTCCTAGTCGCGGTCGGCGCGGCGGCCTTCGTCGATCTCGGCGCCCGGGTCGCTGGGCATGACGGCTCGGCGCGAGTCATCTCTTATGTGGTTTCCGGGATCGGGTTCCTGGGTGCCGGTGTCATCATGAAGGAGGGCACGCAAGTGCGCGGCCTGAACACCGCCGCGACCCTATGGGCGTCCGCGGCCGTCGGCGCCTTCGCTGGGGCGGGCGAGCCAGGCGAAGCGGCGCTCGTCGCCGCTTTCGTGCTAGCTGGCAACACGCTGCTTCGTCCCCTGGTCGACTTTGTGAACCGGCGCCCAATCAGGCCTGGGGAGACCGAGGCACTATATCGTGTCCATGTGATCTGCAAGCCCCAGAGCGTATCGGACGCGCGCGACCTTTTGTTCGAGGAGCTTGAACGCCATCACTATCCGATCCGGGAGATCGAGACCCTCAGCGAGACCGAGGACCTAGTCGAGCTGGCGGCCGCGCTTGTGCCAACCTCAGCCGACCCCACCGAGCTCGACGTGATCGTCGCCCACCTAGAGCGAAACACTGCGGTCGCAAGCGCTACCTGGACCGTCAGCACCACCAACTAAAAGTTACCGAACAGCGCACCTTGGGAGCCCGACTGGACAACGATCAGCAACGATATGAAGTCGACTTCCATCACAGGCTGTTAGCGCGATAGGCTATGACGCGCTCGCTGACGCTGAACAGGATGAACAAGTCTCCGGCGTGCATCGCTACCTGGTTCAAGGTGAGTTGGCGCATGCTGAGTTAAAACCGCCGCGGCTCGGCGTGCGTCGGGGAAGTGTTAAGCCATTGCCTCGCTCGCGGTGGATCGCGTCCAACCGTCGTGGACGCGATATCGATCACCCCAGGCTACAACCCACTCAACCAGAAAGACTGTAAAGCTTCGCCTTACGATCGACACTCAATCACTCCAACAGACCTTCACGAAATTTCCCGTCTCGAGCGCGATCCTAGGCGTCGCGACCACGTCCTGGAGCTTGGTGCGGGCGTCTGGGAACGAGGCGGCCAAATTTTATAGGCGATCAGCCCGGCGCGGCCCGGCGGAACGAAAGGGTTGCGCCGCATATAGTCGGGCGACAGGATTTGTTCCGCCAGCGCCTCGCGCTTGGTGGCATCGGTCTCGATCAGCAGGCGCTTGACGAAGCTCTTCGCCAACCAGCTCTGATCGTCGGCAGTGCTGGGCCGAGGAGTCGGGACGGTCTCAGCAGAAGCAGTGCTCGAGAGCACTAGCAGGGCAACAGTGGTTACGGTTGAACGGATCATTGGACGTCTCCGGCTTGAAGGCTTGTACCTCAGATCAACGGCGCGACCAGCGGCCAGGCAGCGATTAGCGTACCCGTGAAGCCGGCGTAGAAGGCGAGGGTGCGTAGCCCCGGGATCGCGAGGATATACGCGATGGCATGTACGAGCCGGCTACCAAGAAAAAGCAGTGCGCCGGTGCGAGTGAGACCCGTGCTGGTCCCGGCGATAGCCAGCAACAGCACCACCACTGCAAAGGGGATGAGGTTGGTCTGCAAGTTGAGCTCGGCGCGCCGCGCGCGGCCGAGCCAACCGGTGAGCTCAGGAAAGTTCTCGCGATCGCCGAGTGCCGCAGGCATGCCAAGCTTGAACGACGCCGCGGTTGCGTAAAGGTGTGGCAACACAAGTAGCAGTGCACAAGTTCCGAGCAGCGACAGCACTTCGACGGCGGGTATGAACGGATGGGCGGCTGTTGCGCCCGACTGGGCGTAGGCGAAATCTGGGGCGAGAATTAGAGCGGCGACGGGCGCTGCACGATACAAAACCGCTGGTGTTACGAGGCGATACATGGCAAAGCTCCTTTGTGGAACGATCGTTACTGTAACGGTCGTTCCATAATTACGCAAGCTAATTTGATTGAGGATTCCGCGTGTCATGGCCCGGCACCGTAGTTTCGATACCGACGCCTTTCTGGATCAGTCGCTTGAGCTGTTCTGGAAACGCGGCTTCGCGGCCACGTCGATGGCCGACATCTCGCAGGCGACCGGCCTCGGCTCGGGCAGCATCTACGCCTTTGTCGAGGACAAGGACGATCTCTTCCGACGAGTCTTCGAGCGCTACGGTTCGATGTTTCGCGCCTCGTTCCAGACTAGCGTCGAGGGTGCGGACGCGCTCGAGCAATGGATGGCATGGCTCGCCAACTATCTCGCTGACGACCCTGATCGCAAAGGCTGTCTGATCGCCAATACGATCATGGAGCGCTTCGCGCATACCCCCGAGACGCTCGACCTGGCCGAGGCGCGCGTGGCGGAGGTACGCGAATGGTTCGAGCGGCAGATCTCGCTTGGCCAGGCTGCTGGGGTGTTTCGCGAGAATGTCGACCCTGCGGCGGCCGCGTCGACGCTTGTCGCATCGGTACTTGGCCTGATGGCGCTGGCGCGAGCGCGCACACCGCGCGAGACACTGCAGCAGGTGAGCTGGGATGCGGTGCGGTCATTGAAGGAATAAACGATCGACAATCTGCAACTATGCTCTTGCCTTCAAAGGCGACCGAAGGGTGCACGACGGAATCAAAATAGGAGATCGTCCACCGTTCAAGCGGATCGCAGCTGTTGTTCTTCCCATCTCCGCCAAACAATGATCATGTCGGATAGACCATCTTTGCAGGCGCTGAAGTCAGTTAGTCCGATTTCGAAGACGACCCGATTGACATGCCTCGCTGAAGCGTGATCGCTAGCATTTGGAGGTCGCTTCAAGGGCGTCTGGCGAAAATCAAGTAGAGCGGGTTTAGCGAAAAGTGCGCCAAAGGTCCCAGCATAGGGCGTGGCCATGATCGACCGGAGGGGCATTCCCGCTGCGAATTTATGCACTTATCGTATGATCGCTCGGTGCCGCGCGAACAAGCCGTTGATCGGCACGCCGATGATCGCTTTCACCACCAGCTTATCGGGATTGGCGCCAAAGCCGCGCCCCACGCCCAGGTTCAAATCCCATTTGCCGAGACCGATATCGGCGGT
The DNA here is from genome assembly GCF_048015635.2 of Sphingomonas sp. GlSt437. Classification (NCBI taxonomy): domain Bacteria; kingdom Pseudomonadati; phylum Pseudomonadota; class Alphaproteobacteria; order Sphingomonadales; family Sphingomonadaceae; genus Sphingomonas; species Sphingomonas sp. GlSt437. The sequence goes on along the minus strand of NZ_JBPGYA010000001.1, from coordinate 904,424 downwards.
CGCATACACCGCCTGCTCGCTGCTGCCGAAATGGCCAAGATTCTTGAGTTCGCCGACGCCGTTATAGCCCTCGAACCCCAATGCAACGCGCTTCGAGATCGAATAGCTCACCTTGCTCGCCAGCTCGAGCGTGGCTGGCGCGGGCTGGGGCCCTGAGACGACAAAATCAACATTGGTGTTGAGCGCGAGCAACCATTTCCCCGTCCGCGCGCCGAGCATGCCTTTCACCTCGGCATTCCAAGGATTGATGTCGAGGCGGCGATCGACATGGCCGATCTCGAAATTGACGCCGTACCAGAGGTTAGCATTGCCGTGCGGGTGCGCGATATATTTGAGCCGCGCCTTTACCCCGCCGAAATTAAAATGCCCGTCGCGATCGATCGTCGACAGCGGCAAATACAGCCCGGCTTCGAGATGGCGCGTGAGCCCATAGGAAAATTCGGGCGTGATGCGCAGGCGTTTGAGGCTGTCCTCCGCGCCCGGATAATCGGCGCGCGTGCTCTCGCCGGTCGCGACATAGTTGATGTGTGTATCGAGCCCGATCTCGCCGGGCTCATCCATATCGTCGATATAGACCTGGATTTCCTCGGGCGCAGCGTGCGCTGCGGCGGGGAGAAGGACGAACGCCGCAAAGGCAACCAATCTCGAGAGGTGGCCTGATTTCATCGGACGTTCTCGCTACTTAACTCGTGTCCAATGCCCTAAATCAACCGCTCGAACGATACGGTATTTGCGTCGTGGCCGCATCGCCATCATCGGGAAGCTGGCTATCAACGCAGATACTCGTCAAGCGAACCCGCGACGATATGATGATCACGGTTCGCTCTCGCTCGCGAGCACAACGCCAAATCACGGTGCTTCAGCCAGTGGGACCGCCCTAGTTCATAAATCCCAAATTGGCCGTTGAAAAATTTCCTATCCTCGGGAGGGCCGTCGACATCTCCGATGCAGTCACACCGAACCACGAAGCGAGCGTGGCTGCATATTGATCCACGGCCGTCGATGGCAGCAAGCGACCCTGTCCTACCTGATCGTCGCTGGTGAGCGATACCTCCGGCGCAACCCCATAATATTGACCGCCTTTCACCGCCCCGCCAAGAATGAAGTGATGTGAGCCCCAGCCGTGATCGGAGCCGTCACCGTTTGAGGCAAGCGTCCGGCCAAAATCAGACGCTGTGAAACTCGTGACCTGCGAACTCACTCCGAGCTCGACGGTCGCCCGATAGAATTGGTCCAGAGCTTCGTTCAAATCCGCCATCAAAGCGGGATGGTTCGACACAAGGCCGTCATGCGTGTCATAGCCAAAGGCCGATACAAAAAATACCTGCCGCTTGGCGCCTAGGGCAGCGCGCCCTCCGATCAATTGGGCAACGATGGCAAGCTGTGCCGCTAGATCGTTGTCTGGATTGAACGGCGTCTTTAACGAAACAGATCCGATCGCCGATGCCACGCTTTGATAAAGATCGAGTGAGCGCTTAGTAACGATGTTAAACTCATTCTCGAATATATTTGCGCGCGACTGAGTAAGCAACTTTTTAACGGTCGAGGCTTGAGCAGTGCCATAATAGTCTTTCTGTGTCGCATAGATAGGTCGAGCGCCGTCGGTACCAATCTGGTATTGTAACACTGTCTCTCCCGACACGAAGACAGCGTTCCCCCCGGCAGAAACGCAAGTCAAAAGAGCGTTGCCATTGTTGGCCGCGGCAAGGTCGCCAAGCCGGCCGCCCCAGCCGATGGTCGATCCCTCGGCGGCAAGCGACTGCCAAGTCGATTGCTGATCATTGTGAGAAAACAAGCCGCTCGGCGAGGGATAACGGGCAGCGTCGCCGCTATCATATTGCGCCCGCGTCAGCGGTACGATGAGCGGTCCCACATTCAGCAGAGCGGCACAGTTTCCAGCATCCCAATAGGATTTGAGTGCTTTCAGTTGTGGCGCCAGGGCAAATTGAAGATCGTTGGTCAGGGTTTGCGGGCTCCTCGGCCGCAAGGATGTAGCATCGAGCGAAGCGCGACTTAGCGCGATGCCGCCCGCCGTTCGTCCTGACCCGCCGCCACGAATGGCGCTGTATCGGTCGTAATTGGCCAAGTCATATGGAATAAGCGTATTAGCGTAGTCATTTCCTCCATAAAGAAATATGCAGACAAGCGCCTTGTAGTCACTGACCGTGAAGGCAGCCGCCTCACCGATCGCGGCGAACTCTAGTGCAAATGGCAGCGCTGCGCCGGTAACACCTAATGCTGAAAGGCGCCTTAGGAATGAGCGTCGATCCAGGTGATGTCCGATTGAGAAAACCATGATGCCTCTCTTTTAAGACGCGAATAAATACTCAGACGATACCATTGTCATGAATATCGTGCCGTAAATCCGATTAAGCTTGTCGTCGTCGGTGCTTGTGCTGGTAATAGGGATGCTGTCGATCGACGCCTTGATGGCGGCGATCGTGTCTACTCCCAGTTGGCCCGCACAAAGCCTCAAATTTAGCCAGTCGATCAGGGCTTGTGAGTCGACCGCAAGAGGGAGTAGATCGGCGTAATTCGCCTTTATGTCTCCGTCCCCAAAGAAGCTGGCAATCCAGTCCGACAAATAGTTTACATAGCCGACAATGCTGGTTTCATTATGGATTTGGAATTCCGGCGCCACCAGGTTTTGCGTAGCGATTTGGGTATGGGGCGGCACATAGCCGGGACGGAAAAAGTTAAAAACGGATGGCGAACGCAGGGGACTTTGTCCTAGGCCATAGCTGATGTCCGATTGATCGGGGACTTTCCACTGCCCGCTAGTCGAGCTTGCTTTGAAGGTTCGCGCCCACTGAACGGCTCGAACGATCGGTTCCCTAACTTTGCCGAACGTTGGAGGCGCAGGTGTTGCTCGCGCCTCGGTGTCGGTCAGGATCGCCCGCCAGACCGCCTTGAGATCGCCGCGCGTGCCGGAGCCATTGTCGTTGAACTTTGTGGCAACGCGACGCACGTAATCGGGGCTCGGATTGGATGTGACCAACCGTTGGATCATTTGCTTCGAAAAGAAGGGTGCGACATTGGGGTGATTAGCAAGGGTATCCAGCGCCATTTTCAATGCGGCGACACCGTCGGTTCCAGCGGGGATTGTCGTCCCAAGAAAACTCGCTGATTGAGAAGAGTGATTTTGGGCGGAAAAGGCCATTGGCCGCTTGGCGGGGCTTGTATCGGGAACCGGTTCGTACCAGCCAGTAATGTTTGTATATGTCAGGTTGCTGTCATCGATATCCCAACCGGTCAGCACACGCGCCAGCTGGCTCACGTCGGCCTGGCTATAAGTCGGCATCTTGTTACCGGTGCTATCGAGCTTATACGTTCCATCGCCATTGAGCTGCCAAAGGCCGATCGAAAACAATTGCATGACCTCGCGAGCATAATTTTCATCGGGTTCGCGCCCCGTTGCCGGATCCTCGGGCATGCTGCCTGCCATATTGAGATAGCGACCCATCGCGGCATTTAGCGTTACTCGTTCCAAAAGATTGCGATACGTCCCGAAAACGTTATCCGCTAACACGTCCCAATAAGCAGCCATATAGTAAGGCGGCCAGTATCCATCTATCGACTCTACCGAAACGACCATCATTTCCGACAGCGACAAGGCTAGACGCATTCTGAATTGATCGGGGCTGGAAATGAGCTGGTTCCAGACCATGTAATCGCTGGGAAAGCTGTCGAGGAAGTTTTGCTTAGAATTCGGTACGTTGTAGCCGTTCTTATCTAGCCATGACCATGCGGTATATCCGCGACTTTGAGCGAACTGCTGATCGAGCCAAGCATCGTAACTGCTGGTCGTGACAGTGCTCAAATCCATCTCGCTTGCCGAGAATTGGGCCTGCAACAAAAACCGGGCCGCTTGCGCTGTTGTCGGCGGCGCCGGCGGTGCAACGACGACCTGCGGGGGTGCGGGACTGCTGGTTTCTCCACCTCCGCAGGCATCCAGCGACAGGCTGGATGCTGCAATCAGGGCTGCTTTGACCGATAATTGCAGGTTTTCGCGCCGATCGGGGGAGCCATCTGGTTCGACGGCCCAGGGCAATGACGGCGAATAACCACCAATGTCACGATCGCTCATCGTACTTCCCGCTGTTCATGGGATAATCTGTTCGATCGCCCCGACAACAACGAGGCTGTGCGCTTGGGCTCGCCGTCGGCGAGCCTGCCAACAAGGGTGGAGCGGCTATCGTTGAGATCCTTGCGCGCGCGAATCCGAGCGCTCATCCTCTGAGCGATAACGCTGGGCACCGCGGGACGATGAGCACCATCGATGCTGTCGACCGGTCCATTGCCCGCAGGCGACCCTGCGGTCGCCAGATACCGTTCCTGGCTGCTGCGGATGAGGTCCAGATTGCGGTCCATCGGTCTTGCGGAAGCTGCCTCAAGCCCATGATAGGCCGGTGTGCTTGAGGCACTTGGAACTTTGGCAATTGGGCGCTGGTTCAGGCGCAACGGCACGAGAAGGCATAGCGCCTCGGCCAAAATTGTGAGCAGAGCCAGCCCGGCACTTACCGAGGCGATCGCCTCGTTTGGTCCTAAAACTATTGCGACACCGCTGGCGAAGGCGAGATCCTTGTTCGGCAGGATCGGTAATCGCGAGACAACCATCTTAAGCGTCAGCAACAGCAGCCATGACTGCACGGGCACTTGCGGAAGCGCGAAATGCCAAGCCGCCAACAATAGCATGACGTAAATGGCCGTGCGCAGTGTCAGAATGATGCCAAGCTCGATCAGGCCAGTGCTCGGCGATAACGTCGTTCGAACTATGGCGAGGACAGCGGGAATAGCAGCGACGGCCACGACGGCGATAAGCACATGGCCATCGATATACGCAGACCCTGTCAGTACGGAGAGCGGCGCCCACATCACCACGAGCAACATGATAGTCATCAAGTTGTTGACCAAGGCCGACATGATGGTCAGATCACACATCAGCGCCAAGGCGGTCTGGCCATCACCAAGCCGCTGTCGGAGCCAGCCGCCGAACAAAGCGTCGCCAGCACAGCTAAACAGTAGCGTGTTGAGTGTCTGTTTGCGCAGCAGCGGGCCGATGCTCTCGGTACCGATGCCGAACCGCCGCCACATGATCCACGCATCGGCCAACGGCTCGACCAATATCGTGCCGCCGAAGGCAACCCAGAAGACAGCACTGCGGGCGAACAGATCAGCCAGCGGTACGGTACCCGTTCGACTGAGCTGATCTATCGCAAGCGCGAGGGCAAAAAGGGTCGCGACAACGCCGACTGCGCGCAACGATCCTGCTTGGTGCCGCCGTACGATTTCCACGATGTTGCGCCAGAGTGGGCGCCAGCTATGCTCCCAGCGAGCGGCGTCGAGGATCATATTGGGGGCGATCACAGCAAGACCTCTTCGTTCGATCCCGGACGGATGTTCGTTGAAGCGAAGACGCCACCGATTGGCAGAACCCGCACAGAAAAATGATGCTCAGGTAGCCAATGCCGCGTTGCGCCACCGCGCGAGGGACCCATCGCATCGGTGATGCCGGCCCAATGTACGGATTTGCGCCTTCGGTATCGTCACGGCAGCGAACTCATCGTCAAGCGAGGGAAACTAGAAATGCCCGTGCCGATTTCGCGCCTGTTGGAACGCTGGTCGCTACGCCGTCATCAGTTCAGCGGCGAACCCGCCGTCTTGGATGCACTTTACGACAGAGCTGATCCCTGGAAGCTGAAGCGCCGCGAACAGCCCCGCTTTATCGCGACGAACGCCCTAATAAGGGAAAATTGTCCACCGGTCAGGACACTGCTCGAAATCGGCTGCGGCGAGGGCGCGCAGACTTGCCATTTCCGAATGCTGGCTCGACACATCACAGGGATAGATATCTCGCCTTCTGCATTGGCGCGGGCGCGCGTGTCCGTGCCCGACGCTATTTTCCTCGAGGGCACGCTCGGCACGCTGCGATCACCGATACCCTACGCCCGCTATGACATCGCCACTCTTTGCGAAGTGCTCGTCTATGGAAACAGGCAACAACAATTGATCGCCGATGTTCAGGAAATTGCCGACAACATTATCGTGACGAATTTTGAGCCTCAATCCCGCGCGCTCGCTCACCTCTTCGTCGGCACGGGTTGGCGGGAACTGAAACCTATCGAGGTTGGCGCAAAGCGTTGGCGCGCTTATTTTTGGAGCCGACTGGCGTCGCGCCAACCTCGCACGGCCTTGGCATGAAAACTTTTGTCGCCGCACTAAGCGAGCCCACGTCGGTTTCCTGGGCTCGCAAAAATTCTTCCGACACAAGTGCGGAATTTTCCTTGCGGCATCGTCCTTCGGTCAATGCCCGGCTCTGGCGATGCCGCAGTCAAGCCGACCCCGGCTTGGCAGGGATCGCTACTCTCGACACTTTCTGATCGCATTTTGAGGTATTTTGTCGATGTTTATCGATCTCGACTGGCTGCGGTCGCGCAGCGATCGTTCGTTAGAAGTGGCTCCGGAATGGACAATCCTAATCCCGTTTTTCAATGAGCGCCGCCTTCTTCCCGCGACGATTGCCAGTATCGCTCGACAAAGCGAAAAGCTGCGACTTGTCCTCATCGACAACGGCTCGACCGATGGCAGCGCCCATGTCGCGCGGATCGCCTGCGCTAGCTTCGACATCGATCCGATCATCGTGACCGAACCATCGCCCGGGAAGGTCGCGGCGCTAAGCGCCGGTCTGCGACTGGTTCACACCCGCTTTGTCGCGACGTGCGATGCCGACACGATTTACCCGCCGCACTATCTGGCGGCGGCGGGGCGGATCCTCAGGCGTGCGGGCCATGTCGCTGGCGGTGCATATGTGGTGCACCGAGGCAGCAGCAAAACGCATCAGCGCCTTAAGGCCAACAAGATTGCAGCCGCCGCGCGCCTGCTACCACGGCAAAGTCATTGCGGCGGCGCCGGTCAAACGTTCCGCACCGCAGCACTGCGCGCGGCCGGTGGGTTTGATCCAGAGCGCTGGAATTATGTGCTCGAAGATCATGAGATTATTCATCGTCTCCTGGCCCATGGAACGATCGGATATTCGCCGGATCTATGGTGCATGCCGTCGACCCGGCCGCGCGAGCGAGAGTCGATCCGCTGGACGCTTGTTGAGCGGATTATTTACTCGATCGCCGCGCCAATTGCGGGGAATTGGTTCTTCTACCGCTTTCTCGCCGCTCGCCTGCGCGGCCGCAATTTGATGAGTGACCGAATGCGCGAGCGGGCCTTTCACCAACTCGAAGGACCGCCAAGCGCAGCACCAAGTCAACCCATATTTGCCAAGCCGGCACCTGCGCGGGTCGTGCTGCGTCGTCCCGGCGCGAGCAGCCGGCCCAGTGATCTGATCGTGGTAGCGCGCGGCGGCGAAACGGGTCGGTTGCGCCCGGCATCGGCCAGCGACATCGCCAGGGCGCGCGGCCTGCGCTCCCGGATCTGACTCAGCGACGGGATGCCGAGATATGGCGGACGACGGCCTCATGGCCATTTTTTTGTTGAGGCGACCAATGCTGCTGCAGTTCCTGACAGCGCGGCTGGGCAACCGGGAGGAAGCTGAAGATGCGCTTCAGGACATGTGGCTGCGCATCGACCAGCTGACAAGCTACCCGGTATCTGACCCCGTAGCATTTCTTTACCGAGTGGCCGCCAATATGGCGACCGATCGGCGTATTGCTGCCGGGCGCCGCCTCAGGCGGGACAGGGCTTGGCAGGATCAACGGCCACTCGCGGATGACTTTCCTGACGCGGAACGTTCATTGATCGCGCGAAATCAATTGCGCCAAGTCGAGGCAGCCATCGCCGACATGCCCGAACGCATGGCGACGGCTCTTCGCCTGTTCCGACTGGAGGGCGTGTCACAGCGCGCGATCGCTGACCGGCTGGGGATCAGCGTCAGCGGAGTCGAGAAGCTGCTGCAACGCGCCTACCGCAAAATCGAGGAAGGGCTGGGACAAGTTGATGCGGATTTGGCGAATGCGCGTCGTCTTCGCGAAGAAGGGAGTGCGGGTCATGCGCACTGAACAAGATACGATCATTGATCAGGCAATTAATTGGCACCTTCGGTTGAGCGTCGCTCGCGAGGAGGATTGGGCGCACTTTGCCGATTGGCTTGCGGCCGATGCGCGACATGCTGCCGCGTATGACAAGATCGCGCTTGCAGATCATTTGGTTGCCCAGGCACAATTCCCGCCATCAATCGCCTTGCCTGGCCCTGCGAATGATAACCCTTCGCCGCGCCGCTGGCTCTGGGCAGCCGGCGTATCGTGCGCCGCGGTCGCGCTCGCGGCGGTCGTCACGCCGCGCTGGCTTTCGCCCACGCCGAATACCTACGAGATCGCGACCCGCGCTGGAGAGACGCGCGCCGTTGTGCTGGCCGACGGCACCCAAATCGATATCAGTGGCGGATCGCGCGTTCAGCTTAATCGCGCCGACCCACGATCGGTGGTGCTGCGCGACGGCGAAGCGACCTTCGCTGTCCGTCATGATGAAGCGCATCCCTTTGTCGTAAAAGCGAGCAGTGCGACGCTTCGCGATCTGGGGACCGTCTTTAATGTGCGGGAGCAACATGATCGGCTTGCTGTCGAGGTCGCCAATGGCTCGGTTGGCGTTGAGGCCGGCGGAAAGGCGGTCACCCTCAATGCTGGCGATGCGTTGGCTGTCGATTCGCTTAGCGGCGATATCGTTCGTTCGACGATCGCCGCTGACCTCGTGGGCGGCTGGCGAACTCATTTGCTAAGCTTTGACGGCCAGCCGCTTGGCGACGTTGCGGCGCGGATCAACCGCCTTTATGCGATCGACTTGGTGATTCCAGGAAGCTTGTCGACACGTCGCTTAACCGGAGTCGTCCGGTTGACCGGAGTCGCGGATCAGGACGTTCCGCATCTGGCATCCTTGGTGGGAGCGAAATGGCGACGTGATGGCAGGCGCTGGATATTGGTGGAGGCCGCGCCGCGCCATCGTTAAGTTTTCTATGTTGTTGCTGATGGCCGTTGGGGCCGCTCCTGCATGTGCTCGCGATGCCGCAGTTGCCATCCCGCCGACCACGCTTGATCTGGCGATACAGACCTTGGCGCGACAGAGCGATAGCGAGATTATCAGCACGGAGCTTGGCTTGGCGCAGACCCGGACGATAGCGGTCAGCGGTATCATGTCGGTCCATCAAGCGCTCGAGAAACTCCTTGATGGCACCGGCTTTCGCGCGGTTGCGCTGCCTGCGGGTGGTTATCGCATCATCCGAGCGGTCAAGCCGTCCAAGCCTGCCCGAAGAGATCCGCGCCGGCCGCCGCCTGAGCCCCAAGACCTCCAAACTGAGGTGATCGTAACCGCCAGCAAGCAGCGTGTCTCGCTCCTGCGGTATCCTGGAAGCGTGCTGATGCTCGATGCGACGACGGCAATCCCTGCCGAAGGTGCGAACAATTTGACCGCTAATGCTCAAAAGCTTCCTATTCTACAGAGTACGCAACTGGGAGCCGGCCGCGACAAGATCTTCATTCGTGGCGTGGCGGACAGCAGTTTCAACGGGAGCACGCAGTCGACGACCAGCACATACCTCGACGATGTACAGCTCAACTACACTGGCCCAGACGCCGGGCTACGTCTTTACGACATCAAGAGCGTCGAGATACTCGAAGGTCCCCAGGGGACGCTTTATGGCTCGGGTGCGATCGGCGGGGTCATCCGGTTGACCTCCAATCCAGTCGACCCAACGACAGCGTCGGGGTCCGTGGGCGCGGGCGTATCGGTGACGGCGAAGGGCGCGCCAGGATTCGATCTGGCGGGAGTGGTCAATATACCGATCTTGCGCGATCGGCTTGGTGCTCGCGCGGTTGCTTATCGCATACGAGATGGTGGTTACATAAACGACCTTCGCCGACATCTTGCCGACGTCAATCAGAGCGACACCGTTGGCGCCCGTCTCGGGCTTCGGCTTGAGGGCAGTGATGGTTGGCGCGGCGAGTTGAGCGGCGTGTTTCAGCGGATCTCAACGCAAGATGCACAATATGCTGCGCGACGCGCCGGTCCTATCGAGCGGCGTTCCTTCGTCGCCCAACCTTTCGATAACCAGCTGTTGTTTGGCCGGTTTGCTTTATCCAAGGATTGGGAGAGCGGGCTCAAGCTGTTCGCTGCCTCCGGCGTTGTCGGCTACGAGTCGCGGGATCAGTTTGACGCGACGTCCACCCTGCCTCGCGCCCGCAGACAGATACCTTTAATCTCCATAACGGCGCGCGAAAAGCTCCTGGTCAGTCAAGAAATTCGTCTATCTCGGGCGCTGAATAGCGGTGCGTCGTGGGTGGTTGGATTCAGTTACATCAATGATCGCGACATATTGTCTCGATCAAGCGGCGCACCCAATAGCGAGCGCACCATGATCGGCGTTACCAACGTCACGCAGGCGTTATCTGCTTTTGGCGAGGGAACGGCCTACGTATCGCCAAACCTCGCATTGACCATCGGGGCACGCACCACTTTCGCACGCGTGGACGGGGAGCCATCGAGCAGACCAAGCCGCCGGAATTTCGTCAAAGGCCGTTCGACCACGCGCTTCGATCCGACTGTCGCTTTATCCTGGGTCGTAGCGCCGCGCCTTGCCGTTTATGCTCGTGTCCAGACCGCCAATCGAACGGGGGGATTGGCCGTTGCTCGCGGCGTCGGCCGCGTGGCGGATTACCGCTCCGACTCAATCGTTGTCGGCGAGGTCGGGGTGCGAAAGCAGCGTATCGGCGAGACCGGGATTGCCTTTTCGGGAGCTTTCTCCATTGCGCATTGGCAGGCAATCCAGGCCGACCTCATTGACCGTGCTGGCGAGCCTTACACAGCCAATATCGGCGACGCAGAGATCGACACGGTTGAAGGCAATGTCGATTTCATTCCGGTCAAGGGCCTTAGGATCGCAGGATCGTTGGTCTACACGAGCAATCGCGTCTATGGGCCAATCGCCGACCAGTCTCGTCGCCAAAATCGTCGCTTGCCCGAAATTCCGCCCTTGGCCACCCATTTTGGCCTGTCTTACCAATGGGCGTTGGGTAAAGCAGTGCCACGCCTTGGCTTCACGATTGATACGAGCGGGCGTTCAGTATTGGGCACCGGGGATTTGCTGGACGTCAGCCAAGGGAATTATGCCACACTCGGCTTGGCTTCCGGTGTGCGGATCGGCTCGGTCGATGTCTCGCTGGTCGTGGACAATTTGACCAATCAGTCGGTCAATCGGTTTGCCTATGGCAATCCGTTTTTGCTCTCGTCACGGAACCAGCTCACGCCGTCGCGGCCTCTCAATGCTCGGCTCGGCGTTGCTGTTGCGTGGTGAAGGGAATGTTGAAGTGCTCAGCGAGATTGAGGTCGCGATTTGCAATCGGCGATCGCCGTCGATGCTTGGCTCCTTTGCGGTGTCGAGGGCAGGCCCATGGGGCGCGACATGGCATGGTGGGCACGGCTTTCGATGACCTCAGCGATGTGGAGGGATAGGCAATCGGCTGTCAGTGCGCCGCAACGTTATGTTGCTAATGCGCCGGATGCATCATGAAAATATTGATTATCGAGGATGAAGCTGAGATGGCCGGCCTCGTCGCTCGGGCCGTCGGCGATGCCGGCTTTGCCGTCGATTGTGTAGGCAGTCTGGAAGAAGCAGCCGCCGCCATGGCGCTTGCCCGTTATTCAGCGATCCTTCTGGATCGCCGTTTGCCCGATGGAGAGGGGCTGACACTGATCGACGCGCTGCGTCGTGCGCAGCCAAGGGCGTCGATCTTGATTATTTCTGCTTATGACGCAGTGCCGGAAAAAGTACTGGGGCTTGACCGCGGGGCCGATGACTATCTTGCAAAGCCGTTCGAGATGGCGGAGCTGCTAGCAAGATTACGGGCCGCGCTCCGCCGACCGGGTGGCGAGACGCCGCCGCCTATTCGGTGCGGCAGGCTCAGCTTTGATCTCAACTCGCGCGAGGTTTGGGCAGATGGCGTCCAGCTCATTTTGAAGCGCCGCGAACTTGCGCTGATCGAGAGCTTGATCAGGCGCGCCGGCCGAGTCATTCAGCGCGCGTCTCTGATCGATGAAGTTTATGGCTTTGACGACGAGATAAGCTCAAACACGCTCGATTCCCACATTTCGCGGCTGCGCGCCAAGCTCGCAGAGGCCAATGCCGGCGTCGCTATCCACCCGGTTAGGGGGGTGGGGTATATTTTGGATCACGATATGTGAAATTGAATTGGCGCCTTTACAACCTCTCGGTCCGGCTGCCTTTGGTGATGCTTGGCGGCCAAGCGGTCTTGATTATCGCCGCAATGATTGCGTTCCCACTCTTGGCACCATTCACAACCTATGAACAGATTGCCGACGCTTCTTTGCGGCACCTGGTTGTTCAAGCCCTTCAACCATCGGACCGCCACGGCGTAAGGATCGAGCCGACACCGGCATTGACGCAATATATCGCACGCCGCCCTGGAATTGCTTTCGCAGTGTCGCGTCCAGGGCTTCCGCCGCTCGCCGGCTCCGATCGGGAGCTTGCGCAGCTGCTCGACGAATTGGGGAGCCACCTGCCGACGATTGGCGGCAACCTCGTGCTCGCTGATCGACGGCCGGGCGACCACTTCATCTTCGTCACCGTCGATGAAACACCATTGGGGCCGATTGCAATTGCAACGAGGGGTAATCACTTCACGGCGGAAGATGTGCAATCGTTTATCGATGCGTTTCTGCCGGCGTTGTTGCCCGCCTATGGACCTTTGCTGGTTGGCGGTCTCGTTCTGTTGCCTATCCTTGTCCGCCGGATGCTGAAGCCGCTGGATGATTTGGCCAAGGAAGCCCAATGCATTTCGCCGACCGCCATTGATCACCGCCTGGGTGCCGACAAGCTGCCCGGCGAACTTCGCCCGGTCGTGGATGAAATAAATCGTGCGCTCGACCGGTTGGCCGAGGGCGTTCAGCGGCAGCGTTTGTTCACCGCGAACGCCGCCCATGAGTTGCGCACACCAGTCGCAATCTTGCAAAGCCGCATCGATACCTTACCGCACGAAGCGCCCTCGCGCACCGCGCTGGCGCGCGATGCCCGCCGACTGAGGCTACTCGTGGATCAACTGCTTGTCGTTGCTCGCTTGGAGCGCAAGCAGGGTCGACCCAACGGGGCTATCGATATCGTACCGGTTGTGCGCGGTGTTGTCGCGGATTGCGCGCCACTCGCATTGCGGGCCGGGTTAGCCGTCGATTTCATTGCCTTGGCCGATCACCTCCTCGTCGTGGCGGATCAGCGAGCAATCGAAAACGCCGTCGCTAATCTCGTCGATAACGCCATCCGTGCGGAGCCTGTGGGCGGCAGGGTCGAAGTCGTCGTCGCGCGTTCTGATCAAGCGCAGATCGAGGTACGTGATCATGGCACCGGGGTGGCCATGGGCGATCGTGATTTGGTGTTTCAACCGTTTTGGAGGAAGGATGATCGGACGCCAGGCACCGGGCTCGGCCTGGCAGCGGTCGACGAGATCGCCAAACTTCATCACGGTTCGGTCGAAATCGACGACACACCCGGGGGCGGTGCGATTTTTCGTTTGTGCTTGCCGCTTGCCAGCCAGTCGCAATGAAGGGTGCTTAAACGCTGCATGGTTCGTACGCAGCATCGGGTGTCTTCAATGGGGTTGCCGTTATTCGTTCTTATCGCTGCATCCGGCATCAGCGTAGCAGCGATCCCGCCAGAAGGCCCCGCGTCCGCTCCATCGCCCGATGCAACGATCATCGACGGACCGCCATCGGACGCGCCGATCAGTCTTTCTGTGGGCGCCGGTGTTATCGTCTATCCCGCCTTTCCCGGATCGGCGAAGTATAAGGCGTTGCCCATTCCGGCGGTTCAAGCGTCGTACCACGATATCGTTTCGATTTCCTTCCCGGATATCTTGCGCGTCAATGCGGTCAAATTGGCTGACCCGAAAGTAAAGGCCGTCGAGTTCGGGCCACTTCTTCGCTATCGCTTTGGGCGTAACATCAAAGATGATCGTGCCTATCTTCAAGGCTTGGCCAACCGCGGGGATGCGTTGGAAATTGGCGGGTACCTTGCTATTGCGCCGACCCGTACGCTTCGGTTGCAAGTCGATGCCGCACAAGCAACCTCGACCCAACTAGGCTTCTCTGCAACGGGCTCGTTGGCGTATTCGCGTCCGCTGGCGAGAGCGATTGTCAGCCTGGGACCCACGGTAACGATAGTCGATAATAGGTACGCCGCTGCTTATTACGGCGTCTCCTTGGCTGAAGCGAGCCGATCGCGGTTCAAGGCGTTCGCCGCCAAGGGAGGCTTTGAAAGAGCCGGGTTTAACGCGACGGTCGTCGTTCCAGTCTCGCGGCGCTGGTCGATCGTGACCAACGCGGATTACGGGCATCTACTCGGCGATGCCGCCAATAGTCCCATTGTCCGTGGGCCGCGAGGCTCCGTCGATCAACTGACGTCGCTGTTGACGATCAGCTATCGCCTGTTCTGAGCCATGTTTACCGTTGGCTTCCTAAATCGTCGCGATCGCCTCGGATTGCTGGCTAATATCGTGGCGCCAATCGCATTAGCGGCGGCCTTGAATGCCCTGATTTTCGGGCTCGGCTGGAACCAACCAACCCATGGAGATCATGACGCGATCGCGCCGCCGCCTTGGGTAATCGGGTTGATCTGGATCGTCTTGTTTGCACTGCTGGGGGTCGCGCGCTGGCTCTTGGTGCTGTCGAGCCGGGTCGACGTGGAGAACGCGATTCGCGGCAGATCGATTTCGCAGGCGTTTGCGTCACTGCACATCCTGATCGTGATGTCCGCGGCTTATGTTTTCTATGCTATTCTTCCCGGCAGCGCTGTCGCTGGCCTTATCGGAAACGCGATCACCCTGGGATTGGCGGTTGTGGCCGTGGATCGCGCAATCGCCGTTTCGCGGGTTGCTGCGGTGCTGATCGCGCCAACCGTCATCTGGCTCGCTTTCGCGACCTTGCTCTTCTTTCTCGATCCCGCAGCTCAGCAGATCGTCTCGGTGAGCGTTTCGATTTCTTAGGACGCGGCGATCCTGGCCTGACCACGTTTCTGTTGGGCCTCGGGTTTCGACCGGGCGGCCGCTTCGCCATCATCATACAAGAACTAGCGATATCGCAAGATCATGCGATCCGCGCCGGCGATCCAACGTGACCGCCCCCGCCCATACCCAGCGCCGCTTGGATATGCGCGACCGTTTCTCGCTTCGCGGCTGGGGCCACCGTTTCTTTGACAGGAGATCCTTCACCTCGGCATTGTCTCTGCTAGCGGCCGCATGAGCTGCGCGTTCTCCGCATCCGGCGCCCGAGGCCGTATGGCACCCGACACCTCAGGCCCGCCGAACCTGACCTCCCATGCATAGTAGCTCGCGCTCGATATTCCGTGCCTCCCGGCGCAGCTGCATTACCACCGCGCCAGCCTCGGCCCCCTTCAGGATGTCGATGAGCTCATCTTCCGAAAACCGATTCAGCTTCATCTGTCCAGCCCTCCTTCTGGGTCGGACTCTAGCGCCAGCTGAACGAAAAAAACCGAGCTCACGTCATCGCACTCGGCGCCACCTGTAACCGACAGGTCCGCTCCTTACAGTGCGCCGTTAGGAGCTGTCCCGATCCGCGGCGCGTTGGCCGGATCGAATGCGCCGAAAGATCGTTCGTCTCGCTTGAAAAACCGACACACCCAAGATGCCGGCGCCTAACCAAATAGCCCCCTCCGTCGTCGCGACCGCGACCGCAACCGCAATGACGCGCGCTTTAGCGGTCGATACGAGGAATTGAGCGACTATCGCGCCAATCCAAGAAAGCAAAACCATTGCGAAAAGCAGCATGACAAAGCGACGTATCCAAAGACGTCGGTCATGAGGTATCTGCCTGCTCACGAGGCTCGCTCCGGCGAGGGTGTCACGAGTTGAAGGTGGTAGGAGTAGAGCAATTGCAGAATCCGCCAGCCCTCGGGTGCTCGGATCAGCTGCCACGTCTCGGTTCCCCAATTTTGAACAACACCATTCACGCGAAAATCGTAATCGAAGGTCAGCGTCGCGACTTGTCCGTCAGTTTTCACCTGAGGCCCGTACGTGCGCTCTTCAAAAGACAAATCCTTGAAGCGAGTATCCTGGATGGCTTGGTAGGCTCCAATCGGTTCGACCGCCTCGACTTGCTTACCAGATAGGCTTTCTGAGAGATGACGGCTTGCATTGTGCCCTGAACCGAACCAGCGGATATCGCCTTTATAAAATAGTGCACGAAGTTCTGTGATATTCTTTCCTTTGATCGCGGCCTTAAACGCATCGAGTACGCTCAAGACGGCCTTTTCTTCTGTCGCAATCATAGCGGCAGTCGGTGCCGGCATCCGTTCTATTTTCAGTCTAGCATTTTGTTGAGCGGAAACGGGCGAGGCGCCGATAAACATGCCGACGCCGAACACCACCAGGACTGCCGCCCGACCTTTCCAATGCATGGGTAATGACATAAACACCTCCATCGTTAGCCGTTCCATAGCAAACATGTGGATTTTGTGAAAGTGGATTCGCATTCCGTTTTGCGCAGCCCGCGCCAAGCGCGAAGCCGGCAGTCGGAATTACGCTTGCTCGAGGCTACGCTGGCTTTGGTTGAAGAAGGCGGCCTTGCGGCATGCTCGATACCCGACGTTGCGAAACGCGCGGGCGTGGCTGTGGGAACCATCTATCGGCGGTTCCGTGACAAGAACGACTTGCTCGAGCGAAGCTTTCTGCACCGACTAGAGAGCGTATCGACCAGCGCCTCAGTCCCACAATATAAAGATCTGCAAACGGCGGCCCGCTCGATCGTGCGGGCGTTTTTGACGAACTTCGAGTCGTACGAAATCTTCTACAGCGCTTTAATCGATTACACGCGGGATACGCCGAATCAAAGATTTCGCGAAGCTGCCGCGGCAGCGCGTTTGAAGACAATAAGTCATCTTTCAAAATCGTTGATCGACGCGGCAGCTAAAGACAGCGAAGAAATAACCCCAAAACGCGCCACCTTCGCTCTCGTTGCGCTCACCACTGCCCTGTCCGCTCTGTTACGCGATCCCATCGGACGAATGCTGCAATGGAGTGATGGAGAGGAGCGTGAGAAGGCTCTTACCGACCTATTTCTTGGAGCATTGGTTGGTAAGCCTGAGCACGATATCCATGTCTGAGCAATGCCTAGATAACTCTCTCAAACGACGCTGAAACTTAATCCCGTTTATCCCCCTGACGCATGTGATGGGCTGGGCAGGTAAGTGATCAAGAGCTTCGGGCGGGGGGCTTCGCGATCGAACGTACGCTTTCTAACGATCTGTCTCGTGAAGTGACGCAATCCAACCAATCGGGGTCGGTCAGCGGGTGCGGGCTTTGGTTGGAGCCGGCTGTTACGACCTAATCGTTCAGCGGCACTGGCGCGAGGCGTGCCGGACGTCCCGTGCGCTTGCCGTCGAGTACAATTGGCAAAGCTGGTAAAAATGTTTCACTTCCGTCCATCAGCGTCACGGGCTCAAGCCCGCGCGAAGCCAGCAGGTGCGGGTCTTCAAACATATCTTCCGGCCGGGCAATGGGGGCAAAAGGAATGCCAGTGCCCTCAAGCCGATCAACCACTTCCGCGCGGGTGAACCCGCCGATCAGCTTGCGGATTTCGGGCAGTAGCCGCTCGCGCTGGCGGACGCGGTCATTATTCTTGCGCAGCCCTTCATCGGCCCAAAGCGCATCGAGCCCGAACAGCGCGCAGAATTTCTTCCACAGCGGATCAGAAACGACACCGATAAACACCGGATCGTCCTTCGTTTCAAACACATCGTAAATCGCCCAGGCCGAGATGCGTGCAGGCATCGGCGCTGCCGCCTGTCCCGTTACTGCCTTTTGCGCCATATGCTGGCCGACAAGGTAGACGGTGGTTTCGAACAGGCTCGCTTGAACTTTCTGACCCTTGCCGGTGCGGTGGCGTTCCTCGATCGCGGCCAGGATGGCAATAACGCCGAACATGCCGCCAGTCACATCGATAACGCTGGATCCCGCGCGCAAGGGACGGCCCGGCGGGCCGGTCATGTACGCCAGCCCGCCCATCATCTGCGCGACTTCATCGAGCGCCGTGCGGCTCTCATAGGGGCCGGGGAGGAAGCCCTTGAGCGAGCAGTAGACAAGCTGCCGGTTAATCGCGCTCAACGCCTCATAGCCCAGGCCCAGCCGGTCGAGCGCGCCGGGGCGGAAATTCTCGATCAGGATATCGGCGCTGGCGGCAAGCGCCGTAGCTCTGGCCAGGCCGGCAGGCGATTTCAAGTCGGCGCTGATCGTGCCCTTGTGCCGATTATACATCGGGAAATAGCCCGAACCCGAACCAATCAGGTTACGAGTGGGATCGCCGCCTTCGGGTTCAATACGTGTCACCTCAGCACCCAGCGATGCCAGGATCGCGCCGGCAGCGGGACCCATCACCATATGGGTGAATTCAACGACCTTCAGCCCGGCGAGTGGCGTCGCATGCGTCATGGCCGGCGCGCCTCCAGCCCCAGCGGTAGCCCGGCATCGGGGGTGAAGCCGTACAGCGGCTCGCCTGGCAGCGCCCCGGCCACTATCGCCCGGACCTGCATCAGCTTGTCGAGGTCGATCCCCGTGTCATAGCCCATCGCGTCGAGCATGAACGCCAGATCCTCCGTCACGATATTGCCCGAAGCACCCGGTGCATAAGGACAGCCGCCGAGCCCGCCGAGCGAGGCATCGAGCGTGGTGATTCCTTCCTCCAATCCGGCAAGCGCATTGGCGAGCCCCAGCCCGCGAGTATTGTGGAGGTGAAGCGTGGTCAGCTTGTTACCGACCACGGCGCGCACCCTGCGGACCAGCCGCTTGACCTGCGCGGGGTCGGCATAGCCGGTGGTGTCGCTCAAACTCAGCTCCTTCGCCCCCGCCGCGACCGATGCTTTGGCGAGGGCGACGACGCGATCCTCGGGCACCGCGCCTTCGATGGTGCAGCCGAACGCGGTCGACAGCCCCACGGCGAAATGGACCCCCGCGGCGTAGGCGATCGCGGCGACCGCGCCGATTTCCTCGATCATTTCGGCGTGCGTCTTGCGGACATTGCGGATCGAATGCGTTTCCGACATCGAAAACGGGATCGACATGCCGTGGACGCCGGCTTCGACCGCGCGCGCAGCCCCCTTGGCATTGGGTACCAACGCGACGACGTTAAGGCCGGGCAGCATGCGCGCAAAGGCGACCAGCTCGGCGGTGTCGGCCATTTGCGGCAGCAGACTGGACGGCACGAAACTGCCCACCTCTATTTCGCGCACGCCGGCTTCGGCCTCGGCCTTGATCCAGGCCTTCTTGGCCTCGATCGGCATGACTCGATCGATCGACTGCAAGCCATCGCGCGGACCGACTTCGGAGATGAGGATAGCGGTCAACGCATCGTCTCCAGATAGACCCAGGGCCGCGCTGCTCGGTCTGCTGCCAGGAAGGCATCGATCGCGGGCTTGTGCTTCAGCGTCAGGTCGATCGCACCGAGCCCTTCGGCCAGCATCGCCTTGGCCTCCGGATCGATCTCGAATTGCGCCGTTACCGGGCCAGAGGTCACGGTCTGCGCGATGAGGTCGATCGCTACCTCCTCGCCCAGCGACGCGACCGTCGCTTCTTCCAGCACTACAGGGATGATGCCGTTGCGCACACAATTGCTGGCGAAGATCGGCGCGAGGCTCGGTGCGATCACCGCGCGCACGCCATAATCATGGAGCGCCCATACCGCATGCTCGCGGCTCGATCCGCAGCCGAAATTGCTGCCGCCGAGCAAGATCGGCGCATGGGCAAAGCGCGGCTGGTTGAGCACGAAATCGGGGTTCGGCGTGCGCCCTTCGACGTAGCGCCAGCCCGCGAACAGGCCATCGGCAAGGCCGGTCTTGCCGACCCCTTTGATCTCGCGGCTGGGGATGATCGCATCGGTATCGATATTGGCGCGGATCAGCGGCGCGGCAATGCCGGAAACGCGAGGGACGGGGGGAAAGGCGGTCATCGCGCGGCCGCCGCTATGTGGCCGGCGATCGCGCTTGCTGCCACCGTCTCGGGGCTGGCGATGTGGGTGCGTAAATTTGGGCCTTGGCGCCCTTCAAAATTGCGGTTGGTCGAGGAAATCACACGGGTTCCAGGCGGGAAGCCGGGGCCGCCGGCGTAGAAGCACAGCGCGCAGCCCGACAGGCGCCACTCAAAACCCGCCTGGGTGAACATGCGGTCGATACCCTCGGCCTCGGCGGCGCGGCGCACCGCCATCGATCCTGGCACGACAATCGCCTGCACCCCGGCGGCGACGCGTTTACCCTTAACGATGTCGGCGGCACGGCGGAGGTCGGACAGGCGGCTGTTGGTGCAGCTGCCGATAAAGGCGGCATCGATCGGCGTGCCGGCAATTGGGTGACTTGGAGCGAGGCCGATGTAATCGATTGCTCTGGCATAGCTGTCGGGCGGCAATCCGCTTGCTGCCTGTTCAGGCACGCGCCCGGTGACCGGCACCGAGCTTTGCGGCGACGTGCCCCAGCTTACCATCGGACGCAGGGCAGCGGCGTCGATGGTGATCTCCTGGTCGAACACCGCGCCGTCGTCGCTATGCAAGTCCCGCCATGCCGCAACGGCCCGATCCCACAAGGCGCCACGGGGCGCGTAGCGGCGACCTTTGAGATAGTCGAACACCTTGGCGTCGGGGGCGACGAACCCGGTCATCGCCGCAAATTCCGTCGCCATGTTGCACAAGGTCAGCCGCCCCTCGACATCCAGTGCTTCGACCGCCGAGCCGGCAAACTCGATCGCGTGCCCCCTGCCACCCCCGGCGCCATAGGCCGCGATCAGCGCCAGCATCATGTCCTTGGGCGTAACGTCCGGGGATGTCGTACCGATAAAGCTGACACGCATCGTCTTGGGGCGCGTCAACCGCAGCGTGCTCGTCGCCAGCGCATGTTCAGCTTCGGTCGAGCCGATCCCCCAGGCTAGCGCGCCCAGCGCGCCTTGGGTGCAAGTGTGACTATCCGGGCAGACCAGAGTCAGCCCCGGCAGCACGATCCCTAATTCAGGCGAGATGACATGGACGATGCCTTGGTCGGGATCATCAACGTCGAACAGCCTGATGCCTGCTGCGCGGGTTTCCTCGCGCGTGGCGGTCAGGAACGCATCGCCGCCGGGGACTAATGTACCGGTGCGGCCGGGCCGGGTATCGACGATATGATCGGTCACCGCGAACACCCGCGCCGGATCGCGCACAATACGCCCCGCTGCGGTAAGGCTCTTCAACGCAACCGAACCGGTCCGTTCGTGCAGAAACACCCGGTCGATCGCGATCAGATCCTCGCGCTCGCCCAGCCGCGCGACGACATGCGCTTGCCACAGCTTGGCGAAGAGGGTGCGGGGTTCAACCAGCGGCGGCCTCCATTTTCTTCTCCAGCGCACGCCAGTCGCGCGTCACGAGCCGTTCCTGAATGGCGGTTCGTGTCTCCAACTGGCCGTTTCGGATCCAGTGCCAGGTACGGCAGCGCGTCTGGCCATCGTCGGCGATCTGGATCATCTCATAGAGATAAAGCGACGGATCACCCGTGCGTTGCCAATAGAGCATGATCGAGCGGCGCTTATCGTCCGGTCCGACTTCCCACGCCGAGCCCTGGATCAACTCATTATCCCACCACACCCGCTTGTCCCTGTAGGTTGCGGGGAAGTCGCGGATTTCCGTGCGGCCATCGGGCCAGCTATAGTGATTGGTCTGGTGATAGGGCGTGGCGGCATTATCATCGATGAAACGGCAGAACAGGCGGCTTTCATGCTCGTCCACTTTGTCACCGGCGGCGTTGTAATAGCTGTAGGTGCCATCCCAAACACCTTCGTGGCGGGCGAGCAGCGGCATATCCTCGCGAATTCCCATCAATCCTCTCCTTGGCTCGATCGCAATGCAGTCAGATAGGCGCGAGCAGCGGTGGCGCGGAGCAGCGCGCGATGTTCAAGCGCAAGCGCGGCGGGGTCAACCTCATCGGGCGTAAAAGCGCGCGCCGTCGCCGGGCCAACCTCATACCACGGGTCGAACAAATGCCGAGCCCGCACGATTGCCCAAGCGCTGGCGAGATTGCTGCCGAAGCGATCGGGGGTAAGGTCGGGGAAAAGGCGATCGGGATCACCGGCAGGCAGCGTGGGAAGGACGACCTGCGTTGCGTCCAGCGCTGTCGCGGCCGCCTCGATAACCGCCTGCCATGCCGCCCACTCGGTGGGTGGGTCGCCCGGCCATGGATCAGCCAGGCCCTGGCCGGGAAGGTCGAGCCATTTCCCGGCCACTCCCAACGTCGAGGTCAAGTCCGCCTCGCTGCCCGGCGCGACAAGATGCAGCGGTCCGCCGCGCTGGCCCCGCCAATGCAGCAGTCCGGTAAAGCTCGGCGTCTCGATCCGGACGAAACCGCCGTCAGCCGCCTCGACCAGCGGCGGCGCATCGCCGGCGGCATGCGGGAGCAGGAAGGCCAGGCTCGCTGCCTGATGCTCCGCCGGTGTAGCCACCTTGCGTGCTTCCCAGCCCTTCGGCATTCCGCCCAGCCGATCGATATGCGCTTGCAACGGATCGCCGTCATACGCCGTGATCAACACCGGCGGCGTCACCGCATCGACCAGCGGAATGTCGCGCGGCGCGCGTAGCACCGCGCCATAGCCGGCTCGATAGGCGTTGCCCGCATCGAGCATTTCCATCACTGCTGCGTTGACACGCGCGACATCGGCATGAGCCACCGACAGCCGCGCCTCGGACCGGACGTCGAACCAGGGGAAGAACCAGCTCTGCTCAAGCATCCGGTTCCACAGCCAGGTCAAATGCTCGCCATAAGCGCTGGGCAGGAAAGGCGGCAGATAATGTTCGCCGAACAGTGCCATCTCTTCTGCCGTCCAGATCGCATAGCCGCCGACCGCGAGCGCACGGAACTTGTCCGGATGGCGTTTGAGCGCGGTCACCAGGATGATGCCGCCTGAGTGAAAGCCATAAGCCGCGACCGGGCCGATGCCGAGCGCATCGATCAGCTCTGCCAACGCATCAGCAAAGTCGTCGATCGAGGCGTCAGGGTCTGGCAGCGGATCAGACTGGCCGAAGCCTGGCGTATCGGGCGCGATGCAGGTGAAATGGGTGCCCCATGTCCGCATCAGCGGCTCATATTCAGCCGATGAGCGCGGGCTCTGGTGCACCATCAGCAGCGCCGGGCCATTGCCGCAGCGGCGATAATGCACGCGCCGCTGCCCCAAACGGATGAAATGCCGGCTGACTTCCATGGCGCGTAATTTGTCCGGACAAATTTGACTCGACAAGCCCTTTTATCGATTACACTATCATTTCATCGGAAAGGAGCGGCAATGGCGGCGTTGATCGGCACGAAAATGGTCTCGGATAGTCGCACGGCGCGCGAGATTTTCGAGGCCGTGATGGCCAATCCCGCGCGCAAGAAATTCGGCTTTGGCAGCAAGCTTGCGATCGTCAATGTCGATTTCCAGCAGGCTTATACTCGCATCGACAAGTTCGTGACCGCCTATGAAACCGATCCGCATCAGATCGACTATGTGAACCGTATTTCGGCGCTCGCAAGGTCAAGGGGCATGCCCGTTATCTGGACCCGCGTGGCGTACAAGGCTGATGCCGGCGATGCAGGCGTGTGGGGCACGCGCACCGATACGCCCGATTCGCTCCAGAACATCAAATATGGCAGCGAGCGCCACGCGTTCGACGATCGCTGCGACATCACGCCGGACGACCTGCAATATACCAAGCGCATGCCGAGCGCGTTCTTCGAGACGCCGCTGGCGAGCTATCTCATCTGGCACAAGGTCGACACGGTGGTGGTGACGGGCGGCTCCACCAGCGGCTGCGTGCGCGCAACGGCGGTTGACGCTTTGTCGCATGGATATCGCACCATCGTCCCCATCGAGACCTGCGCCGACAAGCATGAGAGCTATCACTTCGCCAATCTGACCGACCTCCAGCTGAAATATGCCGATGTCGAGCCGGTGCAGGCGGTGATCGACTGGCTGGAAGCGCGGTGATGGTCCCCATGCCGTCATGCCAGCGAAAGCTGGCATCGCTGCGATTGAGAGCGATTCCAGCTTCTGCTGGGGTGACGGCGATTGCGGCGGTTAGCCATGCGTGAAAACGCTCCCGATCCCGACCTGTACAACTTCGCCCCCTACAACGCCCGGCCAAAAATCACCTGGCCCGAGGGCAAGACCGTTGCCGTCTGGGTCGCGCCCAATCTCGAATATTACGAAATCGATCCACCCGCTCACCCGCAGCGCAAGGCGTGGACGCGGCCGCATCCCGATGTCGTCGGCTACAGTCACCGCGACCATTCGAACCGCGTCAGCCATTGGCGCATGGCCGATGTGATGACCAAGCACGGCTTCCCGGGGTCGGTCAGCTTGTCGGTCGCGCTCTGCCAGCATCACCCGGAAGTGGTCGCCGATGCCAATGCGCGTGGCTGGGAGTTTTTCAGCCACGGCATTTACAACACCCGCTACGCCTATGGCATGGACGAACGCCAAGAGCGCGCGATCATTGAGGATTCGATCCGCACCGTGCGCGAGGCGACAGGGCAGACGATCCGCGGCTGGCTCGCGCCCGCATTGACGCACACCCCGCGCACGCTCGACCTGATCGCCGAGTATGGGCTCGATTATACCTGCGACCTCTATCACGACGACCAGGTGCAGGAGGTGAAGGTCGCGCGCGGCCGCCTCGCCTCGATTCCCTATAGCCTTGAGGTCAACGACCATTATGGCTTCTTCGTCTATAATATGTCGCCGCGCGACTATGCCGACACGCTGATCCGCCAGTATGAGCGGCTGGCGGCGGAGGGGGAGCGATCGGGCACGGTGATGTGCATTCCGTTGCATGCGTATCTCATCGGCCAGCCGCACCGCATCGGTCCATTTGAACGCGCGCTGCAGCATATCGCCGCCGATGGACGGGCCTGGATCGCGCGCGCCGGCGAGATTGTCGATGCTTGGCGGGGGCAGCAGTGATGATCGGAGCGGATCAAATCCGCCCCTGCAAGGGAAGGGGGACCAGCCGAAGGCTGGTGGAGGGGTATGGCGCTATCGATGGGGCGAATACCCCTCCGTTAGGCGCTGACGCGCCTGCCACCTCCCCTTGCAGGGGAGGATTTGAATGACCCTCGACCCCGCCTATCTCGATTATCCGAAACGCCGTCACGGCTACGACCATGAGCTTTACCCCTGGTCCGCGCTACGGGACCGTCCCCCCATCCGCTGGCCCGGCGACAAATCGGTCGCGCTGTGGCTCTGCGTCAGCCTCGAATGGTTCCCCATCATCCCCAGCGACACGCCGTTCCGCGCGCCGGGGCATATGCAGACCGCTTATCCCGACTACCGCCATTACACCGCGCGCGATTATGGCAACCGGGTGGGGGTGTATCGATTGCTCGAGGCGTTTGCGAAGGCCGGTGCGCGCGCGAGCTTTACGACCAATGCTGCGATTGCCGAGCGCTATGCGGAACTGGTCGCCGAGATCACGCGCGCGGGGCACGAGATCATCGCGCATTCGACCGACATGAACGGCACGATCGCCACAGGCTTGCCGGAGGATGAGGAACGCGCGCTGATCGCGGCTTCGCTCCACGCGCTGGAACGCGCGACCGGCACGCGCCCCAGGGGCTGGCTGTCAATCGCGCACTCGCAAAGTTGGAATACGCCGCGCCTGCTCAAGGAAGCGGGTATCACCTATTGCTGCGACTGGGTGAATGACGAACTGCCCTATCGTTTTACCAATGGCTTGATAAACCTGCCGCTCAGCCACGAGCTTTCCGACCGCCAGATCATCACTGTCCAGCAGCAATCTGCGGACAGCTATGCGCAGCAAATCCACGATGCGTTCGACTGGCTGGTCGCGGAAGCCGAGCGCGAAGCGGGCGGGCGGATGCTCCCCCTCCACCTGACCCCGTACATCATGGGGCTGCCCTATCGGATCGGCGCGTTGGAAGATTTGTTGGGCGATATGGTCGGACGCGCCGAGGTCTGGACCGCAACCGGCGGCGAGATCGTCGATTGCTGGGAAGCCCAACAATGAAGGTCCGCAACCCCCGCACCGGCGTGCTCGATTACAAGATAATGCCGCTCGACGCCGATGCCATCGGGCAGATTGCCAGCGAATTACGTGCGCGCCAGGCCGTGTGGGCAGCGCGCACGCCCGAAGCACGGGCTCAATCGCTCCGCGCGCTGGCCGACGTGATCGCCCGCCGCAATGCGCCGATCGGCGAAGCCCTCACCACCGACACCGGCCGCCGTGCGATTTCGTGGATCGAAGTCGATGGCACGATCCGCACCCTCAATCGCTGGGCAGACATCGCACCGGGACTGATCGCCGGTGCCACCGGCGAGCCCCGGCCAGGCGCAACACCCGGCATTGAGATCAGCACCCGCCTTGTGCCCTATCCGCTGGTCGGCGTGATCAGCCCGTGGAACTTCCCGCTTACCCTTGCGCTGATCGACGCGATCCCTGCGCTCTCGGCAGGATGCGCAGTGATCGTCAAGCCGAGCGAGGTCACGCCGCGCTTCATCCGCCCGCTCGCCGCCGCGCTCGCCGAGGTGCCGGAAGTGCCACTCGCCATCATCGAAGGCGATGGCGCGACGGGGGCGGCGCTGATCGAGGCGGTGGATTACATCGCCTTCACCGGCTCCGTCGGGACCGGGCGCAAGGTCGCTATCGCTGCGGCTGCTGCCTTCATTCCGGCCAGTCTGGAACTGGGCGGCAAGGACCCGATGATCGTGCTTGCGAGCGCCGATCCTGCCTGGGCGGCGCAAGTCGCGCTACGAGCGTCGATCGTCAATACGGGGCAGGCCTGCCAATCGATCGAGCGCGTTTATGTTGCGCAGCAAATCGCCGAGCCATTGCTCGCTGCGCTGGTCGAAGGAGCCAAGGCAGTGCGGCTCAATGCGAATGACATCGCCACCGGCGACATCGGGCCGTTCATTTTCGAGAAGCAGGCAGCGATCGTCCAGGCGCAGATCGACGATGCAGTCGCGCGCGGCGCGCGGGTGCTGGCGGGCGGCACGGTCGAAACAATCGGCGGCGGGCTTTACTTGCGGCCCACGGTGCTGAGCGACGTCACCCCCGATATGGCCGTGATGCGCGAGGAAACCTTCGGCCCGGTGATTCCCGTCACTGCGTTCGTTACGGTCGACCAGGCCGTCGCGCTCGCCAATGATGGGGAGTTTGGCCTTTCTGCCGCGGTCCTTGCCGGCTCGGCCGAAGAAGCGGAAGCCGTGGCCGTCCGCCTCGCCGCTGGCGCGGTCTCGATCAACGACGGCGCGCTAACCTCAATGGTCTGGGATGCCGAGAAATCGAGCTTCGGGATGAGCGGCATGGGACCCTCGCGGATGGGCGAGCAGGGCTTGCTGCGCTTTTTCCGCAAACAGGCGCTGCTCCGCCAGACCGGCACGGCGCTCCCTATCCAGGCCTATGCGGAGGATGCTCAGCAATGACGCGTTTTGCCGAAGCCATGCCCAACATGCTGCGCCACGCGGGCGAGTGGGACGGCATCTACACCCACCTCGCCCGCGACGGATCGCTGATCGACCGCCACCGCACCTGGACGCGCTGCGAATTTCCGGCGGATGGCGAGTTTGCCTATGTCCAATCCAACCGCCTGACCTGGGGCGATGGCCGCGTCGTCGAGCGCAGCTTTGGCGGTGTGTTCCGCGACGGCATGCTGCATTGGGATACGGATCGATTCGTCGGCTACGGCTGGGAAACGCATAGCGGATCGGTGATGCTGCGCCTCGACCGCAAAGACGAACCGGGCGTGCATTTCGTCGAGATCATCCACTTGTCCGACGACGGCAACACCCGCGCGCGGACGTGGCAATGGTTCGAGCACGGCGTGCCGACGCGGCGGACGCTGTGCGATGAGTGGCGGGTCGGCTGATCTCGCCCAGCCGCGATACACGCTGTAACCGATTTTGATCTCTGGCTGCTTCTCTGTTGCATCGCGCCGCTTTTCGACAGAGCTTTGGTGGCAAGAGAGGGACCGATGAAACACCTGGTTGGTCGGCTTAAAAGCATCTTGCTGCTTGCCGTTATGCCATTGCTGCTCGCGTCGAGCGGTGCCGACCCGATCGACGCCGGCGCGCGGTCGGCAATGAGTGCGACGGGGGCTCGCGGGCTTGCCATCGCGGTTATCGAGGGCGGCCGCGTTACGTCAGTCAGGACCTTTGGCGAACGAGATGCGGCGGGTCGGCCGCTCACCGCCGACACCGTGATGTACGGTGCCTCGCTGACAAAGGCGATCGTCGGTTATCTGGCGGCGCAGCTTGCCGGAGAGAAGCGGCTCGATATCGATCGGCCGATCGCAGCGCTTCTGCCGCAGCCGCTGCCCTCTTACGGCAATATCGACGCTTACGGACATTGGGGTGATCTCGAGGACGACCCACGCTGGCGCCTCATCACGCCGCGCATGACGCTGACGCATCCAACTGGCTTTGCCAACTTCGCCTTCCTGGAGCCAGATCGACGGCTACACATCCATTTCGCGCCAGGGACGCGCTATGCCTATTCGGGGGAGGGCATGATGCTGCTGCAGTTCGGTCTCGAACGCGGCTTGGGGATCGACCTCGAGGACACACTCAAGCGCCGCTTCTTCAAACCGCTCGGCATGCGCCGCACCAGCCTGCACTGGCAGGAACGCTTCGCGTCGAATCTGGCCGACGGGTGGGACGACGCTGGTACCTCGCATACGCACGATCAGCGCAGCCGCGTCCGTGCCGCTGGGTCGATGGACACGACCATAAGCGACCTTGCCAAGATGAGCGCCGCCATGGTCCGCGGCTACGGCTTGTCGGCCAAAGCGCGACGGGTGTTCACGACAGGCACGCTGGCGATCACGATACGACAGCAATTTCCGACGCTGCTCCCCGACGCCCCGCCGAGCGAGCGCCCGGCCGCCAAGGCCGCGCTGGGCGTCATCGCCTTTACCGGCCCGCAGGGACCTGGCTGGTACAAGGGCGGGCACGACGACATCACCGCAAATACGCTGGTTTGCCTTCAGCGGCGTGAGCGCTGCGTGCTCATCCTGTCGAACGACGTACGTGCCGAACGCGCCTTTCCGTTGCTGGTCCGGGCGGTTCTGGGCGAGACTGGCGTTCCCTATCGCTGGGAATATCCTGGCCTTCCGGCTTATTGACCGCGGGCGATGCAACGGCGGAACGCTACCGCACCAACTCCACCAGCTCATACCAGGTCTGCATATACCCGCCGACGCCGCCCTGGACGAACACCGCGTCGTCGTCAGCCGTCACCCACATTTCATAGGGCGGGTGCTGTTTGCCGCCCATTGCGCCTTCATCGATGAACGCGAACTTGCGGCAGGCGAAGGTTCCTGCCGCGACGGTGACGGTTTCGTCGCCGAGATATTCCAGGTCGATCCTGACCTCGGCTGCCATCGGTGGCGTGGCGCCGCGATGATCGGGGCTAGGCACATAGACGCAGATGGTGCGGCGGTGCGGGCCTTTCGTCACGTCCATGCAGCGGGTGAGATAGCCGTCGCCGACAATCGGGTGGGTGCCGAAGCCGTCTAGCTTGCCGGTGAAATCTACTCGCTGTGAGAGGCGGCCGATCGAGGGGCCATAGCTTTCGCACTCGATTAGCCCGCCGCCGCCCTCGTGGTGCGTCAGGTTGAACCAGCCTGAGCCCATGAACGCATCGCCGACAGTCAGATGGACGTGCAGGTTGCGCGCGCGGCCCTGGGGATCGAGGCTCAACACCACCTCGCGCAGGACGGTCGGATCGGGCTCCTCGATCTCGCATTGGGCGCGCATCACCACCGATCCGTCGCCATGGTGCGTAAAGGCGAACCATTCGCGGCCGCGCTCCTGGTCGAGCAGCTCGGGCTTTTTCGAGGTATAGCGGATGCGGCCGCGGACGGTCCGGTGCGGCATGGTCATAGCTCGCGCAGCTCCTTGCTCACATCCTCGACCGGTTTTTCGTTAACGGCCATCGCTTCCATCGCCTGCTGAACGCCGCGCATAATGCGAGCAATGTATGCCTTGGTCTCGACCCCGCGCTCATATGCGGCGTCCTTGTCGGGCACGAAGCCTTCGATATCGGCGCGGCTGATCGTGCCCTTCGCCTCCAGCAGCCGCTCGACCGTGTCCTGGCGCTGCTTCAGCACCGACACTTCGGCGACCAGCGCCATCACGATCGACAGGATGCGGTCGATCGCCGGATCGTCGAAATAGTCCGGCCGCTTGCCCTTGGCGCGCTTGGCGGCAAGGGCGATCCAGTCAAGATCGCTCACGCCTTCCAGGCCCCATAGGCATGCCAATAGGCGGCACGACCATGATCCTCGCCATCACCTTCCTTGGCGGCGGGGAAGATGGTCTCGTCCACGACCGCGCGGACCCCGGTCTCGAAAATCGCGTCAGGAGAGAATCCTGCCTCGACCATGATTTGCTTCAAGTCCAGCGCATGCATCGCCGACCAGAAGGGCTCATTGTTGTTGAACGCATCCCAGTCGCGGATGAACTGCTCGTAGAGCGGCATCGCGTCGGAATATTGCGGCTGTTCGAGGTGGAACATCAGCCCACCCTCGCCAAGCACGCGGTAGCCCTCCCGGATGATGCGCGGCAGTGCGGTGCCGGAAAGCTCGTGCAGATACATCGTCGTCTGCACCCAGTCGAAATGGCCGTCGGGGAAGGCCGCCATGTCCTCGGCATTCATCTGCCGGAACGTGATGTTGCGCGCACCCAGCGCCTGTGCGCGGGCATGGCCGTAGCGCAGGCTGGGCGCGGCGGTGTCGATTGCGATGACTTCGGTCTCGGGGAAGGCAAGCGCCAGCGGCACGATATTGTGGCCAATCGTGCTGCCCAGATCGAGGATGCGCCGGGGTGTCCAGCCCGGCCGCTCGCGCTTGATCCAGTCGACCAGCGCCTGTCCGCCGCCGTCGCTCAGCGCGCCCAGGCCACCCGCCGTGGTCGCGAAAATCCCGCAGTCGTAATTGGCACCCGCCGACACATCGCCCGGCCGCTCCTCGCCATGATAGCTGCCGGGCATGCAGTGGATGTCGACCGCCTGCTGGTAGCGTGGCACCGCAATGCTGGGATCGAGCTTCAGCGTGTCGCGACCCTCGTTGAACTGGCGCGCCTTGGCATCGAGCTCGTCCAATTGGCGCAGCACCATCTGGCGGCCATTATGCTGGCGCATTTCCATCGAGTTACGCTTCAACGCCGACCAGAAACGGTGCCAGGGGTTCTTGTTCATTGCCCGGCGGATCTCGAACCGGTCGGCGGGCTCGCGGCCATACTCTTTCACAAAGGCGGGCAGCACTTGCGTGTCGTAGGCGCGCTTGTTGCCGGGGCCGAGCGTGGTGGCCATGTATTTGTTGAAATTGGCGAGGAAATCGAATCGCGCCGCCTCGTCATGGCTCGGCTCGGGAAACACCGCGTGGCGGGCGCCGGCGGTGTAGGGTGGGGCGACATCGTGTTTCATATCAGGCCATCCTTGGAGAGGCGTTCGATCACCGCTTCGTGGGTGCGGATAAAATGGTCGCGATCGGGGATTTGTCCATCGCTCAGGCTGTTCGCGGGCTGGACCGATCCGGCATAGGTCGCGGCGAACAACTCAAGCCGCTGGCGGGCGAGCTGGTTGGTCATGCCGGGCTTGCGGCGCTGGGCGCGCAGGGCAGCAAGGTCGATATCGGCAAAAGCGGTGAAGGTCTCGCCCGACGTGCTTTCGGCAAGCACCTGCCCCTTGTAATCGACGACCATCGAATTGCCATCGGCCGACGCAAGCGGCAGCGCGGTGCCGCTGATCCCAGCGGTGTTGGCGCTGACGACATAGGCAATGTTCTCGAACGCGCGCGCGCGCTTGGCGATCACCTTGGGGGTCGCGAGTGGCGAGCCGATTTCAGACGAGCTGTGGATGAACACCTCAGCCCCGCGCAGTGCATGGGCGCGGGCGATTTCGGGATAGAGGATTTCCTCGGACGCGATCGCGGCGAGATTGCCGATCTCGGTGCGGGCGACCGGGAACACGCCATCGAGGCCATAGATACCCAGATATTTCGACCACACATCATGCGGCGTCGGCGCGAACATGGAGTTAAGGCGGCGATAGCGCAGCACCGCGTCACCCGATGGGGTGAGGATGACGCTGGCTTGGAAATATAGCCCGGGAAAGTGGACGTCGCGCTCATAGGCGTTGACCGCGAGGAACAGGTTCTGCTGCGCGGCAATCTGGCCGAGCGCTGCATATTCCGGCCCATCGACATCCAGCGCGGCCTTGGCGGCGAAATCGGTAATGCTGATGCGGCCGGGATAGCTGGTGAGCAGATATTCGGGCAGCACCGCGAGGCGCACGGGGGTTCCGGCATATTGCTGAATGAAGATCGTGGCGGCGCGCAGCTTTGGGCCGAGCGCCTCGATCATTGAGAGCATCTGCGCGGAAGCCTCCGCGCGGTCGGCGCAGCGCTCCACCGACTGCGCGGTGAGTTGCATCGCGACGGCGGCGTAGGGGGCTTGGGTGGTCGTCACCATGCGTCAATCTGCCGCACTTCCCCGGCGAAGGCCGGGGTCCAGCTGCCAACCGCCCGCAACTGGGCCCCGGCCTTCGCCGGGGAAGCGGTTGAGAGATAACATACTTCCGCACTCACAACCCCAGCACTCCCGGATTCATTCGCCGCTCGGGGTCGACCGCCGCTTTCACCGCCTCCAGGATCGACCATGCGCCCGGATCGCTCCGCTCCTTGACCGGATAGGTGCGGCCGATCTGGAAATGGATCGCCTCCATGCGCCCGAAAATGGCGACGACCTCCGCCCGCAACGTCTCCACCAGCGCGCGCGCCTCCGCATTGGGTGGGAAATCATTGAGCTTGGCGAGATGCGCTGCCTCGACGCTCGCCTTGTGCAGCGCGCCCTGAGCATCGGGCCAATAGAAGACCGGCTCGATCAAGAAGCCCGTCGTCCCCACGGTCAGGAACATATAGCCTGCGCCGACGCCCAGCCGCTCCATCTCGGCGGCATGGGCGTCGTAGAGCGCGATGATCGCCTCGATCGTCGCGAGCGCCTGGCTATGGCGGACGATGCCGTGCACCGGCACCCAGCGTTCTCCGCTCGGCCCCAGCATCGAATTGACTGGCGGGAAGGGATTGGCGCGCAGCACCTTGGGGATGGTGTTCTCTACCTCGCGCCCGCCATGCTGCACCGCGATCTGGCGAATCGCGGCCATGTCGGCATCGGCGGCCGCCTGGTTGCGCCCTTCGGCGATGGTATGGATCGAGAAGGTCGCGTCGTCGAGGAACGACCGACCGGCGGCGACGACCTTGGCACCCTCCTTCAGTCCCTTCCAGAAGCCGCCTTGTGCTTTCATCATGCCCATCAACGCCTTGGCGTCGGACGCCAGACTGTCGCGCTTCATGCGTTGCGCCTGCAGGAACGGATCAAAGCCGAAGCTATCGCTCGCAAGCCCCGCCCTGGCGATTTCGCTCATCGCCGAACTGAACTGGGCCGGCGCGTCAAAGGCGAAGCTGCCATAAGCGAATGCCGCTGCCTCGCGCACCAGCGGTAGTGTGACGTGCGCCTTGATGCCGAACGCACCGCAATCGGCGGCGAACAGCCCGGTTATATCGGGGCCAAACGGGCGCAGCACATCGCTGCCGGTGCGGACGATACTGCCGTCCGCCAGCACCACGTCAAAGCTCATCGCCGTCGGCGCGATCGACCCATTGCGCGCACCCCAGAATACGCCGTTCTGGCTCATTCCGCCGCCTATCGTCGCGTTGGCGCCCGACAGCGTCCCCCATAACGGCGCGCGCAGGCCCCTGGGATGGAGCGCTGCGTACAGCGCTGCCCAGCTGCATCCGGCCTCGACCGTGACCGCCATGTCGGTTTCGTCGATGTCGAGAATGCGGTCCATTGCCGCCATGTCGACAACAAGCGCGCCGGGAGCATCAGCGAGATAGCCGCTGGTATAGCTCATGCCGCCGCCGCGCGGCACGATGGCCAGTCCGGCACAGGCAGCGGCCTTGATCCCGGCCGAAAGCGTGTCGATGTCGCCGGGGCGAAGCACCGCCACCGGCGCGGCACCGATCGAAAACACGTCCTGCCCATAAAGCGCGAGCGACGCCGGATCACTCAGCACGGCGTCCGGCCCGACGGCGGCAACCAGTCGATCAAGGATCGGAGCGTCAGCCAGCGTCGCCATATCGTGCCTCCAGAACCGGATAACGGCCGAGCAGCAGCAACAGCGCACCGCCTGCCGCGAACATGATCATCGCTGCCATCAGCATTGCGTCATAATTGCCCGTCCGGTCGCGGACGATGCCGTACAGGATGGGCGAAATCGCGCTGCCAATGCCGAACGGCATGTAGAGCGCGCCGTAGATCGCGCCGTAGCTCGCCATGCCGAAATAGCGCGCGGCCAAGAAAGCGATGACATCGCTTTCCGCACCCGCCGCAAAGCCGAGCAGGAAACCACCCGCCATCACCGTGCCGAGCGCAGCGCTGTGTCCCATCAGCAGATAGGCGGCGATCGCCGGCAACAGCATCGCCGGAAACGCCACTGCCGGTGCCCAGATGCGATCGAACAGCAACCCTACCAGCACTCGCCCCGCCAAAATGCCGAGGGCGACCACGCCAAGCACACTCGCTGCGTCATCGGGGGTGAAGCCGTGCAGGGCGACGATCTGCGCCATGTGGATATGCGCGCCGCCATAAGCGAGCGCGATGAGCAGGATCGAGACGAGCAGCACCCAGAAACGATAGCTGCGCATTGCCTCGCCGATGGTCAGGCCGATCAGGCGCCCGCTGGCATCGGCGACGCTGGCGGGCCGCTCCTCGGGCCGTGGCTCGCGGAACCAGGCGAGCGTGATGGGCAAGGCAATCAGCAGCGGAAACAGCGACACCACCGGAAAGGCGAGCCGCCACCCGCCCGCCGCGATCGCTGCCACCGCCACCTTGGGCACCACGATCGCTGCGATCGACGTGCCGATCAGCATGATCCCCAGCGCCAGGCCGCGATTGGCCGAAAACCACATCGCGACGGCACGGCTCCACGTTACCGGCGTCGAGCCAATGCCGATCAAGCCCAAGGCTGCCCAGAAGAGGAACCAGCCGCCTTCGGTGCCTGGCACGAACCAGAAGCTCGCAAAGACGATGATGAACGCCACCAGCGACAAAATCGCTACGCGCCGCACGCCATAGCGATCCGTCAGCGCACCGAATAGCGGCGCCAGCAGCGAGGCCATGATGCCGAAGATCGTCACCCCGCCGGCAATCGCCGCGAAATCCCAACCATATTGCTGGTGAATGGGGCCCATCACCAGCGGCAGCACATTGAACGGCAAGGGCGACGCGCCACAGGCAGTGCCGATCAACGCCGCGGTCAGGGCACGCCAGCCTTTACGGAATTCACTCACCTAGGCGACGCTCCTCATGGCCAAGGGCAGGCAGCAATGCGCGTGCGATGCTTGCAAATCGGGGCGGCAGGGTAAAGCGGCCGCCCCGATTTCTTCTGTCCGGCTTAAAAGGCGTAGCGCGCGCGGATCATCCACATCCGCGGCTGGTTGTAGTAGGTCGTGTTGCTCAGCGCCGACTGGACATAGGCCTGGTCTAAGCAGTTGGTGCACTGAACCGACAGCTGCCACTTCTTGTTGGCCCCGTTCAGCGCCAGCCCGGCATTGACGATCCACGCTGCCTTGCTGAACGAGCCGAGCACGTAATTGCCCGAATTGGGGTTGTAGGCAAAGGTCCCATTCGGCCCGGTGATGCTGCCGGTGTAGATCGTGTAGTTCGCCGTGCCGACTTGCTGGTCACTATGGTAATTGGCGTTCACCGATGGGGTCAGCGACAGGCCGTGGCCGATCGGTGCGTCGTAACTACCGCCGAGCGTCAGCGTCCAATCGGGCGTGCGCACGGGGCTGGCGATGGTGCCCTGTGCTGTCACGATGCCTGCGCCGCACGCCGGTGCATTGTTGGCGGGCGTGCCGGCAGGCGCGGTGTTGGGCGACCCCGGGACCTGGCCCGCCGCCAATTGCGCCTTGCACGACGCCAGCTGCGCGGCAACCGACTGCACGCCATATTGGTCATAGGCGGGCGCATTGTAGTTCACGACATAATGGTCGCTCTGGTACCCGACATTGACGTAGAGGTTGAGCCCCCGGGTCGGCACGAAGTCCAACTCGGCTTCCACACCGGTATTCGCATAATCGGCGAAGTTGCGCGTAACGAAACTGGTCGCGCCGGTTGTCGGATTGACGATTGCCGACGGCGTCTGCAGATCCTTCACGTCTTCGTGGAACACCGTGATGTTGGCGCGGACATGGTGGTTGAGCCATTCCGACTTGATACCGCCTTCATAGCTCCAAACTTTTTCCGGGTTGAACGGCAGCACCGATTGCGGGTTGTAGCCGCGTGCATTCCACCCGCCCGATTTGAAGCCACGTGTGGCGCTTGCATAGAGCAGCACGTCGTCATTGACCTTGTAATCAACGGCGAAACGCGGCGTCCATTGCTTGGTCTTGAGCTTGAGCGGAATCGGCGCATTCGTCGGCACCGTCGTGCCGTTGGCGGGCACGAAGAAATTCTGGTCAAGCAGACACGTGATCGCCGGGGTCGCGACGTTGCACGACGTGCGATGATCCTCATAATGCAGCGTCTTGGTTTCGTCGGTATAGCGGATGCCCGCCGTCAACTTCAGTTTGTGCGTGACGTTGAGGTCGGCCTGGGCATAGCCGGCAAAGGCGTCGGTGTTGTTTTTCAGCGTGCGGTCGCCGAGGAGCAAGAAGTTGGCGAACACATCGGCAAAATCGGTCGTGTTGTTCTCGTTGAAATAATAGAAGCCCGCGACGTAATCGATCAAATTGCCGCCGAGCTTGCCGTTCAGCTTCACTTCCTGGCTGAACTGCTCGCTATGACCGTCGTTCAGGATGGTGAAGCCGCCCCGCGCCAGCCCGCGTACTGCCGGGAATGGATTGGCCAGGGTCGGGCCCGAGCGGCCGTCATAAAAGTCCAGCGCATATTGCTGGGTTTGATTGACATAGCCGGTGATCAAAGAGAGCGTCGTGGCCGGCGCCACGTCGATTGCCAGGTTCGACGTTACGATGTTGCTCACGGTGTGATTGCCCAGGCCGAAATTGGCCTTGCGCCCGGTCACGCCCAACGCGCCGAAATTGGCGGCACCGGGCACCTTGCTCAACCCGGTCGAGGAGAAGCGGCCGTTGCAGTTGGTCGGATTGGCGGGATCACACAGGAAATTCAGGATATTCTCGCCATCCGCCACGATATAGGCATAACCTGCATTCCATCGCGCATTTGGCGACAGATCGCCGTGGAGCCCCAGGCGGACGCCCCAGCCGTCGTCATCGTTCAACCGCTGATTGGTGACATTGTCGATGGTGTACCCGTCATCCTTCTGCCAATAGCCCGAGACCTTGGCTTGGAAGGTATCCGCCAGCGGCACATCGATCGATCCGCGCACCAGCTTTTTGTTGTAGCTGCCGTAGCCCGCCTCGGCATAGCCGCCCAATTCCTTGCCTGGCGCGCGTAGGATGACATTGACCGCGCCGCCCGTCGTGTTGCGACCGAACAGCGTGCCCTGCGGACCGCGGAGAACTTCCACCCGCTCGACGTCGAACAGGTTGAGGTTGTTGGCGTTCTGGCGGGCGATGTAGACGTCGTCGACATAAGTGCCGACCGGCGGATCGAATGTCGCGATCGTCTCGGTATTACCCAAACCGCGCAGATAATAAGCATTGGCCGATCCTAGGCCGGTGTTGTTCTGGGCGATAAGGTTGGGGACCAGTGCGCCGAGGTCGAGTGCGCTCGAAACACCGCTGCTGCGCAGTTGATCGGCAGAGAAGGCAGAAATCGCGATCGGCACCGACTGCGCGCTTTCACTGCGGCGCTGCGCCGTCACCACGATGTCCTGAATGCCAGTCTGATCATCAGCGGCGGGCGCATTGGCCTGAGCGGCGGCGCCATCCGCGGGCTTATCCGCCGCCATCGCGGGGACTGCAAGCGTTGCGCCAAGGGCCGTCGCGGCCAGCAAAACCATCTTCATCTCATGTCTCCCCTTCGCAGTTCGGCGGTGGTCGTTTCCTGCGGCGATTTTATTATTTGTCCGGACAAATTTTCATGTAACATCGTTGCTGTCAAGCACGGCGTGATGGAAAGGTTGTGCCACCATGAGCGACATGGCCTATCGCAGCTTGGTCTATGCGCATTTGCTGCTGTTTGTTCTGTGGCTTGGCGGTGATGTCGGGGTGTTCGTCCTCGGCCAGCATTTTCGCCGCCGCACTGCCTATTCGCTCGAGCAGCGACTCGCGTTGCTGAAGCTGCTGGTGGCGGTCGACATGGGTCCACGATCCGCCTGGGCGCTGATGGTGCCTTTGTCGCTCAGCGTGGCGACGGCAGGGGGCTGGGTATCGCTACCGTTCTGGTTGGTCGGGCTTGCCTGGGTAGCGGGGTTGGCGTGGCTGGCGCTGGTGTGGGACGCCCATCTGCACGACATGACCCCACGCGCCGCGCGCGATCGCCGTATCGAGGCGTGGGTCAAATATGCGATCGCCGCTTTCTATCTGTGGCTAGGGGCAACCTCACTGCTCACCGGCGCGCCGATCGCGGTGCCGTGGCTCGCTTGGAAAGCGCTGCTGTTCGGCCTAATCTTCATCGCCGCGATCCTGATCGATGTCGCCTTCAAACCAGTGGGGCCGCAGCTCGGCAGGTTGATCGCGGAAGGCTCGTCCGACGCGACCGAGCTACCGCTGCGCCGGACCATGGACAGGACGCGCATCTTCGTGCTCATCGTCTATGCGCTGCTGTTCGTCATTGCTTGGCTCGGGGTGGTGAAGCCGGGATGAGGTGAGGCAGCGCAGATTATCGCTTGACGCCGCAAAGTTGTCCGGACAAATTTAAGTGATGCATGGGCCCATACCATCCTCGCCCGCCACCGGGCTGACCAGCTTGCTGTTCGTGCCCGGCTCGGCACCGGCGCGCTTTGCCAAGGCGCTGGCGAGCGACGCTGATATGGTGTGCATCGACTTGGAAGACGCGGTGGCGGCCGACGCGAAGGATGCGGCGCGAGCGGCGGCGATCGCGGCAATCGGCCCGCGCGTCGCCATTCGGGTCAACGCGGTGGAGACGGCAGCGGGCAAGGCCGATCTTGCCGCGTTGGCCGCCGCGTCCGCGCGACCCGACATGGTGCTGTTGCCCAAAGTCGAGACCGCTGCGGAGGTTGCGGTTGCGCGTGGCGCGCTGCTCGGCACCGACCTCGTCCCGCTAATCGAGTCGGCGCGCGGGCTTCGGCTCGCGCACGAAATCGGCGCGGCACCCGGCGTCGTCGCGATGATGTTCGGCGGCGGCGATCTCGCCGGTGAGCTTGGCGTAGCGCTGGCCTGGGAGCCGCTCGCGGTGGCGCGGGGGCTGTTCATCCTCGCTTGCGCCGAAGCGGGCGTGCCGGCGATCGACGTGCCGTGGATCGCGCTCGATGATGCCGACGGCCTGGCTGAGGAATCGCGCCGCTCTCACGCGATCGGCTTCCAGGCCAAAGCGGCAATTCACCCGGCGCAACTCGATGCGATCCACGCCGCGATGCGCCCCTCGCTCGACGATGTCGCAGAGGCTCGCGCGGCTATCGCCGCTTACGAAGCCGCCGGTGGCCGCGCCATCCGCCACAATGGCCGCATGCTGGAGGCGCCGATTATCCGGCGGTATCAGCGGATCGTCGCGATGGCGAAGCCCAGGGAGCTGGTCGATGCGTGATGGGGTCAAAGAGGTCGCACCCGGCCGCTTTCGGGAAGTGCAGGGCCGCTATTTCGAGGAATTCGTGGTCGGCCATGTTTATGAGCACCGGCCGGGACGCACGATTACCGACGCCGACAATGTGTGGTTCACGCTGCTGACGATGAACACCCATCCGGCGCATTTCGACTATGAATTTTCCAAGAAGACCGAGTTCGGCAAGCCGCTGGTCGTCAGCCCGTTCACCATCGCGCTGATGACCGGGATGAGCGTGTCGGACACAAGCGGCAAGGCGATCGCCAATTTGGGCTGGGACGAAGTGCGGATGACGCATCCCCTTTTCGTCGGTGACACGCTTTACGCCGAGAGCGAAGTGCTCGACAAACGCGAGAGTAAAAGTCGCCCGGACCAGGGCATCGTGACCTTTCGTACCGTCGGCAAGAATCAGGACGGCACGGTGGTCAGCACCTACAAGCGCACCGTGCTGGTGTGGAAACGCGGCCATGGACCCGCCGATGACTAAGAGGATATGACGATGGCGACCGCGCTGACGTTGGATCATAAGACCCCGGCGATCGACGCCGATGAGGAGGACGCGCTGCTCGACGCGGTGGCGCGCTGGGTGGACAAGGAAGTCCGCCCGGTCGTAATGAAATACGACCATGACGACATCTGGCCGGCCGAGCTTGTTGCGCAAATGGCCGAGATGGGCCTGTTCGGCGCGACAATCGGCAAGAAATATGGCGGCCTGGGCCTGCCCGCCGTCACTTACGCCAAGATCGTCGCGCATATTTCATCCTATTGGATGGCGATCACCGGCATCTTCAATTCGCACTTGATCATGGCGGCGGCAGTCGAACGCTTCGGCACTGAGGCGCAGAAGCAGAACTGGCTGCCCAAATTCGCGAGGGCGGAAATCCGCGGCGGCATCGCGCTGACCGAACCCAATGCCGGCACCGACTTGCAGGCGATCCGCACGACGGCGGTGCGCGATGGCGATGACTATGTGATCAACGGCACCAAGACGTGGATTTCCAACGGCATCCAGGGCAGCTGCTTTGCGACGCTGGCCAAGACCGACCCGCAGGCCAATCCGCGTTATAAGGGGATGAGCCTGTTCCTCACCCCCAAGCAGGACGGCTTCACCACGGGCAAGAAGTTCGAGAAGCTGGGCTACAAGTCGATCGACTCGGCTGAGCTGATCCTCGACGATTACCGCATCCCCGCCAATTACCTGATTGGCGAGGTGGAAGGGCAGGGGTTCTTCCAGGCGACCGGCGGGCTCGAGCTTGGCCGCATCAACGTTGCCGCGCGCGGGGTAGGGCTATCCGAGGGTGCGCTGCGATTGGCCACCGAATATGCGCAGCTGCGCCAAACGATGGGCAAGCCGATCGCCGAGCATCAGGCGATCCAGCTCAAAATCGGCGACATGGTGACGCGCGCGCGCGCTGCCCGCCTGCTCACCTTCGATGCGGCCGCCGCTTACGATCGCGGCGAGCGCTGCGACATGGAAGCCGGCATGGCGAAGTATTTCGCGTCGGAAGCGGCGGTGAAGAATGCCGAGGAAGGCATGCGCATCTTCGGCGGCTATGCCTATTCCAAGGAATATGAGATCGAACGCTATTACCGCGACGCGATGCTGATGTGCATCGGTGAAGGCACCAACGAGATGCAGCGGATGATCGTCGCCAAGCAATGGGTCAAGCGGAATCCGGTGTGATGCGCAGCGCGGCCACGACCAAGCGCCGCTTGGGCGCGGACTCGCGCCAGCACGGACGGGCGGTCAGGCAGTCTTGCTGCCTGAGCCGCTTCGACGACAGGCGCGGCTTTGCCGCGACTGAAATGCGCCGCGGATGAATCGCCCGCTCCCCCTCTCCGGCTATCGTATTCTGTCCGCCGAGCAATATGGCGCGGGCCCCTATGGCACGATGTTTCTTGCCCAACTCGGCGCCGAGGTGATCAAGATCGAACCGCCCAAAGGCGGCGACAGCGCGCGCCAGTCCGGCCCCTATTATCTTGGGCCCGATGACAGCCTGTTCTACCAGACTTTCAACCTCAACAAGCGATCGCTGACGCTCGACACCCGGACCGAGGCAGGGCGCGCGGTGCTGCATCGCCTGGTCAAGACTGCCGACGCCATTACCAACAATGCTCGGGGCGATCTGCCGGCCAAGCTTGGCCTCGACTATGCGACCCTGGGGGCCATCAACCCCGCCATCGTCTGCGTTCACGCC
Source organism: Sphingomonas sp. GlSt437 (assembly GCF_048015635.2). Taxonomy (NCBI): domain Bacteria; kingdom Pseudomonadati; phylum Pseudomonadota; class Alphaproteobacteria; order Sphingomonadales; family Sphingomonadaceae; genus Sphingomonas; species Sphingomonas sp. GlSt437. The sequence goes on along the minus strand of NZ_JBPGYA010000001.1, from coordinate 862,501 downwards.
TCCGCTTATGGCCGCAGCGGAAAGCGCGCGTCATGGCCAGGCTATGATTATCTGATGCAGGCCGAAGCGGGCTTCATGGCGATGACCGGCGCGCCCGATGACCCGCCGACGCGCTTTGGCTTGTCGATGGTCGATTTCATTACCGGGACGATGCTGGCGACCGCGACGCTCGCCGGGCTGATCGAGGCAAGAGCCACCGGCAGGGGTCGCGATTTCGACCTGGCGCTGCTCGATGCCGCGCTCCACCAGACCAGCTATCCGGCCTTCTGGTACCTGAACGAGGGCTATGAGACGGGTCGCGCGCCGCGTTCGGCACACCCGTCGGTAACGCCGAGCCAGGCATTCCGCACCGCCGACGGCTGGGTGTTCGTGATGGCGCAGTTGCCTAAATTCTGGGCACTGCTCGCCGACGCGATCGGCGCAGCGCACCTGAAAGACGACCCGCGCTTTGCAACCGTGCCTGACCGGCTGAAGCATCGCGACGACCTGACCACCATTCTCGACGGCATCTTTCTCCAGCAACCGACCGATTATTGGGTGGCGAAATTGGGCGGCGTGGTTCCCGTTGCACCGATCCACGGCCTGGCACAGGCGCTCGACAATCCGCGTGCCGCCGACATGCTCGACACCGTGGAACATCCCAACAAGCCGGGGAGCATGCGCGTGCTTGCCAACCCGATCAAGCTCGATGGCGCGCGGCTGCCCAATCGCGCCGCGCCAAAGCTGGGCGCCGATACCGATGCCGTGCTCGCCGAGGCGGGTTTTGCGCCCGAGGAGATCGCAGAGCTGCGCGCTGATGGCGTGATCTGATGGGCAAGCTTGCCGGCATCAAGGTCGTCGATCTCAGCCTGTTTCTGCCAGGCCCGATGATGACGCTGATGATGGCCGATCAGGGCGCGGACGTGAACAAGGTTGAGCCTCTGGCAGGTGACCCCGCGCGGGCTATGGAGCCGTTCGAGGCAGGACAGTCGGTGTGGTTCCGTAACCTAAATCGCGGCAAGCGCAGCGTCGCGCTCGACCTCAAGACTGATATCGGACGGGAAGCGCTGTGGGCGCTGATCGATCAGGCCGATGTGCTGGTCGAGGGCTTTCGTCCGGGGGTAATGGCGCGGCTGGGGTTCGATTATGCGGTGGTCGCTGAACGCAATCCGCGGATCGTCTATTGTTCGATCAGTGCGTTCGGCCAGCAAGGTGCGCTCGCCCATCATCCCGCGCATGACATGGCGGTGCAGGCGCTGGCGGGGTCGCTGTCGGTCAATGACGGCCCGGACGGAACGCCAGTGGTGCCGGGCGTACCGAGCGCCGACATGGCGGCGGGGCTGACCGCGCTTTCGGCCGTGCTGATGGCGTTGATCGGCCGCGAGCGGACGGGGCGCGGCGACCATATCGATATCGCCATGTTCGATGCGCTGCTGCCGTGGAGTGCGCATGTCGCGGGCAGCGCGATTATGGGCGGTGATGCGCCCCGGTCAGCAACGCAACGATCCCTGGGCGGCGCGGCGTTCTACAACGTCTATCGCACCGCCGACGGCCGCTACATCGTGTTGGGCGGGCGCGAGGCGAAATTCGTCGCCAACCTGTTGACGGCGCTGGGCCGCCCCGACCTGATCCCGCTGGGTAATGCTCCTGCTGGCGAGCAAGGCGCGCTGATCGATTTCCTGCGCGCGACCTTTGCAGCCCGGACGGGCGACGAGTGGGTGGACTGGTTCGCCGATCGCGATGTCGCCTTTGCGCCCGTGCTCGATTATGGCGAAGCCTTCGCTTCGCCGCATATCGCCGAACGGCGATTGCTGATCGAGGCGGAGGGCGCACACCATATCGCTCCTGCCATCCGTTTCGCCGAGAACGATTGGCAGCCCAGACCGGCACCGGAGCTGGGCCATGGCTGAGCCGCTAGCGCTCCACCTCGATGTGCATGCTGTAGGCGAAGCGGTCGCCGGGGTGGTGACTGGCCGAAATTTCGATCACCCGACCCGTATCGTCGAGATAGCAGCGCAAAATCCTGAGGCAAGCGCTGCGCCGCGCGACGCCGAGCGCGGCTGCCACATCGGCGCTCGCCGGCACCGCCTGAATGTCCTGCGTAACCTGCGCGATGCGGATTTTGCCGAGCGTTTCGATCTGGCGGAAGATCGTCTGCGCAGCGGGGTCGATGCGGTCGGCTATGTCGCGCAGGTCGGGGTGGACATAAGCATCGGTCACCGCGATCGGGCGGCTGCCATTGCTACCCGACCTCAACCCACGAAAATGCGGCCATTTCCCCGGGGCGAGCGCTTCGCCAATCTCCACGACCAGTTTCTTGGGCAGGCGCACATCGCCGGCGCGGCCAAAGGCGAAGTGTGTGTCGCGAGCATACTGCAGGATTTCGCCGACGTTGGACAGCGGCTGATGCAGCGCGCCGCCCCGCGCCGCCGCCGGCTGGATGACGGTACCCGATCCGCGCCGCCGCTGGATCAGGCCCTCCTGCTGCAAGGTGCGCAGCGCCTCGCGCACGGTGAAGCGGCTGACGCCATAGGTCCGGCACAGCACCGCCTCGGTCGGGAACTGCTCGGCCTGCGGAAAGGCGCCGGCCGCAATCTGCGCGCGCAGATCTTCAGCGACTTCCAGATAGCGCGGCTTGCGGGCGACGGGTGCCTCCTCGATCAAGCGGGCAGCCGCAGTGGCGGTGTTCAAACAACGTCTCCTTCGCAGCCGCCCCTAGCCGGGACCGGCCGGTGAACGATACTTCCCTTAGCCTAAGTGAGCGGCTGGCGCAGCATTTGTTGCGACCTGTGCCCGAAAATGTCCGGACAAAGGCGCGGTTGCACTTGGTCGACTGGCTGGGGTGCGTCGCGGGTGCGCGGCACAGCGCGGTGGGCGAGGTGCAGCATCACATGGTACAGACCGCGCCTTTGCGGGCCGCGCTGCTCGGCAATGTGCTGGAGATGGATGACGTCCACCGTGCCGCAATCCTGCATCCTGGTCCCGTCGTCTGGCCGACGGTGCTGGGCGATGCCGATCAGGGCATGGCGGCAGTGCTCGATGCAGCGGTGCGCGGCTATGAGGCGACGATCATCGTCGGCGCGACGTTCGATGCGGCGCATTATGCGTTCTGGCACAACACGACGACAGCGGGGGTCTTCGGGGCGGCAGCGGCGGTTGGCAGCCTGTTCGGGCTCGACGAGGCACAGCTCGCTTCGGCGCTGGGGCTGGGGGGATCGGTGGCAGGCGGGCTGTGGCAGACCCGGCACGAACCGCAAATGGCCAAGCAATGGCATATCGCGCATGCGCTGCAGACGGGCGGCGCGGCGGCGTGGCATGCGGCGAATGGCGTGACCGGCCCTCGGTACATTCTGGAAGGGCCCCAGGGCCTTTATGCCGCGACGTGTGAAGCGCCCAAACCGATGGTTCTAGGCGAAGGCTGGCGGATCGACGAAGTCAGCTTTAAGCCCTGGGGGGCATGCCGCCATGCCCATCCCGCGATCGACGCGGCGTTGGCGTTGCGAGCGCGGGGGACGCTCGATTTCCCGATTGCCGTGGAAACCTTCGCCGACGCGCTGGCCTTTTGCGATCGGCCCGAGCCGACCACGGTGCATGAGGCGAAATTCTCGCTGCAGCACGCTGTCGCGGTGGTGGCGGTGCGGGGAGAACCGCGTCTCGAGGATTTCGAGCCCGACGCCATCGCCGCGCTCGCCGAGGCGCGGTCGCGGGTGACAGTGCGCGCGGACCCAATGATCACCTCGCGCTACCCCGACCATTTTGGGGCGACCGTCATCGCGGGCGGCGACCGCGAGGCACTGATCGACACGCTTGGCGATCCTGAACGACCGCTGTCGCGCGACGGCATTATCGCCAAGGCAGGCGCGCTGATGGAGTGGGGTGGACTCGACCCGGCACAGATCGAACGCGGGGTGACGCTGGCGTTGGACAGCGACGATGCCGAGGGCGTTGTCGGCTGGCTCGAGGAAATCCTGTGACCGTCCCGTCGCCGGCCACCCAGCGATTGCTCGATTTCGTGCGGGCGGCGCACCGGCTGCCGTCCCAAGTCCGCGCTGATGCCGAACGACTGCTTGCCGACACGCTGGCGGTCGGCGCTGCCGGATCGACCGCGCCGGGAGCCGATGGCGTGCTGCGCGCGGCGATGGGTTGGGGCAGAGGGGAAGAGGCCAGGGTATTGGGCAGCGATCAGCGTCTCCCTGCCGCGTCCGCCGCTTTCGTCAATGCCTTCCGGATTCATTGTCTCGAATGGGACGCGGTGCATGAGCCTGCTGTCGTCCACGCGCTGTCGGTCGTAACAGCCGCGCTCGGGGCGAGCATCGACCGGATGGGCGGATGCAACCCCGATGCCGCGCTGACCGCGCAGGCCGTGGGCGTCGACATTGCCAGCGGGCTTGGCATCGCGGCCACCAGCCCGCTCAAATTCTTCCGGCCTGCCACCGCCGGGTGCATCGGCGCGGCACTGGCGGTCGCGCGGCTGGAAGGCGTCGAGCCGCTCGAGGATGTGCTGGGCCTCGCTTATTCCTTTTGCGCAGGGACCATGCAGGCGCATGTCGAAGGATCGATCGCCCTGCCGCTGCAGGTCGCGAATGCGGCGCGGTCGGCGATCATGGCGGTCGATCTTGTCAAGGTCGGGCTGACCGGACCGCATGATGCGCTGGAAGGGCGGTTCGGCTATTTCCAGCTGATCGATGACGGGGCGCTGGCCACCTACACGGACGCCATCGGTGAACACTGGCTGATCAGCGAGGTCTCGACCAAACCTTATCCATCTGGGCGGGCGAGCCATGGCCTGCTCGGGTCGATCGCAAACCTCACCGTCGCCGCTACGGATATCGTCGCTATCACAGGATATGTGCCGCCCCTCATCCACCGGCTGGTCGGTCGGCCGATGCGGAGCGACATGGCACCAGCATACGCTCGGCTGTGCGCGCCATTTCTGGCAGCGCTCATGCTGACCGATGGAAAAATTGATCCTCGCCGCTTCGAATCGGCGGCGTTTCAAGATCGGGAGCTTCAGGCGCTCGCAGCCAAGGTTTCGATTGAGATCGACGCCAATGCCGACCCGAATGCGCTGTCCCCACAAGGATTCTCAATCGAGCTGCGCGACGGCTTTATCGATGTCGAGGTTCCCCGGACCCTCGGCAGTCCGGAGGCGCCGCTTTCGCCAATGCAAGCCGCCGCCAAGCAAGGGCTGGCACGCGAATTGGCACCGGACGCCGACCCTCGCATTTTCGACGATCCCCTCGGCTGGTTCACGGAGCCGCAATGACTTTCCCGACCTATTTCGAAGCCTTTGACGCCCGACAGATGCTCGCTGATTATCCCATCGGCGAGGCGTTCGTGCAGCGCTATACCGGCATGAGCCGCGATGAACTCCGCGCACTTCAAAATGCACGCTTCCTGAAGCTGATGGCGCGCGGCTGGCAAATCCCGTTCTACCAGCGGCTATGGGGCAATCAGGGCATTGAGTCGGGCGACATCCGCAGCCTCGACGACATCACCAAGCTACCAGTCTATGATAAGGCCGACCTGATGGCCTCGATCGCCGATCATCCGCCTTATGGCGACTTCGCGGGGCTCGGTGCGGGAGGCGAACGATCACCGGTCATCTTCCACACCACCAGCGGCACCACCGGGCGTCCGCAGGCCCTGCTGTTCGGCCCTAAGGGCCGCGAGGTGACCAATCTGCTTGTCGGCCGAATGTATCGCTGGCAGGGGCTGCGCCCCGATGATGTCGTCCAGTCGGTCTATGGCCATGGCATGATCAATGGCGGGCACTATATCCGTGAGGCTGTAACCCACTTCACGAATTCGCTTTTCCTGTCGGCGGGCACCGGCATCGAGACGCGTAGCGCCAACCAAGTGCAGCTGATGGCGGATTTCGGTGTGACGGTGTTGGTGGGCTTTGTCGACTATATCCGCAAGCTGGCCGAGGTCGCGCGCGACGCCGGACTGATCGAGCAAATCGGCATCCGCATGATTTGCGGGCATCTCGGCACCGAGGACCGCGCCTCGACCGAAGCCGCGTGGGGCGGCGCCAAGGCATTCGACTGGTACGGCGTCGGCGATACCGGATCGATCGCTGGCGAGGGCCCTGAGCGCGACGGGCTCTATGTCTGGGAAGACGCCCAGTATCTGGAGCTGCTCGATGTCGATACCGGCACGCCGGTGGGCACCGGCGAAACGGGCGACATGGTCGTCACTTGCCTGTTCAAGGACGATGTCGCGCCGTGTATCCGCTTCAACACGCACGACATCACGCATGAGCTGGGCGGGCGGGGCGAAATCGCCTTCAAGCGCATCGCGGGCTTCAAGGGGCGCAGCGACAATATGGTCAAGCTGCGCGGCATCAACGTCTTCCCACATGCGATCGGCGCGATCATCGAGAATCGCAGCGACCTGACCGGCGAATATGTCTGCCGCCTGACCCGCGACCCCGCGACGCAGCGCGACGACATGCTGGTGGTGCTCGAAAGCCGCGGCGGCAGCGATCAGGCGCAGCTGGCGGCGCTGCTGCGCCAGGGGTTGAATGTCGAGGTGCAGGTCGCGCTGGTCGCGCCTGGTGAAACCGCGACGCTGACGCAAATCGACGTTCGCCAAAAGCCGATCCGGCTGATCGACGAGCGGGGCTTGTGATGCTCGACTTGCCGGCCCTGATGCTCGCCAACGCCCCGCTTCACGCGTTCGTCGATTGGGACCGGACGGCGGCGTTCGGGCAGGGGCCGCTCGGCGATCTAACGGTCGGCGTCAAGGCCAATATCGCGGTCAGGGGTCTGCCCTGGACCGGCGGCATGGGCCTGCGCCGCGAGATTATCGCGGAGCGCGATGCGGCGGTGGTCGCCGGGCTGCGCGCGGCGGGTGCGGCGATCCTCGGCACGCTCAACATGCACGAGGCGGCGCTGGGGGCGACGACCGACAATCATTTCTATGGCCGCACCCACAACCCGCACTGCATCGGCCATACGCCGGGCGGATCCTCGGGCGGCAGCGGCGCGGCGGTCGCGGCGGGGCTGTGCGACTTGGCACTCGGCACCGATACGCTCGGCTCGATCCGCATTCCGGCGGCCTATTGCGGGATCTATGGCCTGAAGCCGACGCACGGCGCGGTCAGCACCGATGGTCTCGTCTTCCTCGGCCGGCGCTTCGACAGCATCGGGCCGCTGGCGCGCTCGCTCGACGTCATCACGCGCGCCTGGGCGGTGATCGCACCGGGGCATGACGCGGGCGAGGCGCCCTTTGCTGGTGTCGTGACGCTCGCGGGGCTGGCAGGGGTCGAGGTTCAGCCCGCGGTCACTGCAGCTTACGATCGCGCGCTCGCCGCGATCGGCCTGCCGACGACTCCGCTCGCCTTGCCCGCCGCGCCCACCAAAATCCGGCTGGTGGCGCTGGCCGAGATAGGGCGTGAACTCGCCGCTGATATTGGCGAGGCGCGCGTGTCCCGCCGCGGCGATTTGTCGCCCGAGCTGCACTTTGTGATTGGCGCGCTTGAAGCTGCGCCGCTTGACCGACAGCTGCTCGATGCGACCAGGGCAGCGCTGGTCGAGGGGCTCGGCGAGAACCGGGTTCTCGTGATGCCGACCGCGCCGCAGGCCGCCTTCGCACACACGCCGCGCCCGCCCGCGACCCAGGCCGATTTCACGACGCTCGCTAACGTCGCCGGCCTGCCTGCGCTGGCGGTGCCGGCGGGGACCGACGCGGAGGGATTGCCGGTCGGCATCCAGCTGGTCGGCCCGGCGGGCAGCGAGACGCGGCTGATCGCGCTCGCCCGCGCGCTGGAACCCGCGCTCGGCGGCGCGGTACCGCTGCCACGGATCTGACGAGGAGAGACGCATGCGCATCATCTGCCTGTTCGACCTGAAGCCCGGCGTCGCCGCTGCCGATTACGAAGCCTGGGCGCGCGGCACCGACATTCCCGGCGTCAATGCGTTGTCGTCGGTGGTGTCGTTCACCGTCCACCGTTCGACCGGCCTGTTCGGATCGGATGCCAAGCCGCCCTATGACTATATCGAGGTCATCGACATCACCGCGATCGACCCGTTCGTGGCAGAGGTAACGACCGAGGCGTTTCAGAGAGTCGCCGCTAAGTTTCAAGACTTCGCTGACAACCCGACCTTCATCCTGACCGAGGATTTGTAATGGGCCGCTTCACCGGCAAAACCATCGTCGTCACCGGATCGGGCAAGGCAAAAGGGCTGGGCCAGGCAATCCTCCAGCGCTTCGCTGACGAAGGCGCGAATTGCGTGTTGTCCGATCTCGCCATTGATGGCGAGGCGCAGGCGGTGGCGAAGGAACTCAATAATCGCGGCGCGGCGGTCACGGCGATTGCCTGCGACGTATCCTCCGCTGCGCAATGCCAGGCGCTGGTCGATGGCGCGGTCGAGGCATTTGGCGGCATCGACATCTTCGTCAATAACGCAGGCATCGGCTTCATGATGAAGCCGCTGCTCGACGTCGTTCCAGCCGATTGGGATAAGGTGATCGCGGTCAATCTTTCGGGTGCCTTCTATTGCACCCAAGCCGCGGCGAAGAAGATGGTCGCGGCCGGCAAAGGCGGGCGGATCATCAACATCGCGAGCCAGGCGGCCAAGACCGGCTTTCCCCATCTGCCTGCCTATGTCAGCTCCAAGCACGGCATGGTCGGGCTGACACGTGCCTCTGCGGTCGAACTCGGCCCGCACGGCATCACCGTCAACGCCGTCTGCCCCAATCATGTGACCACGGGGCTGGGTGCGCAGCAGAACGCCTATTTCTCGAAGCTCTTGGGGTTCGACAGCGTCGAGGCGTATCTCGCCAACATGGCCGCCAAAAACCCGATGGGCCGCCCGGGCCTCGCCAGCGACACTGCTGCCGCCTGCGCCTGGTTGGCGAGCGACGACGCGGTCTATGTCACCGGCGAGGCGATCAACGTGAGCGGTGGCGAGGAGATGCACTGAGCCAAATGCGTCACTCCAGCGAAAGCTGGGGTCGCGTGAGGCTTGAGACCCCAGCTTTCGCTGGGGTGACGGAGGTGGGATGAAAGAAGAACGCATCGACTGGCCGGGCGGCGCGAAAATCGCGCTCAGCATCGTCGTCAATGTCGAGGAAGGCAGCGAGACGACGGTTGCCCGGGGCGACAAAGGGATGGAGCCAGTCGACGAACTCGGCATTCATATCAAAGCGCCGATCCGCAATTACGGCAACGAGTCCAACTATCTCTATGGTATCAAGGCCGGCGCACCGCGCGTCGTGAAGCTGCTGCGGCAGTATGACGTGATGGCGAGCTGGACCGTCGCGGCGCTCTCTCTCGAAAACCACCCCGAGATTGCCGCCGCCATCCGTGAGCTGGGGCATGAGCCGGTTAGCCATGGCTGGCGCTGGGTGCATCAGTTCAAGATGGACGAGGCGCAGGAGCGCGAGTTCATCCGCAAGGCGGTCGCATCGATCGAAACCACTTGCGGCTGCCGCCCCTATGGCTGGCTGTCGCGCTATCTCCACACCGACAACACCCGGCGCCTCCTCATCGAGGAGGGCTTCGAGTACCACATGGACGATTATTCGGGCGACGTGCCTTTCTGGGATCGCGCGACGGTGCCAGGTCGGCCGATCGTCATCGTGCCCTATCAGCTCGATGACAACGACATGAAGATGTGGACCGACCCTGCCTACACTCCCGCCAATTGGCTCGATTACGCCCGGCGGACTTTCGACCAGCTTTATCGCGAGGGTGAGGAAGGCAACCCCAAGATGATGAGCCTCGGTCTGCATTTGCGCATCATCGGGCGGCCCGGACGTATCTGGGCACTCGAGGAGTTCCTTCGCCATGTCCGCGCCCATGAGGACGTTTGGGTAGCGACGCGGCGGCAGATCGCGGCGCATTTTCGGGAGGTGGAGCCGGGATGAGGGATAGCTGGAAAATCCTCCCCAGTAAGGAGTTTGGGGTCGGATCGTCCCCCGGACGATCCTTGGCCATGCAGGGCATGGCCAACCCCAAACTGGGGACCGCGCGTGTAGCGCGTGGTGGAGGGGTATGCCGCTATCGAGAGGGTGATACCCCTCCGTCGGCGCTTCGCGCTGCCACCTCCCCTTACAGGGGAGGATTTAGATGACGATCCGACTCGAACGAGAAGGCCGCATCGCGCACCTGCTGATCGATCGCGCGACCAAGCGCAACGCCATCACCCAGGCAATGTGGGATCAATTCCCGCCGCTGATCGCCGAGGCAATGGCTGACGATGCGGTGCGCGTCTTGATCCTTCGCGCTGCCGAGCCGGGGGCGTTCTCAGCGGGTGCCGACATTGCCGAATTCGCAGTCTGTGCGCGCGACCCCGAATGGCGAGCGGCCAACCAGGCAGCGATCGCGCGCACCCAGATCGACCTAACGCGCGCGCCCAAGCCGGTGATCGCGATGATCGAGGGCGATTGCGTCGGCGGCGGCTGCGGGCTGGCGCTGGCGTGCGATGTCCGCGTCGCCACGTCTGCCGCGCGGTTCGGGATTACGCCTGCCAAGCTGGGGCTGGTCTATTCGCTCCACGACACCAAGCTGCTGGTCGATCTGGTCGGGCCGGCGCAGGCCAAGCGCATCCTGTTTACAGCGGGGCTGATCGATGCGGGCGAAGCGCTGCGCATCGGGCTGATCGATATTCTTGACGGCGATGCGGTGGCCCTGGCCGAGTCAATCGCGGCTAATTCACCGCATTCTGTGCGCCAGTCAAAAGCGATCGTCCGGCGCATCCTCGACGGCCAGTCGCACGATGATGCGGCGACCGAAGCCCTGTTCGCCGAAGCCTTTACGCTGCCCGATTTCGACGAGGGGGTGAGCGCGTTTCTCGACAAACGAAAGGCCGAGTTTTGACCGATTTCCTAACCCATGGCCGCATAATCGGCGGCACCGCTACGGTGCCTGATCTCGACCTCGCGCTCGCAGATTATCGTGACCGGTTGGGGCTACGTGTCGTCGAGCAGGGCACCATCCCCGCCGACCTCGCCGCATCCTGGGGATGCCCCGCCACCGCCGGCGCGCGCTATGCGGCACTCCAACCCCTTAGCGCCACGCCGTGCACCGTTCGGCTTGTCGAGCAGCCGCTCCCCGCCGACTTCGTCCCGACCACGACCTTTGGCTGGGCGGCATTCGAGATTAATGTGCAGGATGTGTTCGGTTGGCCCGATCGACTGGCGGGATCGGGCTTCGATATCATCGGGGAGCCCAAGGAAATTCCGGGTCTGCCCTATTTCGTTGCCATGCAAATGCTCGGGCGCGGCAAGGAAATGATCTACCTCAACGAAGTGCGGTCGGACACGCCGACCAGCGACTTGCCCCGGGCGCAATCGCCCGTCGATCGCATTTTCATCACCATCCTGGCGACACCCGATCGCGCCGCGACGCTGGGTTGGTATCAACGCCATCTCGGACTGGAAGAGGGGGGCAGCTACACCATCCCGTACACGATGATCTCGCGGGCCTTCGGACTGCCGGCAGATACGCTGCATAGTCTGAGCATGGCGCAAATCGGTCGGATGCCGATCGTCGAGATCGATGACTATCCGGCACAGGCGACTGCGCGCCCGCGGCTGCCAGGCAGGCTACCGCCTGGCAATGCGATGGTGACGCTGGCCGTCGACACTCTCGACGACCGAGGATTGGAATTCCTCGCACCACCGAGCAGCCGCGATGGCCCGGTCTATGGCGGGAGAAGGGTTGCAACCGTGATCGGCAGTGCGGGCGAGCTGATCGAGCTCGTCGAGATATGACTCCATTGCGCCGTCAGCCGCTGATCTTCGGCGCTTCAACCAATAATATCTGGCAATCGGCCAGGCCGTCGCGCAGCTTCTTGATGTCCTGATATTCCGGCGAATGCCAAAAGGCTTCTGCCGCAGCCAAGTCCGGCCACTCCGAAATCACCATCGACGTGCCTTCGCCAAAGCTGCCCTCCAGTAGCCGTACGCCCGGGCCGCGCAGGAGATATTGCCCACCGAACTGCTCGACCAACGCGGCAGCAGCCTTGCCATAGCCGTTGATAAACGCCTCGCGGTCGTAAATCTTGGCGGTGACGATCATATAGGCTGGCATTCTTGCTCCATCAGTCGCTGTAGCAGTGGCAAGTTGAAATTGGCATCAGGCGCGGCGCTAGGATAACGCCATCCGGCGGTCTGGATCGTAACATGCCGCATGATGGTGCTGTCAATCTAACGCGAACCGCTCTCTCCACGATGCAAATCGACCTTTGAGCTAAAGGCTTAGCTGGCGAGCGACCGCCACTCGGCTAGCGCGGCCGAGCGGTGTTCCTTGTAGGTCCGACGATTGACGAGATGGCGTTCGAAATTGAAGTGATTGTGGACGTTGGCGTGCACGCTGGCGAACTTTTGCAGGCTCTTCATCCGTCGGAACCTAAGCATCGTATGCTCCCGTCTTCGGAACGACAGGTGATTGTTCTCGACCCTGTTGTTGGCCCAGCGGCGAACCTCCCGCTTCTCGCGATTGCCGAGCTCATTCATCGCAGCACCGTAGCAGCGCAGCCCGTCCGTCGTGATCGCTTCCGGTGGGCCGTGACGCTTCAGTGCCTTCTTCATGAAGCGCAGCGCTTCGTCCTTGTCGCGGGTCTCGGTGACGTAGCTCTCAAGGATCTCGCCTTCGCGATCGACGGCTCGCCAGAGGTAGACCATCTCGCCGCTGGGTGTTGTCAAAGCAACGGGGCAGGGGCGCTTGGAGCCGAGTTTCGCCCCCTTCCGACCTCCTTCCGGAGGTCAGACCAGAGCACATCCAGGAACGAGCCGGACGAGTTCGTAAGCACTGACAGCCCGCTGACCATAGCCTGCGTCGTTGGTCTGACAATGCCCCCTTTCAATTTCTGCAGCGTCGGCTCCTGACGTCTTCATCCGGTAGATCGCTAACCAGCGTAATCTACGGCATCTTTGATAAGCTGATGGAAGCGGGCCGTTGCGTTTTGAATTGCAGCAGAATTGGCGCCAATTTCGACATCTACATCGTACTCGACACGAACCTTACCATTTTTGTAGTAGAGCCGCGCAAAGCGATGGTCACTGTTCCATGCAACAGCCTTGTCAGGGCTGCCCGTGAACGAAACAAAATATTGCAAGGAGCTGCAACGACCTTCCTTGCAGCCATAAAAAAAGATCTGGAAAGGGATCTCGGCGCCTTTGATCTTAAAGCTCGCGCTCACCATTGGGTCGCCGCTGCTATCCTTAGTGAGAACAGCGCCATCCTCCATTGCTTTAAGGTCTGTAACTACATCTTCGCCAGTAACGCCGCCATTGGGATAGTCTTTGGCGAATGCCGGTGCAGACGCGGTCGAAATCATTAGCGCGAGCAGACTTAATGAATATAGATACATGATTATATTCCCTTCATTAAGGTAATGTTTTCATGGATTGCCTAGACTTCTATATAAGGGTTTTAGCAATCTCTGATCATTATTTATGCAGGAATGTCATATTATAAGATCGATCACTAATTACAAATGCTGTAATTATTATGATATGGCTTGCCATTACATGCGCACATGGCCCAAATTTGAAAGTGAAGAGCGCGCGCAATCCTGCCAACTGGGTCATAGCAGGTTGGTGAATGTTGCTCGGTCAATTGGGGAGACCAGCCGTGAAAGTATTGAAACAAATCAGATATGGTTGCGGACGGCAGCTGCGATCCACTTGGTTTTGGCCATGCGCACTCGCGACGACATTGGTCGCTCCCGCACCCGCCCAAGCGGCTGCGCAGGCGTATGAGGATCTGCAAAGATATATGCAGGAGGCGCAAGCCGACTCTGAGCAGGCCGATGCTTATCGCGCTCAGGCACTACAAGCATTCCAAAGCAATGACCGGGACAGTGGATGCTCAGCGCTTTCAAGCGCGGTTCGCTACTATGGGCGCGGCATCAGTGCGCTTGGCCCAGCACATATGGCAGCTACACGCCAATATGTTAACGATCCACAAACCAGCATACAAAATGACCGCGTTGTCAGCCGCGCCGAGGCGGAGCTTGAACAGGAACAACGCAAAATGAATCAAGCTTATTCTAAAATGTGCCGATGACACCGCTGGTCTCAGCGTTAGTATGGCCTGCCCTGACGTGCGGAGTCTTGGCGATAATTGTCACTAAGCAAGCTTGGCTTTTAAATTTTGCTTTTTGGCAGCGAGAAAGACGACCTAGGATAACTTTCATAGTCATCGGCGATCTTCATAAAGAAGGGTCCTTCCCTGATACGAACTGTTCATTTTGCATTTAGAACGCTTTTGCTGAGTCAGGGCGCATTCACTCTAAAGAATTTTAGCCAAACCACGAAGCCGTCATTTTTCTGTCTGATGCCTCGAAGTGCTCCCATTACGAACTTCAAATCCGCACAACAAAAGAGCTTTTATAGTTGTAGCGAAAGCGTATCGGGCGAGGTAACTCGATGAGGCGCGGATGGCCAGGTCGCCACACAAAGGTGGTTGGGCAGCGCTGTGCGCCGAAGCCGCCGCAGTTGCTGCCGTGCAGGTCAGTGACCAAAGCCGGATGACCACCGAGTAATCGCCAATGATGCGAACGCACCTGGCGGTCGAACACGAGCACGGCACGTCCGTTGGGTAAACCTCGCCAAACCATCAACCGACATCCCCCAGTGCCGCAAAACCCCGATCCAAGTTGCGCAAAATTCAGCTCCCAATCGAGGACTCGATCGCCATCAACATCGATGCGGCGGGCCGCCGAGACTATTTGTGCGCGGGTGGGTTCGGTCGGATAGCGATGCCGCCCGAGCTGAGTGGCATGCAGAACCTCGATGACGACGATTCGCGGAACGGCTTGATGTAGCGTGGCTTGGGACACAACTGTCACCGGCAAAATGACCGCCAAAGTAGCTTGAAGACTCCCACCAAAGATGTAGCGCATTTAGAAACCTTCGATGAGCGCACCCCCTGCAACTGGATTGCGCAACTTATTGATGACCGCAATTTGCTCAGACGAAAGCCATTGCTCGCATCCTAACGGCATTTGTAATTATCGGCGTTGCGCGATCGGGACGATGGGAACCTGCGCCGCTTGTCGCATTCGAGCATATCGGCATATCTCAACGGCGAGGGTTGTAGCGAGGCGGGAGCTGTGGTCGGCATTCGGCAATTGGTGTGTCAGGGGTTGTCCGCGCTTTCGCTTAGCGCTCTTGCCGCACCGTCGTGTGCGGAAGGTCCTCGGGCGACCGGGTTGGCCGAGCAGATCCAGCAGGCCGACGAAGCGATCTACGATGTCGATCCGCCGGCTGAACGCTTTCGTATCGAGTCGTTGCAACGCGACGCGGCAAGCTATCCCTACGTCGATCCAACGAGCCTGGCGACGCTTGATCGGCTTAGCGGCATGCTGAAGTCAAGTGCAGGCAACTTTGACGAAGCTAGCGCCGACTACGATCGTGGAATCGCCCGACTTACAATTGCAGGGTTGACTGAGGGCGACGCCATGGCGCGGTTGCTTGTCGCTAAAGCAGCGATCGAGCAACAAAATGATCATCTTTCGAGCGCCCGCGCCCTGGCTCAAAAAGCTGAGGCAATGTTGATCCGCTTGCACGGGACAGAATCTCCCGAATTAATCGAGGTTCAATGCGCACTGGGATTGATTGATTACCTGGAGGGCAGGCTCAGTGAAGCAATCGAACATTACCAGATGGGCCTAAGCCATTCACCCGTCCGTGCGCGCGATCATGTTGCGCATGCATCGCTCAGCTTAGATTTGGCGGTCTTTTCCGACCGTTACGGCGACAGTCTGGCGATGATGCGCTATGCTCGTCAGGCTCTTGTTGAGGCTCAGGCATTTATGCCAGCGCATCATTCATCGTGGGGAGCAATTTACTCTAATTCCGCAAGCTTCTACACGGGGATGGGGAGGTTCGATGAAGCTGCCGAATTCGCTCAGCGAGCGATCGACTTCTGCAAAGAGCGGTTTGGCGAGGTTAGTTTCGAACTTGGCAACAGTCAGCGCTTTCTTGCGATCGTTCGTCTGCGGCAGGGTCGCCTCGATGAGGCGTTGCATCTCATCGACCTGGCGCTAGCGAATCTTCGCGTTGCTAAGATTGATGCCGGCAATCGTTTTGTCGAAGGCGACACCTACAGAGCACTAGCCCGTACGGAGCTTGCACGGCACCATCCTCAATTAGCCGAAGCAGCAGTTCGAAAGGCATTTGCCTCACTCGCGCGCAATCATGTCAAGACGGGCTTCGAGGCGCTCCTCAACTATGAGCTCGCGCTCGCCCAGACAATGGCCGGGCGTTATACGGATGCCCTTGCCTCGGTAGACAAGGCTCTGGACTCGCTGCGCAAGAGGCGCGCGCCCTATGAGACTGACCGGACCAATGCAGAAACCTTGCGGGCCCGAATTCTCGCGCGATTGGGGCGTACGACCGAAGCCTGGACAGGGGCGCTTGTGGTAGGCCAAGCGATGACAGCGCGACTTGCCGATCTCCGGGTTGGCCAGCGTGTTCTGGCATCCTCGGCAGTCGATTACCGAGTGAATTTTGGGCGATTGGCCGAGATCGCGGTCGCTGCCCATCAAAATGAAGCAGCATTCCGCTATGCGCAACTTGCAGCCTATTCCGAACTTGCAAGTTCGAGCGTGGCGCTTGCCGCACGGGCAGCAGCGGCTAACCCTGAGGCGGCCGCACATGTTCGCGCATTGCAGGATATGCAAGTGCAGCTCGATCACCTGGAACGCAGGCGCAATTTTGCGCTCGCGAGCGGCGGCAGCGATGCTGCGAAACTCTCTGCCCAAATCACGACTAGCGAGACTGCGGTGGCGCGCGAAGCAGATGCGGTACGTCAAACTTTCCCCGGTTATGACGCTTTGACCCAAGCGCAACCCGAAGCGCCCGATACCGCCTCACGAGCCCTCAAGCCGGGCGAGGCGCTGCTACTGCTCGCGCCAAGCGATGACCGGCTCGCAGTACTCGTTCTTTCACAGCGCGGGCTGACTGCCACAAGTTCGGCGCTCGATTCCGTAACGCTCAAAGCGTCAGTTCAAAGAATTCGCAGCGCGATCGATCAGCACAAGTCAATCGCTCTGTCCGATAGCTGGGCCCTCGGTCGGCATGTATTCGGTCCCACTGTGCTCAAAGCGCTTAGCGGCATCCGCGAGCTTAGCGTAGTCGGGTCTGGGCCGTTGATGACCCTACCGCTAGGGATGTTACTAACCGCGCCGCCTGTCCAAGGCGGGCTGCGTGCACAACCCTATGCGATCCGCAAATTTGCGTTGGCGGTGCGCCCGCAACTCACGCAAGCGCTCGTAAGCAACAAACCAACCAGCTCGGCATTCCTTGGGGTTGGCGCGCCGGCGCTGGGCCCGGCGCGGGAATGGCTACGGAGCGGAGCGCGTCTCGCCGCCGCTAAGCCTGCCCTTGAGGATGGTATTGCTGATGTAGGCGTCCTTCTTGAGCTTGCCAGCCTCCCCGGATCAGCTGGTGAACTTCAAAAGATCGCCAGGTCAATCCCCGCCCCCGGCAACCGAGTTCTAACTGGCCAGGCGGCAACTGAAGCGGCGTTCCGCGCTGAGCCCCTGGACGCCTACGGAGTCATTGCATTCGCGACCCACGGCCTTGTGAGTGGGGAACTCGAAGGGCTGAACGAGCCCGCGCTAGTCCTCACTCCACCCGCTGGTAAGGCCGTATCTTCGGACAACGACGGGCTGCTCACTGCTTCGGAAATCGCGGGGCTCCATCTCAACGCGCGATGGGTGATTCTCTCGGCTTGCAATACGGGCGCGGGTATCGACGCTGGCGCAGCAGGCTATTCCGGCTTGGCACGCAGTTTCATCCAAGCAGGTGCGCAGAGCTTGCTGGTCTCGCTATGGCCTGTGCGCGATGATGCTGCCGCCAGGCTCAGCGCAGATACTGTCCGTTACGCCACGCACGGCATGACCCAGGCACGCGCGCTGCGTCGCGCCACCCTCGACTTGATCGCCGATCGCTCGATCGCCGATGGCGGCAACCCTGCAGTTTGGGCACCGTTTTCGCTGGTGCGGCAATGACCGGTCAACGACTGTTGCTCATCGAGGACGAGGTGGAGACCGCTACCCTGATTAGCGAAGTGCTGACGGGGGAAGGATACGAGATCCTCTGGCACAATCGCGGAGACGCCGGGTTGAGAGCCGCTGCCGCCGAACCATTCGCGGGAATCGTTTTAGACCGCATGCTCCCTGATTTCGAGGGCACGACGATCGTCGGGCGATTACGCGCGGCAGGGGTTAGTTCGCCTGTATTGATGTTGTCGGCGCTCGCGCGAAGCGAGAACAGGGTGGAAGGGCTTGACGCGGGTGCCGACGATTATCTCGGCAAGCCTTTCGAGCCCCAGGAGCTAATCGCTCGGGTCCGTGCGATGCTGCGCCGTGCGACTAATCCGGTCCCTGGTGCAGTCATGATTTATGGCTCGCTTGAACTCCATGTGAAAAGCCGCCACGCACATCGCGCCGGAAAACATATTGCGCTATCGCCACGCGAGTTCGACATCCTCAAATTCATGATGGAACACGCTGGCGATGTCGTAACCCGGCAAATGCTCCTGCGCGCGGTCTGGAACCTTGGTTTCGATCCGCAAACCAACGTAATCGATGTTAGTATGAGCCGCCTTCGTCAGAGGCTCGACGAAGGTTTTGTCACGCCGATGATCGAAACTGTGCGTGGCGCTGGATTCAGGCTGCTCACCGGCGAAAAGCCATGATCGCACTGCCGCAGCGTTCCCTGGTCTTTGGGGTCGCGCTGAAGGTAACGGTAGCAGTGGCGGTGACTGCAGCAGCGCTATTTGCGGCCATCTACCGCGAGGTCGAGCTCAGCACCCGCGCCCTAGCACAAGCCGCGATTGACGCCGATCTTGCAGGGCTTGTCGACGCTCAAACAGCGCAAGGTATTGAGGGGCTCTCGGCAAGGATCGCTGACCGCCTCGCATTTAGCCCGGGTGACAGCAACAAGCCCTTTTACCGTCTCGAGGATACCAATCGTCGGCCGCTTGCTGGAAATCTCGCGTATTGGCCTGTTGCCGATCCGGTAACCTCCCCGTCGGGAGTCTTTCGAACTCCCGATGCCACCCCGGTGCAATACCGGGCCACCGTCCTGCGTGGTGGCTATCGGATGCTCGCTGGTCGTGCTGTAACCGAGTCGGATCGGTGGCTCACCCGGTTGGAATGGTGGTTCGGCAGCGCATTTCTCGTCATTGCCTCGCTTGCCTACGCGATCGGTCATCTTGCTGCAGCCGGCTTGAATCGCAGGATCGCAGCTATCAATATGGTGTTCGCGCGTTTTGGAGCCGACGGCCAGGGCCCGCGCGCTATAGTTGCGAAACCAGGAGACGAGATTGACTCCTTAGCGGAGCAGCTCAATACGCTGCTCGACCGTACCGAGCGATTGCTCGGTGCGCGCCGCGATCTTTCGAATACGATCGCACACGAGATACGCACGCCTCTCGTACAGATTAGCGCCCTGATCGCGAAGGCTCGAGGGGCTGGCGAACTCGCTCAAAGCGAGGCTTTGCTTTGTGCTGCCGAGAAACGTGTCCATGGGCTCCAGCGAATGCTGGACGCATTGCTCGACATCGCTGCAAGCGAAGCGCAGCGCGGCGAAATGAACAGTCTTGCCGAGGTCGACCTTGCCGAGCTGGCGCGCTCGCTGGTCGAGCTATACGCGCCGAGCGCAGAAAGCCTGGGGCTTACTTTCGAGGCGGACATTGCTCATTCTGTCCCGATGCGGGGTGTTCCCGTCCAACTCGCCAGCCTTCTCGGCAACCTTCTCGACAACGCGCTCAAATACGCAGCAAGCGGCAGGCTTATTCGCTTGACGGTCAGCCCTGGTCCGGTGATCGTGATCGAGGATGATGGCCCAGGAATTCCATCAGATCTTGCGCCACACATTTTCGAACGGTTCCGCCGCGGCGCGAGCGGGACGCGAACGAGCCAACCTGGCGGGCACGGATTGGGCTTGGCTCTGGTACGTGCGATCGCCGAACGGCACGGACTGACGGTCGCGCTGGAAGCGAGCGAGGGAGGACTGAGTGGTGCGCGCTTTGTCGTTCGTTAGTGGGTTCGCACTGCTGGCGGCAGTGCCCATCGGTCCAGGCAACCAGTCCAGAATTTCAGAGGTTGCGAAGGCTCTCGCTGCTGGGGACGCGGCAGCGATTGCTCATAATCCAAGACGCCTGATGCTCGCCGCCGCAGCGCTGGCAGAGCACGGTGCCCATCCTGTGGCGGCAACTTCTGGCAATGATCCCTCTGGGGCTGCTCGCGATGGCGACAAGGCGGTTGAATGGGGACATTTAGCGGTACAGTGGGGCGCTCAACCGTATAGAGTCTTACCGTGGCGCGGGCGGATGACTGGCCCAGGTTATCGGTTCCTTCAACTGGCACCACATGCGCGCTTCCAGACGAGACAGGTGTTCATGGGAGGTCAATCGGCACGAGTGGAATTGGTCACGCTTGCGCAAGGCCTGGCTCGGCTGAGCGTCGTCGTTGCTGGTCCTTCGCCGCGCTGCTTCCGTGAGGCGAGACGCGGCATATTAGTCTGCGCCTGGCGCCCGGTCTATTCGGAACCACACGAGATTACAGTCGAGAATGATGGCGCCACAGCCGCGCGATACTATCTCGTGACTTCTTGAGCATCCTAACGACTTTTGTAACGTGTGACGATGGTGGTTGCTGCTTAGTTGCTCTCGCACTTGTTAATCGCGGGGGACACCATGGCATCGAGGATCCACAAGCTGCTTGCGCTAGCCGCGGTTGCCGGCTCCCTACTGGGCACGCCACGCGCATATTCAGGCCCGCTGGGCAATTTGATTAATAAACAGATAAACAGCCACGGCGATGGACCGATCTGGAGCGAGCACTTAGAAAGCTTCAAGGGCGTGAATCAAGTTGTCTTGGGGCAGTTTACAGTAGTATTTCTTACTAAAACGGTGTCCTATTCCGGGGGCGGATTTTTTTCGAACAACAATGAGTCGAAAGCTATCGGCCAGCTAGCAGGAGTCGACAGTTCGACTTTTCAGCGAGTAACCGATGCGATTTTTGAAGATTTCAAAGCGAAACTTGCACATCAAGGGGTTACCGTTGCCGACCCCGCCGGTTACTATGCAAACCCTTATTATCAAAGGGTTCATTCAGAAGAACAGGGCCATCCGGTCACGGTCCCGCTTGAGGACAAGCAGAGTGTCGAAGGACAAGCGTGGTGGCCTACGACGCTGGCACACCATGATAACATGGCGCTGGCGTTACGGTTTATGGATGCGGGGGTGCGCGATGTTTACACCGCTCAATATGACTATGCCCGCAATGCCAAAATCCCTGTGCTCAACGTGGTATATGTCGTGGATTTTGCCGAACCGGCGAAAAGCAGCGGGGCGGGGATCTTCCAATCGCTGAACGTTAAGGCCGAGATCGCTATTTCGCCGCGTGGGTCCCAGCTACAGTTGATGGATACATCGGGTAAGGTGGGGAAACTGGTAATAAATAAGCCCCTGGTCGAGGGTGGCTCATTTGCAGAAATAAAAAACATCACGTCTGGCGTACAGAAAACAGCTGAAACGGCTCAAATGCTCGGTAATATCGGTGGCGCATTGTTTGGAGGGAGCCACTCTAACCATATGTTCGGTAAACAGATGCGAATGGATCGGCGGATTGAATACAGCGTTACTGATCCAAAGGTATACGGCGACCTTGTTGTCCATGCCGGTAGCCAAACCAATGACCTGATACTTGGGCAGTTTGGTTTAGCTCGTTAGAGCAATCAGCTCATTACAAAAGCAACAGCGATTTGTAAGCGGTGTCCTCAGGCTACGGCGATCTACGGCATGACTTGCCTGACGTTGCTTCGAGTATTCTGTATATAGACAGGGTCTAGCTTGCAGCTCCGGCTGACAATCACGGGGTTGCGAGACGCGCGACTAGGAATTTGGAGACTGGAGAGAACTGGCGACCCAAGGGTCCGTTGGCGGTGGCGCAGGTGGTTGCTCGGCAAATTGTACTAGTGTCGGGTCAATCTCCGCCCAGGCCGGCGCTTCGCATGTCCAGATGGCAGTTCGGGGGGAGAGGCCATGTGGCTGGTTGAGAGTGCCAAGGCGTATCGCAGTCAGGTGCGGCGCGGCCGAACTTAGTCCACAAATTTGCGTGCCACAGGAGACGCAGAAGCAGTTAGTAGGCTCATTCCCGCTGGCGGCGATATAGCCGTTGCGGGCTAGCGGACCAGTTATGCTCACGTCACAGGACTTGAAGATCGCGTTTTGTGTCGGACCACCCGACGCACGTCTCTGGCATTGGCGGCACCAGCACTGGACGACATCCAGCGGATCGCCGGATATGGCGATCTTGACTGCGCCGCACAGGCATCCGCCGGAAATGGACATCTCTCACTCCTTGAAGACCAATGTCTATACTTGAGCTGTCAGTCTAACGTGGGCCGCTTTTTGCACGATACATTTAGCAGAAGTGCCATGAGACTCAGCTACTCACAGACCGCCACTCGGCGAGCGCGGCCAAGCGTCGTTCCTTGTAGATTTTACGGCTGACGTGGTGGCGTTCCAGGTTGAAGTGGTTGTGGACATTGGCATGGACCGAGGCGAACTTCTGTAGGCTCATCATCCGCCTGAAACGGAGCATCGCCCTCTCTCGTCGTCGGAAGGACAGATGGCTGTTCTCCACCCGATTATTGGCCCAACGACGAACCTGCTTCTTGTCCTGGTTACCGAGCTCGGTCATCGCTGCCCGATAAGACCGGAGGCCGTCAGTGGTGGTGGCCTCGGGTGAACCGTGGCGCTTCAGCGCCTTCTTCATGAACCTTAGTGCGGCGTCCTTGTCGCGGATCTTGGTGACGTAGCTCTCGAGGATCTCGCCTTCGTGATCGACGGCTCGCCAGAGGTAGACCATCTCGCCATTGAGGTTGGCTTCGCCGCCCTTCGGGTCACGTACATCTCGTCGAGGTGCCAGCGTCGGTGGCGAAATCCGCGCATGCGGCTCACCCTGTGTCGCCGCACATCGCCCTCGAACATGGGATCAAACCGGTTCCACCAGAAGCGCACAGTCTCGTAGGAAATATCGGCGCCTCGCTCGAACAGCAGGTCCTCTATGTTCCGCAGTGACAGCGGGAACCAGATGTCCATCACCAACAAGCGGATCACCTCGGGCGACGAGTTGAACCGACGAAACGGGCTGGTTGGCAACGCTCGAGATTTGCGAGGCATCGGCCGCCGCTAGCAGCTGCCTCGTTCGTCTGACAGAACCATCCGAGGTGCCCCGATATCTGAAGGAGGATCAAACCGCTCGAACGCCTCACCCTTAGAAAGGGTTATAAGGCACAAGTATCTTTTCCATCAGCAACAGCGGAACGGTCACGCCTTCAATCGGTGCTGAGGTAACCTCCTGGACCGGCTGATAGCCTGCTGCTCGGTACAAGGGCACTCCCGACATCGTCGCCATCAGTTCAACCCGCCGGAAGCCGGCAGCGTGAGCAGCAGCTTCGCAGAGACCCAGCAGGAGCTTTCCGACACCACGCCTTGAATAGGCAGGGTCGGTGTACATCGCGCGCACTTTTGCGGCGTCGGTGGCCGGGTCGAGCACTTGGGGGGCACGCTCCACAACGCTGTTATCTCCGCCATATAGGGTTTTGCGAAAGCTCCAGCCGCCGCAGCCAGCCGTTGCGTGCTCGTCTGTGTCTTCAATGACGAAATAGGTCCCGTCGGTAATGAGCTGGCTGTCCAGCCCCATGACCTTATGGCTCGCGGCGACCTGCTCAGGCGTTAAGAATTCATCCTGCAATTGCTCGATTGCGCGATGCATCAGGGCGCGAAGTGCCGCCAGATCTTCCAGGGTAGCGATACGGTGCGTGAAGCCCATGGTCGATCGCCGACCTCAATATCCGGCGGCACTGCCGGTCGGCAAGCGGGGATCAATTATCTCTTTAGCGCTTGCTGCGGCAGCGTCATCCTCTCGGCTTGTCATGCGGTGCCTCGCCATGACCCTGGCCAACGGGGAGAGCCGGCTTCGGCGCCTTTTCCTGCTGCTCGTAGAATTCGGGTGGGGGCGGGTTGTCGGGCAGCGTCTTGGGAATGTCCGCGCCGCGATTGCCGTCCGGGCCAATCGCGCCGGGCCCGGGACCGAGATGCTTCAGGTCGACATTGTTTTCGTTGCAGGCATATTCGGTCAGCCCTTCGCCAGGGCCACCGAGCACCCAGGTCCGGGTAAAGGTAAAGGGATGGGTGTAATAGCGCTTGTCGTCGACCGTCAGGACGAGATGGATATGGCCGGCATCAGGCCGGGTCCATTCCTCGATCGTGTGCATCTCGCCGCTGGCCGGGTTCGCATTCTCGTCAATCCAGATGTTGGTGTCCTTGAATCCCGTCGAGTCGATTACGAGCGTGTCGCCGCGCCACGTTCCAATCGGGTTGCCGAAGAAGCGGGGCTCAGGGTCTGCATCGCGCTCCCGGCCGTCGGTGGGGATGAAGCGATGGGTAGAATAGAGGTAAAGGAACGCCAGGCGCTTGGGCGTTTGCAGGATCTCGAACGGCAGGCCGCTTGCGTCATGGCGCGGGATGCCGCCCAGGATGCAGCGCGCCTCGGGATCGACCGTTTCCGTCAGGTTGTGCTTGAGAGCCGCTTCGCCCTCGGGCGTCAGCGGCAAGCGGAAGCCGGGCAGATCGCGACCGATATTGCCTATGGGCTTGCCGTCCTTGATCGGCTTCCAGAAGCCGGTGAGATCGGGATGCCCCGCCGCATCGCGTGGCGTTGGTCGGGCGGGCCCGGTCGGCTCGCGCCCGATGAGCGAGGCGCCGTCGCCTTCCACCTCAATGGACTTGTGCGCGGGCGCTTTCGGCGGAACCGTCTGCTGGGCCGGGGCAAGCGCCGGCGCGATCAGGGCGGTGAGGGGTAGCAGGACCAGGAAGTGCTTCATGCGGCAAGCCTTTCGCAAGGAGGAGAGAGGGCCATCAAAGGAATCCGATCATGCGCCCGCACACGCCAACCCCTAGCCAGAGGGCCAGGGAGAGCAGCGCGACGGCACGCGCGGCGTTGGACGCCGGTTCGTCGGTAAGGCGCTGAACGATGAGCGAGGACAGCGCCGCCAGCAGGAGCAGCACCATCTTGGCGCGGAAGGTGGGATCCAGATAATAGCGGACCGGCTTCGAGGAGACGAGCAGGACTCCCGATACGATCGTGACACCGAGGGCGATCCTGAGCACGGGCGCGGCGCCTGTAGCGACCGCCGCTGCGTCCCCGCGCCTGAACAGGACCCGCGCCGCACCGAGGTTGATCGCCAGCACGGCCCCGCCCAGCGCGGCCAGGGCGAGGAGATGTATCGTCTCAACGATCGCGAAGCCCCAGGTGGATTCGCGCATGAAGCCGCCGATCGGGGTGGCGCCGAGCCAGCGGAAGATGGCTTCGATCACCAGTGGCCTCTAATGAAAGTAAGCGATCATGCGACCGCAGATGATGATGGCGCTCCACAGCGTCAACGAGCCGGCAGCCGCCAACCGCGCGCGTGCCGGGATCGCGACGGCGTGATCCCACGCCGCCACGCCCCGGTAGGTCGTGACATGGAAGATCAGCGGGTTGAGCCCGGCGAGCAGCAGCAGTACGACCTTCAAGCGAAAGGCGGGGTTGTCGTAGAGCTTTGATGCCTCCGATGCGAACAGCGCGACGCCGCTCGCCGCCATCAGCGCAAAACCGGCCCAGGCGAGCGGGAGCAACTGCCCGGCAAGCGACGATACCCGCACCCGCCGGAACGCCAGGTTCAGCAGGCGCAAGTCGACAAGGGCGACCGTTCCGACCATCAGGGTGAGCGCCAGCACATGGATGCTCTCGACAATGGGGAACGCCCAGTCGCTCTCGGCCAAGGCCTGGGACGGCGGCAGATCGTTGAGCCATTGGCTGAAGGCGCGCAGCACCAGCCGCGCTCAGCGGTTGCGCGGATCGCCATCGCCCGGGCCACCGTCACCCGGCGTCCCGCCATAGACGAACCGCCCGTCAGGCAGCTTGACGCGGCGGGCATCGACAGTGTGCGAGCCATCCTTGGCGAGATAGCCATCGACGATCAGCGTGTCGCCGATCTTGATGTCGCCCTTCTTCCAGCCGCGCCGCGACAGCGCGCCAGGGCCGCCGCCCTCGCACGCCCAGTTGGTGACGCGACCATTGGCGCCGGTCACATCGAGGTAGAAATAGGAATGGGGATTGGTCCACTCCACCTTGGTGATGCGCCCGACAAGGCGGACCGGCTTATTGCCGTCAAATTCCGCAGCAAAGCTATGGTGGGCGAGCGCCGGCGCGGCAACCATCAGCGCTAGCGGGAAGAGGCGAAACGACAGCTTCATGATCATGCTCCGAGGTTCGAGGGGTCAGGGATGGATGCCGCCGCGACCGAACGCGTCGGGTGAAGGCAACGGCAGCGGTGGAGTGCGCGGGTACCAGTAAGCCGAGTGGCAAGCCTCACAGGCCGCATCGATCGCAGCGCCGGCGGCGAGCAGACGTTGCGGACTGCGCGCCCGGGCAGCCGCAAGCGCGTCGACACCGGCGAGGCGTAGCCGCTCAGCGGCCTGCCGAAAGTGAGCGGGGTTGGCGTCGATATCGCGACGGATCTGGGCGGCTGTGCGAATGCCTGGCGTGTCCGCATCGGCGAGCAGGCCGTGCCCATTCATCCCCACCGGCAATCGCGGCTGCTGAAGGAGGGTGGCGCCCGCGATCAAGTTGCGCGCATGCTGTTCAATCTGCCGCCACTGCGCCCGTGTCGACGGAGCCCGTCGCTCTTCCCCGCGCGCGCTTTCAATCGTGCCGACCGAACCCCAAAGCGCATCCGCCGCCGGATCGATAAGGTGGTCCATGGTTTGCTGGATCGTCGCGGGTGCCGACGGACCCGCGATCACGCGTGCGGCCAGCGCCGAAACAAACAAGGCCCCAGCCACGGCGCCGAAGGTAAACCAACTGAAGCGAAGCCGCATCCACTCCCCCTGATCGCTTGACCTTTTCTACGTCGTCAAAAGACGCCGGCTAACGAAGTTAATATTTACCCATCCCCGGCAAATCTTATTCGATCGCGGAAGTGGCGTTCGAGGGTGAAGCGATTGTTGACGTTGGCATTTGCTGCGGCCTCGAACGCCATCAACTTCCAATTGCGCTCGACCATGCCGCTGCGCACGACCTCGGCACGATCCACGGTGACCCTATGGCCAGGCGGTCCATCAGAATTTGAAGCTCACACGGCCGTAATAATAGCCGCCATTGATGCCATAGGGGCTGAACGGTAGCGGAGCATCAAGAACGTTGTTGCCGGTGACAATGGTGAAGTTGGTCGTGCCTGGAACCAGCTGCACCGTGGGCGGGCGCTTGTCGAACAGGTTGTTCGCGCCGACCGTCAGCTGAATACCCTTGGTCAACTGGTAGCCGACCTCAAGATCGGCGATGAACGCTGCCGGGATCCGCTGGAGATAGAAAGTGCCGCCATTCGGGCTCGTCAAGTTGGACGTGACCCCGAAAACGGTCCCACGCGCGGTCGCGGAAAACTTGCCGAGATCGAACGCGGCTGATCCGATAACCTTTACTTTGGGCGATGCCGTCGTGAGATTGCTCTGTGAGGCGGGATCAAAAAGCGCGATCCCACCCAGCGTTGCCGGCGCGACGCCCAGGCGCGTGATCGACGTGTCGTTATAATTGCCGGAGAGGGTCAAATTGACGGTGCCGACATCGCCCAGTGATGCCCGATAGCTTGCCGTCAGTTCGACACCGCGGGTCCGGGTGTCGGCGCCGTTGGTGAAGATATTGATGCCGGTTTGAACCACGGTCGGGTCAAGAACATTGCCATTGGCAAGGATGGCGGCGGTGACGATCGGGAAGTTGGTTGCGCCGCCACTGCCGAAGATCGATCCGGTACCGACGATACGATCCCTGATTTCAACCTGATAGGCATCGAGAGTAATTGTCAACCTGGGCAGCGGCCGCGCGACGATCCCCACGCTGAAATTGGTCGATTTTTCCGGCTTCAGATTCTGGAAACCGATGAGCTTGGCCGCCGCCGAGTTGGCCGGCAGCTGGACGAAGGCGGCAGTCGGCGAGACGTTCGTCGCCGAGTAGAAAGACTCTGCGAGCGTCGGTGCACGGAAGCCGGTCGAGACGGTGCCGCGCAGCGCAAAAGCGTCCGAAAAGTCGTAGCGGCCATTTACCTTGAAGATGACATTATCGCCGAAATCCGAATAGCTTTCGTACCTTACGGCGCCATCGAGTTTCAGCCCGGCGACGGGTGTCGCCGCAATATCCAGGTAGAGCGACTTGTTGTTGCGCGAATTGGTCGTCGCATCGGACGGGCGGAAGCCTGGATAGGATTGGCCGCCTTCCTTGTAGATTGACCCAGGATCGCCTGAGCCGATGGCATAGGTGTTGCGGCGATACTCGCCGCCGAAGGCGATGTTGACCGGCTTGGCAAAACCGATGTCGAACTCGGTCGAGAAGTCGGCATTTGCCGTGAACTCGGTCGCGGTGAACGAGCCGTCATAGAAATTGCGGGGGGTAAAGCCGGTGTCGAGGAACAGCGACCGATTGGCCGAATCGAGTGTGGAAATCAGGTTTTTATCCTGGCCATAAGTCGTACTCAGATCAAAATGCAGGCCAACGACTGTTCCCTCAAGCCCGCCTGTGATGGAGTAATCATCTTCGCTGATCGCCTCGCGCGGGTTAAATCCGTTGGGGAAGGGAATTGTCGTGCCGGGCGCGCCCAGCACACCGCTGCTGCCGTTCGGCGGGGTATTGCCGAGGATGCGGTCGGGGACACGCAAATTCTCATAGGCGCTGGCGCTCCGCTTGCTGTAGCTCCCAAACGCGTAAGCGTGCACGCCGCCGAAATCGTAGCCCGAATTGAACTGAAAGTTGGTCAGATTCGATTTCGCGTCGCCGTTGATCTTGTTGACATCGGGAAAACCCGGGATCGCGCTATACAGCGCCTGCTGCGCCGCGCTCAGCGTTGTGCGCAGGTTGCCCGATGTATCGGTGACGCGCCGGTCGAGCCCGCCGATCTGCGTGAAATTGTGGAAACGGTGGAACAGCGTGAGGTTGACGAAGCCATTATCGCCGACTTTGGTCGCGAGGTGCACCGTTTCAGCATAGGTATCGCCGCCCGTTTTGTAATTTTGCCCGGCGGTCGCATAGCCGTCGCCACCCTCGTTATCGTCCTTCAGGATGATGTTGATAACACCGGCAATGGCATCCGACCCATATTGCGCGGCGGCGCCGTCCTCCAGCACTTCGATGCGCTTGATCGAGCTGGGTGAAATCAGGTCGAGATCAGCCGTGGCTGCGCCCTGGTAAGGGCCACTGAGGACCGCAAGATTGGCCGTGCCGTGGCGGCGCTTGCCGTTCACGAGCACCAGGGTGTGGTTAGGGCTGAGGCCACGCAGTCGTGCCGACAGGGTGAGATTGGCCGTGTCGCCACCGAACGCCTGCGCCGTGAAGGACGGGACGAGCTGGGTCAGCACCTGGTTGAGGTTGGGCTGACCGACATGGCTCAGCGTTTCTTCGCCGAGAACCTTGATCGGCGTCGCACTCTCGGCAACCGTAATCCCGGTCACGCGCGTACCGGTGACGATGATGTCGTTACCCGCCGGCGCAGTTGCAGTGGTATCGGGCACATCGGCAGCCGGGTTGCGCGTTTGGGCGCTGGCGCTGCCCGCGGCAAAAACGGCCGCCAGCGCTGTTCCGGTCAACGCGATCGATTTCGTAAATTTCATAATGCCCCCATTTTTTGAAGCGACAGGCGCTTTATCGCCCCGCTTGCGAAACTTCATAATTCCTACTAGATTAGTAGGATATTAAGGGTAAAACAGTTTTTCTTTGAGCGAGTGAAGATGCTCTAAGCAGTAAGAATACTTATCCACAATATTCATGGCACGAGGCCAGGCGTCGCTGACCCTATGCACCGCGGACCTCGATAGTCGAGCTGGAAGAGATCCACTGACCAATCACCTTCGATGACGTCCTGTACACCTCAAATTACAACCTGTCGGGCCAGGTTAAGCTAATCGATCGACGGCGGTTGTTGGCTATTTGAGAGCTAATAGCCAATCCTCAAATAGCTCCTACTCGGATCAAGTTACCCAAGCAGGGATTGAGTGTATCGACCGCCGAGCGGAGGGTTATGGGAATAGGGACGCTGCCGGGTCGGCAGCAGTCGACGCGATGCGGGCACCAGGAACCCGTCGTTTGTTCACTTGCGGGGTAGCCCTGGTGGGTTGGTCTGCGACTTGGCAATGCCCTCCGACACGAGATTCCAGCGTTCGAGCAACTTTCGGTAAGTCCCATTGGCGATTTGCGCGTTCAGGGCGGTCGTTATCGCCACCGCCAAGCCAGAACCCTTTCGTGTCGTGACGGCAATATAGGCGGTATCAGGCCAGCCCCCCGCGACTTCGCCGATCTTGCGGGTGCGCCCATCTCGCGCCTGATAGCCTGCGGTGGCGTTGGGACCGAACGATACATCGGCGCGACCTGAAAGCACTGCCAGTCGACCGATACCGTCGTCGTCATAATATTGTGGTTCGGCGGGTTTGCGGCCCGCCGCCACATTGGTAGCGTTCCAACGGTCGAGGATTTGCGATTGATTGGTACTGGCGCCGACAGCCACCTTCAGCCCAGCGATGTCCGCCGGCTTCGACACGGATTTCAATGGCCCATCGGCGCGCGTGTAGATGCCGAGCTTGTCGTCGCGATAGGTCGAGAAATCGAACTTGTCTTTGCGTTCCTCGGTCACCGTGACGTTCGACATGACAGCATCATATTTGCCCGACGTCAGCCCCAGCGGCCAATCGGCCCAGGCGACGGGCACGATCCTGAGCTTCAGCCCCAGCGAGTCCGCCACCAGCTGAGCAAAGCCCGGTTCGACGCCGACGACCGACTTGCCGTCCTGCGAATAATCGGCGAGCGGCAACTGGCCGACCGTCATCGCAACCGTAAAGGTGCCGGGTTCGGCAAAGCGAAAGTCCTTCGGGATCAGCGCAGTCGCCTCAGGGACTTTGGCGGACCGGATCGGTGCGAGCGTTTCAGGCCCGCCATTTTCCTTCGGCGGGGCGCATCCCGATAGTGCCAGCCCAATGATCGACAGTCCGAGCAACGCGCGCATCAAAGCACCTTCGACAGGAAAGCGGCGGTGCGCGGTTCGCGTGGCCGGTTGAAAATGCTTTCGGGCGTACCGGTCTCGATGATGCGGCCTTGATCCATGAAGACAACGGTGTCGGCAACTTCGCGGGCAAAGCCCATTTCGTGGGTGACGATCAGCAGCGTCGTCCCCGAATGCGCGAGTTCCTTGATGACCTCCAGCACTTCGCTGACCAGCTCCGGATCGAGTGCCGATGTCGGCTCGTCGAACAGCAGCACTTTCGGGCGTAGCGCCAGTGCCCGGACGATTGCGACGCGCTGCTGCTGCCCGCCGGACAGATGGCGCGGATAGGCATCGACCTTATCGCCCAGCCCAACGCGTGCCAGCAGATCGCGCGCTTCGGCTTCCGCCTCGGCGCGGGGGACGCGGCGCGCGTGGATCGGCGCCTCGACGATGTTGTCGAGCACCGTCATATGCGGGAACAGGTTGAACTGCTGGAAAACCATGCCGACCGCTGTCCGCCGCTGCAGAATTTCGGCTTCGCGCAACTCGAATAGCGTGTTTTCCTGCCGTCGATAGCCGATCAAGGCACTGTCGATGGTGATCAGCCCTTCATCGACGCGATCGAGATGGTTGATCATTCGCAGCAGCGTCGATTTCCCCGAGCCCGACTGACCGATGATCGCCGTCACGCTGCCGGACGCGAGGCGCAGCGACACATTGTCGAGCACGCGGTTCTGACCATAGCTTTTCGAAACGCCGTCGATGACCACTTCGGCGCCTTGCATCAGCGGGAAAGGCTTGCGCGAGGCGGCACCAGCAGGGGCCTCTGCCTGTTTCGATACCGCGCGTTGTGCCGTCGTGGCGGCGCCGCGTGCGAAGCGCTGCTCGATCAGGCGTTGCGCCAGGGACAGCACGGTCAGGATGATGAGATACCAGACCGTCGCAACCATCAGCAGCGGCACGACGTCCAGATTGCGGCGATAAATCACCTGAACGGTGTAGAAAAGTTCGGGCAGCGCCAGAATGTAGACGACCGACGTCCCCTTCGCGAGGCCGATGATCTCGTTGAACCCCGCCGGCAGGATGCTGCGCATTGCCTGTGGCAGGATAATCCCCAGGGCCTGGCGCCGCCGCGGCAAGCCAAGCGCGGCGGCCGCCTCGCGCTGGCCGTGATCCACCGACAGGATGCCGCCACGAATGATCTCCGACGAGAAGGCTGCCTGATTGAGCGTCAGGCCGATGACGGCCGCAGCAAAAGGGCTGATCAGCGCGGTCGTCGACCAGGACGCGAAGGTGATCGTCGTCAACGGGATGCCGAGCGAGATCGTGGCGTAGAGATACCCCAGATTGTTGAGCAGTAGCAGCAGCACGATCAGCGGGATCGACCTGAACAGCCAGATATAGCCCCATGAAAGGCCGCCAAGCAGGGCAGAGCCCGACAATCTTGCGAAAGCGAGCGCCGTCCCCAGCAGCGACCCGAACAAGGTGCCCAGCACCGTCAGCAACAACGTTCGTCCGAGACCCACAACCACGGGTTCGGACAGGAACCATTGCGCAAACACGGGCCAGCCCCAGCGTGGGTTGCCGACCAGCGACGAAACTATCGCTAGGATGACGACCGCGGCAATCCCGGTTCCGAACCACCGAGCCGGATGGCGCGCGGGCACGATGCGAAGATGTGCGTGCTCGGTCGGCGGGAGCCTGGTCTCCAACCCCGTGACGGCGATATTCATGCGTGGCGCGCCGATTGCGCCGCAATCAGCGTCTTTTCGAACGGCAGCGTGAAACGCGCAGCAAGATCTTCATGGGGATCGAACAGCGCGGTGTAGTCGAGCCGACGGTAGAGCGCTTCGGCTTCGGGCTGACGAAATCCGGTCGTCAGGTAAACGCGCGTATAGCCCAGATCGACAGCAAGCTCCTCGAGAGCGAGGACGACGCGCCGCGCCAGCCCTTGGCGCCGATACGCGTCGGCAGTCCAGATTCGCTTGAATTCGGCCGTCCCGGCATCGGCATGCGGCATGAAGCCGCCGCCCGCGATCGGCCTGCCGTCGCGCAGCAGTAGCAGAAAACCGCCACGGGGCGCTTCGAACAGCTCGGGCGGATACCGCTCATAGACTTCGACAAATGCCGCACCGTCACCGCGCCCGGCCAAGTCTCGATAGCGGGTGCCATATTCGACCACCAGCGCGTCGAGCAACGGCTTGGCCAGGGGATCGCGCGGGGAAGACACGATCAGTTCGTCAGTATCTGCTATTGGGTCGCGAAGGCTCATAGTCCGGTCCTCATACGAGCCAGGTTTCGGCAAGCCGCGCCCAGAACGACGCCGCGGGCACGATGACATCGTCGTTGAACCGGTAGCGCGGGCTGTGCAGCGGCTCGCCGTCGCCCGTGCCGACGAACAGGAAGCTGCCAGGCCGTGCTTCGAGCATGAAGGCAAAGTCTTCGCTGGCCGTGCGCGGCGCGATGTCGGCGATCAGCGCGTCGTCGCCGAACAGGTCGATCGCGACTTGCCGAGCAAAGGCGGTTTCGGCGGGATGATTGACGACGCTCGGAAAGCCGCGCTTTACCTCGACCTCGACGGTCGCGCCGAACCCGGCGGCAATGCCGCGCGCGAGCGCCGGAATACGCTGCAACAGCGTTTCTCGCACCGCCGGACGGAACGACCGCGTCGTGAGCGTCAGGTCGACCGAATCGGGAATCACATTCGCGGCCTCGCCGCCATGGATCGAACCGACCGTGATGACGGCGGTGTCGAGCGGCGCGACATTGCGCGCGACGATCGATTGCAAAGCAGTGACGACATGGGCCGCGACCACGACCGGATCGATCGTTTCGTGCGGCGCGGCGCCGTGCCCGCCCTTGCCGATGATCCGGATGCCGAGCCAATCGACCGACGCCATGGCGGGTCCGTCGACGAAGCCGAGCTTTCCCGCCGGCAGGCCCGGCCAGTTGTGCAGCCCGAACACCGCATCGCACGGAAAGCGATCGAACAATCCTTCCGCGATCATTGCGCGCGCGCCTTGCCCCAGCTCCTCAGCAGGCTGGAAGATCAGGTGGATCGTCCCGGAAAAGTCGCCGTGCTGCGCCAGATAGCGCGCGGCCGCGAGCAGGATCGCGCTATGGCCGTCATGACCGCAGGCATGCATCTGCCCCGGCGTGTCGCTCGCGAAAGGCAGGCCGGAGGCTTCGTGGATCGGCAGGGCGTCCATGTCGGCGCGAATGCCGATCGCCCTGGTTCCGCTGCCGCGCCGCAAGGATCCAACGACGCCGGTACCGCCGATCCCGGTCGTTACCTGATAGCCCCATTCTTCGAGCAATTGGGCGATGCGGGCGGCGGTGTGATGTTCGTTCCACGACAGTTCGGCGTGGCGGTGGAATTCGTGGCGGACGGCGATGACGTCATCGACAAATGCCTCGATCCGTTCTTGGACCGGACCTACATCGTGCAGCAGTTCGGCCTGCACCGTCATGCCGATTGCCGATCGACAGCTGCTGAAGGTGCCAATTTATGGCGGCTTACTTTGAACGGTAGCCCCAGATTCTCGCGCAACGTGGTGCCATGCAGCGTGCGATTATAGCGGCCGCGGGCTTCGAGCGCCGGCAGGACATAGGCGATGAAATCATCGAGGCCCTGCGCCGCGACCGGGAAGCCCAGGATAAAACCGTCGGCAGCCCCCCCGTCGATCCAGCGGATTAGCGCATCGGCGACCTTTTCCCCGCTGCCGATGAAATTGGGCCGTGGGGTCGCCGATCTGAGCGCCACCTCGCGCAACGTCCGACCGTTTTCGCGGGCGTCGGCCTTGATGCGTTCGGTCGTCGAGCGGAAGCTGTTGCTGCCGATATCGCCCAGTTCGGGGAAGGGCGCATCGACGTCATATTGGCGGAAATCATGATGATCGAAGAAGCGGCCAAGATAGTCGAGCGCGTCTTCGACCGTCAGCAGATCGCGGATCGCGCTGAGCTTGGCTTCGGCTTCGTCATCAGTCGCGCCGGTGATGATTGCGGCGCCGGGAAAGATTTTGACGTGATCGGCCGAGCGTCCATGGACGACGGCGCTGGCGCGGACCTGCGCGCGGAACGCGACTGCTTCGTCAAATGTCGCCGGCCCGGTGAAGACGGCGTCGGCATATTTGCCGGCGAGACCAATCCCGGCATCCGAACTGCCCGCTTGGAAGATGACGGGCTGGCCTTGCGGTGACCGCTGGATGTTGAGCGGTCCTTCGACCTGGAAGAAGCGTCCTTTGTGATCGAGCCGGCGAAAGCGATGCGGATCGAAGAACGTGCCCGTGTCGCGATCACGCGGAAACGCTTCTTCGTCCCAGGAATCCCAGAGACCTTGCGTAACGGTCAGATACTCATCGGCAATTTCGTAGCGCAGGTCATGATCGGGGTGAGCGCGACCATAGTTGCGGCCTGACCCTTCGAGCGGTGAGGTGACGACATTCCACCCGGCCCGCCCGCCACTGATCAGATCGAGCGAGGCGAACTGACGCGCGACGGTGAAGGGGTCGCTATACGACGTCGACAGCGTGCCAGCGAGGCCGATGCGGCTGGTCGCGGTCGCGAGCGCCGACAGGATGGTGATCGGCTCGAACCGGTTGAGGAAATGCGGGATCGACTTTTCGTTGATGTACAAGCCGTCAGCCACGAACGCGAAGGCGATGCCGTTCGCCTCGGCCTTCAGCGTCTGGTTGGTCAGGAAGGCGAGGTTGACGCTGGCGTCGGCCGGATTGCTCGGGTGTTTCCACGCATGCATGTGGCCGCCAGCGCCGTGAAGCATGATGCCGAAGGGGATCGATTTGTCACTCATCGCAGGTCTCGCTTCATCTCAAAGGGCGGCGTCGGAGACGATCAGGCGGCTTCGGCCTGCCGGACAGCCGGGTCGCGCAACACCGCCGCGGCCAGATATTCGAGCGATGAACGGCGCTCGGCATGGCCGACAACGGGCGTGTCGATCACGAATTCATCGATTCCGAGCGTCGCATGGATCTCATCGAGCGCGGCGCGGATCTGCGCGCCGGTGCCTGACAAAACGTTGGGAATGATTTCCTCGGTCGTGTAATCGTCCACGCCCGACTGTCGTGCGAATTCGGCGGCCGCTTCGATCGTCGGCAGATTGACTTTTTCGCCGGTCGAAAGCCGCACGCGGTAGAGGCGCAGCGGCCCGACATGCTGGCGCGCTTCGTCTTCGCTGGCGGCGGCGAAGGCGACGAGCGACAAAAGCGGCGACCGTCCGGTCGCGCGCCGATAGACGTCGACCGCATGCGCCGTGCGCGCCGGATCACCGTCGAAATGGCCCGCATAGCAGAAATCCCAATCGAGCTCGCCCGCCAGCGCGGCACTGTCCGGGCTGGCACCGAGCAGAATGCGCCGCGGCGCCTCAGCCGGAACCGGGCTCGCCAAGGCCCCCGCCAGCGCATGATCTTCCGGCAAGGTCCGGGTGACGAATGCGTTGAGGTCGCGCAGCTTGTCGGCGAAATCCTGCGGGGCGGCACCGACCTGATTGGCGCGCAGCGCCCGCGTCGCGCGGGGCAGGCCGCCGGGCGCCTTGCCGATGCCAAGGTCGACGCGCCCCGGCGCCAGCGCCGACAGCAGATTGAACGTCTCGGCCACCTTGAACGGAGCATAATGCTGCAACATCACGCCACCCGACCCGATCCTGATCCGGTCGGTCCTGGCCAGTGCATACGCCGCCAGCACTTCGGGCGCCGAGCTGCCGAGTGCGCCCATGCCATGATGTTCGGCGAACCAGTAACGGTGATAGCCGAGCTCTTCGGCGCGGACGACGAGGTCGATCGTGCGCTTGAGCGACAATTCGGGGGCAAGGCTCGCCGGAATGATCGCCTTGTCGAGAATGCTGAGGCGATATGGCATGACTGCAAACCACCCTTTCCCATCGACAGTCGCAGGCCTTAAACGACAAACTGCGATTTCCAGCTCAAGCTATTCCTACTAAAATGATAGGCAATGAACTTTGGGCTCGATGCGGCATAGTTTATCTTCAGGCGGCGCTGCTTTGCCGGCGCTCGTCCAGCCTCTGCTCCAGCACTTGTAGGGCGATCTATGGCAGGCGAGGGACCTGTCAGACGAACGAGGCAGCTGCTAGCGGCGGCCGATGCCTCGCAAATCTCGAGCGTTGCCAACCAGCCCGTTTCGTCGGTTCAACTCGTCGCCCGAGGTGATCCGCTTGTTGGTGATGGACATCTGGTTCCCGCTGTCACTGCGGAACATAGAGGACCTGCTGTTCGAGCGAGGCGCCGATATTTCCTACGAGACTGTGCGCTTCTGGTGGAACCGGTTTGATCCCATGTTCGAGGGCGATGTGCGGCGACACAGGGTGAGCCGCATGCGCGGATTTCGCCACCGACGCTGGCACCTCGACGAGATGTACGTGACCCGAAGGGCGGCGAAGCCAACCTCAATGGCGAGATGGTCTACCTCTGGCGAGCCGTCGATCACGAAGGCGAGATCCTCGAGAGCTACGTCACCAAGATCCGCGACAAGGACGCCGCACTAAGGTTCATGAAGAAGGCGCTGAAGCGCCACGGTTCACCCGAGGCCACCACCACTGACGGCCTCCGGTCTTATCGGGCAGCGATGACCGAGCTCGGTAACCAGGACAAGAAGCAGGTTCGTCGTTGGGCCAATAATCGGGTGGAGAACAGCCATCTGTCCTTCCGACGACGAGAGAGGGCGATGCTCCGTTTCAGGCGGATGATGAGCCTACAGAAGTTCGCCTCGGTCCATGCCAATGTCCACAACCACTTCAACCTGGAACGCCACCACGTCAGCCGTAAAATCTACAAGGAACGACGCTTGGCCGCGCTCGCCGAGTGGCAGTCGCTCGGCGGCTAGGTCGCCAACCTCAAAGACCGATTTGCATCGTCTAGAGAGCGGTTCGCGTTAGACTGACAGCACCAGTTCAACTCTTTGAAGGTCGGCGCCGCCATTAGCTCGCTGCTAGCTCGCTGCAATTCTTCCCATTGCGAACGTCCGTTCGCTGTTGGATAAACGCTTAATGGATGCCAGCGACGTTGAAAGTCTCACCCCACGTCAGAAAGAAATACTGCGACTCCTTCTTAGAGGTTTCGATGCTAAATCAGC
Organism: Sphingomonas sp. GlSt437; assembly: GCF_048015635.2. Lineage (NCBI taxonomy): Bacteria > Pseudomonadati > Pseudomonadota > Alphaproteobacteria > Sphingomonadales > Sphingomonadaceae > Sphingomonas > Sphingomonas sp. GlSt437. The sequence continues at coordinate 824,374 of NZ_JBPGYA010000001.1, read as the reverse complement.
AGGGCGTGAACTGGGTATTTCCGTTCATACGGTGAATGAACATCTACGAGACGCTCGGCGGCAGCTGGGAGTTTCGAGCAGTCGTGAAGCGGCTCGCATTCTGCAGCAGTCGGAACAGCCACCCCCAAATCCTTTGGGACCCAACGAAATCGGGATGATTGAGCAGGGCGACTTTCGACTTTTGTCGGGTCGCCCCGGCGCGAATTTCCGGGTGCCCTATTTTGGAGCCTGGATTGTGATCCTAGTTGCGGCAGCTGCAATCGCGTTTTCGTTCGAGCATCGGCGCGCGTTATCTAGACCCGTCGACAGTTTGCTGAATTCAAGAGGTTCAAAAGCCAATGACCCGGTTCAGCCGAGTTCATACCGCAATCGCAAAGTAGCGGTTCAGGGCTTCGATAGCCTGAAGGTGTCCGGACCATTCAAGGTCGCCATTCTAGCCAGCGCCGAGGCATCGCGCGTTCAACTTGTCGGGCCATCGGCTTTGCTGGCCGATACAATCGTCGAGGTCGAAGATAACACACTGGTGATCCGTTTTCGCGAAGGTTCACACTGGAGCTGGAATCCCGGATCCGGTGTAAATGCCGTTGTGTTTGCCCCCAGGCTCACCGCCGTGCGGGTTGAAGGGGCGGCAGATGTCGAGTTGAATGGATCAACCGGCGAAACCTTATCCGCGGCGATCGACGGTGCGGGCAAACTAGTTATCCGGGAGCTTAATGCTCGCAATGCAGAGTTTGTTACGGGCGGCGCGGGCGGCATCACAGTATCGGGAAACGCTCGCACGGCGACGTATGTTGTCGGCGGATCGGGATCGATCGATGCCAAGAGGCTGCTGGTTGAAAGGGCGACCATTGCTGTCCAGGGCGCGGGATCGGCCTATGCGGACGTTTCCAAAACAGCAAATGTCTCTGTGAATGGAGCAGGCCGCGTCGATCTTGTTGGTGGCGCTGCATGCATGGTGCAATCAGCCGATCCACAGCAAGTTCACTGCCGCTGAAATCGCGATTGAGGACGGCTGCTCAGATAGGACAAGCATCCGTTTTTAGGCATGATAGTGACTAGATCGAATGTCAGAATTTAGGGCGCTAAGCAGTCCAAGCCGGACCCCGTTTTGTCGATATGCGTCCTGAGGATAGAGTCGAACAATGACGGGAAATCTTGTGTTCGGCTGGAGAACCGCAATTCTGCTTGTGGCGGTGGTCGAACTGCTACTCTTGTCTGCGGCACTGCTCCGACCGCTGCAGAACCGAGTTGCTAATCGTACGCTTGCCTCTCTACTCGTCGTGCTGGCCGGGATTGTCACTCCGTGGATGATCGGTTTCGCAGGCTTCTACGACCGCTGGCACTGGCTGAGCTTCGCGCCTTTCGCCATTTCCCTCGGCGTAGCGCCGCTGGCGTTTCTCTATGTGGCAGCACTGATCGACGGCAAGTGGCCGAGCCGTGGCTGGCGCCATTTGATGCCCGCCGCCATCCAGTTTCTTTATCTAGCGAGCGCGTTCATCGTCTTGCGAGAGCCGGCCAAGGACGATTGGCTCGATCGGTCGGCGCTCGCCTATGACGTTATCACGGGCTTAGCCGTCGCGGTGGGCCTTGCTGTTTACGGTGTTCGCAGCCGCCGAATGCTCGTGCGGTACCGCGCGCGCCTCGAGCGGTCGCAAAGCGACGATCATCGCTATGGTCTAAACGGCATCGATCGCATTGCTGCCGCCTTGTTCGTGCTTCTCGCAATCTGGGCAACGTATGACCTCTGGGACATCATTGCGCCGCTTGGTTATCGGCGGCTGATGGGGCTCTATGTTGCGATTGCGATCTTCGCAGTGTTTTTAGGGATCGAGGGCTGGCGATTGTCGGCGGTGACTTTCCCCCGGCTGAGCGAGCCCGGCTTGGTGGCCCCGACGACTGGCTGGGCGACACGCGGCCGCCTCTGGCTCGAGCAAATCGAGCGCGACCGGTTGTTCACCGATCCCAGCCTAAGCGTTCCTCGGCTGGCTCGCCTTCTGGCGACCAATAGCTCTTATGTTTCAAGAGCGCTCAACGATGGGCTGGGCGAGAGCTTCTCGTCGATGATCAATCGACTACGGAGCGAAGATGTCGCGCGTCGGCTCAGTGCCGGCGAACAGGGCGATCTGCTCGATATCGCACTCGATTGCGGCTTCAGCTCGAAAGCGACCTTCAACCGCGCGTTCCGCGCCCGATACGGCTGCAGCCCGTCCGCTTATCGGCTTCGCAACGGCTCAACATCGCAAAATCTGCGGCTCGACGCGATCTGAGGCGACCGGATCGGCGGCGGCGGGCCACGCGAAGCTGATGAACGATCCGATCACCCGCCGATCCGTGCTTGTCGCCAGCGCTGCGACTGCGTTTATGACGATGTCGTTCGCGCGCGCGGCGCCCGGCCTTGGACAGCGACGCCAGGATATAGAGATTGTCCGTCGCACGCTTGATCTCCACCCCGGGCTGCTCCGCTACCAATCAGCGCAACAACTGAGTGATCGATTCGCTCGCTTTGGCCGGATATTCGCGGGAGCGAGCAGCCTTGAGGAACAGTTCCTAGCACTCTCCGCGTTTACCGCGACGATTCGGTGCGGCCACACCCAATGTAACCCGTATAATCAGAGCAAAAGCGTCGTTGCCACACTGCTCGAACGGCCAACGCGCTTGCCGTTCGAGTTCGAATGGATCGATCGCCGCATGATTGTGCGCGCCGATCGCGGTGCCAGCGGGTTATTCGAACCCGGCACGGAGATCGTGTCGATCAACGGCTTGGCGGCAGGTGACCTATTGGACCGTCTGCTCGCTTTTGCTCGTGCCGACGGCGGCAACGACGGCAAGCGGATCGATCAGATGGCGATGCGCAACATCGATCGGTTCGAAACATTCGATATCTTTCAGGGGCTACTGCTGCCGCCGGCGAAGGGCCACTTCAGGTGCCGCTATCGCACGCCAGCGGGGCGCAGCGACGAGATCGATCTGGTTGCGTTCACCCCAACCCAACGTCGCGCTACGCGCCATGTGCTCGAGACCGACGGCACATCAGCGCCAATCTGGACGTGGCGCGTAGAGAAGGGCGTAGCCATTCTTGGAATGCCGAGCTGGGTAGTGTACAACAACAAGTGGGACTGGCAATCATGGCTGGACGAGCGGCTCGGCCAACTGAACGGTGCCAAGGGCCTAATTATCGACCTACGCGACAATGAAGGAGGCAATGATTGCGGCGATGCGATCCTCGCGCGTCTCGCGCCCGCCGATCTCTACTTTCCGACCTATCGGCGGCTGGTGCGCTATCGTCGAACGCCAGCCGATCTCGATCCGTATCTCGATACCTGGGATGACAGTTTCCGGTCGATTGGCACAGCCGCGACCGCGGCCAGCGATGGCTTTTTCGAACTCGAATCGACTGAGATCGATAAGATCACCGCGAAGGCGCCGCGACTTACCGTGCCGGTCGCCGCGCTGATCGGGCCGACATGCAGCTCGGCGACCTTTCAATTTGCGCATAAGGCGAAGCAGACAGGGCTCGTCCGCCTGTTCGGTCAGCAGAGCGGCGGCAATCTGCGCGGGATCAACGGATCAGGCTTCTTTTTCGTGCGGTTGCCCGAATCCGGATTGGAGTTCGATCTGCCGATCGTCGGCAATTTCCCGCGCACCCCGCAGCCTGATCGCGGAGTATTGCCCGATGTGTTGATCGGCAAGAGCCAAAGCGACGTCGCCAGCGGGCGCGACCGCTGTTTCGAGGCGGCGCTGACCTGGATCTTGCGCGACGCCTAGGGCCGCGAGCGCCGCTGTCACCGTTATAACGAACTGACTGCCGCTTTCGGGCAACAGGAGCATTGTCTCCAACGACTGAGCATGAAGCGCTTAGATTTCGGCTTTGCAGGCGGCGACATAAGCCTTGCGTTCCGCCAGCTTCTAGCATTAGTCCACACGAGCGGGGGTCAGCATGAAGAAGCCTATTGATCGCAGTCGGTTGGTAACGCTCATCGGCGTCTCGGCGGGATTGGCGGCGGGGTGCTCTCCTTCGACCGATGGCCAATGGCGCGTATGCACCGACCCAACCGGCCGCCGAATTGCTGATGCCAATTGCTCGACGAGTAGCGGCGGTGGCGCGCATGGCGGTGGTGGCTGGCGCTATATCGATCGCTCTGCATCGGCGCCGGCAGTCGGCGAAGAAGTTGCTGGCGGATCGCGAGCACCACTTGCTGGCACGGCTTACAGCGCACCGGCAGAGGGCATCGCACGGGGCGGTTTTGGCGGTACTGGCGACGGCGGGGGTGAAGGCGGCGGTCATGGCGGTGGCGCCGGCGAATAGCCGGGGCAGGTCGGATTGGCATGCAGCGCCATCAGGTAGAGCCACGCTGGGATTGGGAGCGTCGGCTCGAAGACCTCGGCTTTCTGTGGCATACCGCTGATGGCGTGACCTATTGGTCGGAAAGTGCCTATTACCAATTTACGGGCGACGAGGTTGCCCAGATTGAGCAGGCCAGCGAGGAACTCGGTCGGCTTTTCCTCGCGGCGGGCGACTACGTTGTCCGGGAACATCGCTTCGCTGAATTCGGCATTCCAGACTGGTGTGTGCCGCTTATCATTGAAGCATGGGAACATGAGCCTCCCGCGCTTAACTACGGTCGCTTTGACCTCGGCATGGACGGCAACGGCACGATCAAGTTGTTCGAATTCAATTGTGATACGCCGACGTCGCTGATCGAAGCATCGGTCGTGCAATGGTTCTGGAAACAAGACGTCTTCCCCGAGCACGACCAGTTCAATGCCATCCATGAAGCGCTGGTAAGCCAGTGGGCCGCCATCGCGCCGCGCTTGTCCGGTCGTCATGTCCATTTCGCGCACATCGCTGACCGCTTAGGTGAGGATACGTTGACGACGGCCTATATGATGGACGTCGCCAAAGAAGCCGGGCTCGAGGCGACCCGCCTCACCATGCGCGACATCGGATGGAAGGATGGCGCCGACGGCGGGTTCTTCGATCTCGAAGGTCGACACATCGACACGCTTTACAAGCTCTATCCCTGGGAGTGGCTTGTCAGCGAGCCGTTCGGGCGGAACATCGCCGCCGACCCTGGCAGCACGCTGTGGATCGAGCCTATCTGGAAAATGATCTGGAGCAACAAGGCAATCCTCGCGGTCCTGTGGCGGCTATTCCCTAGCCACCCAAACCTGCTGTGGGCTGGGCATCATCCCCCGCCCACTGATAGCTTTGTCCGCAAGCCCCTGTTAGGGCGCGAAGGCAGCAACGTTGCGATCGTTCGCAACGGCCAAACGCTTGCCGAAAACAATGGCCGATGGGCGGGCCCGTCAATCTATCAGGGGTTTTTCGACATCCCCGTCCATGACGGGCATTATCCGATCATCGGCAGCTGGATGGTTGATGGCGTTGCCGTCGGCATGGGCGTGCGGGAAGGCGGCCGGATTACTGCAAACCTTGATCGGTTTGTGCCGCATGTGATCGCGATCTAACCACTCTCAATTTTCAACCGCTCAATGACGGCTTTCGGGCCTGGTTGGTTCGCGGCGGAACGACCCCAACAAGGGCGCAACGCTAGCCCTAAACTTGGTCGGATTGCTTTTGCTCGGGTTGGCCAGCACCAGCCCGCTTAACCCAAAGTTCGTCGGTTCGCGTGATCTCGACGAGCTCGTCTGGAAAACGCCGCTCCTGAAACGCCAGCGCGTCGTCAAACGACCCATTGAGCCAGCGATCATAGTCTTCCGGGTGGAGGAGGACGGGCATCCGATCATGAACAGGCCGGATCGTCTCGTTGCAGTCGGTCATGACGCCGGAATAGACCGGACCCCATTCATCGCTGACCCGCCAAAGCCCCGCCCAAGCGAAGATGGGTTGGTCCTTGATCGTGAACCAAGTGCGAGTTTTCGCGCCTTTTCGACCTTCGGCCTCGGCGAAGCCTGTAAGTGGGACCAGACTGCGCCATTGCGGCTTGCGCGCTAGGCCAAGCAAGATCGCTTGCGTATCGTTGAGCTTCGCCATGGTGGGTCCTCGTGTTCGAGGAGAGCGGCACTTTGCCGCTCCCACCGCCCACAGTCCCGGCGATCATCGATCCTCGAGGGGTGTTGCGGCGTCCTACCCGCCGCGACTCAACGCTTGGTGCTGTCGCTCTGGTTTGAGCGGAAGTCGAATGGTTCTTGCGATATTCGGTATCAACGGGGGACCCCGACTACATTGAGGGCGACACGCCGACCGTCCCATGCATCGTCTTGAGGCTTGCAATGATCCGCGACGCGGCAACCGCCGTCAGAGGTCCAACTTCATCGGTTAGAGTGTGGTGCGTGTTAGACTGGCGGCACTGGGTTGAGACCTGGGGCATCATCCCTGCGTGGGATCGATCAGGAACTTCTCGCCCGTCGCCTTGCGCTCATAGGCGCGCAGCACGTCGGGCTCCAGCGCTTCGGTCAGCCCGATGACCCGGGTGTAGCTACTCGCGAAGGTGGTCTTGAGTTCATCGACCACGCGCTGGCGCATCCGCTGCGCTGTTTCCGGGCCAGCCTTTTGCAGGAAAGGGAAGAGCAGCCAGCCCGACACACTCCAGCCAAAACCGAAGGTGATCCGGTTGAGCACGATCGGCGAAAGATCGAGCCCGCCGTAAATATAGAGGTGCTTGAACGTGTTCGAGCCGTATCGGCTATATTCGGACATGCGCTGAACTGCCGCGCGTTCCATCGCCTGCAGGATGTCGCTGCCCAGCGTTCCCCCGCCGATCGCGTCGAACGCGATGGTCGCGCCGGTCTGCTCGACTGCGCTCCTCAGTTGCGCCGGGAAGTCCACGTCCTTGCTGTTGATCACATGCTCAGCGCCGATCCCGCGCAGGATGTTCACCTGCTCTTGCGATCGCACGATGTTGACCAAGGGGATACCGTCGGCGAGGCAGATCTTCTGCAGCATTTGCCCGAGGTTCGACGCGGCGGCGGTGTGAACGATCGCGCTGTGGCCTTCGCTGCGCGCCGTTTCGACAAAGCCCAGCGCGGTGAGCGGGTTGACGAACATCGACGCGCCATCGGCGGCGGTGGCGCCGTCAGGCAGCGGTATCACGTCGCGCGCCTTGATGCGGCGATAATCGGCATACATGCCGCCGCCGATCATCCCCACGAGCTTACCCTTGAGAGCAGCTGCGTCACGGCCCGCCGCAACCACCGTGCCCGCACCTTCGTTACCGACCGGCAGCGACTGGCCAAGCCGAGCCGCGACGCCGGCCAACCGCGGTTGGGGCACGTCGAGCAACAGCCCCGGTTGGCCATCCGACCGCGTTTTCAGGCTCGACAGATCCGCGGGACCGAGCAGCACACCCAGATCGCTAGGGTTGATCGGCGCGGCTTCGACGCGAACGATAACCTCATCGTCCGCCGGATCGCCGATCTCGACCTCTTCGAGCGACAAGGTGAGGATGCCGTCCGGATCGACCTTCGATCGCAGCTCGCGCCCGGTAAAGCTCATTGCCGTCTCCTGTCGGTAGTCTGGATCGGGGAAGGGTGCTGATGGCTGACGGCATTGCAAGCAGAATCTGGCTGCGCGCGCCGGTGACTTAATCGTCGAGCACGGCGTTGAAGCCGAGGTCCGTTGGGATTCGCACATCGGCGCAAGGCGAACTTCCCGTTGTGGCCTGGATGAGGTTGACGCCGAACCATTCACTTAAGGAAGCGGACGCGGCTCTACGGTCGCAGAACCCGCCTTATACGTCGCTCCCGGCGACTTTGTTGCGACGCACAATAATTCAGCAATTTGGCGACGAGGGCGAGGGCAGGCATTGGTCACAATTCGAGGGAGGTCACCGGGATGATTGTTTCATTTCGGACTTAAAATTCGATAATTATGCCGATCGCTATCGAACAATGCCTTTCTTCCGGTGATGAGTCCCCACACGATTTAAAATTGCGATCAATGAGGATGTCATAAAAGCAACACTTGTCATAAATTCGCCTTATAAAGGCTTCGCAAGTGCGAAATCAGATTGGCAGGCCCGAAGCGGCCGCATATCAAAATGGTTCGCGGGGCTCGAGCCGGGGGGCTGGGTCAACGCCAACTGGCCCTTCAGGGAGAATGATATGACCCTTCTCAATCGGACCCATGTGAAAATTTTGTGCGCCGCTTCAGCGACCGTCATTGCGCTGGCAAACGCTTCTGGTGCGTCCGCTCAGGAGACTACGTCGCAAACTGTTCAACCGCAGGCGGCGGGTTCGACAATTGTCCCGAGCGACATTGTTGTCATTGGCACGCGGCGTCTGGACCGCAGCGCGCTCAATTCTGCGTCGCCGGTTGACATTATCGGGTCCGAGGAGATTAAATCGCAACCGAGCGCCAACATGCTCGACACGGTCAAAAACATCGTGCCGAGTTTTTTCGTGGCTCAGAACACCATTTCGGACGCCTCGAGCTTCGTGCGCAGCCCATCGCTACGCGGTTTGCCCGGCGACGAAGTTCTCGTGATGCTGGATGGCAAGCGGTACAACCGTTCCGCGTTGGTCCAGGTTTATTCGGGTGGTGACACCGGCCTTTCCTATGGCGCACAAGGGTCTGACATTTCGGCGCTACCCGCGCTCGCTATCAAGAGCCTGCAAGTGTTGCGCGACGGTGCGACCGCGCAATACGGGTCAGATGCGATCGCAGGCGTGCTGAATTATGGGCTGCGGGACGCCAATCACGGGATCGAATTGGTCGGACGCTACGGCCAATATTATCGTAATGGCGATGGCAACAGCTACCAGATCGCGGGCAATGTCGGCTTGGCGCTCGGGGATCGCGGTTTTGTCAACATCACCGGTGAATATGACGATGACGGCCAGACGAGCCGTGGCGTGACCCGTCCAACCGCGTTGCTCTTCGCGCAGCAGAACCCCAGCCTTGCCAGCCAGATCCCAAATTATCCATTGCCTGCGCAGATTTGGGGTTCATCACCGAGCCACGGTTATAAAGCCGTGCTTAACGCAGGCTACGACGTAACCGACAGCAGCAAGCTCTACCTGTTCGTGAACATTGCGCGGACCAAGACAAATGAGAGCTTCAATTATCGCCCGTCGGTAACCCAAACGGGCGTGATCGACAGCGCCGGTGTCAGCCACACCCTGTCACGCAACGGCTCGTTCAAGCCCATATATCTCACCCCCTGCCCAACAGGGAACCCGACCTGCCCGAGCGGCGGCTTCGTCCAGGACAACAACACGTTCAGCTTCGCCAGCATATACCCGGCCGGTTTCACACCGCGCTTTGTCGGCGTGACCCAGGAAGTTTATGGAACGGCTGGTTACAAGGGCAAGACTGCGGGCGGGTTTACATATGATCTGTCTGGGTCGCTAAGTCAGAACACGCTCGATCTATCGATGTATAACTCGCTATCACCTTCCTACGGCCCCCAGTCGCAGACCAGCTTTAAGTTCGGTAAGACTTACCAGAGGGAAGTCGATGTCAATGGCGATTTCTCCTATCCTATCGAACTTGGGTTCGCGAGCCCGCTTACCGTCTCGTTCGGTGGCGAGTATCGGCGCGAGACCTATAAGCTGACCGCCGGTGATACCCAGTCCTATGGCGCCGGACCTTTTGCTTCGCAGACCCTCTATACCCAGGTATCGCCTGGCGTTTACTCCCAGTCCGGCACGGCGTCGCAGTCACCTGCGGCATCGGGCTATGGCGGCACTAGCCCACAGGCTGCAGGCTCGTGGAGCCAGGACAGCTACGGCTTTTACGGCGATCTCGAGACCGATGTGATCAAGGCGCTGTCGGTCGGCCTCGCCGGTCGTTACGAGCACTATAGCAACTTCGGTAGCGCCACGGTCGGCAAGTTTAGCGCAATCTATCATATTCTCAAAGGATTGGCGATCCGTGGCGGCGTCGGTACGGGTTTCCATGCGCCGTCACCAGGCCAGTCGCATGACTCGATTCTGACGACCAACTTCATCGCGGGCAACCAGGTGCAAACCGGCACCTTCCCGGTCGATAGTCCGATCGCCCAATATTACGGGGCCAAGCCGCTCAAGCCGGAAAAGGCTACCAACTGGACATTGGGTTTTGTCGCCAACCCCGGCCATGCCTTCACGCTGACGGTCGACTATTACAATATCAAGGTGACCAACCGCATCTTCGTCTCTCAACCTTTTTCGGTAAAGCCGGCCGACATCCTTGCACAGCCTGGGCTCGCTTCGGTGGGCGCCGGAGGCAATGTCAGCTACTTCACCAATGGTCTCGATACGTTGACCCGCGGCATCGACGTCGTCGGCACGTATCGGACCGATCTCGGTGGTGGAAAACTCAACCTGACGCTGGCTTATAATTACAATAAGAGCACTGTCAGCCGTGCCGACAACAATGTGATCAGCACCGCGCAGATCATCGACATCAAGCACCTCGCGCCGAACCATCGGGCAACCTTTACCGCTAACTGGCAGTCGGGTCCGTGGACGATCAACGGGCGTGAGAATTTCTACGGTAAATGGCAGGATGCCGTCGACTATCCGACCGCTCAGGATGCCGCCGGCAACGTAACCGCGGCGCAAGTGTTCGGGTCGAAATTCACGACGGACCTCGACGTGAGCTACACGTTCCGCACGCACTACACGTTGACGGTTGGCGCCACTAACCTGTTCAATACATTCCCTGACAAGATCGCGGCGAGCAGCTTCAACGCGATCTACCCCATCACCGGGGGGCTGGGCGATGGCCAGGTCTATCCGCGTTCGGGGGGGCCGTTCGGCATCAACGGTGGGTTCTGGTACGCCCGCGTGCGCGTCGCGTTCTGATCGCGCCGCCGAACCAACAATCACTAAGGGGCGGCGCTCGCGTCGCCCCTTTTCTTTTTGTTCGCGCCAAAGATTTAGGTGACCGATGCGGTCTGCTTCTGCACAAAGTGACGAAGACAACGCTGACGAGATCCTGATATGCGCACCCTAGCTGTTTCACTTTTTGGCGCTGCACTCACGCTCGCAGCCCCGATGAAGGCCGCCGCGCCGGCTGCCGTCGGGGCCCAGAACGGCATGGTCGTCTCCGCGCATCGCTTGGCTAGCGAGGCGGGCGTCGCTGTGTTGAAGGATGGCGGCAACGCGGTCGACGCTGCTGTCGCGGTTGCTTATGCTTTGGCGGTCACCTTTCCAGAAGCGGGCAATATCGGCGGCGGCGGGTTCATGACGATCCGGCTTGCGGACGGGCGTGAAACATTCATCGACTTTCGCGAAACCGCACCGGGCGCCGCGTCGCCAAATCTCTATCAGGACCTCGCAGGCAATGTCCTTCCTAGCCTGTCCACGAGGGGGTACAAGGCTGTCGGTATTCCGGGCACCGTCGCCGGGCTGGACCTCGCCCTGACCTTGTACGGCACCAAGTCTCGAGCTGAGTTGATGGCCCCGGCGATCGCGTTGGCCAAGACCGGCTATGTTCTCGACGATGGCGATGCCCGCTTTCTGTCGACCGGCGCCACTGATTTCGCCGCTGATGGTCCAAGCGCGGCGATCTTCCTTCACGGCCGCCAACCATGGCACGCGGGGGAACGGCTGGTTCAGGCCGACCTGGGCGACAGCTTGGCAATGATCGCCAAGAATGGGCCTGATGCGTTCTACAGAGGGCCGATCGGGCAAAAGATTGTTGCCGCCAGCCGCGCCCATGGCGGCATCCTGGCGCTTGCCGACTTTGCCAAATATCGCGCACTGGAGCGCAAGCCGATTACGTGCGACTATCGTGGCTGGCATATCATCAGCGCGCCGCCACCATCGTCTGGCGGCGTGGTGCTGTGCGAATCGTTGAATGTGCTCGAAGGCTACCCAATGGCCGATCTCGGATGGCATTCAGCGCAAAGCGTGCACTATGAAGTGGAGGCGCTGCGCCGCGCCTATCATGACCGTAATACCCAATTTGGCGATCCTAGCTTCGTTACCGTCGATACAAGCCGCTTTACGAGCAAGGCCTATGCTATATCGCTCCGTAGCGGCATTAGCGCGACGCTCGCCACGCCTTCAGCTAGCCTCGGAATTCCCGGAACGGAAAAGGAAGGGGTTAGCACCACCCATTTTTCCGTGGTCGATAAGGCAGGCAACGCGGTTTCGTTGACCTACACGTTGAACGATTGGTTCGGCGCGCGGGTTGTCGCCGCCGGCACCGGTATTCTGCTCAATGACGAGATGGACGATTTCTCGTCAAAGCCCGGGGTACCCAACATGTTCGGCCTGGTCGAAGGCGTAAATAACGCGATTAAGCCGGGCAAACGGCCATTATCGTCGATGACGCCGACGATTCTGACGCGGAACGGCAAATTAGCGATGGTGATCGGCACCCCTGGTGGCAGCCGGATTCCAACCGGCGTTCTCGAAGTTATTCGCAACATTATCGATTATGGCATGGCGCCGGGCGATGCGGTGGATGCGCCGCGTATCCACCATCAGTGGCTGCCGGATCGGATCGATTACGAGCCGTTTGCCTTGAGCGCTGACACGATCGCGGCCTTGTCAGCCATGGGACATAAGGTCGCCAAGACCGGGTACGGCAACCAGATCGCGGTCATCGTCGTCAATGATGTCGCACCCGACGGTAAAACGTCGGACGGTACGTTCGTTGATCCGCCGGTTCGTTTCGACAAGCCTCCAAGGCTCCAGGGGGTAATTGATCCCCGATTGCCGACCGGCAGTGCCGCCGGATATTGAGGTCGGCGATCGACCATGGGCTTCACGCACCGTATCGCTACCCTGGAAGATCTGGCGGCACTTCGCGCCCTGATGCATCGCGCAATCGAGCAATTGCAGGATGAATTCTTAACGCCTGAGCAGGTCGCCGCGAGCCATAAGGTCATGGGGCTGGACAGCCAGCTCATTACCGACGGGACCTATTTCGTCATTGAAGACACAGACGAGCACGCAACGGCTGGCTGCGGCGGCTGGAGCTTTCGCAAAACCCTATATGGCGGAGATAACAGCGTTGTGGAGCGTGCCCCCCAAGTGCTCGACCCGGCCACCGACGCCGCAAAAGTGCGCGCGATGTACACCGACCCTGCCTATTCAAGGCGTGGTGTCGGAAAGCTCCTGCTGGGTCTCTGCGAAGCTGCTGCTCACGCTGCCGGCTTCCGGCGGGTTGAACTGATGGCGACGATGTCGGGAGTGCCCTTGTACCGAGCAGCAGGCTATCAGCCGGTCCAGGAGGTTACCTCAGCACCGATTGAAGGCGTGACCGTTCCGCTGTTGCTGATGGAAAAGATACTTGTGCCTTATAACCCTTTCTAAGGGTGAGGCGTTCGAGCGGTTTGATCCTCCTTCAGATATCGGGGCACCTGGGATGGTGGACAGTGCCTCCGGTCAAATCCTGATGGATGGCTTCAGCTAGTTGGGACTGGCCGCGGAACCTGAGGGATGAAGGCTTTGGGAATAAGCTGCGCGCCCGTCTACCAGCTTGCTTCTGAGCGCATCGCTGACCCAGCTGCGGCTCTGGCCTATGGTGACCGCTGGCGCCCCGCTTGCCGACAAAGGCCCGTCTGATAGGCTCGCACCGGCCGCCGCGGGTAGGCAGTTCGTGCGAGGAGGTGACAATGCTGCAGCTGGTAAAGGATCATCATAGCCGTTTGAAAGCCGCGGCTGCGTCGGCGGGTCGCCTCCGCCTGATCATGATGGCGATCAGAATGCTTCTTAGTCTGTCGCTGATTGCCCCCAGCTTGTTGCTATCGTCAGTTTTGCATCTTGACCAGCCGGCAAGAGCCGCCCTCACCATCCCGGTTGGCGGGCTCACCCTAATGATGATCCTGCATATCGGCTACGTTTTCACCGAAGGATTTCAGGATACGCCGAAGACAAAGGCGTGACGGGTGGATCTGACCCGCTTCCCGCCCGCGCTTTTCACAGCTGACTACGCGATATCGGCCGTCCGCGCGCTATTTGAACGAAAGGCGGCTTTCGGGATTTGCTAACGCCACGTCGGACGGCCGTGATTAGGGCGCAGCGCTGAGGTTCATGAAGAAGGCGCTGAAGCGCCATCGCTCACCCGAAGCCATCACCACCGATGGCCCGCGCTCGTACCGGGCAGCAATGACCGAGCTGCGTAATGAGGAGAAACAGGAGGTTGGCCGCTGAGCCAACAACCGGATGGAGAACAGCCAACTTTCCTTCCGGCGACAGGAGCAAGCGATGCTCCGGTTCCGACGGATGAAGAGCTTACAGAAGTTCGCTAGCGTCCATGCCAACGTCCAAAACCACTTCAATCTTGAGCGCCCTCTGATTGACCGACAAACTTACAACGAACGCCGCTCCGCTGCGCTCGCCGAGTGGTAGGCACTCGCCCGCTGAAGCTCAGCTCACCCACGCATTATGCATCCTGTAAAGAGCGTTTCGCGTTAGACTGACAGCACCCCGACGCGCTTTACCGTCTAGGTGCCGGCATCGACGAGAACAGCGCCGAACTGCTCGAGAGTGCCGTCACCGCCGACGCCGCCATCGATTTCGGCCCCGCCGCGCGGACGATGGGGATCGACTTCCCGGTGCTGACCGGTCGCGACGCGATCGTATCGACGCTGACCGCCACCGTCGGCCTGCTCGACACGACCCATGTCGTCACCAATCCACGCTTTCTGGTCGAGGGCAACCGGGTGGTGCTAAAGGCGATCGTCGAAGCGGCCCACTTCCCCCCGAACGACCATAGCCGCCGCTGCGTGATGAAGAACCGCTACACCGCGGAGATGCGGCAGGAAGGCGGCCTGTGGCGGACCGCGACGCTCGACGTGCAGTGCGCCTGGTTCGATGGTGACCCGGCGGTTATCCTGGGCAAGTGAGCCGAGATGCGGATTGGCTGGCGCCTGCGTTGCCCGCCGATCCAGCTTCACTGATTGGAGGCAAAGGGGTTCGGGCCGCAGCACTGGATGTCCGCTTCTGGGGTCGCTGATCATTTGCCCGAACGGCTGCTATTGAGGCGCAAAGCAGACCCGGCTTTGTGCACTAGGCGTGACCCTCACCCCCGTCGACGAACAGTTCAGAGCCGGTCATGAAGCTCGAATCGTTAGACGCCAAGAACAAGGCGGCATGCGCGATCTCTTCGGCGTCGCCCACCCGGCCGAGTGGCACGCCCAGCGCGGCCTGCTCGAGCAGCGCCTGTTGCTGCGCGGCATTAGGTCCGGCAAGCCCGCGCAGGCCGGGCGTCGCGGTGGGGCCGGGCACCAGGGTGTTGATTCGAATGCCACGCTCCTTCAATTCGACCATCCAGTTTCGCGTCAGGGCATGCACGGCCGCCTTTGACGACGCATAGATGCTGAAGCCGGGTGTTGCCTTGGCCGCTGACGTCGAGCCGTTGAGGATCACTGAGGCACCGGTGGCAAGCAGCGGCAGCGCTTTGTTAACGGTGAACACCACACCCTTGACGTTGCGCGCATAGGTATCGTCGAAATGCGCTTCGGTCATCTCGGCCAAGGACAGTAGCGCACCGCCGCCGGCGTTGACGAACAGGATATGGATCTGGCCATGGTCGGCGCCAATTGCGCTGAACAAATCGTCGAGCTGGTCAAGGCTGGCGGAATCTACCTGATAGCCTTTGGCACCCGGGATCGCTGCGACAGCGGCATCGAGTTCCGGCTTGCGGCGCCCAGTGATAATGACGCGTGCGCCCTCGGCTCCAAAGAGCTTGGCGGTCGCCAGGCCGATGCCCGACGTACCGCCGGTGACCAGCGCGACCTTTCCTTCAAGCTTTGCCATGGTCAATGCCTTTCAAATCGCGTTTCGAGGAGCGGGATGGCTTGCTATTGCATCGGGGATCACAAACGCGGTCACCACGCTGGTGAACGGCACGTGGTTGGCGTCGACCAACTCGATCAGGACTTTATGGGAACCGGGCGGAAAGCCGTTGAGGATCAACGGCTCTCCACTGGCGTCGGCCCAATGCCAAGGCAAATCATTAATGGTCACATGGATGTGGCCGATGCGGGGGCTGACTTCGGTCGCCTTGGGGCCGAACACGGGCACGATCCGCAAGTTTTCGGCGCGATACTGGATCACAACGCGCCCGAAGGACAACGGTCCCGGCAATGGCGGGTCGACAATCAGCCGGGGTGCCGGTTGCTGACCGTCCAGCGGCACGACCCCGGCCTCGCCAAGAACATCGCGCGCGGTCATTGCTTGACGCTCCGATCAAGAAAATCGTGGATCATCGGCGCCATAACGTGGAGCTGATCCTCGAGCGCAAAATGGCCGGTATTCAGCAGATGGAATTCCGCGTTGGGGAGATCGCGGCGATAGGGGTCGGCGCCGGTCGCGGGAAAGATCTTGTCGTTCTTACCCCAGACGATCAGCGTCGGTGGCTGATACTTGCGGAAGAATGCCTGGAACTGCGGGTATAGAGCGACGTTGCTGCCATAATCGCGGAACAGGTCGAGCTGGATATCCTTGTTGCCCGGGCGGTCGAGCAAGGCCTGATCGTGCTGCCAGTTGGCGGGATCGATCCGTGACACATCCTCCATGCCATCGGTGTATTGGAACTTGGTCGTTTCCGGCGCAACGAGGACCGAGAGGGCCGCGCGCGTCTCCGGCGATCGCTTCGCCCAATCTGCTTTGATCGGATCCCAGAAGGCGCCAAGGCCTTCTTCATAAGCGTTGCCGTTCTGGACGATCAGCGCGCTGACCCGTTCGGGGTGCTTGAGCGCAAGACGATAGCCGACCGGCGCGCCATAATCGAACAGGTACATGGCATAGCGGTCAACGCCGATCTGCCCGAGCAGGGCGTCGATCAGCGTCGCGTAGTGCGCAAAGCTATAGTCGAACTTTGCGTGATCGTGCGCATCGCGCCGCGCCGCGCCGCCGTGCGCGACGTTGACCGAACGGTCGCCACGGTCGCGCAAGGCAATCGAGGGCGCTCTTCAATCGATGCGCATCTGCGGCATGACCCCAGTGCGACGCAAGCGTTCGCCGAAGCCCATGTCCGGCGGCTTGAGATGATGCGGCGCGCGGGTATCGGCATCGAGCGCGATGCTGACGGGTCCTGGTCCATTCAAGCGGATCATCTCGACCGGGCGATCGCCTACGAAATGCGAGCTCTGCGTGATCGCCCGGTCGAGATCGAGACCTTGTCGGCGCTGCCGATCGCGCAGCTTGAGACCGCCGATGCCGCAACCTGGCTGGACCGGGAAATCGGTGCCGCTGCGCGGCTGCCCGTGCGTGACGCCGGGTTTGGCCGCGAGGTGCGTTCGGCGCTCGATGCACGGCGACAATGGCTGGTCGAGCGGGAACTAGCCGACGTGGACGGGGGAAAGGTGCGGCTGCGCGCCAACGCGATGATGCTGCTGCAACGCCGGGAATTGCTCGTAGCCGGAGAGCGGCTCGCCGATGAGCTGAGCAAGTCCTTCGTCGAGGCAAAGATGGGCGGCGCGGTGGAGGGGCGGCTGACCCGGCGCGTCGATCTAGCGAGCGGCCGGTTTGCGCTCGTCGAGCACTCGCGGGAATTTACGCTCGTGCCATGGCGACCGGTACTCGAACGACAGATCGGAAAATCAGTCGGCGGGATAATGCGGGCGGAAGGAGTCAACTGGCGGTTCGGGCGAGACCGTAGCGGCCCAACGATTTCGTGACTGCTTTGCGCCCCAAACGCGGACATTCAAAACAATTGTCTAGGTATCTGAAAGCTGACGTTGAACGGGTAGTCGCCGAAGGCCGGCATTGAGGTGGTCTGGTGCTCGGCGGCTTTCGAGTCAGCGTTAGCTGAAGCGGCAATCCGCCGGCTGGCGTTGTCCCGCAGCATCTTTATGTCTCTAATATTCCCATTAGGCTCTTGCTTTACGATGTGAGCAGGCTGTCTGTACCGCAAACGCGCGCAGCGACACCGGTTCGCTGAGCGTGTTAAGATCTCCTTTAAAAGAAAATTTGGCGCAGATGCGACCTTACAGTGTTGTTTACTCCATCCGCCGACTTGGGCAAACTCTAAGGCGCCCTGCGCTAATCCTTTTAACCCGTTATTGACCTAATTCTGTCCTCTGATCCGATTGACCGTCTCTCGCCCCTTAGCAACCTTATTCGTAGGACCTAACGATTCGCATTGGCGGGTTTGATGCCCCCATAAGCGTGTTCCGGAACGGTGCCTGAGTGAGTTTGAGGGGTGTCCGGATTGAACGTCCAATCGCAACGCAGCTTGGACCTTAGGTAATGGGTGCAAAATGTTTTTTTACCGAAAGATGGTATCGTTTTGCATTGCAGCGACTTTAGTAAAGGTCGCTTTAATCCAGCCCGATATCGCTGATGCTGGAGCTAAACACTCTAGAGCTCAACCATCTGGTGTCGCGCCGCATCAGACCTGGGCAATCCCAAGCACCGCTCTCCCCGCCGACCCCGACGTCACCTTCGGCACGCTGCCCAATGGCATGCGCTACGCGATCCAGCGGCATGAGGCGCCAAAGGGTGAGGTGTCGATCAGGTTCAGCGTTCGTGGTGGCGCCAAGGACGAGAGCGATGCGGAGCGGGGCGCTGCCCACTTCGTCGAACATATGGCGTTCAACGGCTCCAAGAACATTCCCAACGGCCAGCTCCTGCCGATGCTCGAGCGACTGGGGCTGTCGTTCGGGCGGGACACCAATGCGGAAACGGCATTCGACCACACCACGTACAAGCTCGATCTCCCCAAAGCCAAGCCCGACACTCTCGATGCGGGCTTCCTGATCATGCGCGAGATTGCCGGCAACCTGACGATCGCACCCGATGCGGTGGAGCGCGAGCGCGGCGTGATCGTCTCGGAAGCGAGCTTTCGCAACGACGCCAACCGCCGCCGCTTAGAGAATGTGTTGACCGCTGAGCTGCCCGGCAACCGGCTGGCGCTTGCGGTACGCGCCGACCCGGACCAGATCCGCAGGATTTCGGCGCAAAGCCTCCGCGCTTTCTACGAGGCCTATTATCGCCCCGATCAGGCGACGCTCGTTATTGTCGGCGATGTCGATCCGGCCAGCATCGAGAAGAAGATCATCTCGGTCTTCAGTGATTGGAAGCCTGCTGGCGCCGCGGGCAGCGACTATCGCGGTCCGGTTGCGCAAGCGGCAGCGCCCACGATCGCCAGCTTTGTTGACCCCGCCATCCCCGACATCGTCCAGTTCGAGCGCGCGCGCGCCTACACGCCGCCCGCCAACACAGTCGAGGAGGAGCGGCAGAAACTCCTCGAGACGATCGCGGGAACCGCGGTCGCCAACCGGCTCCAGCCCGTCGCGCTCGCAAAGGACAGCCCTATTCAGGGCGCGCAGTTTTCGCGGCAGGATCTGGCGCGCAATGCTCAACTCTTCGGCCTCTATCTTATCGCCAGGGATGGCCGGTGGCAGGATGCAGTCGCGATCGGCGAGCAGGAATTGCGGCGCGCTTATCTCTACGGCTTTGCCAAAGGCGAGATCGACGAGATTAAGGCGAACATCCTCAGCGCGCTGAGCAATGCGGCCGCTCAGAAGGATGGCCAAAGGAATGGCGCGATTGCGGAAGGGCTCATTTCCAATTCGCTGGAAAACGCCGTGCCGACGTCCCCGGATTTCGACCTTGCCTTCTACAAATCGATCGAGTCTTCGATCACCGCCGAAGCGGTCACCGCCGCCTTCAAGAGCGCTTGGCAGGGCAAACCGACGCTGGTCCATGTATCAGCTAAGACGCCGATCGAAAATCCGGCGGCGACGATCGCGGCGTTGATTGCCAAGAGCGAGCAAGTCGCGGTGGCGCCAACCGCCCAGGCGGCGACCAAGGCGTTCGCCTACGACAATTTCGGCCAAGCCGGCCAGGTGGTTTACGACAAGACGATTGCCGACCTTGGCATCCGCACAGTGCGGTTTGCCAATGGGCTTGAGCTGAACCTCAAGAAGACCAATTGGGAACCTGCCAAGGTTGCTTTCGAGATGGATGTGGGGCAGGGGGCGTCGACATTCCCCGCAGATCAGCCGGGGCTGTTCGTGATGGCGGGCATCCTGCTGCCCCAGGACGGGCTCCAGGCTCACGATGCGACCGAGCTGCGCCGCATTCTGGCGGGCCACCAGGTATCGCTGGGGATCAACGCCGCGCCCGACGCGCTGACCGCCGCGGGCAGCGTCGCGACCAGCGATCTCGATCTCCAGTTGAAACTCCTCGCCGCGCGGCTCAGCGCAACCGGGTTCCGCGCCGAGACGGCCGCGCAATGGGGTCCGTTCTCGCAGACGGTCAGCAAGGCGCTATCCGCCCAGCCGACCCAAATCTGGCAACTCGCGCTCAATTACGTCCTGACCGGCGGTGACGGCCGGACAGGATTGCCGTCGCCCGATGCTCTCACGAAGCTCGGTTTCGACCAGATGAAGGCGGCGGTGGCGCCACAGCTCGCCAATGGGCCGGTATCGCTGTCCCTCGTCGGTGACTTTGACGAGGATGCAGCGATTGCGGCTGTGGCGAAGACGCTGGGCGCGCTGCCCAAGCGCGAAGACCGCAAGCACGGGGCCACGCCTGTCGCGCCCATCGCGTTCAAGGCACATGGCACGGTAACGCTCAGTCATAGCGGGCAGCCGGATCAGGGCGTTGTCTCGATCAGCTGGCCAACGACCGACGATCACGACCTGAAAGCCGCCCTCACGCGCGACCTGCTGGCGCAAGTGATGAACATAGAGGCGATCGAGATTGTCCGTCAGAAGCTGGGAGCGACCTACACGCCACAGGGCCTGTCCTATGACCAGCCGGTTTTTGAAGGCTATGGACACCTCACGCTGGTCGCCACGGCGAAGCCGCAGGACATGGACCCCGTTGAAGCTGCATTCCGCCAAATCGCCGCCGATGTCCGCGACAAGCTGATCGCCGCGGACCTGCTGACCCGCGCACGCGAACCGATATTGACGAATTATGCGCGGACGGATGGCCAGAACGAAGCCTGGGTAGGCTCAGTCAATTACGCGCAGAGCTGGCCGGAACGGCTGGACCGTCGCCGTCAACGCGCCGACATTCTGAAGTCGATCACGACCGAGGACCTGCAAGCAGCGGCGCGACGCTATCTGGTCGACAACAAGTCCGTTGCCATTCGCGTTGTATCTGCTTCGCAGGACGCAAAATAACTTCGGCGGTCGGATCAACTCGATAAAATTAGCTGCTGTCCGGGGTCAAGCGGACAGACCATGGGAGACACTCTCTGAGAGAGAGGCCCATGTTTGGGAAGCGATGGCAGGCCCTGAGTTCCACTTGGTGGTCTGGTAGTTAACCTCCAAACGAGCGTCGGCTGCGTAATCAGCTCAAACATTAGTTTGATCAGTGCGACGCCATCTGCGTCCATGGCACCCAATTGCTGGCGCGGCCTTTATGCGCCTCAATGTCGGTCGTTGAAAAGCCAATTCCCTCGTCCTGAAAGCAGCCGCAAAGGAAGTGGCACAGGAAGTGGCGCAACCGGCATCGTTCGATCGGCATACCGCGGAACCAGGCATAAGAAACGTCTATGCCATATCGACTTGTTAGATGGGCGTCATAGGGGTAGGGGGTATCCCTATGGGACATCTTTCGAGCAGCAATGCCGACCTCGTGGCACGTGTGCGCAGAATTACCGGCCAGGTGGCGGCGGCTGAGCGGGAGCTTATGGCCGAGGCTTCGTGCACAAAGGTACTTCACTTGGTCGCTGGGATTCGCGGCGCGGTGAACGGCTTGATGGACGAGATCATCGCCGAACATCTCGAACAGCATGTGTCACGCGCGGGACTTACCGACGAGGAGCGTGCCGAAGGTGCCGACGAATTGTTGGCCGTGATCCGACGCTACGCCAAATAGGGAAACGCCCCATGGAAACCGTTTTGGATACCGCTTCGCTCACCCACGACCACAATTTTCTTGGGGTTGCGCATGATGCCAATGCGCGCCGCACGCTCTGGGTTGTTGTCCTCACCACGGTGATGATGATCGTTGAAATTTCGGCAGGGTATTTCACAGGTTCAATGGCGCTGCTCGCCGACGGCTTCCACATGGCGACCCACGCCGGCGCGCTGTCGGTGGCCGCCGGTGCTTATGCGTTTGCGAGACGCAACGTTGCCAGCCAGCGGTTCAGCTTTGGGACGGGCAAGGTCGGCGACCTCGCCGGGTTCGCCTCTGCGCTGGTCCTTGGTTTGGTCGCGCTTGGCATCGGGGTCGAGTCGGTATTACGACTGCTTCAACCCGCCGTTGTCGATTTTGGCACCGCGACCTGGATCGCGTTGGTGAGCTTGCTAGTCAACATCGTCAGCGCCTTGCTACTTGGCCATGGCCACTCGCATAGCCATGACCATCATGAACACCATCACGGCAACGCCGCACACAGCCGCGACAACAACCTGCGATCAGTCTATGTTCACGTCCTATCCGATGCGCTGACCTCGGTCCTTGCCATCGCCGCCTTGCTCGCCGGGCGCTATCTCGGCTGGGTGTGGATGGATGCCGTCATGGGCATCGTCGGCGCGATCGTGATCGCTCGCTGGTCATTGGGTCTCATGCGCGACACCGCTGCCGTCCTCCTCGACACGACCGACGATCATGTGGCTGGCGAGATACGCGCGTTGGTCGAGGGTCCCGGCGATGCTTCGATTACCGATCTTCACGTCTGGCGGGTCGGTCCTGAAGCGCATGCCGCGATCGTAAGCGTCACTGGAGCCGATCGAGCGGCCGTTCGTCGCCGCCTTGCGCAAGTTCATGAGATCGCGCACCTGACCATAGAGGCGCATTGATACCAAGCGCTGGCGGCAAGGGGAGGCTGACAGCTTGGCGTAAGCGCATTCGTCAGACTATTTGCAGGCCTTAACGATCGCCCGGCTATCCTGAATGAACCAGGCGTGGAGACGAGCTCCACCCCTGTCCCCCTACAAGCTTTTAGAAATGCCGACGAAGAAGCCGCGGCGCGGGCCATATTGGGGCGCGCCCACACCAACGCCCGACCCGTCGCGGATTTCATAGACATGATCGCCGACGTTGATGACGTCGAAGCGCAATTCGATCCCGGGCTTGGCCAGCCGATAGCTCGCTGTGAGGTTCACTTGCGCATAGGGCCGGATATGCGCGCCGTTCGGCACCTTGGTGCCGTCAGGAAGCGTCAGGCCGCGCCGCAGCCCCGAGCCATAGACGAAGCTGCTGCCCAGCTTCAGTCCCTGAAGCCCGCCGGTGAATGCGTAAAAGATACCTCCCGATCCGGTGACACGCTGGTCGTGATCCAGAAAGATATAGTTGTTGCGGATATAGGCGAGATCGTCGGGGCTGAAGTTGAATTCGCTCGAGACGATGTTCAGGCCCTTGGCGCGGGCATAGGCGATGTTGCCATAGATCAGCCAGCCGGCATGGTTGTAGCTGATATTGCCTTCGACACCGTCAATGCGGCCACGCGCGTAATTGAAGGGCGTCAGAATGATCGGCGCACCGAACTGGCCTTCGTCGATCAGGTTGCGCGAGCGGCGATGGAAGGCGTCGATGCCGAAGGTGATCCCGCCGCCAAGCACTTGCTGGAAACCAATATCGAAATAATTCTGGCGCTCGGCGAATGGCGTCGTGTTGGGCACGGTCCCGTCGGGGTTGACGTTGGTCGGCGCCGCGCTCGTCCCCAGAAACTTGGCGATTGTCGGTGAGGCGACAAGCTCGAACGGCGCAGGCGAAAAATAGCGCGCATAACCGGCATGAATGGTGGTGCCCGTCGCCGGCTGGAACACGATGTTCACGCGTGGGCTGAACTGGCTTTCTGATCGGTAGCCGTCATAATGATCAAAGCGGCCGCCGAAGTTGACGGTCACGCCTTTCAATGGCCGCCACTCGTCCTGGAGATAGGCGCTGTAAGTCCATTCGGTCGCGCCGCCGTTATCGACGATGCCGATCGGCTCACCGCTTTGCGCGCCAGTGTTATCGACCGGAAAAACCTGGGTGGTTGTGCGGCTGGTTCCGTGGTCACGAGTGATGAGCGCGCCGCCTCGGATCGTGTGCGCGGTGCTGACCCGATAAGAGAAGTCGAGTTGGGTGCCGACGGTGAAATCCCGCTTCGCGGCGCGTTGCGCCTGACCGTTGAAGAGAAGCTCGCCGAGCACATCGGGTCGATAGTCAAGCGAGGAATAGCGAGCAAAGGCGGAGGCTTGCAGCGTCAGCGGACCAGCGTCGTGGAGGTATGCAAACTGGCCGAAGCCGGTCTTTTCCAACTGCGTTTCGTTGAGCTGTTCGCTCGCGAAGGCGGTACGGCCGCCGACACTATAGCCGGGGCCGTCGACCGCCGCGTTAAGCCCGCGCGGGTTGGGAATCTGGAACCATTGGTTCGAATAACCCCCGACGAACGAAATGCGGTTTTCGTTGTCGATGATGTGATCGACATAAGCAAAGGCTTGATATTGGTTGGTTTTGTCGTGGAGGGGGATGACGGAGGAGTCGACCCCCTCAATCCCGCGCGCGCTGTGACGATAGTCGCCGGACACGAAGAAATTGGTCGAGCCGCTGTGCCCGCCATAGTTGAAACTTGGCTGGACGGTGTCGAAGCTGCCGCCATAGATGCCGACTTGTCCGCCATTGTCGAACAAACCGCTCTTGGTGGTGATGTCGATAATACCGGCGGTGCGCAGGCCATATTGCGCCGGTAGCGCTCCGGTCAGCAGGCTGAGCCGATCTACCAGTCTCGGCGACAGCGTCTGGCCGAATACGGCGAGCCCCTCGGGCAGGATCGTGCCGTTGATACGGTATTGAAGGTTATTGTGGTCGTCTCGAACGTGGAACTGGCCAAAACCATCCTGCACCACGCCGGGTAATTGGAGCAGGACCTGGTTCAGCTGTTGGTTCTCTCCGCCCGGCAGCGCCTGGATAGTACCGCCTGTAATGGAGTAGCTGGTGGCGCCAAGGCTGGGCTGGACCGACGCTCGCGCCTCGTCGAGGCGACGTGCGGTGATGACGATCTCGGAAGGCGCTTTGGGCTGGGCGGCTTTCTCGGTTCCCGCCGCTGTTTGATCGGACTGTGCGGTCGCGGTCGCCTGCGCATGGGCGGATGTCGCAGCCTGCCCGAGCAACATAGCAGCTGAAGCAATGAGGTGATGACGATAGCGCATGGAAGCCCCTTGGATGTTCCTCGCAGGCTCGTAGACTTGATACCTTGTCTCCCCGCCATGGCGCGCATTCCCGATTTTCTCGGGAAAAATTCCCGATTGCACCGCACGGGGCGCAATCCCGAAACCCTGTGCTAATCTCGCCACATGTTGTCGCTCCGGGCTCGGGTCATCGCGTTGGTCGCCTTGGTGTTGCTGGTCAGTGGCACGACCTATCTGGGCATCGCTTGGGAGAGCGCGCGCGCGAATCTCCACGCCGAACTGGACGGTGCCTTGAAAGGAGCAGAGAAGACGGTTCGCTCGTCATTCGAGGATGTTCCCCGCTCCGACCATCCCGATCGCGACCTTCGCCAACTGATCGCGACATTCGATGGCAACCGCCACGTCCAGGCACTGATGACGGATCAATCCGGTCGAGTTCAGGCACGCTCGGCCCTGGAAACGCCTATTCGACAGACACCAGAGTGGTTCCAAGCCTCGCTCGCGCCATGGCCGGGAACCAAATCCATGCTGGTCCCCAACCGAGCCGAGTGGCGCATCCTATTGCGGCCAAATCCCTCCAGCGATTTGGCGGTGTTGTGGGCTGCCGCCCGCAGCGGAGCGATGATCGCCACGGTGGCGGTAGCGGCGGGGCTCGCACTCATCTATTGGGTGATTGGTCGCGCGCTGTCGCCGCTCGCCGAGCTTGCCTATGGCTTGAATGCGATCGGTGACGCTGACTTCGGCAGCCGCGTCGACGAGCGGGGCCCGCCAGAGCTTCTCCCCCTGCAGCGTGGCTTCAATGCGATGGCGGCGCGCCTTGCCCATGCCGACGAGCGCAATCGAGCGCTCGAAGCACAGCTTCTGACGATCCAGGACGAAGAACGCGCCGAGATCGCTCGCGACCTTCACGACGAAATCGGGCCGCATCTGTTCGCGGTCGCACTCGATGCCGAGCTGATCGGCCGGAGAGCTGCTGAGGTTCAGGACGACGGCATCGTCGGCCAGGTGCATTCGATCCAAAGCGCGGTGAGCTACATGCAGCGACAGGTTCGCGAGCTCATTGCACGGTTGCGCCCGACCAAGGCGTCGGAGCTTGGGCTGAAGTCCGCCCTTGATGACGTGGTTACGTTTTGGCGTAGACGGCGTCCCGAAGTGGCTTTTTCTGCCCAGTTCGATTTCCTCGACGGCGATCTGCCCGAACCACTTGGCGATGTGATTTATCGCGTAGTTCAGGAAGCGACCGCAAATGCGCTTAGGCATGCGCAGACGCTCGCGCTGACAATCGCGGTCAAGGGACAAGCCGATGCCGTGATCGTCCGGGTAAGGAACCGCGGAAAGATCAACCCCAAGACCGCGCCAACGACCGGGCTTGGCATCGCCAGCATGCGCGAGCGGGTTCAGAATATTGGTGGAACGCTCGACATCGACCGTGCGCAGGAAGGCTGGACGGTGCTCGCGCGCATTCCTCTCTCCTCGGCAGCCGACAAATGAACATCCTCGTTGTCGATGATCATGCCATCGTACGCGATGGTCTCCGCCGCTTACTTAGCGGTCTGTTCGACGGACAGATCATCGAGGCAAGCAGTGGACGCGAGGCGCTTGGCATAGTCCGCGCCCAACCCGTCGACCTGGTTCTCCTCGATATGAACCTGCCCGACCTAGGCGGCCTGGAGTTGCTCAAACGCCTCCTGACGTTTGTGCCGGGCCTTTCGATCCTGGTGCTGAGCATGCACGCCGAGACCATCTATGTCAGCCGCGCGCTGGAAGCCGGTGCGCGCGGGTACGTCAGCAAGAACATTGCCCCCGACGAGCTCGTGGCGGCGGTGCGGCAGGTGGCGGCTGGCAAGCGCTACGTCGAAAGCGAACTGGCGCGAGCGCTCGTTTTCGCGCCGGTGCCGAGTGCGGAGCCGCTGGAGCAGCTGACCAGTCGAGATATCGAGATTATGCGCCAGCTCGCGAAGGGCCGCAGTCTCAGCGAGATCGCCGACGCACTGGGGCTGGGCTACAAGACCATCGCGAACACGTGCACCCAGATCAAGGCGAAGCTTGGTGTCGCAAGGACCGCCGATTTGGTCAGGATCGCGCTCGAGGCGGGGATTTCGTGAACTGAAGGACGGGCGATAATCATCGGAACCAGATGTAAAGCTGCGGAGAATTTCTGTGTTCGTATTGTTGCGACTCCGCGTTCGAAGAAAATTGTGTGGTGCTGGTTAACCGTCGTGGGCAACTGAGCAAAGGATCGGCGATCCCAGAAGCCGACATTCAGCGCTGCGGCCGAACCCTTTGCCTCTAATGAGGAAGCATGATCGGCGGATGGCGCAGTCGCCCGCCGATCCGCTTCTCAGCTCACTTGCCCAGGAGCACCGCCGGGTCACCGTCAAACCAGGCGCATTGCACGTCGAGCGTGGCGATCCGCCTCAGGCCGCCTTCCTGCCGCATCTCCGCGGTGTAGCGGTTCTTCATCACGCAGCGGCGGCTATGGTCGTTCGGGGGGAAGTGGGCCGCTTCGACGATCGCCTTTAGCACCACCCGGTTGCCCTCGACCAGAAAGCGTGGATTGGTGACGACATGGGTCGTGTCGAGCAGGCCGACGGTGGCCGTCAGCGTCGATACGATCGCGTCGCGACCGGTCAGCACCGGGAAGTCGATCCCCATCGTCCGCGCGGCGGGGCCGAAATCGATGACAGAGTCGGCGGTGACGGCGCTCTCGAGCAGTTCGGCGCTGTTCTCGTCGATGCCGGCACCGAGACGGTAAAGCGCGTCGGCGATGGCAAGGCGGTCGGCAGTGGTCAGGTCGTTGGTCATTGATACCTCCGTTGTCGGTGCCGCCGGTGTGCGCGCGCTGGCGCCTGACGATAATCCGTCATATTGTCGAAGCTCTGTTAACTGCAGAGACACAATAGGATGGACTCGGGCGAACTCGAGGTCTTCGCGGCGGTGGCCAATCTGCGAAGCTTCAGCGCAGCGGCCCGGCGCCTGACGCTGACGACGGCAGCGGTCTCCAAGGCGGTCGCGCGGCTGGAGGCGCGGCTCGATACGCGGCTGTTCACCCGC
The DNA here is from genome assembly GCF_048015635.2 of Sphingomonas sp. GlSt437. NCBI lineage: Bacteria > Pseudomonadati > Pseudomonadota > Alphaproteobacteria > Sphingomonadales > Sphingomonadaceae > Sphingomonas > Sphingomonas sp. GlSt437. Next base: position 796,394 of record NZ_JBPGYA010000001.1, on the reverse strand, counting down.
ACCACGCGGCGCGTCGTGCCGACGTCCGAGGGCGAGGAGCTGTACGCCCACGCGCAGGACATTCTCGCCCGCATCGCCGAGGCGGAGAATCTGGTCGCGGGCGGGGCGGCCGGGCTGCGCGGCGAGGTGCGGATCAGCGCACCAGTGCTGCTCGGCCAGCAGGTGCTGGCGCCGCTGCTCGCCGAACTACGACTGAGCCACCCGCAGATCATCATCGACCTGCGGCTGACAGACGAAACCGTCGATCTGGTGCGCGACGGTATCGATCTCGCGCTGAGGCTCGGCGAACTTGCTGACAGCGGGCTGATCGCACGACGACTGGCGACGACGCGTTTCGTCACCTGCGGATCGCCCGCCTACCTGGCGCGTCACGGAGCGCCGCAAACGATCGACGATCTCGCAGACCACAGCTGCGTGACCTATGTCGTACAGCGGACCGGACTGCCGTTTGCATGGCAATTCGCGTCCCGATCGTTCGAGCCGACGCGCTCGGTAATTGTCGGCGATGGCGGTGCGAACCGCGCCTGCGCGGTGGCCGGACTCGGCATCATCCAGGAGGTCGATCTGGCGGTCGCGCCCGATCTTGCGGCGGGCGCACTCGTGCCCGTCCTGAACCACGAGGCCGTCGAGGGGCCGCCGCTGTCGCTGGTGCAGCCCGCCGGTCGCTTCGCGACACGGCGCGTCCGCGCGGTCGCGGAGTATCTCGCGGCAGCGATGCGACGCCGGAAGTAGATCAGCACCAGCCCGTGGGTGCTAAGCGCGACTGAGCCAGCTCATCATCACCGGGCACACGACGGCGCGGCTTAATCCGGCCGCCGCAAGGTATTCCGAGTCATCGACCAAGTCGGCCAGCCACTGTGGCGTTTCCACAGTGCGCCGCCCGCCAGCAATGCGCCTCAGTTTCGGACATCCCACTCGCGCCAATATCGGACCGTAAGCTGAACGTCCGCTCTGCCGGCCCTAGCGCCAGAAGCTGCCAGTCCGCCTCCGGCCCAATTGCTGTCGTTGGACCCGCCTAGCGGGAAGCTGTCCGCTGTGACCTCGGACGGGTATCCAGCGACACCAAACAGGGCCTAACGCGAATCCCCTATCGAAGAGAAATTGGCCAGCGCTCGCGCCCTAGTGCGGGCAGAGGCTCGCATGACTCCTACCAAGCTCCTGATCGGCCAGATCATCGTCGTGTTCGCGATCGTGCTCGCGGGCATCTGGGCAGCGACGCAATGGGCAGCCGCCGCGCTCGCCTACCAGCCCGAGCTCGGATCGCCATGGGCGATTATCGGCGGCGTCCCGATCTATCGTCCCTGGGCAATCTTCCCGTGGTGGTATCACTTCGATGCCTACGCCCCGCACGTCTTCGACCGGGCCGGCACGATCGCTGGCGCGAGCGGCTTCATCGGCTGTGGGGCGGCAGTGGCGGGGTCGTTGTGGCGCGCGCGCCAGCGGCGCAATGTCACGACCTACGGCTCGGCACACTGGGCCTCTGACCGCGAGACGGCAGCCGCTGGACTCTTCAGCGACCATGGCATCTTCCTCGGTCGCGTTCGTGAGCGCTATCTCCGCCACGACGGCCCGGAGCATGTCATGGCCTTCGCGCCGACGCGGTCCGGCAAAGGCGTCGGCCTTGTAGTGCCGACCCTTCTCGGCTGGTCGGGCTCGACCGTCATCCACGACATCAAGGGCGAGAACTGGCAGCTGACGGCTGGCTGGCGTGCGCGCTTCTCGCACTGCCTGCTGTTCAACCCGACCGATGCCCGATCCGCGCGGTACAATCCTCTGTTCGAAGTCCGTCGCGGCGCGGACGAAGTGCGCGACGTCCAGAACATCGCGGACATCCTCGTCGATCCGGAAGGTGCGCTGGACCGACGCAATCACTGGGAAAAGACAAGCCATTCGCTGCTCGTCGGCGCAATCCTCCACATCCTCTATGCCGACGCCGACAAGACGCTCGCGCGTGTAGCGACCTTCCTGTCCGACCCGCAGCGATCGTTCGTCGAGACGCTCCGCGTCATGATGACGACCAATCATCTCGGAACGACCGACGCGCCGATTGTCCATCCGGTCGTCGCATCGGCAGCGCGCGAGCTGCTCAACAAGAGCGAGAACGAGCGTTCCGGCGTCCTGTCCACGGCGATGTCGTTCTTGGGCCTCTACCGCGACCCGACCGTGGCGGCGGTGACCGCTGCATCCGACTGGCGCATCGCCGACCTGGTCGAGGGTGCTCACCCGGTGTCGCTCTACCTCGTCGTGCCGCCCTCCGACATTAGCCGCACGAAGCCCCTTATCCGCCTGGTCCTCAACCAGATCGGGCGCCGCCTCACCGAGCATCTTCACGCCCCCAACCCAGGCGAAGGCGCCAAGCCCGGCCGGCATCGCTTGCTGATGATGCTCGACGAGTTCCCCGCGCTGGGGCGTCTCGATTTCTTCGAGACGAGCCTTGCCTTTCTCGCGGGCTATGGGGTGCGCGCATTCCTGATCGCGCAAAGCCTCAACCAGATCGAGAAGGCTTACGGCGAGCACAACGCCATCCTCGACAATTGCCATGTCCGCGTCGCGTTTGCGACCAATGACGAGCGCACCGCGAAGCGCATCTCGGACGCACTCGGCACCGCGACCGAGCAGCGCGCAATGCGCAACTATGCCGGTCACCGGCTGGCGCCATGGCTCGCACATGTCATGGTCAGTCGACAGGAGACCGCGCGGGCACTGCTGACGCCGGGCGAGGTTATGCAGCTGCCGCCGACCGACGAGCTGGTGCTCGTCGCCGGGCATGCACCCGTGCGCGCCAAGAAGCTGCGCTACTATGAAGATCGCACGTTCAAGGCACGCATCCTGCCGCCGCCAGCTCTCACCGGCGAGTGTTATCCCGACCTGCCCCAGGCGCGGCCGGTCGACTGGCGCGATCATGTCCGTGGAACCGACGCGCGCTTGGGCGGGGGCGCGGAAGGGAGCGGCGAAGACACAGATGGCGGCCCAGAGCAGGTCCGGTACCCCGCCCACGAGATCGAGCCGGCGAAACCGGTCGACCTGGCACCCGCCGACGTGCTCGGCCTCCGCGACGATGACAGTGATACCGCCGTCGACAAGCGTGCCATGGACCAGGCCCGGTCACTGACTGTGTCGCGCACCGTCTACGCAGCCGACTCCGGATCGTTGCGTCCCGACGACCTGCAGCTGGGCTTCTGATCATGGTCGAGAAGATCCGCCACCAGCTGTTCCTTCCCAAGCCGCTCAGCGACCGGCTGGAGGTGTTGGCCGCCAAGCCCGGCACATCGAAGTCCGCGATCCTCGTCGACGCGGTGACGGCTTGGCTCAATCGCCGCGGCACCGCCGAGCTCGATGACCGGTTCGGGTTGCGGCTCGACCGGATGTCGAGTGCGCTCTCCCGCATCGAGCGCGATGGCCATGTCACGCTCGAGACGCTGGCGCTGTTCGTCCGGTTCGAGCTTTCGATCCAGGCGCCGCTTGCCGAGGGCGACCAGGCAGGCCGCGCGATGGCGGCCAAGCGGTTCGAGGCCTTCGTCGCCCAAGTCGGCCGCCAGGTCGCGGCGGGCACACGCACGCTTCAGCCGGAGCAATACCGATGAGCGGCTCGATCGCCAGCGACCGGCGGCGCACGATGCTGCGGACCGCCATGGGACCGGATATCGCCCTGGCGCTTGCCGACGCGCTGGTGGTCGAGATCATGGTCAACCCCGACGGCGCGCTACGGCTGGATCGTCTCGGTCAGGGTCGGGTCGATACCGGCGTCCGGATCGAGCCGGATCAGGTCGAGCGCATCATCCGGCTTGTCGCGGCACATGCCCGCGCCGAGATCCATGGCGACCGCCCGATCATCTCGGCCGAGCTGCCGCCCCATGCCGAGGGCCGTGCCGGCGAGCGCTTCGAGGGCGTGCTCCCGCCCGTCTCGACGGCCCCTTGCTTTTCGATCCGCAAGCCAGCCGAGCGACTCCACACCCTCGACGATTATGTCGCCGACGGGCTCATGTCCGAGGCCGCCGTCGATGTCCTGCGTGCGGCCATCACGCAGCGCCGCAACATCCTTGTCGCGGGGGGGACCAGTTCGGGCAAGACGACGCTTGCCAACGCGCTGCTCGCCGAGATGGGGTGGGTCGATGCGCGGGTGATCCTGATCGAGGACACGCGCGAGCTGCAATGCCCGCTGCCGGATACCGTCGCGCTGCGCACGCGCCCGGGAATCGTGTCGATGACCGACCTCGTTCGCTCCACCATGCGGCTCAGGCCGGATCGGATCATCGTCGGCGAGGTCCGCGGCCCCGAGGCACTGGACATGCTGAAGGCGTGGAACACCGGCCATCCCGGTGGGATCGCCACCGTCCACGCGAACAGCGCGACCGCTGCCCTCTACCGCATCGAACAGCTGGTGCAGGAAGCAGTCGTCACCGTGCCGCGCCAGCTCATCGCAGAGGCCATCGACATCGTCGTGTTCATCGCCGGCCGCGGCACGCAGCGCCGGATCGCCAGCATCGCCCGGGTCGGCCCGCTCGACCCGGACACCGGCGCCTACGCGCTCACCGAGTTTCTCAAGACCCCCAACCAAGGAGATCGATCATGACCGCCATCAGTATTCCCGACCGTCGCGCTTGGCTCCTCGGGGCCGCCATCATCGGCCTCGGGCTGGTGATCGCCAGCAACGCGCATGCCGCCGGTACCGGCATGCCTTGGGAGCAGCCGCTCCAGCAGGTGCTCGATTCCGTGCAAGGGCCCGTCGCCAAGATCGTCGCGGTGATCATCATCATCACGACCGGCCTGACGCTTGCCTTCGGCGAGACGGCCGGCGGGTTCCGGCGGCTGATCCAGATCATTTTCGGCCTCTCGATCGCGTTCGCGGCATCGAGCTTCTTCCTGTCGTTCTTCAGCTTCGGCGGCGGAGCGCTGATCGCGTGAGCGAGGGAAGCGACAACGGCCACATCGCCGGCTTCGAGGTGCCCATTCACGCAAGCCTCGGCATTGCCATCCTGCTGGGCGGCGCGCCACGCGGCCTCGCGATCGTCAACGGCACGCTTGCCGCCGCGATCGGCCTGGGCTTGCAGCAATGGATCGCGGGGATCGTCATCTGGGCGGTCGGGCACAGCATCGCGGTCTTCGCGACCCGGCGCGACCCGTCGTTCGCGCCTGTTCTCGTCCGCCATCTCAGACAGAAGGGCTATCTCGCATGCTGAGCTTGGCCGAATATCGCCATCGCGCCGATCGTCTCGCCGACCATCTGCCCTGGGCGGCGTTGGTGGCGGAAGGCGTCATCCTCAACAAGGACGGCAGCTTCCAGCGGACGCTGTCGTTCCGCGGCCCCGATCTCGAGAGCGCGACCGAAGCCGAGCTGGTGTCGGCATGCGCTCGCGCCAACAATGTCCTCAAGCGCTTCGGCACCGGATGGGCGCTGTTCTTCGACGCCGAGCGCCGCGAAGCGCTCGGCTATCCGACGAGCAGCTTTCCTGACCCGGCTTCGTGGCTCGTCGACGAGGAACGGCGGGCGCGGTTCGAAGCGGATGGGGCGCATTTCGAGAGCCGCTACCATCTGACGCTTGTCTGGCTGCCCGCCTCCGACGGCGCCGATGCCGCCGGGCGTTCGTTGATCGAACGGCCAGAGGCTGGGAGCGCTGGTCGTGACTGGCGTGGTGCGCTGGGGACATTCATCGCCGAGACCGATCGCGCGCTCGACCTGTTCGCAGCCTTCATGCCCGAGGTGCGGGCGCTCTCATCCGAGGAGACGCTGACCTATCTGCACGACACGATCTCGACACGCCACCACCGGGTCGCGGTACCCGAGACACCGATGTACCTTGACGCGCTGCTGGCGGACACGCCGCTGGTCGGCGGACTCGAGCCGATGCTCGGTGATCGCCACCTTCGCACGTTGACAGTCATCGGCTTTCCCAATGTCAGCCGGCCCGACATTCTCGACGCGCTCAACGAGGCCGACTTCGCCTATCGCTGGGTCACGCGGTTCGTCGCTCTCGATAAGACCGATGCGACCAAGCTCCTCACCAAGCTGCGACGCCAGTGGTTCAACAAGCGCAAGTCGGTCACCGCGCTGCTGCGCGAGGTCATGTATAACCAGCCGACGCAACTGCTCGACAGCGACGCCGACAACAAGGTGGCGGATGCCGACCTGGCGCTTCAGGCGCTTGGCGGCGATCATGTCGCGTTCGGCTTTCTGACCACGACCATCACCGTCAGTGACGAGGACCGCGCGGCCGTCGAAACCAGAATGCGGCAGGTCGAGCGGATCGTCGGCGGCCTCGGCTTCACTTGCCTTCGCGAGGGCGTGAACGCGGTCGAGGCGTGGCTGTCATCGATCCCGGGCCATGTCTATGCGAACGTCCGCCAGCCGATCGTCCACACGCTCAACCTCGCCCATCTGATGCCGCTGTCATCGGTCTGGGCGGGTCCGATCGCCAACGGTCATCTCGAAGGGCCGCCGCTGCTGGTTGCTCAGACCAGCGGATCGACGCCATTCCGGCTGTCCACGCATGTGGGTGATGTCGGCCACATGATGGTCGTCGGCCCTACCGGTGCCGGCAAGTCGGTGCTGCTGACTCTGATCGCGTTGCAGTTCCGGCGCTACCCCGACGCTCAGGTCTATATCTTCGACAAGGGTTTCTCGGCGCGGGCCGCCGTTCTGGCGATGGGCGGCGCCCATCACGCGCTCGGCGCCGACGCCGGATCAGACGGAGCGCTCGCATTTCAGCCCCTAGTGCGGATCGACGACCCGACTGAGCGCAGCTGGGCGGCCGAATGGATCGCCGCATTGCTCGATGCCGAGCGAGTGATCGTCACGCCCGAGGTGAAGGACGCGGTATGGTCGGCGCTCGGCAGCTTGGCGTCGGCACCGCCCGCCGAGCGGACGATGACGGGGCTGGCCCTGCTGCTCCAGTCCAATGCGCTGCGCACCGCGATCCAGCCCTACACACTCGACGGCCCGCACGGCCGGCTTCTCGACGCAAGCGAGAGCGGTCTGGAGTTCGCCGACGTCCAGTGTTTCGAGACCGAGGCGCTGCTCGGACAGGCGAGCGTCGTGGCGCCGGTCCTGACCTACTTGTTCCACCGCCTCGAAGAACGGTTCGATGGCCGGCCGACGTTGCTGATCCTCGACGAAGCCTGGATCTTCCTCGACCATCCGCTCTTCGCCGCGCGCATCCGCGAGTGGCTGAAGACTCTGCGCAAGAAGAACGTCGCGGTCCTGTTCGCAACGCAGAGCCTAGCCGACATCGCCGGCAGCAGCATCGCACCAGCCATCATCGAGAGCTGCCCGCACCGAATTCTCTTGCCCAACGATCGTGCGATCGAGCCGCAGGGCCGGGAAGCCTATGCGAGGTTCGGCCTCAACGACCGCCAGATCGAACTGATCAGCCGGGCGACGCCCAAGCGCCACTATTACCTCCAATCTGCGCGCGGGAACCGCGTGTTCGAACTCGGTCTCGGACCAATTGCGCTGGCTCTGTGCGGTGCATCCGACCCCACCAGCCAGCGACGCATCAACACCATCCTTGCCGAAGTTGGTCCTCACGAATTCACCGAGCGGTTTCTGAGAGACGCAGGCCTCGGCTGGGCCGCTGACCTGACTGCTTCCTATCCTGTGCAATGATCAGACCAGGCATGCTGCAACGGCGGAAAATGGGCCGGCGTCAGACTGGCAGCTCGTCCGATCAAAGTCGACTAAACCGGACTTCCCCAGTTTTGACCGCCCATCAGGTTTGAGCCGACCTCGATCCAAATCCGTCGACTGCTACCAGCGACGCTCATCACCATGGGCCTCGCGATCGATCCATTGGCCAATGCCATCATAGCGCTGCGCGATCTCGTAAATCGAGCGGCGGTCGCCTTCCGAGCATTCATGCCGCTGTCTATCTTCCAAGCGATCGATCGCATTGTGAATGCGCGCCGCATCGTCGTCGTCGATTTCATCCTCATCGACTTCATGGCGCAGCCGCGCCTCCAGGGCATGGGCTCGGGCGCCGGAACATACGGATTGAACCAGGCCATCATCGCGATAGTGCCATCCATAGTCGCCATCATTACCGATGTAGAGACTGAAGGTCTGGGCATTTGCCGCGCTTGCGACCAACGCACATGCCCCGACTACAGCCAGACCAATCATTTTAGGCATAAGACCTCCTCGACCACGGAGCGATTACCTTGAATATTGGCATAGCTCACCTTCCCGAAAGCCAAGCTGAATGAAGCGTTGTGGCCTGTTCAGCTTGGCGGCGTGGCCTCAGCTCGAAACGGTGGTCTTCGGGCCGTCGACGGCGGACCTGACGGCAACGCCGTCAGGTCCGCGCACGCCATGGGACTAATAGCAATTGTCGCGGGCGACTTCGCGACCGAGCAGTGCCCCGGCGCCAGCACCAAGGATCGTACCGGTTGCATGATCGCCTCTTGGATCGAGCGCGCGGCCAATAAGCGCACCGCCAGCGCCGCCCAGGATCAAGCCCGTTGTGTCGTTGCGGTGGCACCGATTATAGGGGCGATAGTCGCGATAATAGCCTTGATCCTGATAATAGCCGTGATCGCGATAATGACCATAAGCATGACCCCAATGATGACCATGGTCATGATCCCAGCCATCATCGTCATCGCCGTCGTACCAGCCGTGGTCATGGGCAATGGCAGGGCTCGGCAATGCGGTAATGGGGACAACGGCCATCGCCGCGGCAAGCATGATCTTACGCAACATGATACTCTCCTGTTTGCCTCTAGACGGACCGAGAAATAGCTACATGAGACTGGCACCAAACTGAACATATTGGTTAGCTATTGTTCAGCTTGTTCAACGACATCGCGTATATGAAACGGCTCGTCGCAGTCCGACTGGCCCAACCTCCAACGGCACGGATTTGACCAAGTGATTTAATGAGGTTTGGGGCTTCGTCGTAGTGACAAGGGAACGAAGATGAAGCCCCAACGCTCTTTGAAAAAATCGCCGACCAGGGCTCGTGCGGGAGCGGTGGTGAAAAACATCCGCCGACAGACCCGGCGGCATTTTTCGCCCGAGAGAAAATGGAGTCGAGCCGCGTTGTCTATTTCGTAGGTTCAATGCCTCAGCGACTCCCTCACCATATTGCTTGGGGTCACACCGCCTTGCTGTCATCCCCCAGTAAATAGGCGAGCCGCTGTAGGCTCGGCCGTATCTTTAGGAACAATCGGTAGCTCCATTCCAAAGTCATCAATACAAAGGGAACGCGTGCTGCTAATCCGAGCGGCCGGAGGATCGGAATTGCACGCCACATTGCCGCGAACGCGGCGGCCCCAGATAGTAATTGTCCTTCTTCGCTCGCGTGAAACCGGGACAATAATTCCTGGCGGTCAACCGGACATTCTTGGTTCGTTGACGACACTACATTGATGAATGTGATCCGTTGCCGTCGATCGAGGCGCCGCATCAAGGCAACCTCGCGTCGACACAAGGGGCATCCGCCATCATACCATACCAAAATTTTGTTGTTTGGATACATACCAGCTGCCCTAGGTTTTCGTCGCGTTGTCGGCTAATGATGCTACGGAAGGCACTGCCAAGCAAATGCCTCCTGTTAGTTGCGCTTGGATTTTCTTCACGTAGCAATCTCGCATTGAAGAGGCAGAATTAGCAGAAATGTTCTCGCGATGGATCCGGCCAATGTTGTCAGAGCAAATTGGCGGGGCCGAATTCGAGCAACCTCCGGCCTCTCAATTCTCACGTTCGGAGGCCTTACGAGAGCATATGTCGGAACCAGACGGACGGGTTCGGTAGCAACAACAGTGCTGGCCAGACTGTCACGTTCACCTAACAATGCTCAGCTAGTCACTTTCGATTTTCAACCAAAACAGTGACGGCTTTTCGGTCCGGTCGGTTCGCCGCAAAACAACCGCGTATAGGTTGCAAAGCCGCCGTTCGCGTACTGCTTGATCAGAGGTTGGGTATCCCCATAGCCATTCAAGATGGGCCGATACGCATTCCAACCCTTGTTTTGTTGGCCAGACTTGAGCAGTAGTCGAGAAGATATGTAGAATGGATGACGGTTGGTAGTGAGCGATTGGTTCCCGCGGCGCTGGCAGCGCCAGTTTGGGCTTGCGTTCCCAAAAAACAGAACATACGTGCCGATTAGGATGGACCCGCGCCGCAGCTATTTGTTTTCGTTATCCTTTTTTGGCTAAGTATGGCGTTGGCCGCATGGTGCGGTTTTGCATGTTCATTTTTTTGCCCGCTTAACTGACGGGGAGCGTGGTCCGTCGTCGATTTGACTTGGGCGACGGCACGACCGAAACTGCGGCTGCTTGGAAGAGGTATGTGTGGAAAAGCGTGAAATGAGTACCGACCCCATCAAGATTACCCATTTCTCGACTGCCGAAATAAGCCCCGCCGAACGCTACGAGACGTGGCTGAACTGGGGTTGGCCACGCACCTCACAGATATTCCGCACCACTCCGACCGAACCGTTCAACACTGAGTGGCAAATGGCTATGCTCGGGGATGTCACTTTTCTCCGTACCGTGATCACCGGCATGCAGTATGAGCGGCGCATTCAGGACATCCGCCATTCGGACTTCGATCCGATCATTGTTAACATGATGGTGGATGGCTCTGCGCACGGCGTGCTCGGCGAACGCCAGTTTCATCAAGTTTCCGGCGACGTCCATTTTCATGATATAACGCAGCCGTCGCGCCACACATCGACACGCAGTCTCACCTATTCGCTCATCCTGCCACGATCGATCGCACTAGTCGCGTTCAATACGGTAACAGATCTCCATGGCATGGTCATCTCAGGGCCGTGTGCCGACCTGCTGCTCGCTCATGCGCGCCACTGCTGGGAAGCGCTACCGGCGCTTGATCAGGCCTGCGCAGTTCCGCTCGGTCTTTCATTCTTGAACCTGCTTCAGGTCGGGGTGCAGAGCCGACGTCCCAGGTCACCGTCCCTTACTGACCGAATATCACGGCTGCGCAACCGGGCCATTACTCTAATTGAAACCCGCTTGAACATGCCCTTGTCGTCCAACGACATTTGCGAGGAGCTGAAGGTTTCGCGCAAGGATCTGTTCGTTGCTTTCCGCAGCGATGGCGGCGTTCAATCCTACATTCGCACGAAACGGCTTGATCTGGCGCGCGATGCACTCACTGATGTCGAGCGACTGGAGCCGATCGGCACGATTGCATTGCGCTTCGGCTTCAGCGACGCATCGCATTTCAGCCGTCTGTTTCGAGCGCGTTTTGGGGTGCCGCCGCGCGATTATCGTGCGTGGATGGCCAGGGGTGATCAGCGGATAGAGACGTTGGCCGATCGCGACCAGATGTCGGCCTTCCCTCATTCTAAACGCTAGCCGTTGTTGAACCGCCGATAGGGCGGGTTTACGCGGCCGATTGGTCATCGCGATGGCCGAAAACTGGCCGGCCTGGCTGTGTGGCTGAGCTTTCTCGAATGCTGCGCATTTCAGCGGATCGCGTCGGGTCCTTTGAGCAAGCGCCCCGAGAATTTCAGGACACCACGGCGTCCCGCGTACCGAATTGTGACAGATTGACCCAGATGACGTCCCGAAAGGAACATACGTACCAAAATCGAGCTCCATACGTTCAAATGGCTTGGCAACTGTTCTGTTAACAAGCCGCGATTTCCGCACAAACCTGGCGGGTCAAGGGGGACATTACATGACGCGGTTGGGTTCGGTCGTTGGCGCGTACGCGGGTGATGTTGCGTATCTGCGCAAAGCGGGCGGTGAGCGCCTTGGTTCGCTTGGATCGCATCGGATTGCTTTTTCGCCTATGGCGGCTGCGCGCGACGCGATACTGCGCAATGCCCTGCTGGCATCGACCGCGCTGGTTGGGGTTTCGATCGCCACTCCCGTAGCCGCGCAGACCGTAACACCTGCGGGCGGCTCCGGGACCATCGTCGGCGGCGGTGGGTCGACCACCGATCAGACCGGCTCAGGTGGCGGTCTACGTCGTTACAACCTTCCCTCCGGCGCAAGCGTGACCGTCAACGGGGTTAGCATCCAGCAGACGACAACTGGACCGACCGTTAACGCGCTTTCGATCGAAGTCCCGTCAGGCAGCAATGGATTGGGCGTCACTATAAACGGCACCAACAATATATCCACTACTGTTACCGGTGGCGCGGCGGTTGCGATCAGCAACCCCGGAAATATGGGCGTGAGCTTCACTACCGGTGGATCAACGTTTACGGGTAGCTATGGGTTCAATATCAACAACCCAAACGGATACGTAGCTTTTCACTCTGACAACCTGACCCAGCATTTTGTCGCCAGCGGCAGCGCAGTAACGGGCATCAACATTTCGGCGCAGCTGAATCCTGAAGCCTATCTTGGAAACTCAACCATTTCGGGCTTCGCTACCGGCGTCCATTTGTCGACGACCGATACGCGACAACTTTATGCCTATGTGAAGTCGACTGGCGGATCGATCAGCGCCACGCAGGTTGGTATCGACCTTGCTCCTGCCTCAAATAGCGTCGGCGCTGTCGACTCACAGTCGGCCATAACGGCACCCATCGGCATCCGCGTGACGGGCGGCGCGGGTGCAACCATTACAACCGGCGGTACGGGCACGATCGATGCGATCAGCTCGGGATCCGGCACCGGTATTTTGACGGCGGGTACCGATCAACCAACGACGATCACTGTCGGTGCCGCGATCGGCGGCACAACCGCTTTCCGGACGGGCGTTGACGCTGAGAGCACAGGAACCGGGACAGTCACCGTCACCAACAATGCCGCGATCAACGCATCGGGTGCCGGGATATACGCTGTCAGCGGTGCGGCCAGCGGCAACGCGGTTAACGTCAATGCGAATGTCACCGGCGGCGGCATAGGGTTAGCAGCAATCAACACCGTTGGCCAAGGCTTTACTGTAACCGTTGGCACGGGAGCAACAGTGACCGCGAGCGGCACGAACAGCCGTGCTCTACGAATTCAGGCGGGCGACGGCATCGTTGTCAACCACGGCACCATCACCAATTCGACTGCAAACGCCGGCTCGGCGATCGAGTTCTTGCAGGCGGGCAATGTCACCAACACCGGCACGATCAGCTCAGTAGGGAGCGCGATTGGCATTTACAGCAGCGCCTCGCTAACGCTCGATAATTCAGGCACAATCGCGGCAGGTGCTACAGGAATCTACGTCGGTGGTGGTGCCGCGTCGATCACTAACCGGAGCGGTGGATCCATCACCGGTAACGGAGGAAATAACGGCGCGGTTGCCATTGCCTTGGTCAACTCCGGTAGCACCGCCATCAACACGCTCGATCTTCAGGCAGGATCAACGACCGGAAGCATCTACTCGGTAGCTGGGGGAACGACGAACGTAACGCTCGCCGGTACCTTGACGGGTGCCTATAGCGGCGCCTTTGCAACTGGTGCGGTCAACTGGACGCTCGCCAGCACTGGGTCGATGGGAGCGGCGACCTTTGGGAGTGCAAACGACAGCTTCACCTGGCAGGGTGGTACGATCGGCGGCCTGATCGACGCCGGCGGGGGTACAAATAATTTCTATAGCTCGCTGGGAGCAGGTAACAGCGCAACGCTCGACCTTTCAAACCTGTCGAACTTCCAGCTCTTTACCCATCAGTCCGGCACGGCGACGCTCGCCGGCAATGCGGCCAGCGCGGGGATCGCGCAGATCAACGCCGGCACCGGCAGCCCGGCGGGCATGCTGATCTTCAGCGGAACCACTGGCCTAACCGGTGGCATCAGCGTCAACGGCGCCATCATCCGCGCGACGAGCGCGGGCGCGTTTGGCACCGGCACGATCACTGCGATCGACCCGACCATCCAATATGGCGCGACTGGCACCTACAGCAACAACATCGTTCTGGCTTCGAACGATACGGTCAATGACCCGACGCGCATCCAGGTCGATTCCGGTATCGCCGCGACTCTCACCGGCCAGATCACGCAGAGCGGCGCCACCGCGCAGCCGCTGATCTTTGACGGTCTTGGCACCGCAATTCTCACCAACGGAGCCAATAACTATGCGGGGCTGACGACGATCAGCAACGGTACCGTCGTCGAAAGCAACACAGCGTCGGCGCTCGGCTCAGGAGGCGTTACAATCAATTCCGGCGCGGTACTGCAGTTCGACAACCAGACCGGCGGCGACCTTTACATTAAGGCTGGCACCTATTCGGGCAATGGCACCATTCGCTTTACGGGTACGAGTAACGGCTACGTATCGCTGGGCAATGCCGGTGTGGTAACCTTTACGCTCGGCTCGGGTGGGCTCATCGATATTCAAAGCGGCAACGTCGCCGGCAGCGCATCGGTTCAGGGCTTCTGGACCGGCAACCTCGCCAATCTCAATGTAGCTTCAGGAGCCGTGTTCGATGGCGTTGAGGGCAATATCTACGTCAACGTTCTGACGGGCACGGGCACAATACGCAACGGCTATCACGGCCTCGGCAGCTTGACGATCGGCGTCGACAACGGGTCGGGAACATTTGACGGTACGTTGCAGAACAACAACATTCCGAACAGCACGCTCGTGCTGATCAAGACCGGCACCGGCACCCAGACCCTGACCGGCAACAACACCTATACAGGTAGCACAACCATATCTGGCGGCATGCTGGCCCTTGGCGGCAACGGCACGCTTGGTTCAACCGAGATCACCAACAATGCGGCGTTCGACATTTCGGGCCACACCGGCGGCGTTTCGATCCTCAATCTGCTAGGGACAGGGACGACGACCCTCGGCGGCAATACGCTCACCATCTCTAGCGCGAGCGGCACGTATAGTGGCAGTTTCACCGGGACGGGCGGCCTGGTCAAACAGGGTAGCGGCACGTACGCACTAACTGGCACCAGCAGCTTCTCAGGCGGCACAACGATTCAGGCCGGGACACTGCAAGCCTATGCTGCGTCACTCGGCGCTGGTGACGCGCATATCCTGAGCGGTGCGACGCTTGAGCTCAACCAACCGAGCGCGGGTACTTATGCCGGCAATATCGATGGCGCAGGCTCGATCAACGTCACCTCTATCGGCCGCACCACGCTCAACGGCACCATCTCCACGACGGGCCAGTTGTCGGTCAATGGCAGCAATGCCCTGCTGACAATTGGCGGCACACGCAGCGGCGCGACCAACAGCGCCGTGGCCCTGACCGGCACGAGCGCCGACCTTACCGTCGCCTTGGGTGGCTTGGTCCAAGGCGGCCAATATCTTGGCGTGCGCGCAACGGGCACGAACGCAACAATCAACAATCTCGGCTCGATCTCCAATACCGGGACGGGCGGTGACGGCACGATCGGTGCGGCAATCGGCGTTTATACGTCATCGGGTACAACCGTTATCAACAACGGCAGCCCCTCTAACGCGGCAGCGACTATCAGCGGCCAGAATGCGGGCATCAACCACGTCTTGCGTGCGGCAAGCTTGCTGACCATCAACAATTACGGCTTGATCAAGGGCAATGTATATACTGGGATCGAGAACCAGAACGGCTCAGGCGCGCTGACGGTCAACAACTTTGCGACCGGATCGATTGTCGCGCGGTATAACGGCATATCGGGCTATGGCAGCTTCACCATCACCAATAGCGGCCAAATCCATTCAACTGACGGCTTGGGCTACGGCATCGGCAATACCGGTACGCTTACGCTGACCAACAATGGCGGCGGAATCGTTGCTGGCTACGCACGCGGCATTTCGGCCACAACCGGCACGATCACCAACAGCGGCACGATAGGCGCAGGCAGTATTTCGAACGGCGCTTTTGTTCAGGGGTCGACCAGCGCGGCCTACCAGGGCGTTGGAGTTTACCTTAGCAACGGCGGCACCGTCATTAACAATAGCGGCGGTCAGATTTTCGGTAGCAGCAACGGAACATATGGGCCGACATCCCTCCAAGAGGCCATCGAAGCCGATTACGGCCTGCTCACTGTTACAAACAGCGGTTTGATTTCCGGCGGCGTATGGGGGATTTCAACCTATCAAGCTGCCGTGAACATCACGAACAATGTTGGCGGCACGATCAGCGGCACCGGCACCGTCAGCGATGCGGTCGAGTTTGCGGGCGCCAACAGCGTCGTCAATAACTACGGCACGTTGACCGGTGGTGAATCCGGCATCTACGGCTTCGGCGCCGGTGCCAGCGCGACGATCACCAACACGGGGCTAATCCGCGAAGTTTTTGTGCCAGGTTCCAGCGTCGGCTCGGCCACCAGCGCAATTTATTCAGAAGGCGCCGGCACTAGCATCACCAACAGCGGCACGATCGACACCATGGTAAGCGGCGGTCGCGGCATCACTCTCTCCGGTGGTAGCGGCTTGATCACCAACCAGTCGGGTGGCACTATCTCGGGCTTTGGTGGCGGCGCGGGCATTCTGCTAAGCGGCGCGACATACACCGTTGCGCTGAACGCAGGTTCGACCGTCAATGGCGGCATCGATGCATCGGGCACGACCGGCACCAACGGTTATACCCTGGCCGGCACGCTCAACGGAAATTTCGTCGGCGGCAGTGGCAATGATACGGTGACATTGCTTACCGGATCGACGCTGAACGGCACGCTGAACGGCGGCGGCGGCACCAACGCGCTGGTGCTTGACGGTAGCGGCGACGGCACGCTTGCCAACGGCGCCGCCGGCACCTTCACGATGACGGGGTCGGCCAACCTGGGCACGGTGACCAAGACCGGCACGGGCATCTGGACGCTGACGGGTGACGCGACCGGCAACGGCATCTCGCAGATCAATGCAGGCACGGGGTCGCCAGCGGGCACCTTGGTATTCAACGCGACGAGCAACCTCGCGGCGGCGATTAACGTCAACGGTGCCACCATTCGAGCGACCAGCGCCGGCGCCTTCGGGACGGGGACGATCACCGCGATCGATCCTACAATCCAATATGGCGCGACCGGTAGCTACGCTAACAACATTGTCCTTGCGTCTACGGATACCGTCAACGACTCGACGCATATCAAGGTCGATGCCGGGGTTGTTGCTACCTTGACTGGCCAGATTTCGGAAAGCGGCAGTGCGCAGCCTTTGGTGTTTGACGGGGCGGGCACGGCCGTCCTGGCCGGTGTTAATAGCTATACGGGCACAACGACTGTCAACGCCGGCACGCTCGCTTTGTCGGGTGGTCAGGCGATTGCCGACTCCAATGCAGTGGTCGTCAACAGTGGCGGCACGCTGGCGCTGCTCAACAGCGAGACGATCGGCAACCTGTCAGGCAGTGGCGCGGTTTCACTCGGGGCGAACACCCTTACGCTGGGCGGCGACAACAGCAGCGCAACCTTCGCCGGATCCGCGACGGGCAGCGGCGGTATCACCAAACTCGGCTCGGGCGTATTCACGCTGGCTGGCAGCAACAGCTATACCGGGGCGACGACGGTCAGCGGCGGCACGCTGCGGCTCGGTGCCAGCGATCGACTGGCGGACAACTCATCGGTGATTGTCGGCACTGGCGCGATGTTCGATCTGCTGAGCTACAGCGACACCGTGGGAATCCTAGCGCTCGCGGGCACGCTGTCGGGCACGGGTACGCTGACGGCGGGCGAATACGACCTGAATGGCGCGACCGTTAATGCCAATCTGGGCACCGGCAATCTGTTCCAGCTGGGCGGCACATCGACGCTGAACGGCACGGCGGCTGCGGCCAATGTGATGGTCAACGGCGGCTCGCTTGCTCTGGGCGCGAGCGATCGCCTCGCCAATACCGCCACGGTCGTGGTCGGTGCCAATGCGACACTCAACCTCGGCGCGAACAGCAACACGGTTGGGCTGTTCGCCCTCAACAACGGTACGCTGGCAGGCACGGGCACGCTGACCGCCGCGCAATATCAGCTGACCGGTGCGACGGTGAACGCCAATCTCGGTGCAGGGACGCTGTTTCAACTGGGCGGCACGTCGGTCGTGAATGGCACCTCGGCGGCGGCGTTGGTCAGCGTCAATGCCGGTACGCTCACGCTCGGCGCGTCGAACCGCTTGAGTTCGACGGCGACGGTTCAGGTCGCCAATGGGGCGACCTTCAACCTTGCCAGCCAAAGCCAGGCAATCGGTGCGCTGTGGGGTAACGGCACCGTCGCGCTCGGCAGCGGTAGGTTGACCGTTGGTGGCAGCACCGACTTTGGCTTTGCCGGCAACGTGACTGGCAGCGGAGCGATCGACAAGGTCGGCACGGGCACCTTCACGCTCGCGAGTAACCTGGCGATGACCGGGCTGCTCAATCTCAACGCCGGAACGACGCTGTTTGCGGGATCGACCGCCGGGTCGGTCTATGTTCAGGGCGGCACGCTGATCGGCGCAGCCAGCATCGCGGGCAGCCTCAACATCAGTTCGGGCACCGTTTCGCCCGGCATTTCGACCCAGCCAATCGCCGGGTTCAGCGCCGGCAGCCTGAATGTATCGGGCGGTACGTTGGCGTTCGATCTCGCCGGCTCGGCGGGCAATTTCGCCGCCGATCGTATCGCAGTTAGTGGCGCTACCATGCTCACCGGTGGCACCGTGGTGGCTCGCGGCATCGAGCCCAGCGCCAATTACAAGGTGATGCAGAACTATCTGCTCATCAGCAGCGGATCGCTGACCGGCACCTTCGCCAACGGCAGCAGCTTCACGCAGATATTAAACAATCCGGACCTGCAATGGCGCTTGCGCTATGATCTTATGCCCAACAGCGTTGTCCTGGAACTGCGTCGCCAGATCGACATGCTGAGCGGCCTGGGCAGCGGCGCCACCGGCAACCAATATATGGTAGGCGGGGCGTTCAACGGCGGCGCGTTCACAGCTTCGGATAATTGGGCGTCGATCCTGAACGGGCTTGCCAGCCAGGCTCCCGACCAGCGCGCCGCGACGTTCGACAGCGTATCGGGCGAATCGATCAGCGACATCACCTCGTCTATCTCGATCGCGGCGCAGGATTTCAGTGACCTGCTCCGCAGCCGCCTCGCCTTTGGCGTTGGCGCAAGCCAAGATGCCCAGATTGCCGGAAGTGCCAGGGCGAATAGCCTGCCCGCAATCGGCGCGGGCACCGGTTTCGGTGCCGCGGGGTTGACGCGTCCGCGCAGCAACGGCGCCACCGCGTGGCTCCAGGGCCTTGGCGAGAACGGCTTCATCTCGGGGCTGCCGGGCCAGGCCAAGGTCGCAACCTATGCGGCGGGCATCGCCGGAGGCATCGAGCTCAATCGCGGCGATTGGAGCATCGGCGGCGCTTTTGCGGTGAGTGACGTTGAATCCAAGGTTCAGGATCGCTCGTCGCGCAATCATGGCACGCTCTACCAAGGCGGCGGTTATCTCGCGTTCGACAATGGCCGCTTCTATGCGAGCGGAATCGGCAGCTATTTCAGCGGCGATATCTTCAGCAGCCGTCGCGTGAGCTTTGGCGGAATGGCCATCGGCGCGGCAACCGCGACGCCGAAGACAAGCGGCTATTCGGCGGCCGGCCAGTTCGGCTATCGCGTTTCGCTCGGCAACGCCGTGGTGTTCACGCCGCAAGCCAGCTTCACCGCGACGCATGTCACCCGCAATGCGTTTACGGAAACCGGCATCGGCGGCTTGTCGCTCCAGGCAGCGCGGGAGACGCGGACCATCTACGCCGCGACCGGCGAGGGCCGGCTCTCCAAGGCGTTCAATGCGCTCGGCGGGCAAGTCGTCCCCTATATCGGCGGCGGCGTGACCTATAAGTTCGGCGATCTCGATACCAAGAGCGCGCTGGCGTTCACTGGGGCGCCAACCGGCACCGGCACCTACACGATCAACGGCGCGCGGCTCGCTCCCGTCGCCGGGCTAGTGAATGTCGGGCTCGACGCGCGACCCAACGACCATGTGTCGCTTGGGCTGGGCTTTGAAACGACGCTCGCCAAGCGCCAACAGGAGGAGCGCATTACGGCTGCGATCCGCTTGCGGTTCTGATTACGGACCGCAGACAGCCTGTGCTGTCTGCGGCTCCGACCATCCCAGTTGCAGTATAAGGGGGTCGAGCGGCTGCTGTTAGGGCGCCTTGCTGCCAACAAGTTATTTGCCTTCGCCAGCGGCGCTAGTGCCCCAATTCCGCATGCTTAGGCTCGCAATGCGGGCTCCGGATTACGGGCATTCGTCAGGCGCGATCTTTCCCGATTTTCCGTCTCCCGCAGGCCATTTCAGGAGAGAACAATCGGGAACAGATTTGGAAACGCAGGTGACCGGCCCGATCATCGGCGCGATCGGCCAAGCGACTTTCCCGCTGTAGCTTCCTTCTCGGAAATGATGCCAGCCGTTCGCCGCGCCATGGATATATCTTGCATGTGTTATAATATTCTGACATATGACAGCCATGAAAGGCGAGTTAGCCACCGGTGATGATCTGTTGCGGGCGCTGATTGCGCTGGCAAACCCGCATCGACTACGCATCGTTGCTACGTTGATTGACGGTAAACGCCCTCACGTCAGTGAGTTGGCGAGGCTTGTCGGCATAAGTCGGCCACTCCTGTACCTGCACCTGGAAAAGCTTGAAGCTGCCGGACTTGTCTGCAGCGAACTCAGTCTATCCCAAGACGGAAAGGCCATGAGGCAGTACGAAATTGTGCCGTTCCAATTACCTTTGTCGCCCGAGTTGATCGCGCGACTTGTCGCAACTCTCACAGACGCGAAGGAGATGAAGAGATGAGTCCCGGCATATATATGCTGACGATACTGGTTCTTCCGGTAACAGCAGTGATCGTATTCGCGATGAAGTACGCCTCGTCCTACGCAGCGGCGCGGGCGAAGATCACGGAACAATCCAATTTGAGGGCACTGATAGCGGGTAACGCCAATCAGCTTTCCCAGATCAGCATCGCTCTGAAGACCATCGAGGACACACAAGAGCGTCAGTCCCAGACGCTGGCGAGCATCTATGCCATGCTGCGAGAAGTCGGATAATGGAGCACGAAGGTCCCTTGGTGTCGCCGCTGCGGCTTAACATGCTCCGTGCTTATTACGCGCTAATGGCCTCGGGTTCTTTTACGGTATTCTGGCCCGACCTGGTATCGCACTCGCCGGCGTGGGGTGTTGAAAACGGCGCGCAATACGCCCTGCTGGGTGCGTTGGCACCGATGGCCCTCTTTGGCGTCCCTCATCCGCTGAGGCTTCTGCCGCTCGTAATCTACGAATTCCTGTGGAAGGCGTTGTGGTTCATTTTTGTCGCAGGACCGCTCTATTCGGCCGGCCAGATGACCGAAGGCGTATGGAGTAACGTGGTCGCCTGTTCGATGGCGATTGTACTGACGCCGATCGTCATGCCTTGGGGCTATTTCTGGCGCGCCTATATAGCAGCGCCTGCGGAGCCGTGGCGGAGGGCAACGGCCAAGCCTCAATGAATGTGGGGCATGCCTTGCTATCCACGCGCTCGATGAATTTTTTTCGATTTCCGGGATTGTGAGGAGCCGGGGGCGATCCCAAAATCCGACCGTTTTCGGGAAAGGCGGCGCCTCCACAATGTCTTCTGCGGCGTCCCGCCTTACTAAAAGCCGCCGTTCCGCTCTCCACCTCATTCCAGCCGTCGCCCGGCTACCGGCGGAAGGGCTGCTTTCAGGATTGTCCGCGCGTCCGCGGTATGACCGATTGTGGGGCGCATTGCCGACGCAACATTCGCGCAAGCATTGCGTGACAAATCTCGCCCAAACCCAGAGACTGAGTGGCGAAGCAGCTGATACCGAGAGCGGGTCGTGGGAGGGTTAAAAGAAGTAAGGCAAGCGAATTCCACCTTCCCGCTGCCACCATATTGTCCGCGTGACTCAAACCAACAGGCTTCCGGCAACCAGGTGCAGTCCAACCTGTCAACGTAACTTGCGCAGGCGCAACCGTATTCGCGAGCTCGTTCATGAAGACGGGTGATCCGAATGCCACCAAATGCCTGTTTCCTCCGGGTCCACGGCCCCCAACTGCCCGGTAAAGCGATATCCATCCTGCCGAACACCTTGGAAAAGCCCTCCGCCACGAGGGTCATTTTCGACCAGTTTCCCGCGCAATCGGCTGATTGCAACGTCAACCGCGCGACTGCTTCGAGGCGATCCACCCGTCGCAAGAAATTGCTCGAGAAATTCGCGCGTTAGGACACGTCCCTGACCTTCCAAGAAGCGCCACAGCAAGCGACGCTCCGTCGGTGATAATTCGGGGCTCTGGCCGGAAGGGGCTGAAACGCGCTTGTCAACGAAATGCGCTTAGACGGTGATCTTCGCGGCGCGGGACTTGGCTGCGATCCGGTCGATCAATACCGCCTCCATGCCGTTGAAACAGCCTGATCCCGTTGACCGCGGAAATGAACCGGTGGCGATCGGCGCGAACCTCGGTTTGCGCTGGCGACGGACCGGCGGCTTGTGCGCGGTTAGTCCAATTCGGTCCGCGCAAGCTGCGGGAACACCGCGCCGACCTTGCGGAACAGATAGTCGCCATAGCTGCCATCGAACTGACCGGGGTCGATCCCGTCCCAGCGGCGCACTGAGCGCACGTCTGCGGGGTCGGGCGCGATCAGCGGCTCGATGCGGGCGTCATAGGCGGGATCGAAGAATAACGGCCACGAGATGCGCTCGACATCGCCTGCATTGACCACGCGATGCGGGGTGGAACGCCACCGCCCGCCGGTCAGCCGGTCGAGCATGTCGCCGATATTGACGACCAGCAGCCCCTCGCGCGGCGGGACCGCCAGCCAGTCATCGCCGATCCGCACTTCCAGCCCGCCATGCCGATCCTGCGCGAGCAGCGTCAGCAGGCCGTAATCGGTGTGCTCGCCCACTCCGTCGCCGCCCGTCCAGCCGGGCGGATAGCGGAACAGGCGGAACAGCAGTGTCGGCCTGGCGGTGTAGCGGCGCGCAATTTCATCGCCCGGCAAGCCCAGTGCTAGCGAGGCGCCACGGGTCAGCGCATGCGCCGCGCGCGTTACCGCTGCCAGCCAGCGCTCGACCACCGGGCGCAGCTCGGGCAGGGCGGCCGGCCAAAGATTGGCGCCGTGCAGCGGCCAGCGCGCCGCGACGCGCGGATCGTCTGGCCCCAGTTCCTCGCCGAGATACAGCCCTTCCTTGCCGTCCGGCCGGCCCGAGGTCAGCTCGCCGCCGAGTGGGAACCAGCCGCGCCACGCGCGTCCGCCCCGCGCCATTGCGATCGCCGCTTTGTCGGCCTCGGGCAGCGCGAAGAAGCGCCGCGCGACCTGCTCGACATCGTCGAACAGCGCGAGCGGGATGCCGTGACCGGCGAGATAGAAAAAGCCGGTGTCGCGCGCCGCGCGGTCGATCGCGGCGGCGGTTGCCGCATCATCTTCGCCGGCGAGCAGCCGCGACAGGTCGATTACCGGCAGCGTGTCGGTCATGCTGGCCGCCGGGACGCGCCGGGACGCCGCCGCATCAGAAATTTTCCACCCATGGTCGAAGCTCGATCTCCCAGCTCCACGCGCTACGCGGCTGGCGCAGCACGTCGAGATAGCTTTGCGCGATCGCGTCGGGGTCGAGCGTCGCGTCGGGGCGGCCGGCGAGGTCGGGCCGCGTCGCGCTGCGCACCCCGCCATCGATCACGAAATGCGCGACATGGATGCCCTTTGGTGCCAGCTCGCGCGCCGCGCTCTGCGCCAGACCGCGCAACCCGAACTTGCCGATTGCAAACGCCGAGGATTGGGCAAAGCCTTTCACGCTCGCCGTGGCGCCGGTCAGCAGGATCGCGCCGCGGCCGAGCGGCAGCAGCCGCTTCGCCGCCTGCTGAACCACCAGGAACCCGCCCCAGGCGGATATCTCGATCGCGCGGCGCACCTCTTCCGGGTCAAGCTCGACAATGGGCCCGCGGACCCGGCCGCTGGCATTGTAGAGCACCATATCGGGCACACCGATCGCGGCCTCGACTTGCTCAAACAACCGAGCGACCGCTGCGGGATCGGTAGCATCGGCGGTGAACGCCAGCGCGCGGGTCTCGTCAGCGAGCGCTGCCAGTTTGCCGGTGTTTCGCGCGGCGACCGCCACTTTCACGCCGTCCGCCGCCAGCGCGCGGGCGACCGAGGCGCTGATGCCCGGCCCGGTCCCAACGATCAGCGCAGTGCGATACGGAACGGACGTGGAGCGCGCTTCCTCGACCATATCTACCTTACTCCATCTGTTGAAAATCGGCGCACTGGACTCGGCTTCCCGGCCATCCCCGACACAAAAACCGCAAAGGGTCGGCCCGGCTAGGTGCTGGCTCACGCATCCGTGGTTCCTCGCCCGAATGGTCTACTGGCGGCAACTCAGTGTCGGTCTCGATCGCGACCAGCTCCTGCATGGTCGTCAGGCGCCCCTTGCCGTTACAAACCAGCACTTGCAGCGTACGATAGCTCAGGTGCCCCGAAGCGCCACGGGCGCGGCCATTGGCGAGGCCCTGCGTCACGCGACGGCGGTCTCGATACGGCGGATCGACGGCGGCGACAGCTCCACCAGACTGTCCGGCGGGACGTCGCCGCGCAGCCATATATTGCCACCGATCCGCGAGCGCGCACCGATCGTCACCGGCCCGAGGATGACCGCACCCGCAAAGATCACCACATCATCCTCGATCGTCGGGTGTCGCCGCCCGCGCAGGGCATCGTCGGAATGCGCCGTGCCCGGTGCATTCGGCTCGCCGCCCAGCGTAACGCCCTGGAACAGCCGCACGCGGTCGCCGATCCGGGCCGTCTCGCCGATGACGATGCCGGTGCCATGATCGATGAAAAAACTGCGCCCGATCTCGGCCCCGGGGTGAATGTCGATCCCTGTCTCGGAATGGGCAATCTCGGTGATGATCCGCGCGACCAGCGGCGCGCCGAGCAGATAGAGGAGGTGCGCGACGCGGTAGTGAATGATCGCGGTCAGCGATGGGTAGGAGATCAGGACTTCATCCACGCTTCGCGCGGCGGGATCGTTTTCGTAGCTGGCGTCGACATCCGCATCGAGCAATCGCCGGAGATTGGGCAGGGCGGCCGCGAAGGCACCAATGATCCGCTCTGCCTCGAAGCCCTCGGCCGCCGGTTCGATGCCGGGGTGGGAAATCCGCAGTTCGAGGCCGATCTGCGCCGCCAGTTGCGACAGGACAGACTCGAGCGTCCGTTCGACCCAGACATTTTCGTTGCCGGCCGTCACTTCGGGCAGGTTCGATCGCAACGGGAACAGCGTCGCCGCCAGTTCGCGGACAATCCGCCTGAGCGCGATGCGTGACGGAAACTTGCTGCCGTGTTCGGTATGCCGGGCATGGCTTTCCCGCCAGTCGGCGCGTGCCGCCTCCAGCGCATCCACCACGAGGCCGAGCTCATGCGGAAAGGCGATCGCCTTCGCCTCCAGTTGATCGGCCATTCGATCGCTCCGTCAGCACCGCGCCTTCGTCGGCGTCGTCACTCTATCGCTGGCGACGATGGATACGCTGCACAATTGCCACGCGGCGACAAAGTTTTCCTATTAGATGGATGGGAATTGGAAATTGTATATATCTGGCAGAACGCGAGCTTCGGGTCATGGCGCCCGCAGCGCCTTGACGATTTGCCGCACCGAAAAATTGGTCGTCAGCGCGAAGATACGGACAATCGGAAAGGCCGACCTATGTCTGTTGCGACCAATCTCAAAAGCGATCCTTGGGCGACAAGCGCCGTTGAGGGGACATTGCAGTTCGCCGAGCGTAGTACCGAAAAACCCTATGCCCATGTCGGGCCGCCGCCAGAGGGCGTCGAACCGATCCGTAGCGACATTCGATCGCTAACGGTGCGAGTCGAGAACGCGCGCCCTTTCGCGGACCAGCTGAACCTGGATGTCGAGGGCGTCGCGCTGGTACGGCGCCCGACGGCCGTCCGGGACTATTGGGACGAAGCGCAGACGCTTGCCCTGGGTCACCCTGAGGCGGCGGCTTTGGTGAGAGAGGTCACCGGCGCATCGCGCGTGGTGGTGTTCGATCACACCCTTCGCCGCCGAAGCGAGGGCGCGGCCGATCGAACCACCGGCATACCCCGACAGCCCGCCACGCGCGTCCATGTCGACCAGACGGTCTGGTCAGGCCCTAAACGGGTCCGCGAGATAATGGGTGAGGACTTCCAGCGTTTCGGCAAGCGAGCGGCGATCATCAACGTGTGGCGGCCGATCGCGCATCCGGCACGCGACTGGCCACTGGTGGTCGGCGACGCACGCAGCATCGACGCCGACGACCTGATCGCCAGCGACCTGATCTTCCCCAATCGGCGTGGTGAGATATATCTACTTGCTCATAATCCGCGGCAGCGCTGGCTTTATGTGCCCGATCTGACGCCCGACGAGGCCTTGCTGATCAAATGCTGGGATTCCGACCCCGACGTTGCACGCTTCGCGCCTCACAGCGCTTTTGAGGACGCAACCACGCCGCCCGGAACGCCGCCGCGGCAAAGTATCGAGTTTAGAACGATTGCCTTTTTCGACTGACATCGTCTTTGCATCTTCCACGATGATCCTGGCGCAATGCAGGGCGGATCGAACGATGCCGAGCAAGGATTGTCCCCTGGCTTACCGCTTCACAGGCCTGATTACCAGGAAACCACGGTGATTAGGGAGATACTGCGCATGGGCGATCCCCGCTTGCTGAGAGTGGCAAAGCCGGTCGAGGACGTTCATGATCCCGCGTTGAAGCCGATCATCGCCGACATGTACGAGACAATGCACGCGGCGAATGGCGTCGGGCTGGCGGCGCCGCAGATCGGGGTCGACCTTCGGCTGATGATTTTCGGCTTCCATCACAACCCCCGCTATCCCGACGAACAACCCGTGCCGGTCACCACGTTGATCAATCCGTGGCTCGACGAGCTGACCGACGAGACCGAGGAAGGCTGGGAGGGTTGCCTTTCAGTGCCCGGCATGCGCGGGATGGTACCGCGCGCGACGCACATCCGCTACGGTGGCACGCTCGAAAATGGCGAGATGCTGGCGCGGGAGGCCCGTGGATTTCATGCCCGCGTGTTCCAGCACGAGTTCGATCATCTGAACGGCATTCTCTATCCGCATCGAATCAGGGACATGACCAGGTTCGGTTTTATCGAGGCGCTTTTTCCCGACGGCGACCTGGCGGCGTTGGAAGCGGAATGAACGGCGGACGTTGCAACGCAGGAGGATGGCAGTGGGTGAAACACACGCGCCCAACGGACCTAACGCCGACGATCCACGCGTTGACCATCTCTATGACACATTGTGGGTGAACCGGTCGCGACCGGTGAATGCCTTCAACTGGCCAAAGGCTGGTCAACCGGGCGCCGAACCCATCGAGCCGATCTTCTCCAACGTCGTGCCGACGCGCGAACTGGAAGTCTGACCGGCAATGCCTTCGCGCGCTGGAATTACCCTGTCACGACGCGACGGGTTGCTTGCAGGGATCGCGGTCCTGGCTTCCTCGGCGGCCAACGCAGGCACCACGACGGGCAAGATCCGGCTGTCGCTCAATGAAAACAGCTTCGGCCCCTCGCCCAGGGTGCGTCATGCCATCGAGGCTGAATTGGCGCACCTCAACCGCTATGTCAATGAGGACGAGGCGAATGCCCTGGCGACGCAGATTGCCGCCCTCGAAAGAGTTGCGCCGGCGCAAGTAGTGATCGGCGATGTGCTGGGTCCGTTGGGCGTGCATCTAGGGCTGGGTCGATCGGGCGGGGGCAATGTTGTCTATTCGACGCCCGGCTATACCGAACTGACGGATGCCGGCGCGGCGGTGGGCGTGGTGGGCCGCGGCATTGCCCTCAACGCGGCACTCGAAAACGACCTGCCGGCGCTCGCAGGCGCGATCGACGCGCAGACCTTGGCAGTGTCGCTGGTCAATCCGCACAACCCGTCGGGCACGGTCAATGCGGTCGATGCCTTTGATGCCTTTATCCGCACTGCGTCGTCCCGCGCGCTGGTGATCGTCGACGAAGCCTATCTTGAATATGATGATGCCTTTGAGCGTCGCACCGCCGTCCGTCTGGTGCGGGAGGGCCTGAATGTGCTGGTGTTCCGGACCCTGGCCAAGGCTTACGGACTGGCCGGCCTACCGATCGGGTATGCGATTGCTCCGGCCCCGTTGGCCGCCGAATTACGCGCCGCCGGGATCAGTTCGCCGCATACGCTTGACCGGTTGGCGGTCGCGGCGGCGCGCGCGGCGCTCGGCGATCAAGGTCATGTCCAGTTGGTGCGTCAGGCCATAGCGGTCCAGCGCGGTCGGATTCATCGGACACTCGACCGACTTGGCTGGCGCCATAGCGACAGCCAAGCGGATTTCGTGTTCTTCGCGCCGCCCGATCCCGACCGGCTTCGCCAGCGCTTTGCCGCCGCCGGTATCGCCATCGGCAGGCCATTCCCGCCCCTCGACCGTTGGGTAAGGATCACGGTTGGGACGCCGCGCGAGACCGATCGCGTTCTCGCGATCTTGGCGTAAATCTGCGCCACCGATGCGATCAGGTCGCAACGCCCCTGTTTGCGGGCGAACCGATCAGCTTCGCCAGGCCAAAACCAGCGAGTAGGCCGAGCGCCAGGACGCCCAGGCTGAGCAGCGAGCCGGTCCAGCCGACATAGCGCAGGCTGGCGATGACGACATAGCCGGACCCGAGGGGGAAGGCCAAGGGAACCAGGGGATAGAAGGGCACGCGATAGGGTCGATTGACCTCTCGCCGCCGTCGCCGCAGCCGGATAAGTGCCACGCCACTCAGCGTCAGAAACAGCCAATAGACTGGGGCCAGGTTTTCGGGCAAGGTGTGGGCTCTGCTCGCTTTGTGCGAGACCCGTAAGGACTTCAGGATGTTCCGGCTTGATCGCACCCATGCCCTTGCCAGCACAGGAGAACGCTTCGTGCCCGCCGCAGAGCGCTCACTCACCGAATGCCTGCGGCGCTATGAGCGAGAGTTTGGGCCGCAGAGCTGAGCGTCTGCTTCTAGGGTCATTTTGAATTAGCTCTGGCGGCTGGAATTAGGGCGCGAAGCAGACGTGGTTTCGCGCCGTAGCTGTCTCGGCTGGCCCTAGACCGGTACTGGATGGCACCCGATAGGCTCTGCCGCCAGCATCAAATCTGACTGAACTTGCAGGCTCCTACACGTCAAGGAGTCGCACATGATTAAACGGTCCCCATTCGGCCGACGCGGCCGATCAAGCGCCATGTTAATCGCAGCGAGCGCCGTCGGATCGCTCGGGATGGCGGTGAGCCTTGTGCCTACGCCGGCACACGCACAAATCACCGTTTTCGACCCGGGCAACTATAGCCAGAACATCCTGACGGCGGCGCGCACGCTGCAGCAGATCAACAACCAGATTCAGATGCTGCAGAACCAGGCGCAGAGCCTGATCAACCAGGCGCGGAACCTGACCACGATCAGCTTCCCGGAATTGCAGGCGCTCCAGCAAACGATCCGGCAGGTCGATGTGCTGATGGCGCAGGCACGGGGCATCCAGTTCCGCGTCGCCAATCTCGACCAGCAGTTCCAACGCATGTTCCCGACCAGCTTCAACCAGGCGCTCACCAACAACCAGCATGTGATCGACGCGCGAAGCCGGCTCGACACGTCGATGGCGGCGTACAAGCAGACCATGACCGTGCAGGCGCAAGTGGTCGAGAATATCGCGGCCGATCAGGCGACGCTCAACGGCATCGTCCAGCGCAGCCAGGGAGCTCAAGGCGCCCTGCAGGCCAGCCAGGCGACCAACCAGCTTCTCGCGCTCGTCGCCAAGCAGCAGTTCCAGATCCAGACGCTGATGGCGGCGCAATATCGCGCCGACGCAATCGAGCGCGCTAACCGGACGCAGAGCCAAACCGACGCCCGGAGCGCGACCACCAAGTTCCTCGGCTCCGGCAACGCCTACACCCCCCGGTAGGCGTCGCCGGCATGGGTGCCGGCTCCCGCCGGTGCCGCCGCGGGGCTCGGTCGCCCCTTGCTCCCCCGGTCGAGCCCCGCGGCATCTCTCGCATCACCACAGGAAGAAACGCTGTGAACGACCTCAACGTCATCGATCAGTTCATGCAGGCCTTCATCCGCTATATCGACAGCGGGTTCGGGCTGTTGGGCGGTGATGTCGGTTTCCTCAGCCGCACCCTGATCGCGCTCGACATCACGCTCGCCGGTCTGTTCTGGGCGCTGGGCGGCGAGGACAATGTGCTCGGCCGGCTGATCCGCAAGATCCTCTATATCGGCGCGTTCGCGTTCATCCTGAACAGCTTCTCGACGCTGTCGACTATCATCTTCGATTCCTTCGCCAAGGCTGGCCTGACGGCGGGCGGCGGAACGCTGTCGGCCGACGATCTTTTGAAGCCCGGTCGGCTCGCCGGCACCGGCTTCTCGGCGGCCTGGCCGCTACTCCAACAGGTCAATCAGTATCTCGGCTTCACTACCTTCTTCGACAACTTCCTGACCATCGTCGTGCTGTTGGTTGCGTGGGTGATCGTGATCCTCGCCTTCTTCATCCTCTCGGTGCAAATGTTCGTGACGATCCTCGAGTTCAAGCTGACGACGCTGGCCGGCTTCATCCTCGTGCCGTTTGCGCTCTGGAACCGCACCAGCTTTCTCGCTGAACGCGTGCTCGGCAATGTGGTCGGCTCGGGCATCAAGGTGATGGTGCTTGCCGTCATCGTCGGCATCGGCTCCAACTATTTCCAGCCGTTTACCGCCTCGCTGCAGGGCACCGAACCCGACATCGGCAAGGCGATGAGCCTCGTGCTGGCGAGCCTCGCATTGTTCGGGCTCGGCATCTTCGGACCTTCGATCGCCTCCGGGCTTGTCTCCGGCGGACCACAGCTTGGCGCCGGTGCCGCCCTCGGTTCGGTGCTCGGTGCCGGCGGAATAATGTATCTCGGCGGCGCCGGCGCGGTCGGCGCGGCGCGCGGACTTGCCGCTTCCGGCCTTGGCGCCGTGCGCGCCGGAACGGCAATGGGATCGGCGGCATCGACCGCCTATACGCTCGGACAGGAAGCCGCCGGATCGTCGAGCGTCGGCGCGGGACTCTCCGGGATGGCGAGCGCTGCCGGTGGTGCTGCCCGGTCACGCATGTCCGCCGCATTCGGGATCGGCGAAGCGGCCGAGGCCGGCCGCCAGGCCGCCTTCAATGCGCTCAGCAACCGGACGGCGGCGGCAACGGCTTCCGAAGGCGGCGCCGATGCCATGCCCGGATGGGCGCGTGCGATAAAGGCACAGCAATCCACCCGCCATTACGGCCAGACCGCCATTCACGCCGTCCAGCAGGGCGATCGTGGCGGCCACGGCGCCACCCCCGATATCAAGGAAAGGGACGACTGATGCTCTTCAAACGAGCGGTGCAGCGCTATGGGCGCACGCCGGCACCGGAAACACCCTATCAACGCGCCGGCCAGCTTTGGGACGAGCGGATCGGCTCCGCCCGGGTCCAGGCGCGCAACTGGCGACTAATGGCATTTGGCTGCCTGGGTCTCGCGACTGGCTTGTCGGGCGGCCTGCTCTGGCAATCGCTGCAAAGCCGGGTCGTGCCCTATGTGGTCGAGGTCGATCGGCTCGGCGAAGCACGGGCAATCCAGCCCGCCGATAGGACCTATCAACCGACCGACCCGCAGGTCGCGTGGTTCCTGTCGCGTTTCATCGCCGATGTGCGCACGGTTTCGCTTGATCCGGTGCTGATGCGGCAGGACTGGCTCTCGGCCTATGATTTCACGACGAAGCGCGGCGCGGTCTTTCTCGGCGACTATGCCCGTTCGGCCGATCCATTCGGACATGTCGGCGAGCGCACAGTCTCGGTGCAGATCACCAGCGTCGTCCGCGCGTCCGACAAGTCGTTTCAGGTGAAATGGCTCGAGACGTCTTATGAGCGCGGCGCAGCGACTGGGGTCGCGCATTGGACCGCGATCCTGACCGTGGCGATGGCGCCGCCGACCAGTGCCGACACGCTCCGCAAGAATCCGCTCGGCATCTATGTCGACGCGATCGACTGGAGCCGCGAACTGGAACCAGCCGCGACCAAGGCTGTGGCGACGCCGGCACCATCGGCGCCGCTGGCAAGCATCCCCGCCGGATCGCCGGTCGATCCGAACCTCGTTGCCCCGAACACCAATATAGAGGTCCAGCCATGAAATTCGCTTGTCTTGTAGCGACGGCACTTGCCGTGGCCGCGCCCGCGCTTGCCCAGACGACACCAACCACGACCGTGCCGGTATCGGCCGCGCCAGCTTCAGCGTCGGTCACTCCGGAAACGGCCGCAACGTCACCGGTCATCGTACAGCCTGTCGCCAGCACGCCGAAGACCACACAGCCGCCGCTACGCCATGTCTACCGGCCTCCGTCACCAGCCGAATTGCGCGTGCGCGCCGCTAATCGCGCGGCAACGCTCGAACCGGCGACCGGCGGGTATGTGAACGCGGTGCAGGTTTATCCCTATGGCGACGGCACGATCTATCATGTGTTCACCGCACCTGGGCAGGTCACCGACATCGCGCTGCAGCCGGGCGAGAACTTGGGCGCGGTCGCGGCCGGCGACACGGTCCGCTGGGTGATCGGCGACACCACGAGCGGCAGTGGCGATACAAAGCGCACCCATATTCTGGTGAAACCCTTTGCCAGCGGCCTTGCCACTAACGCCGTTGTGGTCACCGACCGGCGGACCTATCATTTGTCCCTGACCAGCACCGAGCACACCGCCATGGCAGCGCTGTCCTGGACCTATTCGGCGGACCAGCTAATTGCGCTCAAGGCCGCCGCCGATCAGGCACGCGCGGCCCAGCCGGTCGCATCGGGCCTGTCGGTCGATCAACTCCACTTCGACTATGCCATCACCGGCGACCAGCCGCCGTGGCGGCCGCTGCGCGCCTTCGATGATGGCCGGCAGACCTTTATCGAGTTTCCAGCGTCGATCGGCGTGGGCGAGGCACCGCCGCTGTTTCTCGTCGATGGCAAGGGTACCACAGCCCTCGTCAACTATCGGCTACAGGGCCGCTATTATGTCGTCGACCGCCTGTTCGACACCGCCGAATTGCGGCTGGGGCTGAAGCGCCAGGACGTCGTGCGGATCAGCCGGACCGGCCAACAGGCCAGCGGGCGGAGGGGGTCATGACCGAGGCTGCATCGGCCCGGCCCGCCAAGCTCGACCCCGAGACGCTCGCGATCCGCAGCCGGCCGCCACGTGCGATCCGGTTCAAGCGCGGTTTCATCATCGCGATAGCGGCAATCGGCGCGGTCAGTTTGACCGCGGTGACATGGTTGGCTCTCAAACCGCGCTTGTTCCAGGGTGCGGCGCCGCAGGAGGAGTTGTCACAACCCGCCGCGCGGCCGAACAGCGATGCCCTCAATGGCGCGCCTGCCACCTATGGTGACGTGCCGCGGCTCGGTCCGCCGCTTCCCGGCGACCTCGGCAAGCCGATCCTCGAGCGGCAGCAGCAACTCGCAGCGGGCACAAATCCGGGCGACCAACAGCTCCAGCAGACCGAGGCGGCAGAGCGTGAGCGGCGCCTCGCCGAGCTGAAGTCGGCGCGAGAGTCCGGCGTGCTCGTGCAGAATCGTCAAGCGCAGCCGACTGGCGAGACGGCAGTCACTCCGCCGGTGGCAACTCCGGCGAGCGAGCCGGGAAAGACATCGCTCGATCCGACAAGCGATCCCAACGCCCAGGGTCGCAAGGCCGCCTTCGTGGCGGCGCTGGACCCAAAGGGAGACGTTAATCCGCACGCGCTGACTCCGCTGCCGTCCCCCTATACGCTGTCGGCGGGAAGCGTGATCTCGGCCAGCCTGATCACTGGTCTCCGCTCCGACCTGCCTGGCCTGGTCACGGCGCAAGTGACCGAAAACACCTACGACAGCGCCACCGGCCGCTTGCTTCTGGTGCCGCAGGGCGCTCGGCTCATCGGGTCATATGACAGCGTCGTGGCCTTCGGCCAGAAGCGCGCGCTCATCGTCTGGCAGCGCATCGTCATGCCGGATGGGAGTTCGCTACGCATCGACAACGTGCCGGCAACCGATCCTTCCGGCTATGGCGGTCTTGCCGGCAAGGTCGACTTCCACACTTGGCAGCTGCTCAAGGGCGTGGTCCTGTCCACGCTGCTCGGCGTCAGCTCGGAGCTGGCGCTGTCCGGGCAGGGCGACCTCGTGCAGGCGATCCGCATGTCGACGCAGGACAATGTCGCGCGCGCGGGCGACCAGATCACCCAGCGCAGTCTCGACATCCAGCCGACGATCGCCATTCGCCCCGGCGCGCCCGTGCGGCTGGTGGTCCACAAGGACCTCGTATTTGCACCCTCGGATCGGAAGGAGGACTGACATGGCGGACATCAAGCTTCCGCAGCTGCCCGATCGCACGCCGATCAAGCTCAGCATCTCGGTGTTGCCCGATCTGCACCAGGCGCTGGCCGACTATGCCGGGCTCTACGCCCAGACCTACGGGCGCGACGAGCCGGTCGCCGAGCTGATCCCTGCCATGCTCGCCACTTTCCTCGAAAGCGACCGCGCCTTCGTTCGCGAGCGCGACGCCCGGCTGCGGGGGCAGAAATGATCGAGCGGGCGTGGGAACGGCAGGTCGAGCCGCTCACCGTGCGTATTTCGACCGCGGTGCGCATCACAGGGTTGAGCCGGTCTCGAATCTACGAGTTGATCCAGGCGGGTGATCTCGAGATCGCGAAAGTCGGCCGAACGACCCTTGTCCAGTATGCCAGCCTGAAGGCGCTAGTCGTCGGTGATGCGAGCGGCTGAATTGCCCATCGCCGCGACGCTTTCCGCCAGGGCAAAAAGCTTCGAGCTCTTCGCGGCGCGGTCCTTCAACCGATCGGCCAGCCGGTCGACGATCTCGTGTGCCATGCCGGCGTCGCGCATGTCGCGTTGGACGCCTTCGGCCGCAGCCGGCAGCGCATCGGCCATTGCGCGGACGCGCTCGGATAGTGCCTGCGGGTCTACTCCCAGCTCGTCGGCGACCTTCTCCCAGCTCCGCGGGGAAATGTCGCGAAGGCGGTATTTCCCGCCGATCTTCATGGCGAGCCTGACGCGCATCGGATCGAAGTCATCGTACGGCAAGATGCTCGCCACGTCGTAGAGCGGTGCCAGGCGGACCCGACCGGCGGCGCCGATCAGGATGGAATAGTTTTTCGCATGGGCATCGGTGCCGCCTATGAGCCAGTTGAGCGCGACGGCATCGAGGAACGTCTGGACGTCTTCGGCCGGTGCCCGGGAATTCTCTCGCAGCAGGCCGGCGATCGCCGATACGCCCGGGCCGCCTTCATTCTCATATTTGTGTGTCGGCGGCACGCCCAACGCCTGGCACATATCCTCCTGGTGGATGCGAATGACGCCGCGACCGGTCGCTTGTCGATCGTAGCGCTCCGCGACGAACACCACCTCGTCCTCGAAGCGCATGACGGTCGAGGTCGCCACGGGGAGGCCGAGGACGCGTGCGAGCGCGAGGCAGAAATGCTCGTTCTCGGCATGACCATCGAAGTCCGCGCTCGGGGGCTTGAGGATGTGCGTCGTCGGAATGCGGCCGGACGGCACTCCCCATCTGCCATCCTGAAGGAGAAGAGCAGTCTTCGGTTGCGCGCCGGCCAGGCTGAACTGTCCGGTATCGCCGGGTCGGCGCCATGCGGATTGATCCTCGCGCAGCTGCCGGATGCGCGCGGCGATCTCCGGCTCCTCGAGCCAGGCAACGTCGCCGGCTTCGCTGTCGAGAACGGCATCGAGGCGCTCGGGGCGGACGAACTGCACGGCGCCCGCGCAATCTTCGCCAACATTGGCGATCAGCGCGAAGGGGTTGCGGGCCGAGACCTGGAACCGCTTCGCCCACCGATCGAGCACGAGCTCGTTGTCGGGCAGCAGGCCCCAGATATAGGCGCTGATGGGGTCGTGCCGATGCTCGATCGCTGCAAGCGGCATCGAAAGCGACAGCGGGTACGCGCCCCGGACATCGCGCCAGGCTTCGTCGTAGAGGAACGACAATCTGGCGCGCTCGTCCTGGGTCACGCGGCCGATCACGCGATCGGAGAGCAGGACGAAGAGCTCCTTGGTCACGTGGCAGGCCCCTTTGCGTTGCGCACGATCGCGTCGATATCGACGATGTCGAGCGCGTCCCTGGTGGAGCCGGGCATTTCGCGTCGATCGATGGAGAGATCGAGGCCCAAGGCTTCCAGCGCCTTCAGCACTAGTCCGATTTCGGCGCGTGGCTTGCCGCGTTCGACTTCCATGACCCAACGACGATTGACGCCGATCAGCGACGCCAGCGTTGCCTGGTCGAGCTTCTGTCGCTTGCGCTGGTCACGAATGAACGTGCCGATGTCCTTGGCCGTGCGGACGTGCACGATATCCTCCTGCTACCGAACGCTCACTTCATACGCATGTTACCGTTCGATCTCAATCACAAAATGAGAGCGTTCGATCGCATTACTATCATGTGATCGTTCGATCGCATAGAGTGCTGCCCAAACGAGACGGAATCATGCTTCCTTGTCCCGGTTTTTGCCGAACTGCGGGCGAAGGATTTTCGCGCCGTCTCGAAGCTGGTCGAGATGATCCGACCAGTGCTGCATCATGCGCACGCGCTCATCCCAATATTCGCCGCGCGTATAGGCCCGGCGTACCATCGATGTGTCGAGGTGGGCGAGTTGCTTTCCGATCGCATCGGGGTTCCAGATGCCCATCTCGTTGAGCAGGGTCGCTGCCATCGCGCGGAACCCGTGGGCCGTCATCTCTTCCTGGCCATATCCGAGCCGCCTCAGCGCCGCGTTGATGGTGTTCTCCGACATGCACTGGCGGGGCGATCGGAACGAAGGGAACAGGAATCGCCCGTCGCCGGTCAGCGGCCGCAACTGCTCCAGCATCGCGAGCACCTGGCGCGAAAGCGGCACGCGATGGGGGCGGCGCATCTTCATCTTCTCGGCCGGCAGCGACCAGACCGCCTTGGCGACATCGAATTCGTCCCACTCGGCCTGGCGCAGCTCACCCGGACGCACGAAGAGGTGAGGCGACAAGCGAAGCGCGATCGCGGTGATCCCGTGCCCGGTATAGCCTTCGATGGCGCGCATCAGCGCCCCAACTTCCTTGGGCGTGGTGATGGCGGCGAGATGCTTGACCTTCGGGGTAATGAGCGCACCGCGCAGGTCGGCGGCGACGTCGCGGTCGGTCCGCGCGGTGGCGATCCCATAGCGGAACACCCGGCTAAGCACGCTGCGCATCCGTCGCGCGCTTTCGTAGCGGCCGGTCGCCTCCACTTTGCGCAGCACCGCCAGGACCTCTTGCGGCGTAATCTTTGAGATCGGCAGGCTGCCGATCATCGGATAGGCCATGCCGAGCAGCCAGCGGATCTTGTCGAGCGTGATCGCCGCACGCTCCTCGCGCTCGCACTTGGCGACCCATTCCTCGGCGATGGTCTCGAAGGTATTGTCGGCCGCCACCTTGCGCGCCAGGGTTTCGATCCGCTTCTCGGCAGCGGGATCGAGACCGGCGGCGATCTGCTCCCGTGCCTTGTCGCGGTGCTGGCGCGCTGCGGCGATCCCAACTTCTGGCCAAGCGCCGAAATAAAGTGTCTTCTGCCGCCCGAGGTGCCGATAGTTCATGCGCCACAGCTTCGCGCCGTTCGGCTGGATGAGTAGATACAAGCCGTCGGAATCGGCCAGTTTGAAGGCTTTGCTCCGGGGCTTGGCGTTGGTGATCTGGATGTGATTCAGTGCCATGATGGTGCGATCTCCAATGGGCTCGCCGACACCATCAAAAACACCATCATTTTGATGGTGCTGCCGATGGATTCGGGTGGATGAGCCCGGATTCCATTCGGCGATTCTCACCAAGAAAATGCTGTAAAACCAGTCTCTTGCTGGATGTCCCCAGACGTTGCCAGGAGAACAAATGGTGCCCAGAAGAGGACTCGAACCTCCACGCCCTTGCGAGCGCCAGCACCTGAAGCTGGTGCGTCTACCAATTCCGCCATCTGGGCACGGGACGCTTGCGCGTCGGGTAGGCGGCGGCCCTTAGGGGAGCGGGCGGCGGCTTGTCAACCGCGCGGTATCGGCGGCACCGGCGATCGGATCGCCGGGCCGCATCGGGTGCTTGCCCGGCGCGTGTTTCAGCGGCATGGAGGCGGCGCCATTGCAGCACGCGCGAGGACGGGCATGAAGGACAAATTGGTCACGCTGGTGGGCGGCGGCGGCTTTCTTGGCCGTTATATCGCGCAGGCGCTGCTGCAGGCGGGCGCACGGGTGCGGATTGCCCAGCGTGATCCGCGCGCGGCGCAGTTCATCAAGCCGCTCGGCGGGCTCGGTCAGACGCAATTCGTTGCGGCCGACCTCCGCAAGCCTGACAGCATCGCGCGCGCGGTTGCGGGGTCGGACGCAGTGGTCAATCTCGTCGGCATCCTGAAGGGCGATTTCCAGCGCGTCCATGTCGATGGTGCGCGCACCGTCGCCGAGGCAGCGGCGCAAGCGGGAGCGGGGGCCTTCATTCAGATGTCGGCGATCGGCGCCGATCCGGCATCGCCATCGGCTTATGGTCGCTCGAAGGGCGAGGGCGAGGCAGCGGTGCGCGCGGCGTTCCCCGGTGCGACGATCCTGCGCCCGTCGATCGTGTTCGGGCGTGAAGATCAGTTCGTCAATCGCTTCGCCGGGATGATCGCGGCCGCGCCGGTCGTGCCCGTGGTGCGCGCCGGCGTGAAGTTCCAGCCGGTGTTCGTCGGTGGCGTGGCGGCAGCGGCAGCGGCGGTGCTCGTCGATGCCGGCCACCATGCCGGGCAGTTATATGAACTGGGCGGGCCCGATATCGTGACGATGGGCGAACTGATCCGCTGGATCGCGCGCGAGACCGATCGATCGCCGCGGATTATCGATCTGCCCGATGCCATCGCAGCGACGATCGCGCGCTTCGGCTTCCTGCCCGGCGCGCCGATCAGCTGGGATCAATGGCTGATGCTCCAGCGCGACAATGTCGTGGCGGCGGATGCTCTGGGGCTGGCCGCGCTCGGCGTGGCGCCGACGCCGATGGCAGCGGTCGCGCCGGGCTGGCTGGTCCGCTTTCGCCCGCACGGTCGCTTCGACACATCGGCCGCGGCGTGAGCGCGCCAGTCATTTTTCGTTGATCCAATTGGGGAGGCGCGCGGCGCCGGGGGAGACCAAATGAGCCTGCTGATCATCATCATCCTCGGCATTGTCGAGGGCGTCACCGAGTTTCTGCCGGTGTCGTCGACCGGGCACCTGATCCTGGCCGGCCATTTCCTTGGCCTGCCCGAAGCCGATGCGACCTTCGACATCGTCATCCAGCTGGGCGCGATCCTGGCGATCGTGGTGCTCTACTGGCATCGCTTCCTGGGCGTCGGCGTTGGCCTGCTCCGGCGCGACCCGGGCGCGATCGCCTTCACGCGCAACGTGCTGCTGGGCTTTCTGCCGGCGGGGATCGTCGGCGCGCTGGCTTATGGCGCGATCCGCCGCGTGCTCGAGGCGCCGGGGATTGCGGTGGTCGTCGTCGCGGTTGCGCTGCTCGTCGGCGGCGTGCTGATCCTGCTGATCGAGCGCACCGCACCGCCCGCGCGCGTCCACAATGTCGAAGGGCTGCGCTGGCCGACGGCGCTGGCGATCGGCTTGGTCCAGTGCCTGTCGATGATCCCCGGGGTCAGCCGCTCGGGCGCGACGATCATGGGCGCGCGCGCGCTCGGCGTCGACCAGAAGACGGCGGCGGAATACAGCTTCTTCCTCGCGGTGCCGACGATGATGGGCGCGACGACGCTGGCGCTGTGGAAAGCGCGGCACGATCTCGACACCTCGCATCTCTCGGCAATTGCGATCGGCTTTGCGGTGTCGTTCGTCGTCGCCTTGCTGGTGGTGCGCTGGTTCATCGGCGTGGTGACGCGGCGCGGCTTTGCGCCCTTTGCCTGGTATCGGATCGTCGCGGGCGCGCTGGCGTTGGTGCTCTATTATGCGGGCGTTCACGCCTGAAAGAGCCGAAACGGCCCTTGTTAAATGCGTTTCAGCCTGCGAAAAGCGCTAATCGACGGGATAATACGTCAATCACGGCTTAATAGGTAACTTATCCTGTCCTAATAGTCGAAATGACTATGGACTCACGCTTGTGCGCAAGTTATGGTCGCGCCATCATTGGCAATGGGGTGATCATGGCGCAGGAGCGCATGCTGAAATTCGTCGAGCAGCGCCAGGCCTACCCCGCCAAGCGGGCGGCTAAGGTGCGCGCCGAGGATTTCCGCGAAATCGCCGATCGCTACGCGCCGACGGACAGCGAGGCGCAGGCGGCGCGCTGCTCGCAATGCGGCGTGCCGTACTGCTCGGTGCATTGCCCGCTCGGCAACCACATCCCCGACTGGCTGCGGCTGACCGCGGAGGGCCGGCTGCGCGAGGCGTATGAGCTGTCCAACGCCACCTCGACCATGCCCGAAATCTGCGGTCGCATCTGCCCGCAGGACCGGCTGTGCGAAGGCAATTGCGTCATCGAATTTTCCGGCCATGGCGCGGTGACGATCGGCTCGGTCGAGAAGTTCATCACCGATACCGCATGGGACAATGGCTGGGTCGAACCGCTCGTGCCGGGGCGTCCGACCGGGCAATCGGTGGGTGTTATCGGCGCGGGGCCGGCGGGGCTGACCGCAGCGGAATATCTGCGCGCGGCCGGGCATGAAGTGCATGTCTATGACCGGCATGACCGGCCCGGCGGGTTGCTGACCTATGGCATCCCCGGTTTCAAGCTCGAAAAGCCGGTGGTGATGCGGCGCATCGAGCGATTGGCGGCGGGCGGCATCCAGTTCCACAACGATACCGATGTTGGCAGCGATGCCCTGCCGTTCGAGGAGCTGCGTGCCCGCCACGACGCGATCCTGATCGCAACCGGCGTCTATAAGGCGCGCGCGATCAAGGCCCCCGGCGTCGGCAGCGACGGCGTCGTCGCCGCGCTCGATTACCTGATCGCTTCCAACCGCAAGGGCTTTGGCGATGCGGTGCCCGATTTCGACTCAGGCGCGCTCAATGCCGAGGGCAAGCATGTCGTCGTCATCGGCGGCGGCGATACCGCGATGGATTGCGTCCGCACCGCCGTCCGCCAGGGCGCTGCGTCGGTCAAATGCCTGTATCGGCGGGATCGCGCCAACATACCCGGCAGCCAGCGCGAAGTCGCCAATGCCGAGGAAGAAGGCGTCGAGTTCCTCTGGCTGTCCGCGCCACAAGCCTTTGAGGCAAGCAACCGCGTCACCGCCGTGCGCGCGCAACGGATGCGGCTCGGCCCGCCCGACGCGAGCGGTCGCCGCGCGCCCGAGCCCGAGCCCGGCGGCGAGATGACGATCCCCGCTGATCTCGTCATCAAGGCGCTGGGTTTCGATCCCGAGGATCTGCCCCGCTTGTTCGGCGAGCCCGCGCTCGGCGTGTCGCGCTGGGGCACGGTGATGATCAACGCCGAAACGATGATGACCAGCCTCGACGGCGTCTTCGCCGCCGGCGACATCGTCCGCGGCGCCAGCCTGGTGGTGTGGGCGATCCGCGACGGGCGCGATGTCGCGGAGCGGATGCAGCGTTATTTGAGGGCAAAGGCAGCCGAAGGGAGGAAAGCGGCGTGATACCGTTCTTGATGATGCTCGCAGTCCCGATGCCGACGAACAGCGTCGCACCCGATCAGCCGGCGGAAGTCGCCATCGATCCATCCCGCTTTGCCGTTGCCCGCGACGTGGTCGAATTGATTCTGCCGCCGGATCAGCGCGACGCGATGTTTCGCAAAGTCATCGATGCGATGATGGCGAACATGATTGCGGGCCAGTCGAAAGCGCTTGGGCTCGATGAGATTTTTGCCGAAAATCCCGAGATAAGGGACATTTTCGGTAAGTTCGCCGTGCAAACCCGCAACGAGGCACTGCTGGATATCAAGCAAAGCGAGCCCGAACTCTT
Organism: Sphingomonas sp. GlSt437; assembly: GCF_048015635.2. NCBI lineage: Bacteria > Pseudomonadati > Pseudomonadota > Alphaproteobacteria > Sphingomonadales > Sphingomonadaceae > Sphingomonas > Sphingomonas sp. GlSt437. Next base: position 754,684 of record NZ_JBPGYA010000001.1, on the reverse strand, counting down.
GAAGGCCTATGCCAATGCATATGCCCGCAACTTCACCTTTGACGAGCTCGTTCAGATCCGATCGTTCCTGGCGACCGAAGCGGGAAAGAAATTCGCCACGCGTTCAACCGCGCTGCTGGCCGATCCGGATGTCGCGAAGTGGCAGCGGGCCTTGTTCGAGCGTGCCGAGCGCCGCTCGGAGCCGGAAGTTGAAAAGCTCAAGGCCGACATTCAATCGGCGGTTGCCAAAGCCCAGCATAAAAATGACCATAGCTGACCCCCGCACCCACCTCGCCACCCATGGCATGTATCGCCCCGACTTCGAGTCCGATGCATGCGGCGTCGGCCTTGTCGCGGCGACCGATGGGCGGGCCTCACGCCGCGTCGTGCAATCGGCGATCGATGCGCTCAAAGCCGTGTGGCATCGCGGCGCGGTCGATGCCGATGGCAAGACCGGGGATGGCGCGGGCCTCCACATCGACTTGCCGGTCAAGTTTTTCGAAGAAGCGATCCAGCTGTCCGGCCACCGGCCGATGCCCAATCGGCTCGGCGTCGGCATGGTCTTCCTGCCCCGCACCGATCTCAGCGCGCAGGAGACGTGCCGGACGATCGTCGAGAGCGTCATCATCGAGGCGGGCTACACCATTTACGGCTGGCGGCAGGTGCCGGTCGATGTCTCGGTGATCGGCCAGAAGGCGCAGGCGACACGGCCCGAAATCGAGCAGATCATGATCGCGGGGCCACTACCGGACAAGATGACGGCGGATGAGTTCGAAAAAGACCTTTATCTCGTCCGCCGCCGCATCGAAAAGGCCGTGATCGCGGCACAAATCCAGGGCTTTTACATCTGCTCGCTGTCGTGCCGCTCGATCGTCTACAAGGGGCTGTTCCTCGCCGAGAGCTTGTCGGTCTTCTACCCCGACCTGACCGATCTGCGCTTCGAAAGCCGCGTCGCGATTTTCCACCAGCGCTATTCAACGAATACCTTCCCGCAATGGTGGCTTGCCCAGCCGTTCCGCTGCCTCGCGCATAATGGCGAGATCAACACGGTGCGCGGCAACAAGAACTGGATGCTGAGCCACGAGATCAAGATGGCGGCGCATGCCTTTCGCGAGCATTCGGAAGACATCAAGCCGGTCATCCCGGCGGGCGCCAGCGACACCGCCGCGCTCGATGCGGTGTTCGAGGCGATCTGCCGCTCAGGCCGCGACGCGCCCACCGCCAAGCTGATGCTGGTGCCCGAAGCCTGGGGCGACGACAGCGATCTGCCGCCCGATCACCTCGCCATGTACAAATATCTCGCCAGCGTGATGGAGCCGTGGGACGGCCCCGCCGCGCTCGCCATGACCGATGGCCGCTGGGCCGTCGCCGGCATGGACCGCAACGCGCTGCGCCCGCTGCGCTACACCCGCACCAATGACGGCCTGCTGATCGTCGGCTCGGAAAGCGGCATGGTCGTCGTGCCGGAAGCAACCGTGGTCGAGAAGGGCCGGCTCGGGCCGGGGCAGATGATCGCGGTCGATCTCGACGCGGGCCAGCTGTTCAAGGACCGCGCCGCCAAGGATCGCATTGCCGGCGAGGTCGATTATGCTGCGCTGATCGGCGAGTTCCTGACGATCGATGATCTGCCCGCGCCCGAAGGCGACCCCGTGTGCCGCTTCGACCGCACCGAGCTTGCCCGTCGCCAGGTCGCGGCCAGCCAGACGATCGAGGATATGGAGCTGATCCTCGCGCCGATGGTCGAGACGGGCAAGGAAGCGATCGGATCGATGGGCGACGACACGCCGCTCGCGGTCATCTCCGACAAACCGCGCCTGATCAGCCAGTTTTTCCGCCAGAATTTCAGCCAGGTCACCAACCCGCCGATCGACCCCCTGCGCGAACGGCATGTGATGAGCCTGAAGACGCGCTTCTCGAACCTCGCCAACATCCTCGAGCCCGAGCGCGAGCCGACGCCGGTGCTGGTGCTCGACACGCCCGTGCTGACCAGTGCAGACTGGTTCCGCCTGCAGGCGCATTTCGGCGCCAAGGTGGCGGTGATCGACTGCACCTTCCCGACCGGCGGCGGACCCGAAGCGTTGCGCGGCGCCATCGACCGCATCCGCGCCGAAGCCGAGGAAGCGGTGCGCGAGGGCCGCTCCGAATTGTTCCTGACCGACGAAGCGATCGGCCCGGATCGGGTCGGCATTGCCGGCGTGCTCGCGGCGGCGGCGGTGCACACGCATCTGGTGCGCAAGGGCCTGCGCTCTTACGCCAGCGTCAACATCCGCACTGCCGAATGCCTCGACACGCATTATTATGCGGTGCTGATCGGCGTCGGCGCGACCACGGTGAACGCCTATCTCGCCGAAGCCGCGATCGCTGATCGCCACGCGCGCGGCTTGTTCGGCGCGCTGACCCTCGATCAATGCCTGGAACGGCACCGCACCGCGATCAACGAAGGGCTGCTCAAGATCCTCTCGAAAATGGGGATCGCGGTCATTTCCAGCTATCGCGGCGGCTATAATTTCGAGGCAGTCGGCCTCAGCCGCGCGCTGGTCAACGAGCTGTTCCCCGGCATGCCCGCCAAGATTTCCGGCGAGGGCTATGCCTCGCTGCACTTGAACGCGACGCTGCGCCACGATGCCGCGTTCAATCCGGCGGTGACGACGCTGCCGATCGGCGGCTTCTACCGCCAACGCCATGGCGGCGAGACTCATGCCTATTCGGCCGAGCTGATGCACTTGCTGCAAACGGCAGTCGGCACCAACAGCTATTCGACTTATCTGCAATTCTCGCGCGGCGTCTCCAAGCTGCCGCCGGTCTATCTGCGCGATCTGCTCGAGTTCAACTATCCGCGCCAGGGTGTCGCGGTCGAGCAGGTCGAGGCGATCACCACCATTCGTAAGCGCTTCGTCACGCCGGGGATGAGCCTGGGTGCGCTGAGCCCCGAGGCGCATGAGACGCTGGCGATAGCGATGAATCGCATCGGCGCCAAGGCTGTCTCAGGCGAAGGCGGCGAGGATGCCATCCGCTACCAGCCCTATGACAATGGTGACAACGCCAATTCGGTGATCAAGCAGGTCGCCAGCGGCCGGTTCGGGGTGACGGCGGCCTATCTCAACGCCTGCGAGGAAATCGAGATCAAGGTCGCTCAGGGCGCCAAGCCCGGTGAGGGTGGGCAGCTGCCCGGCTTCAAGGTGACCGACCTGATCGCGCGGCTGCGCCATTCGACGCCGGGCGTCACCCTCATCTCGCCGCCGCCGCATCATGACATATACTCGATCGAGGATCTGGCGCAGCTCATCTACGACCTCAAACAGATCAACCCGGTCGCGCGAGTGTGCGTGAAGCTGGTGAGCTCGGCCGGCATCGGCACCGTCGCGGCGGGCGTGGCTAAGGCGCATGCCGATGTCATCCTGGTCTCGGGTCACGTCGGCGGCACCGGCGCCTCGCCCCAGAGCAGCATCAAATATGCCGGCACGCCGTGGGAAATGGGCCTGAGCGAAGTCAATCAGGTGCTGACGCTCAATGGTCTGCGTCATCGCGTCAAATTGCGCACCGATGGCGGGCTGAAGACCGGGCGCGACATCGTCATCGCCGCCATCCTCGGCGCGGAGGAATTCGGCATCGGCACGCTCAGCCTGGTCGCGATGGGCTGCATCATGGTGCGGCAATGCCATTCGAACACCTGCCCGGTTGGCGTCTGCACCCAGGATGACCGGCTGCGCGCCAAATTCGGCGGCTCGCCCGAAAAGGTCATCAACCTGATGACCTTCATCGCCGAGGAAGTGCGCGACATCCTCGCCCGCCTCGGCTGCAAGAGCCTCGACGAAGTGATCGGCCGTACCGAATTGCTCCGCCAGGTCAGCCGCGGCGCCGAGCATCTCGACGATCTCGACCTTAATCCCATCCTTGCCAAGGTCGATGCGGACGACAGCCAGCGGCGCTTCGGCCTCGCCACCCATCGCAACGAAGTGCCCGACAGCCTCGATGCCGACATGCTCCGCGATGTCGGGCCGTTATTCGCGCGGCGCGAGAAGATGCACCTCCATTACACCGTGCGGAACACGCATCGTGCCGTCGGCACGCGCTTGTCTGGCGAGATCACCCGGCGCTTCGGTATGAGCGCGCTCGCCGACGGCCATGTCCATGTCCGCCTGCGCGGTTCGGCGGGGCAGAGCCTGGGTGCGTTCCTGTGCAAGGGTGTGACGCTGGAGGTGTTCGGCGACGCCAATGATTATGTCGGCAAGGGGCTGTCGGGCGGCATCATCGTCGTGCGGCCGGTGGTGAGCTCACCGCTCGTTTCCAACGAGAACACGATCCTCGGCAACACCGTGCTCTATGGCGCGACCTCGGGCGCGCTTTATGCAGCGGGGCAGGCAGGCGAGCGCTTCGCGGTGCGCAATTCAGGCGTGAACGTGGTGGTCGAGGGCTGCGGCGCCAATGGCTGCGAATATATGACCGGCGGCACCGCCGTCATCCTCGGCGCGGTCGGCAAGAATTTCGGTGCCGGCATGTCGGGCGGCATGGCGTTCGTCTATGATCCGCACGGGGATTTCCCGCGCCAGGCCAATGGCGAGACGATCACCTGGCAGCGCCTTGCCTCACGCCATTGGGAATCGGTGCTGCTCGGCCTCGTCCGCGCGCATCACGACGCGACCGACAGCAAATGGTCGGGCGAATTGCTGGCGGAATGGGACCGCGCGGCGGGCGATTTCTGGCAGATAGTGCCGAAAGAAATGCTCGGCCGGCTCGCTTATCCGCTCGACGACACCAGCGAGGCAGTCGCGGCGGAATAGGTCAGATCGCTGACCGAATGTCGGTCAGCGCAAAGTCACCACCCTTGTAGAGCAACGGCGCATCGAGCAACTTGGCAAGCGCATAGCTCATACAGTCGCCATAATTGAGCTGGGCGGGCTTGCCGCCGAAGCGAGCCAATGCCGTATGCGCGATGGTCAGCAACTCGTCGTGCCATGGAACGACTTCGAGGACCGAGTCGTCCAACCAGTCGCGTGCCGCCATCATACCTTCGAGACCATTTCGGCGGTAGAGGACAGACAGGAACTCAAACGCAGTAGGGGCGCCGATCAAATAACGGCCGGGTTGTGACAGAACACCGCCGAAAAGGTCACCGTCCGGTTCTGCAAAAACAATGGCGCACAGTGCAGAGGTATCGACGACGATCAATGCGGCAAACCGTCGGCGTCATAGAGGATTTCATCGGGATGCCGATCATCGAGTATCGGCGCGGCTGCAATTCGTGCTTGAACGTCGCGGATCGCTGCCCAAACTTTGGCTGCACGCTCAGCATCTGGCTCGGGTTTTTGGCCTTCCCGCTCCAGCGCCTCGGTGACGGCGCGGCGGATGGCACCGGTATAGCTCGTGCCGTGAAGCCGGGCATATTGCCGCACCAGCCGATCCGTCTGGGCATCTTTAATGCTCAAGGCCATTGCAACGCTTTCTATAATTTAGTCTTCAATTATAGAATTTAGCCTGTCGCGGCGCAAGCCCTTCCGACCGGCCGCCGCTTCGCCTAACAGAGCGCTCATGTGGCAGCTCTACCAGTTCACCCTGTGCCCCTTCTCGCGCAAGGTCCGCATCCTGCTCGGCGAGAAGGGCGTGGGTTACGAGTTGAAGCGCGAGGCGCCATGGGGGCGCCGTGACGAGTTTCTCGACATGAACCCCGCCGGCCAGACCCCGGTCATGGCCGATTCCGAGAAAGGCCTGGTGCTGATCGATTCGATGGCGATCTGCGAATATTTCGAGGAAACCATCGACAAGGCGGCGATGATCAACGGCACCGCCGCCAATCGCGCCGAAACGCGGCGGCTGGTCGCGTGGTTCGACAATCAATTCTACCGCGACATCACCGCACCGCTGCTGCACGAGCGGATGGTCAAGCGCCTGGTCGACCGCGCCGCGCCCGACGGCAAGGCGCTGCGCGAAGCGATGAAGGCAGCGGTCGGCCATCTCGATTATGTCGATTATCTGCTCGGTCACCGCACCTGGATTGGCGGCGCGACAATGGGCCTTGCCGATCTCGCCGCCGCCGCGCAGATTTCGGTCGCCGATTATCTGGGCGGGATCGACTGGCGCGGGCATGAGGAAACCGCGCGCTGGTATCGCGGCTTCAAGAGCCGACCGAGCTTCCGCCCGATCCTCGCCGAGCGGATGGAGACAATCGCCCCGCCCGCGCATTATGACGATGTCGACTTCGATTACTGATGTTTGAGAAGCCCGATGCACGTCGAGCATGATCGCGCCGCCGCCGCTGCCCCGACCATCGCGTTCGACGATTGGCTGGCGGTCGATATCCGCGTCGGCACGATCGTGTCGGCCGAGCCGTTCCCGGAAGCGCGCAAGCCCGCTTACAAGCTGGTGATCGATTTCGGCCCGGCGATCGGCACGCGCAAAAGCTCCGCGCAGATCACCGAGCATTACGCGCTGGCGGATTTGCCGGGCACGCAAGTCGCGGCGATCGTCAACTTCCCGCCGCGCCAGATCGGCCCGTTCATGTCCGAAGTGCTGACGCTGGGGTTTCCGGATGCTGAGGGCAAAGTAGTGCTGGTGCGGCCGAGTGTGGCGGTGCCGAATGGGGGACGGTTGTTTTAGGGGGGCGCCGGAGCGGCGGGTGTGGGGTGGTAAGCAGATGCCCGCCTTCGCCGTCGCCCCGTGCTTGACACGGGGCTTGGCTTTTCTTCGTCCGCCGCCGCAGCGATAGTCGGCCCATGGAAAAGGGCGGCTGGGTATACATCATGGCAAACCGCTATCGTGGCGGCATGTATATCGGCGTAACCGCGGACGCCTTGGCGCGGGTCTACAGACACCGCAAGGGAACAGGCTCGCGCCATGTCGCAGACTTTGGCAAGACCCGGCTGGTCTATGTCGAACGTCATGAGGAGATCATGCAGGCGATCGCTCGAGAAAAGCTCGTCAAGAAATGGCGGCGGGAGTGGAAGTTCGCGCTGATCGAGGCAGAAAATCCCGATTGGGAGGATCTGTGGGAGCGGTGGTTCGGCGCGGCACCGGCAGCAGATTAGCCTAGCCCCGTGTCAAGCACGGGGCGACGAATGCAGAGTTACCGCTATTGAGGCGGTAGCCGACCAAGACGGTAAAGCGACCACATGGCAGCTTCGCTCATCTTATGGGCATTAGCAGGCAGGCGGCAAACGGTCCGCACGCCACCCCTGTCCTACACCCCGAACCCATGTCACCCTCTGCCGATGGCGCGCGTTCTGCCTCGCTCCAACACTCTTCGCCACGGCAGTTACCACCAGAGGAGGGCAACAAAGCGGGGACGTAGTGTCAACTTTGTCAACTTCGGTGGCGCCGGGCTGCGGGCGACTCGGGGCGGGGGAGGGTGGCCGGCAGCGCGGCGGGACCGGGCGCGCCGATCGTCCGTGCTTCGCCACCCCCCATGGTCAGTGGGAACATTCGGGAACATTCGCGACGTTGCCCCCTGTAATCGGCGTGGCAACGCTGGCCGAGGCGCTCCAGAGCCCATTGATTCACAAGAGCAATCAGCGCCGCTGGTGCCTCCGCCCTCGCGCCGCCATCGCCAGCACCAGCGCGCCTGCCACGCCCGACAACAGCGAGCCCAGCAGCACGCCGATCCGCACCTCATCCTGCAGCACTGGCTGGCCGGGAAAAGCGAGGCCACCGATGAACAGGCTCATCGTGAAGCCGATGCCGGCGAGCAGCGCGAGGCCGTAAAGCTGCGTCCAGCTCATCCCCGCCGGTCGCCGCGCAATGCCGGTCCGTTCGGCGAGCGCGACGCCGCCCAAAATGCCCGCCTGCTTGCCGAAGAACAGTCCGGCGGTGATCGCGATCACCAGTGGCTGGCCAAGCGCGCTCGCCAGCCCTGCGCCGGTAACTTGTACGCCGGCATTGGCGAAAGCGAAGAGCGGCACGATCGCGAAGGCGACCCACGGCCCCAGCGCGTGCTCGAGCCGGTGGAGCGGCGATTGTGCGTCGTCGGGCGCGCCGGGCGATCGGGTGATCGGCACCAGCGTTGCGACGACCACGCCGGCAATCGTCGCGTGCACGCCCGATCGGAACATCAGCAGCCAAATGACGGCGAAGCCGAAGAAATAGGGCCACAGCGCGCGAGGGTGACGCCGACCGACCGCATAAAGCAGCGCCGCCACGCCGGCCGCCGCCGCCAGCGCGACGCCGTCGAGATGATCGGTATAGGCAATGGCAATGATCGCCACCGCGCCGAGATCGTCGACGATCGCGATCGTCGTCAGCAGCAGCCGCAGCGGCGCCGGCGCGCGCCGGCCGAGCAGCGCCATCACCCCGATCGCAAAGGCGATGTCGGTTGCCGAGGGGATCGCCCAGCCGCGCGTCAGCGCCGGATCGTGGCGAGTGATGACGAGATAGACCAGCGCCGGCACCGCCATCCCCGCTGCCGCCGCGATCACCGGCAAGCGCCGCGCCGCCGGGCGCGCCAGCTCGCCATCGATCAGCTCGCGCTTGATCTCGAGTCCGACGAGCAGGAAGAACACCGCCATCAGCCCGTCATTGATCCACAGCCGGATCGAGAGCGCGCCGTGTGCCGGGTCGATCGCCGGGCCGATCGTCGTGTCGAGCAAGGCCTGCTGGATCGGCGCCAGAACTGCGCTGTTCGCCGCGATCAACGCCAGCGCGGTTGCCGCCAACAGCACGATGCCGCCGGCGGTCTCGCTCGCCAGGAACGCGCGGAGCGCGGAAGTCGAGCGGGCGGATCGGCGAGCCATGCCAATGGGCGTAGCAAGCCGTCCGGGCGCCGGGTAGCGCAATCGGCGCCCGCGCCCTCGGAGTATCATGCACGCGACGCAATCGACATTGAGGCCGCCGCACAACCAACGGTTTTCGTTTCGGCGGCGCTGGATTGGGCGTATAAGACACTGGTGCGATTGGCGCACGGGAGCAACGCGATTTCGCGACGGGACATTTGGCTGTGGATGGGGGCGACTGCCGTGCTGGTCGTGCTGCTGTGGCTGCTACTGTTCGTCGCGCCGGCGTTGTTCAACGCCCATACGCGCACCGGACTCTGGGCCGCGCTTAGCCTCTTCCTTGCCACGCCGGCGCTGATCGCGGCGGTGATCGATGGCCTCGGTCGCCGCGCACGCTTGACGACGCCCGGCGACATCCGGGCACAAGGAGAAGACGATGTCATCGGATGAGATTATCGGGCAACGGCGCAATCTGGCGGGCTTGCTGGCGCGCCGGGGTGGATTGAGCGTCGGCATCATCGTGCTGCTGGCGCTCACGATCGTGTTCCTGTCGGAAGCGTTCACGCGGGTGCAGCCGGGCTATGTCGGCATTCGCGTCAACAATATCGGTCCCTCGGCGGGCGTGGTGTCAGAGCCGCTGCCGGTCGGCTGGTATTTCGCGCCGCCGGGAACGAACATCTATGAATATCCCGTGTTTACCCGCACTTATACCTGGACGCGGTCGCGCACCGAGCAGAATGAGGTCGACGAGTCGTTCAGCTTCCAGGACAAGAACGGCCTGGGTCTCTCGGCGGACGTCGCGGTCGCTTATCATGTCGATGCGACGCACGCGCCGATCCTGTTCCAGCGCTATCGCAGCGACATGGACGCGATCATCGCCGGCCCGTTGCGCAACGCGATCCGCAACGCGATCGTCGAGCGCGCCTCGCAATTGGGCGTCGAGGAGATTTACGGGCCGCACAAGAGCGAGCTGATCAACACCGCGCTGCGCCAGGTGCAGGCCTATTTCGCGCCGGTCGGCTTGGACGTCGAGCAGCTTTATTGGGCGGGCAATATCGTCGTGCCCGATGCGGTGCTGCAGCAGATCAACGCCAAGATCGCCAATGAGCAGGCGGCGCTCGCGGCGCAAGCCAATGTCGCCACCGCAACCGCCAATGCCCAGGCGCGCGTCGCCAAGGCTGAGGGTGATGCGAAGGCGATCCAGGTCGAGGCAGAAGCGATCCGCACCAATCCGGAGATCGTCAAGCTGCGCGCGGTCGAGAAGTGGGACGGCAAGCTGCCGACCTATACCGGCAACGGCCCGCTGCCGTTTGTCGATGTGAAGTAACGCAAATCCTCCCCTGCAAGGGGAGGGGGACCGCGCCCGCAGGGCGTGGTGGAGGGGTATCCTTCTTTCGGGGGCACCATACCCCTCCACCATTCGCGTACCGCGAATGGTCCCCCTCCCCCGATGGGGGAGGATTTTAGCGTGCCAGCGCCTCGGCGATCAGCTTGCGGCTGTTGTCGATGCCGTAAAGCGCGATAAAGCTGCCCATCCGCGGGCCTTGGGAGGAGCCGAGCAGCGTTTCGTAGAGTGCCTTGAACCAATCGCGGAGCTCGGCGAACCCGCCGGTCTTGCCGATCTCGTAGACGATGTTCTGGATGTCCTCCGCGCTCGCCCCCGCCGGCAGCGTGGCAAGTTCGGCATCGAGCCGCTCCAGCGCGGTGCGCTCGGTGGCATCGGGCGCCCGGCGGTGGAGCGTCGGCGCGACGAAATCGCGGGCATAAGCCAGCGCCCGGTCGATCAGCGGATCGAGGTCGGGGTAGCGTTCGGGGCTCGCGTCCGGCACATAATTGGCGAGGTAGCCCCAAACCTGCTCGCGCGTCGCTTCGGCCATCACGCCGACCAGATTGAGCAGCAGGCCGAACGTCACTGGCAGCGTGCTGGTCGGCACATCGCCATTGTGGATATGGTGAACCGGGTTGCCGAGCTTTTCCTTGAGTGGTTGGGCCGGATAATTGCCGCGGAACTGCCAGTAATCATCCACCGCTCGCGGGATCAGGCCTAGATGCAGCGACTTGGCCTTCCTGGGTTCGCGATAGATGTAGAAGGCCAGGCTCTCTTCCGAGCCATAAGTCAGCCACTGCTCGATCGACAGGCCATTGCCCTTGGACTTAGAGATTTTCTCGCCATGCTCGTCGAGGAACATCTCGTAATTGAAGCCTTCGGGCGGCCGCGCGCCGAGCACACGGGCGATCTTGCCCGATTGGATGACCGAGTCGATCAGGTCCTTTCCCGCCATTTCATAATCGACGCCGAGCGCGACCCAGCGCATCGCCCAATCGACTTTCCATTGCAGCTTGGCCCTGCAGCCGAGGATCGACTGCTCGACGCGCTCGCCCTCGTCCTCGAAGGCGATCAGCCCGGCGTCGGCATCGATCACTTCGACCGGCACTTGCAGCACGATGCCCGAGGTCGGGCTGATCGGCAGCACCGGCGAATAAGTCGCGCGGCGCTCGGCGCGCAGCGTCGGCAGCATCACGTCCATGATCGCGTCGTAGTGGCGGAGGACGTTCTTCAGCGCGTCGTCGAATTTGCCCGATGTATAATATTCGGTCGACGAAGCGAACTCATAGTCGAAGCCGTACTGGTCGAGGAACTGGCGCAGCATCGCGTTGTTGTGATGCGCGAAGCTTTCATGGCAGCCGAACGGGTCGGGAATGCGCGTCAGCGGCTTGCCGAGATACTGGCTGAGCATCTCGCGGTTGGGCACATTGTCGGGCACCTTGCGCAAGCCATCCATGTCGTCGCTGAACGCGATCAGCTGGGTGGGGATGTCGCTGATCGCCTCGAACGCGTGGCGGACCATCGTCGTGCGCAGCACTTCGTTGAAGGTGCCGATATGCGGCAGGCCCGAGGGGCCATAGCCCGTCTCGAACAGCACATAGCCCTTAGCCGGCGCGCCATCGGGATAGCGTTTCAGCAGCTTGCGCGCTTCCTCATACGGCCAGGCCTTTGATTCCAGCGCGGCGGCGCGCAGCTCGTCCACTTGTGCGTTGCCCTTTCGTTCCTGTTCGGCCACGGTGGTGGCGGAAATGCCGGCCTCTTTGCCTTATCCTGCCCTCTATGCAAGCCATGGCGGCATCTGGATCGCCGAGGGGCCGCGCGCGCGTGAGGTCGGCCGGCGGGAGGCGATAAGGCTGGCAGCCGAGACGCCGGTGATCCTGCTCAACGCGGTGCTGGCGGCGCAGCGGCTGGGTTATGCCGAGCTTTCGGGGCTCGATCTGCTGGAGTTGTTCGCTTTCCTCCACCCCACGCGCTTTATGGTGCCGACGCCCAAGGGCTTGGCGCGCGCGGTCGGGCTGGGGGTACCGGCGAGCGATGGCGATGTCGCGCCGTTGCTGCTCGCGGCGGCGGAGCGGCTGCTGGCGGTGCCCGAAGGCGACTGGCCCGAGCGCGAAGGGACGTGGACGGCGCTGCAATCGCTGGGGCGGCTGCGCTGGCCCTGGGCAGCGGCGCTGAGCGGACGGATCGATCGGCCAGTGGAAAATGAGCGCTTCCTGTTCTCGAAGCTGCCCGAATGGCAGGAAGCCGCGCCGCGCCCGCAGCCGTTGAGCGTCACGCTCGATGCGCCGGCGGTGCTCGATCGGCTCGACCGGCTGACCGGCTCGACCGCCGAGGCCCGCCCTGGCCAGCGCGCCTTTGCCGAAGCGGCGGCCCTGGCCTTCGCGCCGCGCGCGCATCGCGATGCGCCGCAGCTGGTGCTGGCGGAAGCGGGCACGGGGATCGGCAAGACCCTCGGCTATCTCGCGCCTGCGTCGCTGTTCGCCGAGCGCTCGGGCGGGGCGGTGTGGGTCTCCACCTTCACCAAGGCGCTGCAGCGGCAATTGGGGCATGAGACGGCGCGGCTTTACCCCAACGATGCCACCCGCCGCGCGCGCGTCGTCACCCGCAAGGGGCGCGAGAATTATGCCTGCCTGCTCAACCTGGAGGATGCGCTGCAAGGCGGCTTCCTCGGCCGCGCCGGCATCTTCGCGCAGCTCGTCGCGCGCTGGGCGAGCTATAGCGCGGATGGCGATATGGTCGGCGGCGATTTGCCCGGCTGGTTGCCCACGTTGTTCCGCCGCGCCGGCGCGACCGCGCTGACGGATCGGCGCGGCGAGTGCGTCTATGCCGGCTGCCCGCATTACCGCAAATGCTTCATCGAGCGCGCCTCTCGCGCCAGCGCCGAGGCCGATATCGTCATTGCCAACCACGCGCTCGTCATGGTCAACGCCGCGCGCGGGCGCGAAATGGCGACGCGGCCGACGCGCTATGTGTTTGACGAGGGGCATCATCTGTTCGACGCCGCCGATGCGATGTTCTCCGCCGCGCTGACCGGCGCCGAGGCAATTGAGATCAGGCGCTGGGTGCTGGGACCGGAAGCCAATGCGCGCGGGCGGCGGCGGGGGCTGGCGGCGCGGCTGTCCGATGTCGCGAGCTATGACGAGCAGGGTGGCATCGCGATCGCCGACGCAGCGACGACGGCGCAGGCGCTGCCCTCGACCGGCTGGCTGCAACGGCTGGCGGAAGGCGAGCCGTTCGGACCTATCGAGGCGCTGCTCGCGGCGGTGCGCGGGCTGGTCTATGCGCGCTCCGAGGATCGCGATGACGCGGGCTATGGGCTGGAGACAGAGCTTGCCGCGCCCGATGCCGCACTGGTCGAGGCGGCCGGGCCGGCGGCCGCCGCGCTCGATGCGTTGTATCGCCCGCTCGTCGCGCTCGGGCATCGGTTGCAGGCGGTGCTCGACGATGGGCCGGACTGGCTCGATGGGCCGGCGCGGGCGCGGATCGATGGCGCGATCGCCTCGCTTGGCTGGCGAGCGGAGACGGTCGCGGCGTGGCGCGCGTTGATCGCGCGGATCGACGGCCCGGTCGACCCCGATTTCGTCGACTGGCTGGCGGTGGCGCGGGTCGAGGGGCGCGATGTCGATGTCGGGCTGCACCGCCACTGGCTCGATCCGACCCGGCCGTTCGCGCAAGCCGTGCTCAAGCCGGCGCAAGGCGCGCTCATCACCTCGGCGACGCTGCGCGCCGGTGGCGGCTGGGAAGTGGCGGAAGCGCGCACCGGCGCCAGTCATCTCGGTCATCCGCCTGCCGAGTTCGAAGCACCGAGCCCGTTCGATTACGCAACCGCCGCCGAGGTGTTGATCGTGACGGACGTGAAGAAAGGCGATCTCCCGGCGCTCGCCAATGCTTATGCCCGGCTGATCGCGGCAGTGGGCGGGGGCACGCTGGGGCTGTTCACCGCGATACGCCGGCTGCGTGCGGTCCACGCTCGCATCGCCGACCGGCTGGCGCGCGACGGCCTGCCGCTCTACGCCCAGCATGTCGACCCGATCGACACCGGCACGCTCGTCGACATCTTCCGCGACGACAGCCGCGCGTCGCTGCTTGGCACCGATGCGCTGCGCGACGGCGTCGATGTGCCCGGCCACTCGCTGCGGCTCGTGGTGATGGAAGGCGTGCCCTGGGCCAAGCCCAGCGTGCTCCACACCGCGCGGCGGCTGGCCAATGGCGGCGCGGCTTATGACGACCGCATCGTCCGCGCGCGGCTGGCGCAGGCGTTCGGGCGGCTGATCCGGCGGCAGGGCGACCATGGCGCGTTCGTGCTCTTGTCCGCTGCGATGCCGAGCCGGCTGCTCGGCGCTTTCCCACCTGGCGTGCCGATCGCGCGGGTCACGCTCGACGAGGCGATCGAGCGAGTGCGTCTTTCATCTGTCGCACGGCTGGGGCATGAGGGATCGGCGTTGACGGCCGATGGAGCGCGGGCTTGAAGACCTTGACCTTGCTGCGGCACGCCAAATCGGGGTGGAACGACCCGGTCGCGCGCGACTTTGACCGGCCGCTCAACGACCGCGGCCGCCGCGCCGCGCAGACGATGGGGCGGTATCTTCGCAGTATCGATCTCGGCTTCGACCATGTCGTCGCCTCGCCGGCCAAGCGCGTGGTCGAAACGCTGGAGGAGGTCGGTCGTGGCTATGGCCAGGCGATCGAACCCGCATGGGACCGGCGCATCTACCTCGCCTCGGGATCAACGCTGCTCGATGTGGTGGCCGATCTGCCTGCCGGGGCGAGCCATGCGTTGCTTGTCGGGCATAATCCTGGGCTTGAGGATCTGGCGCTGATGCTGGTCCCCGATCAGGCCGGTAATGACCTGCGCGATGCGCTCGAAACCAAATATCCGACCGCGACGCTGGCGACGATGACGCTCGACATCGATGCCTGGGCGGACGCCGCGCCGGGGTGCGCGACGCTCGACCGCTTCGTTCGCCCGCGCGATCTCGATCCCGCGCTGGGGCCGGAAGACGACTAGGGGCAACTCTTTTCTTGTCGTCACCCCGGCCTTGAGCCGGGGTCCCGCTATTACCGAGCGGTCGAAGAAGCTGGACCCCGGCTTAAGGCCGGGGTGACTGTTGCGGTTTGGCTGGCGCGCCGTTTAGTCGCCCTTCCCTTTCAACGCCGCCAGCGCCGCGAACGGCCCGGCCTCGCTCTCGCTCTTGATGCCCGCCGCGCGGAGCGCCGCGTCGGCATCGGGCGCGCGGGGGTAGGGGTCAAGCGCGAGCGCCATCGTCTCGGCTGCTGCCTCGCCGAGATCGATGGCGCCGCCGGTAAAGCTGACGACGTCGCAATCATCCTCGCTCAGCTCGATCTCATCGTCGGGCGGCGTGTCGAGCGCAGTTTCGGGCACGAAGCGGAGCATCGCCGGGGTGTCGATCGTCGCGGGCAGCGGCACGCCAGTCGCGATGCACGCCTGCGTTACCGAAGCCGTCACTGTGCCTCGCGCCATGATCGCCGCGCCGTCGCGCCAGATGTCGAAGCTGGCGTGGAGGGCATCGATCGCGATCAGGTCGAAGCGTTTGGCGAGTGCCGCGCGCTCGGTCGCGTCGGCATCGATCGATACGGCGCGAGGCGCCGTGCCGATGGTATCGACCCGCTGCGGGCGCGAAAATTCGGGTGGGATCATGGAAGCTTGCCCGCCGCCAGTGCGTCCATCGGCAAGGCGGCCAGCCGATCCGCCAGCGTACGAAGCGATTGCTCGACATGCGCGACTGCGGCCGGCGTCGGCGACGCGCTGCGATACAAGTTGCGCTTCAGCACCTCACCGAGATCGCCGCCGGCCAATGCCTCGCGATACGCGCCCAGCCGCCCGCCAAGCATGCCGACCATCTGCCCGACTTGCTTGCCCAGCCCCACATCGCCGATGCCCAGTTCGCGCAGTTGCGCGTCCATATCGGTGATGAACCGCTCGGTCAGCGCCACGCCAAGCGGCGCGCCATCGGTCTCGCGATCAAGGCGGATCAGCACCAACGCGAGTACGGCAGCGATCATATCGAATCGGCCATCGGGCGTGTCGGCGACGCCGCCTTCAAGATACCAATGCGGCGCGCGGGCGAGCGCGACTACGGCATCATAAAGCGGTGCTGCATCGGCAGCGCGACGCGATGAACGGAAACGGTCGAACAATCCCATGCCGGCTCTCTGGCTGCCCGGCCTTGTTTGACCGCGCATTGCGGCATATTGAGGCGATCGGGCGGTGATGCAATGCCGCGCTTTGGACCTATACGCGACGCGCTCTGACTTGGGTGGCGGCGCCGGGAGAATTGAATGCGTCGCGCCGCGATTAAGCCTGCCCTGTTGATTGTTGCGTCGCTGGCCGCCGTGTCGCTCGGCGGGTGCAAGTCGCTCAAGGGCCATACCGGCTATGTGATCGATGCCGATCTCGTCAATTCGGTGCAGCCGCGCGTCGATAACAGGGATTCGGTGCAGAAAGTGCTGGGCACGCCGACCTTCACCTCGCAATTCAACGATCGCGAATGGTTCTACGTTGCTCGCGACACCAAATATCTGGGCTACACCCACCCCAAGCCGACTTCAGAACAGGCGATCCGCGTCAAGTTCGACGAGCAGGGCACGGTGACTTCGATCAGCAAAACCGGGCTGGAGCTGGCGAGCAACGTGAGCCCCTATCGCAAGGTCACCCCGACGCTCGGCCGCAAACGCAGCTTCTTCGAGCAGTTGTTCGGCAATATCGGCACCGTCGGCGCGCTGCCCGGCGGTGGCGGCCAGGGTGGCCCCAGCGATACGCCCTGATACCGGCGCGCTGCGCGCTATTGGGAGGCACTTTCTCGCATAACCCTATTTCCCGGCGATATGTGCTGGTCCGGTAGCGCTTGCGCTCAGCGCATCGTGAAGACGACCTGATCGACGATGCGCCCGCCAAGATCGATCAGCTGTAATTGGTGCCGGCCGGGGCCGGCCATCATCATCGGATGCGCATCGGCGGCGCCAAGGTCGCGGCGATCGAGCAGCACATGGTGGGTGGCGACATCGCCCGAGGTTTCCACCGCCAGCGCCTGATTCTTGATCGGGATGTCGGGATCGAGGGCATAGACGCTGCCGGAGACCGGGCTGGTGATGTGCGGCCGTCGCGCCTCGGGCGGGGCGAAGGCGATTTGCGTCTGGGCTGTGCCTTTCAGGAAATATTCGGCGCGAGGCTGCTCGATCGCATTGGCGAAGCTGATCCGCCGCCGCTCGACCCCCGCCGGCATCGGCATGGGCGCGGCTGCCCCCCGCGCGCCGAGCGCCAGCATCACGTCGCGCCACACCGGCGCCGCGCCGCTGGTGCCTGAGACGGCGCGCATCGGGTCGCCCTCCAGATTGCCGACCCACACGCCGACCGTGTAGCGCGGGGTGAAGCCGATGCACCAATTGTCGCGCATCGCCTTCGACGTGCCGGTCTTGACCGCCGCCCAGAAGGGCAGGCGCAGCGCATTGTCGAGGCCGAAAGTGGCGACGCGCGCATTGGGGTCCGCAATCATGTCGGCGACCAGCCAGGCCGCGGCGGGTGTGGTGATGGCGCGGAGCGGCTCGCGCGGGTCTTTCATGGTCAGCCTCAGCGGTGCCCAGCGGCCACCCAGCGCCAGGCTGCGATAGGCGGCCACCTGCTCCATCAGTGTCACATCGGCTGAGCCGAGCGCGAGCGAATAGCCGTAGAAATCGCCATCCTCGGTCAAGCCGCGATAGCCGCTATCCCATAACCGGTCGCGAAAGCTCTGCACGCCGACCAGCAACAGCGTGCGCACCGCCGGCACGTTGAGCGAGCCCGCCAGCGCGCTCCTCACCGACACCGGCCCCTTGAAGCCCTTGTCGTAATTCTGCGGCACATAAAGGCCCGACGCGGTGTCGAGCTGGACGGGCGAATCGTCGAGGATCGAGGCGGGAGTGACATAGCCCTTCTCGATCGCCTGGGCGTAAAGGAACGGCTTCAGCGTCGATCCCGCCTGGCGATAGGCTGAGGCGCCATCGACATCGGGCGCGGTCGATCCGCCGCGCACGCCGCCGACATAAGCCAACACATCGCCGCTCGCATTATCGACGACGATCACTGCGCCATCACGCGCGCGCGACGGGCCGAGCCCGCCCAATTGGCGGCTGAGCGCTATGGTGGCAAGGCGCTGAATATCGGCATCGAGCGTGGTCGTCACGCGCATTCCCGGCTGGTCGAGCAGCCGCTGCGCGAGGTGCGGGGCAAGGCCGGGGTCGAGCGCCAAGCTGCGCGCCGGGCCGACCATCGCATAGGCGGGCGCGTTGAAGCGGGTGCAGTTGCTCGCCTGCGCCAGGTGGCAAGCGCGCCGCGCGATCTGGTCCGGCTTGGCATTGGGATCGGGCAGCAGGGCAGCGAGCAAGGTCGCGTCATCCGCCGACAGAGCATCGGGCGTCTTGCCGAACAGGCCGAGTGCCGCAGCACCGATGCCCTGTGCTTCGCCGCGATAACCGGCGAGGTTGAGATAGCCCTCGACGATCTGGTCCTTGCTCCACCCGCTTTCGATTGCCCAGGCTGCGCGGATCTGGCGCAGCTTGTCCCACACTGACCGCGCGCCGGGGCGGGCAAGGTCGGGCGCGAGATAGCCCGCCAGCTGCATGCTGAGCGTGCTCGCTCCGCGGGTGCGGTGGCCACGCGCCCAATCACGCGCCGCACCGGCCAGGCTCAGCCAGTCGACGCCGCCATGCCACCGGAAACGCTTGTCTTCGCCCGCGATGATCGCACGGGGGGCGGCCGGCGCGATCTGATCGAGCGGCACCCAGGCGAGGCGCCGCGCGCGGAAATTGACGCGCACCGTATCGATCAGCCGGCCGTTGCGGTCATAGAGCCACGCTTCGGAGGGCTGGAAGGCGTGGCGCGCCTCGGCATAGCTCGGCATAGGCGGGGGGAGCGTCGCGTAGTCGGCCGTCGCGGCGAGCGCGACGAGCAGGGCGATGCCGACGCCGATCAGCCCGTTGCGCGAGGTGAGCGCGAGCCAGGCGCGGTCGCCCCAGCGCAGGAAAGCGATGGCCCGCTTGCCGAGCCGCTGGGCGAGCGCCTCGATCTTGGAACGCCACACCATCTCGATCAGCGCGCCACCGCCTCCCTCACTGCGCCGCGATCGTCACTGGCGCATTCGGCACGCTGGCGTGGATGGCGGGCGCGTACATCGCCTCGACATGCGTCGGCGGCAGATTGTAGCGGCCCGGCGTGTTGAGCCGCATGACATAGGCGACGCTGAACGTGCCGCGCGGCACCCAGTCGAAATAGGCGCGATAGCCATCATTGCCGCGCTCGACATAGCTGGCTTTCACGCCCGCCTGCACATCCCATAATTTGCCGCCGATCACTGCGTTGAACACCGATCCGCCGCCGTCGCTGCCCTGGGCGGCGAGCAGTTTCGACTGGTTGGCCTGATCGCCAATGATCGTTGCGCCGGCGGGAATCGGGTCACTGACCACCACCCAATTCCGCTCGGCACTCGCCTCGACGGTGATGACGACGCGGACGACGTCGCCGCGCGACCATTGCCCCGGATGCTTGGCCTGAACCATCGTCACCTGGCGGCTGACTTTGTAGCCCGCGAACAACGGCGCCTTGAGCGGGACGGCCGCCGACACTGCGACTGTCGCCCATGGCCCAGCACCGCCCGCTTGCGCCAGCTTGAGCGGGGTCTGCTGCGCGGGCAGCGGCAGGGTGAAGCTGCGCTGCGCCGGGGCGAGCGGCCAGCTCAACGAGCGGGTGGTGTTGCCGAGCAAGGCGGTGGTGATGCCCGCGATCTTCTCCGCCGGATAGAGCCCGGCGAATTTGCGCGCGGCGATCGTGCCCCAGGCGTTCGCCGTCGTCGTGTCCCAGCGGCCGTGCGACTGGCGGCTGGCGACGCCAACCATGATCTTGGGCGCCTCGTCATTCCAGCCGGGGCGGCCCAGTACCGCGATCAACGCTTTGATCGAGCCTTCATCGGCCGAGCCCATCAGCCACCACGGCGCATTGTCCTGGTCGGTCAGGTCGAGCCTTGTGCCTTCATAAACGAAGCGGCTTCGCAGCACGGCTTCGGCCTGTTTGTGGAGCGCAGCCCCGTTGGCAAGGCCGGGGACATGATCGAGCGCGACGATGTAATCGGCGAGCGGCCCGGTCGGCATTTCGGCGGGCGTAATGCCGAGCTGGCCGAGCATCGCCGGGGTCGCCGCGCCCGCCCGCGCCAGCGCGCTGAACGCCGCGGCGCGCCGCAAGCGCACATCGCCATAAGTCTCATGCCGGATGCGGCCATCGACCACCGCCTTCAGCCCCTCGATCATCTTCGAGCGCGGGCCTTCGGGCAGGGTCAGGCCGGCTTCGGACGTGATCGCCAGCACATAAGCGGTCAGCGCTTCCGACCCGTCGAGCGTGTCGGACGGCCAGTAGCGGAGCAGGCCATCGGGCGCCTGGTAAGTCGGCAAATCGCCGGCCAGCGCGGTCCAGCCGCCGGTGTCGCCCAGCGCGACGATGCGCGACAGCCGCTGCTCGAAGCAGTCATAGGGATAGCGCCGCATGAAATCGCGCACCCCTTCCAGCGGCGGCGCCAGCGTATCGTCGAGCCGGATCGAGACGAGACCACGGCCCGGGAGCGCGCCCGCGGGCGGCGCAATCGGGATTTGGGTGTTCGCCGCGACGCGGGTCAACGCGCCCGCCCAGACTTCCACCGGCACGGCGGGGATGACTTGCTGGGTCACGGTGATCTGGTCCGCCGCCTTGCCCCCCTCGGCCTTGGCCGAGACATGCCAGCTGAGATTGGCGCTGTCGGGTACGTCGGGCGCGAACAGGTTCCACGCGACCGGCACCGCGCCACCCGCCGGGATCGTCACTTTCAGCACATGGCCGGTGGCGATGGCGGGCGTCAGCGCGACCGAAGCACTGACCGTCATCGGTGCGCCCGAGCTGTTCCTGAGCGTGAAGATGCCGCCATAATAATCGCCCGAGCGGACGAGCTGGGGCAGGCCCGAGAAGATCTGCAAATCCTGGCTCGCGCGGATCGTCGCCTCGCCGCTGCCGAACAGATCAGCGCCGTCGGTGGCGACGGCAACCAGCTTGAACGCCGTCAGTACGTCGTTGAGCTGGACCGGCACGCGCGCATGGCCCTTGGCGTCGAGCGCGACATGGCCCTGCCACAGCAGCACCGGCTGGAAATTCTGGCGATTAAGGCCCGAGGTATCGCCGCCACCGCCACCGCCACCGGCTTCAACCGCCTTCTTGCCATAATGCCGCTTGCCGACGACCTGGGTCTGTGCGGTCGAGGTGAGCACGGCGAGCGACCGCTCGCCCATCATCGCGGTCAGCACATCGGTCGACGTGTTCGGCGCGATCTGGAGCAATGCCTGGTCGACCGCGATAAAGGCGACATCGGCCGATTGCGCCGGCTTGCCGTCGGGCCGCGCCACCGCGACATCGACCTGCGCGACATCGCGCGCGGCGTAGCGCTCCTTGTCAGCCTTGACCGCGACGCCCAATTGATGCGCTTCCCAGCCGACCTTCGCCTTGGCGATACCGAGGCGATAGCTCGGCTTGGCGAGATCGACCGTCGCGGTCGGCTCGGTCGGCTCGGCCGAGCCGAACGGCAGGCCCCATTGATGCGCCAGATTGCCAAGCCAGCTCCAGAAGCCCGTCACCCGCCCGCGCACGACCATCACCGAGACGAAAACATCGGGCGCGTAAGAGCCCGGCATCTTCACCTCGACCACCGGATCGGTGCCCGACAGCTCGGTCGTATAGCTCGCCAGCACGCCCTCGCGCTCAACGGTGACGAGCGCGGTCGCGTCGCGGAACGGCATGCGCACCTGGAAGCGGGCGATGTCGCCGGCCTTGTACGATTGCTGCTCGGGGATCACGTCCATGCGGTCGCCATTGTCGCCGCCGAACCACCAGTCATCCTCGCCGACCAGCCAGACCGAGGTTGTGGTGTGCGTCTCGTTGCCCGCGGCGTCCTTGGTCGTCGCGACCGCATAGACTTCGCCCGAGACGCCGGGGTTCACCTGGCATTGTGCCAACCCCTGCGTGTCGCTCGTCACTGAGCAGCTGGCGGAGAGCTTGGTCGTCTTCACCTGATTGTCATAGGCGTAAAAGCCACCGATCAGCCGGCGCCGCGCGGTCAATATCTGGCGACTGTAGAGCGAGACATCGACATGCTGGCCGGCAACCGGCTTGCCCTGGGTGTCGAGCGTGACGAGGCGCAGGCGCAGATCGTCATGCTTCATCAGCCAGCCATCGGTCTTCATGCCGATCTGGACGGCAGCGGGGTAGATCGGGATCGACTTGGAGGCGGTCAGCGTCTCGCCATTCGCATCCTGATAATCCATCTCGACCTGCATATTGGCGAGGCCGGGCAGCGATTGCGGTACCTCCACGCTTTGCGACAGCGTGCCATCGGCGCGCAGCGTGGCGGGCAGCGTCTGGGTGGGCGGCAAGGGCGTGGTTTCGTCCTCGTCATTGCCGTTCATCGGCTTGGTGCCCTCGGCAACCGCCTGGCCGCCGAACGTATAGGCGTCATAGCCGTCGGGCGTCTTGTCGCTGGCGAACCAGCCGACGCGCAGCTGCACCGGCAGATTGGGCGCGCCGCCGCCTGACAGGTAACCTACGAACAGGTCGAGCGGCAGCGTCTTGGGCTTGACCGCAGCGTCCTTGGGCCCGGTCACGCTCGCGCGCATCGTCGGCAGCTTATACTCGTCGACCCGCACCGACTGGCCAGTCGAGATGGTCTTCTCGTCCGTGATCACTGACAGGTCGTAATCGCCCATCGGTGCGCCTTTGGGCGCGGTCCAGCTCGTCTCGCCGATGCCATTGGCGTCGATGGTGAGGGGCATGTCGAACTGCGTGTCCGACCCGCGATGCGACAGGCGCAACGTGCCCTCGAACGCCTCGCCAACCGCGAACCCCGCGCCGACCGGCTTGCGGATGATATGCTTCATATGCACCGTCTCGCCCTGGCGGACGAGCGCGCGGTCGAACACGGTGTGGATGATGTCGTCGCGCGCTTCATAGCCATAGGGCAAGTCGAAGTCGTACGGGCGGATGCCTTCGCCCCAGCTGGTGAGGGTAAAGCTCATGTCGTCGGCCAGGCGTGCCGAGATCATCAGCGGATGCTGGCCGTATTGACAGTCACCATAGGTTTCGGGCGCGGGGAGACCGGCGGGCGCGAACACGCCGCCCGAGCCATCGGTCTTGCCATGCGCGAGCAACTGGCCGCTGCAGCTGTCGGTCACTTGCACTTCGGCGCCGGCAACAGGTTTGCCGCTGTCGAGATAGGTCACCCAGGCCAGGCTGCGCTCGCGGCCCCATTTGAAGTGCACCGCCATGTTGGTGACGAGCGCGGCCGTCGCGACATAGCGCGGCGCCGGGCGGCCGAGCAGTGCCTGGCCGAGCACGGGGCTGGCCAGTTCCACCACATAGAAGCCGGGCTTGGTGAGCGGGATGCCAACGACCTCAAAATCCTTGCCCTTGCCGGGTAGGCCGACCTGGAGCGGGCTGGCCCCGGCGGCGAGGATGGGCTTGGCGCCGGTGTCGTTGACGCGCACCGTCTTGCCGGCGCGGGTGACTTCGTGGTCGGCGGTCTTGTCGGCGTCTGCCACGGTGCGCAGCCATTGCGCGATCGCGCCATCGCCGTCCACGCGCTGCGCGCCGCCGCCGATCATCTGGTTTTTGCCTTGTAGCGCGGGTTCGACGTTGCGAACCGTCACAGGCAGCACGCCGCCTTCCTTGAGCTCGAGAATGCCGAAGCTCGCCGCGAACTTGACCAAAGGCGGGGCGGCATCGAAGCGCACGTCGAGCGGGAAGCGCTCGGCATTGCTCAACGGGCGACCGCTTTCGTCCTTGATGCCGGCGGGCAGGATCAGCTTGGCAGCCGTGGCGTAAGGCAGCGGCGGCGCGAAAGCGATGTCGGCGGTGGTGGCGCTGGTCTTTTGGTCGGTGTGATCGGTGCTGGTGTCGGCCTTGGGCGCGATCACCTTGCCGTCGGGCAGTTGTATGCGGATCTGGTTGGCGAGGCTGGTGGCGATCGGCGCGGAGAAGCGCACCCACGCTTTCTCGACCGGCGAGCAACCCGCCTGGGCATTGGTGCGGCTGCATTCGAAGCGCGCGGTGAAGGGTTTGCGCACGGTATAGTCGAAGCGCTGGTCGGCGCCCGCCTGCTTGCCGCTCGCGCCTGCGATCTTGCCCGACCAGACCAGCGACACGGCGCGGCCGGGGGGCAGCGGCCGGTGGCACTTGACCGCGATCACCGATCCCAGCGCCGCCTGCCGTTCCTTGGCCGCGGCGGGCAGCATCGCGGGCAGGCCGGCCTTGTCGAGGAAATTGCTGACTTCCCAGCGATCAGTGCCGATCTGGCCGAGCAATTGAGCGGGCAAGTCGGCGCTCAGCACGTCGACCGGAATCTTCTCGCCTAGCCCGTCGACCGCGCAATAGGCATTGGCGGCAACTGATTGCGGCGTCGGCGCCAGATTGGCGGCGACGAGGAAGACCTGATCCTCCTCGATTTCCGAGCCGTCCTCGCTGGGCAACACCGCGCGCGCGGTCGGGCCGCCGGCATCGACCTTGAAGGTCTTCTGGCCACCCACTTCATAGCCGCTTGCACTTTTCAGCCCGTCGTTGAGGGTGAAGGTGCAGACCGTGCCGCCCGGCAACGGGCCCTTGAATTCATGAACAAAGGTCTGCTGGTCGACCCAGCGGCCTTCGCCAGCGATCGGGCAATCGACCTTAAAGGGAGAGGCGGCACGGGGGTCGCCCAACGGCACCATCGCCTGGCTGAAGCGCACGGTGAAGCGCTCGATCGCACCGTTGCCGACGCCCGGTGTCGCCATCACCACTTGCGGGCTGCTGTCGCCCAGCGCGGTGACCGGCGCGAGCGCCAGGGCAAGGAACGCCAACCGATGCATGCGCTTCATGGGACTCTCCCCCCGCCCAGAATCTGTCGTGAAACTACCGGTCCGTGCCCGCCAAATCCATCGCGAAATCTTTTCGCCAAGTGCTTGATCTTGCGGAGTCGTGGCGCATCATCCCGCAATTGCGCGACTCGTGGGGGAAAGAGTTGAGCGGGGGTTTGATTGAAGCGGCGCCGGTGCTCGCCGGCTGGGACGCGGCGACTCGCGAATTGCTGTTGTTCGCCGCTGTCGGCTTTCTCGTCGGTGGCATCGACGATCTCGCCATCGACCTTGTCTATCTGTGGCAGCGCTGGTTGGGCGTGTGTGGGTTGGCCTCGACAGCCATTCGGCTCGGCAACGGCCATGGCCGCATCGCCGTCTTCATTCCCGCCTGGGATGAGGCCGGCGTGATCGACGCGATGCTGCGGCACACGCTCGCGACCATCGATCATCCCGATTACCGCATCTATGTCGGCACTTATCCCAATGATCGCGCGACGATCAGCGCGGTCGCCCACGTCGCCGAAAGCGATACGCGCGTCCGTCTCGTGATCGGTTCGGCAAACGGCCCGACGACCAAGGCCGATTGCCTCAACGCGCTGTGGCGCGCGTTGGCGCGCGATGTCGCGCTCGATGGCGAGCCGGTGCGCGCGATAGCGCTGCACGATGCCGAAGATGTGGTTCACCCGCTCGAGCTTCGGCTGTTCGATGCGCTGCTCGACGAGCATGACGCAGTGCAACTGCCCGTCCAGCCGCTGCCGCACCGACGATCGCGGTTGATCGGCGGGCATTATCTCGATGAGTTCGCCGAGGCGCACGGCAAGCAACTCGTGGTGCGCCAGGCGCTCGGCGCCGCGCTGCCGCTTGCGGGTGTCGGCTGCGCGATCGGGTATTCGGTGATCGCGCGGATCGCTGCCGAGCGCCAAGGCGCGCCCTTCGATGCCGACAGCCTGACCGAAGATTACGAGCTCGGGCTGCGCATCGCGGCGCTGGGCGGTCGGGCGACGTTTGCGCGGGTACGCCCGGCAGCGGGCGAGCCGCTGATCGCAGTCAACGCCTATTTCCCGGCGACCATCACGGCGGCGGTGCGGCAAAAGGCGCGCTGGATGACCGGGATCGCGCTCGCCGGCTGGGATCGCACCGGTTGGGGGCAGTGGCACGCCTGGGGTGAGCATTGGATGCGAATGCGCGATCGCCGCGCTCCATTGGCAGTGCTAGTGCTCGTCGCGGCTTATGTGGGGCTGGTCGGCGGTACGGTGTCGATGGCAGGCCGCGCTGTCGTCGCCCAAACCGGCGCGCCGCCCTTGCTGCCGGCGTGGCTGGTAGCGGTGAACCTCTCGCTGCTCGCGTGGAGGCTAGTCTGGAGAGCGGCCTTCACCGCTCGGGTCCATGGCTGGGGCGAAGCGGCCCTGTCCGTCCCGCGGGCGATCATCGGCAATGTGATCGCGATGCTGGCGGCGCGGCGGGCCCTTGTGACCTATGTCGCGCAATTGCGCGGCGGGCCGACTCGCTGGGACAAGACGGAGCACCAATTTCCCGATCGCCTTCCGTTCGGCCAGCCATGAACGGACCGGGCCGCCCGTTGCGCTTTCTCGGCGCGGTCCTTGGCGGCTGGATCGGCTTGCGCGTCGTCATGCTCTGGCCAGCGATGCCGCTGCCGGCGCTCGCGGCGCGGCATTTGGCGTTGGTCCCGCCCGCCAGTGCCGCAATCCCGACTAGCGCCACGCCCTCGTTGGGCCGCGCGGAGCGTGCCGCCTCGTTGCCACCGCCATCGCCAGCGTCGATCTTCGAGGCGCCCGCGCCCCAGCTCATCGCCGCTTCGCTCATCGTCCCCGATCCGCCTTTTGCCGGATTGGTCGTACCCGCTCGACGCTCCCACGGCGCTGCAATCGCCGGGGCGATGCTCGGGCTCACAAGCTTCGGCACGGCGACCGCTCTGCCGTCGGTCGATATCGCACCGATCATCCCACTTGGTATATCGGCCAACCGGCTCGCCAAGCCGGGCCGCACGGCGACACGGTGGCGAGCAAGTTTCTGGCTGTTCGCGCGGGGCGGCAGCGAGCAGGGCGGGCTGAGCGGCGGAACGCTGGGTGGGGATCAGGCGGGCGCGCGGGTCGGCTATCTCGTCGACTCGGCGCGGCGGTTGACCATCTATGGCCGCGTGTCTTCGGCGCTCGCTCACCCACAAGCCGAAGCGGCATTCGGGGCCGACTGGCAGCCGACGCGCCTGCCGATCCACCTGATCGCCGAAGACCGGGTGCCGCTGCAGCAGGGACTTGGTGGTCCAGCGCTTGGTGTCATCGCGGGCGCAGGACCGTTGACGGTCGTGCATAATTTCCGGCTGGAGGCTTATGGTCAGGCCGGCGTCATCCTGCGCAATGGTGGGGTCGGCTTTGCGGATGGCGCGGCGCGGCTCGATCGGCCCGTTGCCAAAGCAGGCGCAGTGCGGCTGTCGCTCGGCGGCGGCGTGTGGGGCGCAATCCAGCCTGACGCCGCGCGCATCGATCTCGGCCCCGCGCTGACCGCCGATCTGCCGATCAAGACGCATCAAGTCCGCCTCTCGCTTGACTGGCGGGAGCGCGTTGCCGGCGGCGCGCACCCGGTATCGGGGCCGGCCATCACCCTCGGCGCCGATTTCTAAAAAGCGTGGCATGGCGCGCCTTTCGCGCCGGTGCGGAACGCGATAAGGGCAGGCGCCAGGGCCATGGACATTTATCTTCCCATCGCGAACCTGAGCGTCAACGCGCTGGTGATCGTGCTGCTCGGGGGCGGGGTAGGGCTGTTGTCGGGCATGTTCGGGGTTGGCGGCGGCTTCCTCACGACCCCGCTGTTGATCGTCTATGGCATCCCCCCGACGGTCGCTGCCGCCTCGGCCGCGTCGCAAGTCACTGGCGCCAGCGTGTCGGGGGTTTTTGCGCATCTCCAGCGCAAGGGCGTCGACCTTAAGATGGGGGGCGTGCTCGTTGCGGGCGGCATTGTCGGCTCGCTGGTCGGCGCGTGGCTGTTCAAACTGCTGCAGGCGCTCGGCCAGATCGATACCGTCATCGCCGTCATCTATGTGCTGCTGCTCGGCTTTATCGGCACGACGATGGGGCGGGAAAGCTGGGCGGCGATCCAGGCGCGGCGTACCGGCATCCCCGTGCCCGCGCGCAAGCGGCGCCACCATCCGCTCGTCGCCGCGCTGCCGCTGCGGACGCGCTTTTATCGGTCGGGGCTCTATATCTCGCCGCTCGCGCCGCTGTTGCTCGGCTTTTTCGTCGGCATCCTGACCATCCTGCTCGGCGTCGGTGGCGGCTTCGTGCTCGTGCCCGCGATGCTCTATTTGCTCGGCATGGCGACGCAGGTTGTCGTCGGCACCTCGCTGTTCCAGACGCTGTTCGTGACCGCTGTCGCAACCATGGTCCACGCGCTGACGACCAAGGCGGTCGATATCGTGCTGGCGGCGCTGTTGCTCCTCGGGTCGGTGGTCGGTGCGCAATTGGGCGCGCGGTTCGCTAGCCGCGTGCGACCCGAATATCTGCGCTTGGCGCTGGCGATCATCGTTATGCTGCTCGCGGTGCGCGTCGCTTTGGGCTTGGGCTTCCGGCCCGACGAAATCTATTCGGTCGAGGTGCAGTGAGGCGGGCGGCGCTGCTCGCGCTCGCCGCGCCGCTCGTCATGGCCCAGGCCAAGCCGGTGCTGGTGCCCGACGTTTCCGAACGCGACATCAACATCGTTTACAGCTTCACCGGTGCCGAACTGCTGTTGTTCGGTGCGATCCTTTATCCCGGCGGCCGCGCGCCCAACGACAGCGATGCTGATATCGTCGTGGTGGTGAAGGGGCCTACACAACGTATCCTGGTGCGTGAAAAGCAGAAGGTCGCCGGCATCTGGGTCAATGCGGCGCGGATGCGCTACCAATCGGCGCCGTCTTTCTACGCCATTGCCTCGTCGCGACCGATCGACCAGCTGGTCGATGACCGGACGCGGGCGATTTACGAATTGGGGTTGGACAGCCTGCAGCTATCGCCCTCGGTCACCGCGCCCGACCAGGAACAGCAACGCTTTGTGCGCGGGCTTGTCGACCTCAAACAGCGCGCCGGGCTCTATTATGAGGCGCCCGGGGCCGTCGAGATCACCGACAAGGTGCTGTATCGCGCCAGGGTGGCGATTCCCGCGCGCGTGCCGGTCGGCCGATTTACCGCGGAAACCTTCCTCATTCGTGACGGCCATGTGATTGCGGCGGCGGTAAAAGACATCACCATCCGCAAATCCGGGTTCGAACGGTTCGTGGCGCGCAGTGCCGAGCATCGCCAGTTTACCTACGGCTTGGTCGCGGTTGCGCTGTCGGTCGCTTTCGGCTGGGCCGCGGGGTGGGTCGCGCGGCGCGTGTAAGCGCCTGTTTTCCCGATCCGACACGCAATATTTACGATTGCGCCGGCATGGTCAGTCCCGCTTTGTAGCTGGGGACTGAGTAATGACCGACATGGCGCCTGTTCGCGCTTTTGCTCAAGCATCATCGGCTACGCCGGCGCCGTCCCCCGTCGAAGGGATTGGCGTTGTGCTGGACGTTTCCGGCGCCAGCAGCCAGATCTTGCTCGACGCGAATGCACTGGCGCAACTGGCCTCCAGCACCGATCCCGCGATTGCCGCAGCTGGGCAGATGGGCGGTCAGGTGAAAGTGCGCGTTGGTGCGACATGGCTGCTCGCTAATATCCGCTCGCTGCGCCTGTCCGACACGCATCGCGACGAACTTATCGCGACGATCGATTTTCTGGGCGAGGGTGATGAAGAGCGGCTGACCGGCAAGCTCTATCGCTTCCGCCGCGGCGTGACGCGCTATCCGACGCCGGGCGCCGGTGTCTTCCCGGTATCGAGCGCCGACCTCAAGCAAGTCTATGCCGCCGATGACCGCGCCTATATCGAAATCGGTGCGGTCTACCCCACCACCGATATCCGCGCCGCGCTGTATGTCGATGCGCTGCTCGGCAAGCATTTCGCGCTGCTCGGCTCAACGGGCACCGGCAAATCGACTTCTGCCGCGCTGATCCTTCATCGCATCTGCGAGCTCGCGCCGCAGGGCCATGTCGTCATGGTCGATCCCCATGGCGAATATGGCGCTGCCTTCGCGACCAATGGCGAACGCTATGATGTCGGCAATCTCGCCATGCCCTATTGGCTGATGAATTTCGAAGAACATTGCGAGGTGTTCGTCACGGCGAGCGGTGCCGAGCGTCAGGTCGATGCCGATATTCTCGCCAAATGCCTGTTGATGGCGCGCTCCAAGGGGCGGCTGGGACAAGAGATCACCAAGCTTACGGTCGATGCGCCCGTGCCTTATCTGCTGAGCGACCTCGTCAATTTCATCCAGCTCGAAATGGGCAAGCTCGATCGCGCCGGCGATACCGCGCCGTACCTGCGCCTCAAGACCAAGATCGACGAAATCCGGGCCGATCCGCGCTACGCTTTCATGTTTTCGGGCATGCTCGTCGCCGACACGATGGCCGCCTTCATCCAGCGGATGTTCCGTCTGCCCGGCGACGGCAAGCCGATCTCAATCATCGATGTGTCGGGCGTACCGAGCGAGATCACGTCGGTGGTCGTTGCGGTGCTGAGCCGGATGGTGTTCGACTTCGCCATCTGGTCGCGCAACGAGCCCAAGCGTCCCATCCTGCTCGTTTGCGAGGAGGCGCATCGCTATATTCCCAGCGAAGCCAATGCCGACAAATCCTCGGTTGGCCGCATCCTGGGCCGCATCGCCAAGGAAGGCCGTAAGTACGGCGTGTCGCTCGGGCTGATCACGCAGCGCCCGTCGGACTTGGCCGAAGGCGTGCTGTCACAATGCGGCACCATCATCGCGATGCGCCTCAACAACGACCGCGACCAGGCTTTCGTGCGAGCGGCTATGCCCGAGGGCGCGCGCGGCTTCCTCGATTCGATCCCGGCGCTGCGCAATCGCGAATGCATTATCTGCGGCGAGGGTGTTGCCATCCCGATCCGTGTGGCCTTCGACTCGCTCGATGAGGCCAAGCGCCCAGCCTCAGACGATCCGGTCTTCTCGACCCTATGGCGTGAGACTGGCGGCGAGGATCAGATAATCGCGCGCACCATCCGCCGCTGGCGCGCGCAGGGGCATTGAGGGGGGTAAGCGGAGGCAAAAACCACGTCGTCACCCCGGCCTTGAGCCGGGGTCCCGCTTCTTCGGTCGGCCAGTAATAGTGAGACCCTGGCTCAAGGTCGGGGTGACGATATCGTTATTTTCCCGGCTTGACCGACAGCAGCCAGGCCACGCGTTGCTTGAATTGCTTGAGCGCGGCGCCGGACAATTGCTCAACGGTACTAAACGAAATCGAGCGCGGGTTGACCGACACGCCGTTGCGCCACAGCTCGTAATGGAGGTGCGGGCCGGTCGAGAGGCCAGTCGATCCGACATAGCCGATCACCTGGCCCTGCTGCACGCGCGTGCCTGGCGCCACCGCGATGCGGCTCATATGACCATAGCCGCTGGCGAGGCCGCCGCCATGGACGAGCTTGACGAAATTGCCATAGCCACCGCTGCGCCCGGCAAAAGCAACCGTGCCACTCATCGCGGCGTGGATCGGCGAGCCATAAGGCGCGCCGATGTCCATGCCCTTGTGCATCTTCATGAAATTGAGGATCGGGTGGAAGCGCATGCCGAAGCCTGAGGTCACATGGCCGGCGACCGGCATCGACATCATGCCCTTATGCTCGCCAATGCCCTTGGCGTCGTACCACTCGGCATGATCGCCATCCCCCCAGCGGACCAGCTCGACCTTGCGGTCGCCATGGTCGAGGCCAGCATAGAGCAGATTGCCGAGCTGGACTTCGCCGGTTGCGGCGCGCTGGCGCTCGAGCGTCAAGTCGAAGGTGTCGCTGGCGCGCAGGTCGCGGCCGACCGACACCCGGCTGGCGAGCGCGCGGATATAGGTTTCGACTGCCTTGGCCGGCGCGCCAGCAGCTCGGGCAGCGCGGTAGAGGCTGGAGCCAACCAGGCCGCGGATGCGGAGCGGCGTATTGTCGATCGCGATCGGCTGCTTGGTCATGACGAGCTGCTGGCCGACGCGATTGACGTCGACGAACAGGTCGAACCGCGCGCGGAACTTCATCGCTTCCAGCGGCCGCGGCTGGCCCTTGGCGGGGCGGCGCCCGAGCGTGAGGTCGAGCTGAGTGCCAGGCTTGACGTCGTTGAGCGCGACCGCGCGGGTGACGGCGTTGGCGGTGGTGACCGCGTCAGCGCTCGATACGCCGGCACGTTCGAGCGCGCCCCGGAAATCATCGCCGCCGCCCAGCGTCGCGGTCAGCGAGATGATCGGGCGTTCGGGGGTTTCGCCCAGGCGCCGCACGAGATTATTGGCAGCAAGCCGGCGACCGGTATCGGCGCCTTCCGCCAGCGGGGTGATGATCTGGGCGCGCGCATCTTCCCAGTCGCTGCCCGAGAGCGGCGCCGGGACGTCCCCGATGATCTTGCTGTTGAAACCGGGCGACAGCAGGCAGGTTGCCGTACAAAGCGCCAGGCACGTCGCGGCGCCGCGATACCAGTCGGCCGAGCCGATGCGCGCGCCAAGGTCAGGCGCCCAGTCGACATCGCGAAGCCATTGCCGCCATTGATCGAGCCGGCGTTGTTCGGGCAATCCGGGCAGGACGCGCGAGGATAGAACGGCTGCACCGCCGCCTTCATCGATCGCCAAATCGCTGCGTAGAAACACAGCCTTCCATCCCCACCCGGCAGGCCTCGCACCGTTTTTTACGGCCCGCGATCCCAATTGCGTCGTCAATCTGACTGTGGGGTTGAAAACCTAAAGTCAAATTAACTGCCGCATGCGACTGTCCCAATTGCGACGAACTGTGCGCTCGGGCGGATGAAATTCGCCGTGGCGCGGAACCGGCGAAACCCGCACAAATCCGCCAATATTGGTTAACAGCATTTTCGAACGCGGGTGGTTGCGCCGGGCGCACGGACACGCAATCTTGGCTACCGTCATGGCGCGCAGCGATTGTCCTTCGGTAACCGCCGTGCTTGGCCCCACCAACACCGGCAAAACCCACCTCGCGATCGAGCGGATGTGCGGCCATTCGAGCGGCATGATCGGCTTTCCGCTACGGCTGCTGGCGCGTGAGGTTTATGATCGCGTGGTCAAGATCAAGGGCGCCGACCGCGTTGCGCTGGTGACCGGCGAAGAGCGCATCGTACCGCCAAACGCGCGCTGGTTCCTGTGTACGGCGGAGAGTATGCCGAGCGATCGAGAAGCGGCTTTCGTTGCGCTCGATGAGGCGCAGCTTGGCGCTGATCCCGAGCGTGGGCATGTCTTTACCGATCGCCTGCTCCACATGCGCGGCCGCGACGAGACGATGATCCTGGGGTCGGAAGCGCTGCGGCCAATGGTCCAGGCGCTGGTCCCCGACGCCGAGATTATCGCGCGGCCCCGCTTTTCGACGCTCAGCTATGCCGGTGTGAAGAAGATCTCGCGTCTCCCGAAGCGATCCGTCGTCGTCGCGTTCTCCGCCGAAGAAGTTTATGCCGTCGCCGAAATGCTCCGGCGCCTGCGCGGCGGGGCGGCGGTGGTGATGGGCGCCTTGTCGCCGCGCACGCGCAATGCGCAGGTCGCGATGTTCCAGGCGGGCGAGGTCGATTACCTTGTCGCCACCGACGCGATCGGCATGGGCCTCAACATGGACGTCAACCATGTCGCCTTTGCCTCTCTCAGCAAGTTTGACGGGCGGCGCCAGCGGCGACTGACGGTGGCGGAAATGGCGCAGATCGCGGGCCGCGCCGGGCGGCATCAGCGCGACGGCACCTTCGGGGCGCTGAGCGAGGACGGGCCGGGCGCTTTCACCGCCGACGAGATCGAGGCGATCGAGGAGCATCGCTTCCCGCCGCTTGAGAAGCTGTTCTGGCGCGAGGGCGGCCCCAGTTTTGCCTCTGTCGACGCGCTGATTGGCGATCTGGAACGGCGGCCCGATCACGCGGTGCTGAAAGCGGCGCCCGAAGCGATCGACCTTGCCGTGCTGAAGCGGCTGGCGAACGAGGATTGGGTGCGCGACCGCGCTCGATCGCCGCATATGGTCGCGCGGCTGTGGTCGGCATGCGGCGTCCCCGATTTTCGCAAGACCGGCGCCGACGCGCACGCCCGTTTCGTGGCGCGGCTGTTCGATCCTTTGTCGACCGGCCGGGGGCATCTTCCGACCGACTGGTTCGCCGCCGAACTCGCGCGCCTGGACAATGTCCAGGGCGATGTCGAGACGATCGCCGGCCGCATCGCCGCTGCGCGCAGCTGGGCCTATATCGCGCACCGCGCCGACTGGCTGGCTGATCCGGCGCATTGGGCCGAGCGGACGCGCGCGCTGGAGGAGCGATTGTCCGACGCGCTCCATGCTTCGCTGACCCAACGCTTCGTCGACAAGCGCACGACGATGCTGCTGCGCCAGATCGGTGCCGATGCGCGCGCGCT
Source organism: Sphingomonas sp. GlSt437 (assembly GCF_048015635.2). Classification (NCBI taxonomy): domain Bacteria; kingdom Pseudomonadati; phylum Pseudomonadota; class Alphaproteobacteria; order Sphingomonadales; family Sphingomonadaceae; genus Sphingomonas; species Sphingomonas sp. GlSt437. The sequence goes on along the minus strand of NZ_JBPGYA010000001.1, from coordinate 720,344 downwards.
GCCCGTCACGATCGCCGCAGATGGCGAAGTGCTGGTTGAGGATCACGCGATCGGTCGGCTCGAGGGTTTTCGCTTCATCGTCGATGCGCGAGCGGGGCATGCCGACAAGAAGCTGCTGCTGGCCGCTGCCGAGCGGCGGCTGGCAAGCGAGCGAACCCGGCGCGGCGAGGCGCTTGTGGCGGCGCCCGACAACGCGCTGTCGCTGGTCGTGGAGGCAGGGGAGGCGGCTGCGATCAATTGGCAGGGGCATCGCGTCGCGGTGCTGCGGGCCGCCCGCCACGGCTTGCTGCCAACGGTCGCGCTTGATCGCGCGCTCGATTGCCTTCCGCCCCCCTTGCGCGACGCGGCTCGCGAGCGCCTTCAGACATGGCTCGAAGCGATGATGGTGCGTCATCTGCCCGGCGTGACGGCGCTAGCCGCAATCGCGCGCGAACCGGCAGCAAGTGGATCCGAACGCGCCATCGCCGGCGCCTTGGTTGCAGGCACTGGTGTGATTGCCCGGGCCGAGGTGGAGGAAGCATTGGCGACTTTGGGCGACGAAGGGCGTCGGCGATTGCGCCGCGCAGGCGTGACGATCGGCACGCTCGATTTGTTCGATGCGCGCGTGTTGAAGCCGCGCGCTGCACCGTGGCGGCAAGCGCTGGTGGGTTTGCGCGCGGGCGTTGTTGCGAGCAGCGAGGCCCCGGTTCTGCCCCTGGCGCGCAATACGACCCCGCCGCATGGCTATCGCGCCATTGGCCGGCAGGCGCTCCGCGTCGATCTCGTCGAGCGCATCGCCCGCGCCGCGCATGATACGCGCAAGGGGCGCGAGCCGTTCGATTTCGCGGTGCCCTCCGCTGTCGCCGCGGGGCTCACGACCGAGACGCTGGCGCGACTGATGGTCGCGCTTGGCTTCCGGCGACTGCCGGCACCCGCCGGGCAAGCGGCACGCTGGGCGTGGCATGGTCGCCGGCGTCCGCCTCGCCAAGCTGCCGCTCAGCCCAGCAACGCTTTTGCCGATCTTGCCCGGTTCGCGGCCGGCAATGGCTGACGACGCGCCCGCCACGCTCCGGCTCGACAAATTCCTCTGGTTCGCGCGCCTCGCGCGGACACGCTCGGCGGCGCAAGCCTATGCCGAAGCAGGAACGCTCCGGCTCGACGGCCGGCGGATCGATCGCGCGCACGCGCCGGTGCGGGTCGGTTCGGTCATCGCGTTCGTGCAAGGTGGCCGCGTGCGCGTCATTCGCGTCGCGGCGATCCCCAAGCGGCGTGGTCCTGCGCCGGAAGCGCAGCAATGCTATGCGGATGTCACCACCCTGGGCCCTGTACCGGATTGACGCGCCGCGGCGTGGCGCATAGCAACGCCGTGTTCGTCTATCGCATCAACCGGGAATTCATTGCATGACCTATGTCGTCACCGACGCCTGCATCCGCTGCAAATATATGGATTGCGTCGAAGTTTGCCCCGTCGACTGCTTTTATGAAGGCGAGAACATGCTCGTCATCAACCCCAGCGAATGCATCGATTGCGGCGTCTGCGAACCGGAATGCCCCGCCGAGGCGATCCTGCCCGACACCGAGAGCGGCCAGGAGAAGTGGCTTGAGCTCAACGCGACGTTCTCGGCGCAATGGCCCAATCTGACGCGCAAGCGCGAAAGCCCGGCCGATGCCGACGAGTTCAAGGGGCAGGCTGGCAAGTACGACAAGTATTTCTCGCCGGAACCCGGCCAGGGCGACTGAACGTGGTTGCCTGAGCCGGGCGCTTCCGTCTCGGCAGGGTGACGGAAGCGATATCGGGGCTCTCCGCTTCGCCACGCGCCGCGGCTATCAGCATCGGGTGGACATAATGCTTGCGTGAGATCGCGGGCGTGTGCCCCAGCGCCGTGCTGACGCGATCGAGCATTGCTTTGAGCGTCGTGGCGGGTTCCGCAAGCAGTTCGTCGAGCACGATCCGGCTTGCGGGAACCAACAGCCGGTCGCGCGCGTCTCACCATCATGACCAGCCGCAGCGTGGAGCCACAGCGATGATGCATCAGCCCAATGGGTTGGAGGGCAAGGTGCTCCCGCGGCTGTCCAAGATAGCGTTGATCGGCAATGCGGTGCCGCGCCAGTGCGGCATTGCTACGTACACGACGCATAGCGCGTTGGCGCTCCGCGCGGCTTATCCCGACCTGATCGTCGACCATTATGCGATGGATGATGGCGCCGGCGCCAGTTACGGCGACGATGTCGTTGCGACCATTCCTGCCGACGATGTCACCGCTTATGTTCGCACCGCTGCTCGGATCGAGCGGTCCGGCGCGGACATGATCTGGGTGCAGCATGAATTCGGCATCTTCGGCGGCGCTGCGGGCGACTATCTGCTCGCGCTGCTAGGCCATTGTCGCCAGCCGGTGCTGGTGACGCTCCACACCGTACTGGCCGAACCCAATGACGATCAGCGGCTGGTGATGCGCGGGCTCGCCGCGCGTGCCGACCATTTCGTCGTCATGGCGGACCACGCCGCCAAGCTGCTCGCTGAGGTTTATGAGATCGCGCGCCACCGGATCAGCGTGATCCCGCATGGCGCGCCCGATCGCGCGCTGATCCCGAGCCTGGAAATGAAGCGGCGGCTTGGCCTGCCGCTCGGGCCGACGATCCTGACTTTCGGGCTGCTCTCGCCGGGCAAGGGGCTTGAGAATGCCATCGCTGCGCTGCCCGATCTGGTCGAGGAGCATCCCGATCTCGTCTATCGCATCGTCGGCGCCACGCATCCAACCTTGCGGAGCCGCGAGGGCGAAAGCTATCGCGAGGCGCTGCTGGCCTTGGCCGACAGGTTGGGCGTCGCCGATCATGTCGTGTTCGTGAATGCGTATCTGGGCGACGACGAGATTATCGACCAGCTGCAAGCCTGCGACGTGTACCTGACCCCCTATCTCGGTAAGGATCAGGTCACGTCGGGTACGCTCGCATACGCGCTGGCGATGGGCCGGCCCGTGGTGTCGACGCCCTATATTCATGCCAAGGAAGCGCTTGCCGATGGCGTTGCCGGCACGTTGGTGCCGTTCCGCGACCCTGCTGCGATTGCCGCCGCGTTGCGCGACCTGCTCGCTGATCCCGCCGAATTGGACGCGCGCAGCAAGGCGATCTGGCAAGCAGCCAGGCCGACCATCTGGGCGCATAATGCCGAGCGTGCCGTCAAAATCCTGGCGCGGCTGGCGGCCGAGCAGCCCACGCCGATCCGCGATACCGCTCGCCCCGGTCATCGCGTTGCCGACATGGCGCCACTCGCGGCGATGACGGACGATGTCGGCATTTATCAGCATGGCAGGTTCGGCATTGCTGACCGCAATCATGGCTATTGCATCGACGACAACGCCCGCGCGCTGATGCTGACCGCCTGTGTGCGCACTGGTGATCCGGCACTGCGTCGCCAGCTGGCACGCACTTATGCCGCATTCGTCGACCATGCCTGGTCGCCGGATATCGGCCGCTTCCGCAACTTCATGGGGTTTGACCGGCGGTGGCTGGAAGATGTGGGCTCGGAAGACAGCAACGGCCGCACCCTCTGGTCGCTGGCGCATGCGGCGATCGAGAGCGATGCGCCCGAGATCCGTCGATGGGCGACCGAACTGCTTGCTCGATCTTTGCCCATGGTGCGCGATTTCACCGCGCCGCGCGCGACGGCATTCGCCATGCTGGGGATGGCGACGCTCGCGCGCCACGCCTCCGGAGCTTTCGAGTTGAGGCAACATCTCGACTCTGGCGCGGCGAAGTTCCGCGAGATGCTGCAGGCCGCCGAGCGTCCGGGTTGGCACTGGTTTGAGCCCAGCCTTTCCTACGATAATGCCCGTTTGCCGCAGGCGATGATCGAAGCGGCGGCGGTTCTTGGCGACGCGGCGCTTCTCGGCATCGGCTTGTCGACCTTGCGATGGCTTATCGACATGCAGACAGCACCGGCGGGGCATTTCCGTCCCGTCGGTACCGAAAGCTTCGGCATGCCTTACCAATCCCCCGCGCGGTTCGACCAGCAGCCGATCGAAGCGGTGGCGACGGTGGAGGCTTGCCTCTCTGCCTTGCGCGCAACGCGCGACGCGGCATGGCTGGCGCCAGCGGAGACCGCACTGGCATGGTTCCACGGCGAAAATGATCTCGGCATTCCGCTAGTCGACGCCCGCGACGCGGGGTGCCATGACGGTTTGACCCGAGCCGGCGTCAACCTCAATCGCGGCGCCGAATCGATCCTGGCCTATGAAGCAGCCCTGGCGGCGACGGCAGCCGCAAAGGCGATCAAACCCTTGTCGGCGGTGCCGGACCGCAGACCGGCGCAACGCGCCGTCGCTTGAGCCCCATCCGCCCGCATGTCGAGCGATCCTAACCCTATCGGGGCGATGGCGCCCGCCCAGACAGCCGGTTCCATCCTGCGTCGGCTCGACGAACGCCTCGTCGCCGACCCGACGCGGGTCGTTATTCGTCCCTTCCAGCTTTCCTGGCACGCGAATGGCATCGAGCCGGGGCGGGCGGTGCAGCTCGTCCGCGACGTTCAAAGCATGACGGCGGCGGCGGTCACCCGGCAACTCAACGATGTGATGGCCGATTTCGAAGGGCGCCACTGGCACATCCATCGCATGTTCGATCGTCGCTTCAACGACGTTGCCGAAGCGATCGGCCTTGATCGGTCACGCTTCGATGCCGAGCGTCGCTACCTGATCGGCGCCTATCTCTCGCACGAATATAGCTATGCCGCCGCAGCGCTGATGAACCCCACCGTGACGCCCCACCCGGACCAATCGGGCATATCGCGCGGATCGCTGCGGGTCGTGATGGCGATGCGTGCGGTCGGCGAGGGGCATATCAGCTCGATCGTGTTTCGCGACGGGATCATCGACGCCGATGAGAGCTTGTACCTCTCGCCACAGCCGGCGGTTGCAACGACGGCGATCGTCACCGGCGGGGATCCGACCGGCGGCGGCGTGGTCACCGTGACTCGCGATCCTGACAGCCGGCTATCGGGAACCGTGATCTTCCCCGTGACGCCCGCTCAGGCCAACGGGCTCGAAGATCTTCGCCTCACGCGCCTGGTCAATGATCGCGGCGATGTCGAGTGGATCGGCACATACACCGCCTATAGTGGCCGCGACATTCGATCGGAATTGCTGCGCACGCGCGACTTCCAGTCGTTCGACCTTCAGCCGATGCGCGGGGGCGCGGCGGTGAACAAGGGCATGGCATTGTTCCCAGCGATGGTCGACGGCGCGTATCTGATGATCGGGCGGCAGGACGGCAAAAACCTCTATCTGCTGCGCTCGCGCGACGTTGGCGCTTGGGATGAAGCGAAGCGGCTGATGCAGCCGCTTTTCCCGTGGGAATTCATCCAGATCGGCAATTGCGGCCCGCCGATCGAAATCGACGAGGGCTGGCTGCTGTTGACGCATGGCGTCGGGCCGATGCGCAAATACGCGATCGGCGCGGCGCTGCTCGATAAGCGCGATCCCTCGCGTGTGCTGGGCCGGACCCCGCAACCGTTGCTCGCGCCGGTCGACCATGACCGTGAAGGCTATGTGCCCAATGTCGTTTATTCGTGCGGCGGCGCGCGCGTGGGGGACAAGCTGTTCCTGCCTTATGGTATTTCGGATAGCGCGATCGGCTTCGCGTTCGCCGATTTGTCGGACATCGTCGCGCAGCTGGTTTGAGCGGTTTGGCCGCAATCAGAGCGCGTGCAACGCGCGCTCGGCCAGGATCAGCGCGCCGATCAGGCCCGAACGATCGCCAAGCGAGGCCGGGACGATCATGTCGGCAGCGGTGCCGCGTGCGTCGATAACCGATCGATATGGCCCGACCAGCGCCTCGAACGCCTCGATTGCCCACCGCGCCAGGATGGGCCGCGAGCCAATGCCGCCGCCGAATGCGACACGATCGACCCCGGCAACGAGGATCGCGGCGTGCGCCAGTGCGCCAGCGTAATGGCCGAGCACCGGCCAGGCCGCGTGATCGTCGTCGAACGCTTCGGCGCCGACGCCCCAGCGCGCGCGAATGGCCGCGGCGGACATCATCCCCTCGATGCAGTCGCCATGGTGCGGGCAGGTGCCGGCGAAGTCCGCATCTGCGGGATGGCGCCGGGCGAAGATATGCCCGGCCTCGGGATGAAGCGCGCTGGGGAAAGGCGTGCCTTCTGCCAGCAGCCCCATGCCGACACCGGTGCCGACTGTTACATAAGCGAAGTTGGCGATGCCTTGCCCGGCGCCGACCTGATGCTCGGCAATCGCGGCCCCCGTCACATCGAGCTCGATGGCGATCGGGCCTGGGGTTATTGGGCGCAGCGCGTCGCCCAGATCGAAATGGCTCCAGCCCGGCTTGCTGGTGACCAGCAGATGGCCATAATCCGGCGCTCGTCGGTCAACCCGGATCGGCCCGAACGCGGCCACGCCCAAGCCGTCGATCGGCGGCTGGCTGGCGAACCAGTTGCGGACCTGCGCCAGCGTTGCGCCAGGCTCGCCAGTCGGCACGCGGTGACTGGCGATGATCTCTCCGTCGGGTATGGCGGTCGCCAGCTTCATGCTCGTGCCGCCCGCGTCGATGCCGCCGATGAGGGTCATGGTTTGATTATTCGCTGCGATTGACGCTTTGGCCGGCGCTAGACTGGCTTGTCCGCCGCCAGCGCGTCGGCGAGGCGCTGGCGCAGCGCCCGCAACGCATCGATCTGCGAGGCCTTCAGCTGGGGCGCGCGCGCCCTGGCACCCGCGGGGACGTGACCGCCACCCGTGGCCGCCACCGTCGCTGAGGGCGCAGGGCTCGACACCCCTCTGGCGCCGCCATGCTCACGGCTGAGCACGCTTTGTACGCCGCGGATCGTATAGCCTTCCTGATTGAGCAAGCCGTGGATGCGGCGCACCAGCGCCACATCCTCAGGCCGGTAATAGCGCCGCCCGCCGCCGCGCTGCAGCGGCCGCAATTGGGGAAAGCGCGTTTCCCAATAGCGCAAAATGTGCTGGCGAACGCCGATCTCGCGCGACAGCTCGCCGATGGTGCGAAAGGCGTCAGCTGCCTTTTCGGCCACGGCCGTGCTTAGCCGGCCTTGGCGATGCGCTCGCGCATCATCTGGCTGGCGCGGAAGGTCAGCACCCGGCGCGGCGCGATCGGCACTTCGACGCCGGTCTTGGGATTGCGGCCGATCCGCTCCCCCTTGTCGCGCAGCACGAACGTGCCGAAGCCGGAGATCTTGACGTTCTCACCCTTGGCCAGTGCGTCGGTCATCGTATCCAGAATCTGCTCGACCAGGCGCGAGGAATCGCTCCTCGACAAGCCGACTTCGCGATGCAGTGCGTCGGCCAAATCCGCCCGTGTCAGCGTGCTCGTATCCACAGTTGCAACCCTCCCCAGGAAACCCAACGGCTTACCTTAACGCGTTGCGGCGGAATCACAAATACGGATTATTACTCGAAGATGACAATTTGGGGCGGGCGTTCAGACCCTTACCAAAGCCGCTCCCCAGGTGAAGCCGCCACCCATCGCTTCGAGGACGATCAACTGGCCCGCCTTGATTCGCCCGTCGCGCATTGCAGTGTCGAGCGCGAGCGGCACCGAGGCGGCCGACGTGTTGGCGTGCTGGTCGACCGTCATCACCACACGCTCGGGCGGCAGGCCCAACTTCTTGGCGGTCGCGTCCAGAATGCGGGCATTGGCCTGGTGCGGCACCACCCAGTCGATCTCGGCAGCGGCATGGCCAGCGGCGGCGATGACTTCCTCCATGACCGCCGCCAGATTGACGACGGCGTGGCGGAACACCTCGCGGCCCTTCATCCGCACCTTGCCGACGGTCCCAGTAGTCGAGGGGCCGCCATCGACGAAGAGCAGATCATTGTATCTTCCATCGGCGTGGAGCTTGCTGGCGAGGATGCCGCGCCCGCCCGCATCCGCGCTGTCCTGCGCTTCGAGCACGATCGCGCCGGCGCCGTCACCGAACAGCACGCAGGTCGCGCGGTCTTCCCAGTCAAGGATGCGGCTGAACGTCTCCGAGCCGATCACCAGCGCGCGGCGGGCATTGCCGGCGCGGATCAAGCTGTCGGCGACTTGCAGCGCATAGAGAAAGCCCGAGCACACCGCCGCGACATCGAATGCGACGCAATCGTTGATCCCCAGCATCTGCTGCACGCGGGTAGCCGACGCAGGGAAAGTCTGGTCAGGCGTGGCTGTTGCCAACACGATCAGGTCGATATCGGGCGCCTCGACGCCTGCCGTCGCCAGCGCGGCGCGGGCGGCATCGGTGGCGAGCGTCGCGGTCGTCTCACCCTCGCCGGCGATGTGGCGGAAGCGGATGCCGGTACGTTCGACGATCCACTCGTCGGAGGTGTCGACTTGCGCGGCCAGCTCGGCATTGGAAACGCGCCGTTGCGGCAGCGCCGACCCCGTGCCGATGATGACCGATCGGATCACGCCGCCTCCGCTTCGAAATTGCCGAGATCGTTGCTGATCCGGCGGGTAAGATCGTCACGCACCGATTTGGCGGCCACTTCGATCGCGTGAGCGACGCCGATCTCGTTGGCGCCGCCATGGCTCTTCACCACCAGGCCGTTCAGGCCCAGAAACACCGCGCCATTGTGGTTGTTTGGATCGAGATGATCCTTGAGCAGCTTGGTTGCCGGGCGCGAGATGAGGAAGCCGACCTTGGAGCGGAACGAGCTCTGGAAGGCGCGGCGCAGCAAGTCGGCGACGAATTTGGCGGTGCCCTCGGCGGTCTTGAGCGCGATATTGCCCGAAAAGCCGTCACAGACGATCACGTCGACATCGCCGCGCGACAGCTGATTGCCCTCGACGAACCCTGAGAAGGTCATCGGCAGATGACGCGCATCCTTCAGCGCCTGCGCGGCTTCGCGGATGCTATCGGTCCCCTTCATTTCCTCGGTACCGATGTTCAGCAGCGCGACGCGGGGGCTCTCCAGGTCGAGCATCGTGCGCGCATAGGCCGCGCCCATCACGGCGAATTGCACTAGGTTGCGCGCGTCGCACTCGGTATTGGCGCCGAGGTCGAGCATGACGACATCATTCTTGCCGAACGACGGCATCATTGCCGCCAGCGCCGGCCGGTCGATCCCGGGCAGGGTGCGCAGTGCGAGCTTGGCCATCGCCATCAGCGCGCCGGTATTGCCCGACGAGACGGCGGCGGCCGCCTCGCCCTGTTTCACCAGATCTATGGCAATGCCCATCGACGTTGTCTTGGCGCGGCGGATGGCCTGGCTGGGCTTATCCGATGATCCGATCGTTTCGGGCGCGTGGATGACCTCGGCGTGCTGGCTGAGATTGGGATGCCGTTCCAGCCCGGCGCGAATCTGCGCTTCGTCACCGACCAGGAAAAAGCGCATGCCTTCGAAGCGGCACCGCGCCACCGCGACGCCCGCCAGCATTACCGCCAGCCCCTCGTCGCCGCCCATGGCGTCGACCGCGATGCGGGCGGTGGTGGTCAAATCAGGCTGCCCCCCGGCTGGCTGCTGCCAATCAGCCTTCGACCGCGACGATCTCACGGCCGTTATAATGGCCGCAGGACGGGCAGAGATTGTGTGGGCGCTTCAGCTCGCCGCAATTCGGGCATTCCTGGAATGCCTCGACGGGGAGCGAATCGTGCGCACGACGCATGCCGCGCCGCGAGGGGGAGGTTTTCTTCTTAGGGACGGCCATTGCGGCACCTTATCTATGAACGACATCGACGAAAAACTGCGATAGCCCGGCCTGAACGCTCGTGGCAACGGCCAGCGGCCATCCCGGCCAACGCCCACGCCCCGTCGCCGCCGGACCGACGCGCGAAGCGGGCGCTATAGCGATTTTGCCTATAGTTGCAAGGGACCAGGCGGCGTGCCATGCGCCGGGTTATCGCGCTTATCGAGCGCGGGGGAGGGGATACGACATCATGGTTCAATTGCCCATTGCACTGACGACGGCGGGCGCGGCGGCGATCATCAATTTCTGGATCGCGCTTCGCGTCGGTCGCGCGCGCGGCGCGGCCAAGGTCAGCATTGGCGACGGCGGCAACCCGCAGCTAATCGCGCGGATGCGCGCGCACGCCAATTTCGTCGAATATGCGCCGTTCGTGGTGATCCTCATCGCGCTGATCGAATTCACCATCGGCAGCGCGCTGTGGCTATGGATCGTGAGCGGCGTGTTCCTGCTCGGCCGTGTCGCGCACCCGTTCGGCATGGACGGCACGCCCCGCGCGCGCTCGTTCGGCACGATTACGACGATGCTGACCTTGCTGGGTCTTGGGCTTTACGCCGCCACGTTGCCGCTGATCAGCGCACACAGCACCGGCGCGCCGGCGGTCGAAGCCGCGCCGCTACGGGGCTGAGCGCGCCAGCACCGCATCACCGACAAACGGGTTCGTCCGCCGCTCATGCCCGAACCGGCTGGGCGGGCCATGGCCAGGGACGAAGGTCGTGTCATCGCCGAGTGGCCAGAGCCGCCCGGTAATCGCGTCGATCAAATCCTGGTGATTGCCCATCGGGAAATCGGTGCGGCCGATCGAACCCTGGAACAGCACGTCGCCGACGATCGCGAGGCTTGAGGGCGCGTGGTGAAAGACGACATGGCCCGGCGTGTGGCCGGGGCAGTGGATGACGTCGAGCACCAGCTCGCCCACCGTCACCTGGTCGCCCTGGACGAGCCAGCGATCGGGCTCGAACGGGCTGCCGGCGATGCCATAGGTGCGGCCATCGTCGCCCAGCCGCGAAATCCAGAAGCGATCGGCCTCGTGCGGCCCCTCGATCGGCACGCCGAGCTCCGCCGCCAGTGTGCCCGCCTCGCCGCAATGATCGATATGGCCGTGGGTGATCAGGATCTTCTCGATCGTCACGCCATGCTGCGCGGCGGCCGCTTTCAGCCGGTCAAGATCGCCGCCGGGATCGACGAAGGCGCCGCGCATCGTCTTGGTGCACCACAACAACGTGCAATTCTGTTGAAGCGGCGTCACGGGCACGATCGCGGCGCGCAGGGGCTGGTCGGTCATGGCCGGTGGTCTAGGGCGGCGCGGGCCGGGCCGCAACCACGCGGGGTTGCCGATGCGCGCGCGCGGCGGCAAGGGTGGGCCCGACCATGCGGTTGGACGACACCCTTCCTTTCGTGCTGCTCGACGATGCGCGTGCCGATGGCGCGCCGGCGCGGCTCTATCGCGATCCGGTGCGGGTGGTGCAGGCGGATACGCTCGCCGAAGTGCCGATGGCGCTGGCGGCATTGCGGCACGGGCAGGCCGAGGGGCTGGACGCGGCTGGCTATGTTGCCTTTGAGGCCGGCGCTGCGTTCGAGCCGGTGTTGGCGGAGGTGGTGACGCCCGGCGCCCCGCTGCTGTGGTTCGGCCTGTTCGACGGGTATGAGACGCTGGCGCCGGACGCGGTGCCGAGCCTTCTCCCTGGTCCTGCCGGCGCGCTGGTCGGCGTCGCGAAGCCTTTGATCGAGCGGGAACGTTACGACGCGATGCTCGCCGAGGTGCTCGCGCTGATCCGAGCGGGCGATATCTATCAGGCGAATCTCACCTTCCAGGCATCGGTCAGCGTGGTCGGCGATCCGCTCGCCGCCTATGCCCAGCTCCGCGAGCGCGCACGAGCCGGCTATGGCGCGATCGTCGCGACGGGGGAGGCGGTGCTGCTGTCGCTCTCGCCCGAGCTGTTCTTCGCGCTGGACGGCGGCACACTAGTAACGCGGCCGATGAAGGGCACCGCGCCGCGCGGCGCTTCGGCGGAGGAGGATCAGGCGCTTGTCGCCGCGCTTGCCGACGACACCAAGCAGCGCGCCGAGAATCTGATGATCGTCGATCTGCTGCGCAATGATCTCAGCCGCGTCGCGGTGCCGGGCAGTGTTGCGGTGCCGAGCTTGTTTGAGGTCGAGACCTATCCGACCGTCCACCAGATGACCTCAACGGTCACCGCGCAGTTGGCGGACGGCGCCGATGCGATCGATGTGCTTGCCGCGCTCTTTCCCTGCGGGTCGATCACCGGTGCGCCTAAGATCCGCGCGATGCAGGTCATCGCCACAACCGAAGCCGAGCCGCGCGGCGCCTATACTGGCGCGATCGGGCGGATCGATGCGACCGGTGATGCCATGTTCAACGTTGCCATCCGCACATTGGTGATGGGTGATGGCGAAGCGCGGATCGGCCTCGGCTCGGGCATCGTCGCCGATTCGCAAGCCGATGCCGAGTGGGACGAGTGCCTCGCCAAGGCCGGATTCCTGCCGAGCTCGCGCCGGCCCGATTTGATCGAAACGATGGCGTTTGACCCGGAGCATGGCTTGCCGTTGCTCGAGCGCCACCTCGCGCGGATGAAGGCGAGCGCGGTGGCGCTGGGCTATCCGTTCGATCGCCACGCCGCGCGCAACGAGCTTCAAGCGGCGACCTTCACCCTGCGCGCGCCCGCGAAAGTGCGGCTGGTGCTGGCGCCTTCAGGCGCGGTGGCGATCGAAACCGGGCCGATGCCCGCAGCGCCCACCGGGCCGGTGGCGGTCAAGATCGTGCCGCTGCCGGTCGATCCGCGTGATTATCGCTTGCGCCACAAGACCAGCGACCGCAGTTTCTACGATGACGCGCGACGGGCGGCTGGCACCTTCGAGGTGCTGTTCACCGATCCGCACGGCCGCCTCACCGAAGGCAGCTTCACCTCGCTGTTCGTCCAGCGTGGTGACACCCTCGTCACGCCACCGCTAGGGCTCGGCCTGCTGCCCGGCGTGCTCCGTCAGCAAATGATCGAGACCGGCGCCGCGCGCGAGGGCGAGCTGACCGCCGCCGATCTCGCCGGCGGCTTCTTCATCGGCAATGCGCTCCGCGGCCTAATGCCCGCGCAATTGGTTGCGTAACGCGTCGCGCCGCCTCTATAGCGCCGCCGACCCTTCACAGACAGGCGACGCCCATGCACCCCTCCGCCGCGCTCGGCCGCATCAACCCCAGCCCGACGCTTGCCGTCACCGCGCGCGTGTTCGAGTTGAAGCGTCAGGGCGTCGATATTATCGGCCTCGGCGCCGGCGAGCCCGATTTCGACACGCCCGACTTCGTCAAAGAGGCGGCGATCAAGGCAATCCGCGACGGCCAAACCAAATATACCAATGTCGACGGCACTCCTGAGCTGAAGGAAGCGATCGTCGCCAAGTTCAAGCGCGACAACGGCCTCGATTACAGCCCTGCGCAGGTCACCGCCAATGTCGGCGGCAAGCACACGCTGTTCAACGCGATCGTCGCGACCGTCGAGGCCGGCGACGAAGTCATCGTGCCGGCGCCCTATTGGGTGAGCTATCCCGATGTCGTGCAATTTGCCGGCGGCACGCCCGTGTTCATCGCGGCGGGCCCCGAGCAGCACTACAAGATCACGCCCGCGCAGCTTGAGGCGGCGATTACGCCCAGGACCAAATGGCTGATCCTCAATTCGCCGTCCAATCCCACGGGTGCGGCCTATTCAGCGGCGGAACTTAAGGCATTGGGCGAAGTCCTGGAGCGTCACCCGCATGTCTGGGTGTTCGCCGACGATATGTACGAGCATATCGTTTATGACGGCTTCGAATTCGCGACGATCGCGCAGGTCTGCCCGTCGCTCTATGAGCGCACGCTGACGGTCAATGGCTGTTCCAAGGCTTATGCGATGACCGGCTGGCGGATCGGTTTTGCCGGCGGCGCGCCGTGGCTGATCAAGGCAATCGCCAAGCTCCAGTCGCAATCGACCAGCAATCCCTGCTCGATCGCGCAGGCGGCGGCGGTCGCGGCGCTGACCGGTCCGCAGGATTTCCTGAAGGAGCGGGCGGCGGCGTTCCAGGCGCGGCGCGATCTGGTTGTGTCGATGCTCAACCAGATCAATGGCATGACCTGCCCGCGTCCCGAAGGCGCGTTCTACGTCTATCCCGAATTTTCCGCGCTGATCGGCAAGACGACGCCCGCCGGCAAGCGGATCGAGACCGACGAGGACATGGTCGCCTATCTGCTCGATGACGCGCGGGTGGCGGCAGTGCAGGGCGCGGCGTTCGGTCTCTCGCCGGCGATGCGGATCAGCTATGCGACGTCGGACGCGTTGCTCACCGAGGCATGCAGCCGCATCCAGGCCGCCTGCGCCGCGCTGCGTTAAGCTTGATCGCGCACCGAGCCTAAACTTTTTTGGCTGATAGCATCGCTTGGCCTTGATTGCGGGCGAAGCGTAACAATTTACCGGCCAACAGTCGCGCCCAGCGGTGGGCGAGGCGATAAACTCCAGGGAAAAGCGTGTGATGGGCCAGTTCCTCAAATCGGAAATGTTGTGGCAACTGGTCGGCGGCTTTGGCCTTGGTACGGTGATGCTGATTGCCTTGTCACCGGCAGACGGTGTCCACACGGCGCTCAAGCACCTCACGGCGGTGCTGGGCCTTAGCTGAAAATTTTATTGGGTGGCGTGTAACGGCTGCCATTGCTGCTGCGTAAGCTGGGCATCGATCGAAAGAAGGATGTACCATGATGCGTAACTTGCTGTTGGGTGCGGCTGGCGCCGGCGCTTTGGCCTTGACGCTGGGCATGCCCGCCGCTGCCGAGCGGGCCGTGCCGATCCCCGCGCCGCTGCATGACGTGCCTGCCGCTAATGGCAACCAGGTGGCCGTGCTTGCCGGCGGCTGCTTCTGGGGCATGGAAGCCGTGTTCGAGCATGTAAAGGGCGTGCAATCGGTCACCGCAGGCTATGCCGGCGGCACCGCCGACACGGCGACTTATGATCAGGTCTCGAGCGAAACGACCCACCATGCCGAGGCGATCCGCATCGTCTACAACCCGCGCCAAGTGAGCTACGGCACCCTGCTGCGCGTCTATTTCTCCATCGCGCACAACCCGACGGAGCTCAATTACCAAGGCCCCGATGAAGGCACGAGCTATCGCTCGGCGATTTTCCCGCAAAGCCCGGCGCAACGCGCGGTCGCGGCGGCCTATATCGACCAATTGAGCCGCGCCCATGCGTTCCCGGCGCCGATCGTGACCAAGCTTGAGACCGGTAAATTCTACCCGGCCGAAGCGTATCACCAGCATTTCTTCGATCGGAACCCCGACCATCCGTACATCGCGCATTGGGACAAGCCCAAGGTCGCGGCGTTCATGGCGGCGTTCAAGTCGATAGCGAAGTCGTGATGCGTTGATTTGACCCGATTGCCCGGCTCCCCCCTTGCCGGGCATGACGCGCGGCTCGCCTGCTCCCCCCTTGGCAGGCGAGCCGCTTTGTTCTTGGGGTCAGGCCCGTTCGAATCCCGCCGGCGCATCGCCAAAGCCGGCGCGCGGGCGGCGATCGACGTAGAGCTCGAACAGATCGGGCCGCGCATAATGGCCATCGGTATCGAGCGAAGTCAGGCCGCGGCCGATATCCATCAGGTCAAGCTCGGCGACCAGCAGATCGGCATCGCTGCCGGCTTGCGAGATGACAGTGCCGTCGGGCGCGATGATCGCGCTGCCGCCGAACTGGATTTGCCCCGCCGGCATCCCCATCAGCAGATCGCGCGCATCGGCGTCGCCACCGGCAAGCTCCAGGCCCGCCAGCACTTCGTCGCGCGTCTGGATGGTGCCGGCGGCGAGCACGAAGCAGCGCCCCTCGAAGGCGTAATGGCGGCTGGCGAGCAGATACATGTCGCGCACGCTGGGCCAGGCGGCGACGTGGATGCTCTCGCCCTGATGGTGCATCAGCGCGCGGGTGAGCGGCATCCAATGCTCCCAGCAGATCAGGTGCCCGACCTTGCCCCATTCGGCCTCGTGGATTTCGAGCGTCGATCCGTCGCCGCGCCCCCAGATCATCCGTTCGCCATGCGTCGGCACGAGCTTGCGGTGGAGCAAGGGCGGCGCGTCGGGGCGGAAGATATATTGCGTGTTGGCCAGGCTGTTGCGCACCCGCTCATGCGCGCCGACCGAGACGACCGCGCCCGATTGGTCGACCAGCGCCTGGATGGGCTCCAGCCGCGGATCATTCGGCCGCAGTGCCTGATCGAGCATGATCGCATGGAGCGATTGCGTGCCTCTATGGTCCCACAAGGCAGCATTGGGCGCCTCGTCGAGCCAGACCGGGTAACCGCCCAGGAACGTCTCGCCGAACGCCACCATCCGCGCGCCCACATCGAGCGCGTCGCTGATATGCTCGGCGAGCGCGGCGAGGCCATGGGTGATCGCCAGCGGCACCGGCGGCGCCTGCACGATCGCGGCTTTCAACATTTTGCTCATTCCACCCAGTCCAGTCCGATATCGCGATAGATGTCGCGGTCCTCGTCCCAGCCTTCCTTCACTTTGACGTGGAGGTAAAGATGGACCGGGTGGCCCATCAGCGCGGCGAGCTCGGCGCGCGCGCGGGCGCCGATTTCCTTGATCCGCGCGCCGCCTTTGCCGAGCACGATCGCGCGTTGCGTCGGCCGCGCGACGAGGATTTGCTGGTGGATCTCGACCGAGCCGTCGGGCCGCTCCTTATACTGTTCGGTCTCGACCGCGCTGTCATACGGCAGTTCGGCATGGAGCTGGAGATAGAGCTGCTCGCGCGTCACTTCGGCTGCCAACATGCGCTCGGTCGCGTCGGAGACCTGATCCTCGGGGAAATGCCAGGGGCCGGCGGGCATCGCGTGTGCCATCGCGGACTTGAGCTCCGGCACGCCGTCGCCGCTTGCAGCGCTGACGAAATAGGTCTCCTCGAACCCCGCCGCCGCGTTGAGCCGTTCGGCATGGACGAGCAGCCGCGCCTTGTCGGCGATGTCGACCTTGTTGAGGATCAGCCATTTGCGCTCGCGGCGGTTGGCGAGGCCCTCGGCGATCGGCATCACCTTGGGGCCGAGCCCGCCCTTGGCATCGACGACCAGCGCGATCAGATCGGCGCCTTCCGCGCCGCCCCAGGCCGCCGCCACCATCGCGCGATCGAGCCGGCGCTTGGGATCGAAAATGCCGGGTGTGTCGACCAGCAATATCTGCGTCTCGCCCTCGATCGCGACGCCCATCAGCCGGGTGCGCGTCGTCTGCGCCTTGGGGCTGACGATCGCGACTTTCTGGCCGACCAGCGCATTGACCAAGGTCGACTTGCCCGCATTGGGCGCGCCGACTATGGCAACGACACCGCAGGATGGATTATTTATCGCCTTCATTCACTATCCGTTCGGGCTGAGTCTGTCGAAGCCCCGTTCTTGGACTTGGCCAGCCGCGCGATATCGTCCCAATCGCCACGGATCAGGGCCATTTTCTTCGTGCGGCTCCACCCTTTGATGCGCTGTTCGGCTTCCAATGCTTCGATGCGGCTCGTAAATTCCTGACTCCAAACCAATGCGACCGGCAACCGTTCGGCGGTGAAGCCGGGAATTCTGCCTTCGTGGTGCTGTGCCACGCGACGATCAAGATCATCGGTATGACCGAGATAATAGCTGCCGCCGCGGCAGTGGAGCATATAGACCCAGAATGTCATTGGGCCGTCCATGCGGCACGACAGAACGGCCCTTCGACAAGCTCAGGGCGAACGGAAGGTGGGAACAACAAGCCTGCAACCTTGAACCGTTCGGGCTGAGCTTGTCGAAGCCCCGTACTCCCGCGCCGCAAGCATTGCCCGCCGCTCATGCCTCCACCTTCGCCAGCAGCGCCGCTGCCGCTGCGGTTTCCGCTTCCTGCTTGGAGGCGCCCGTAGCACTTGCCTCGGCGAGCTTGCCGATCGCGACGCGGACGGTGAAGCGCGGCGCGTGTTCCGGGCCGCTGCGATCGGTGACGCTATATTCCGGCGGGCGGCGATTGTGCCGCGCTGCCCATTCCTGCAGCGCCGATTTGGGGTGCTGCGGTGCGCGCGGGCTCGCGGCAATCAGGTCGCGCCACAGCCGCCGCACCGCGCCGCGCGCCGCATCGATGCCGTGATCGAGATAGAGCGCGCCGATCAGCGCTTCCATCGCATCGCCCAGCACATTGTCGCTGTCCGACGCGCCATCGTCGCGCGCCTGCTTGCCGAGCTTCAGGTGCAGCGGCACGCTGATCCGTCGCGCGATCGAGGCGCAGACCGCGCCGGTGACCAGCGCGTTCAAGCGCTTCGACAACGCGCCTTCGGGCTCGTCGGGAAACTCGGCATAGAGCCATTCGGCGATCGCCAGCCCCAGCACGCGGTCGCCCAGAAATTCGAGCCGCTCATAATGCTCGGCGCGGTGGCTGCCATGGGTCAGCGCGCGCTCGTACAATGCAAGCTGGCCGGGCGCAGTGCCGAGGCTGTCGGCAAGCCACGCGCCAAGCGCATCGTCGCTCAAATGTTGCTCCCGATGCGGCCAAAGCGCGCCGAGGAGAACCACGTCCAGGGCAGAATCCACCACGCCGATCCGTCGGTGGACCAGAAGCGATGGCTTGCTTTGCCCTCGATATTGACGACCGGTACATAGCTGATGCCACCTTCGCTGGTCGAAAAGCGGCTGTCTTCGCTGTCGTCGCGATTGTCGCCCATCAGGAAGACATGGCCGGCGGGCACTGTATAAACGCCGGTATCGTCGGCGCGAGTCGTGCCGCGATCAAGCGTCATATAGCTGCGGCCATTGGGCAGCGTTTCGCGATATTGGTGATAGCGGCAGACGGGTTTGCCATTCTGCGTCGTCAGGAACGGCGCGGGGCAAGCGATCTCGCCAGTGCGTGCGTCGGGCACCGTGCTGTAATTGGGCGAAATCGGGATGACGAAATCGGCGACACGGACATGCGGCACCGCGACGCCGTTCAGGATCAGCTGGCCGCGGCGCATCTGGATCGTATCGCCCGGCAGACCGATGACGCGCTTGATCCAGTCCTCGCTGTTGCCGGGCGGTGCCTTGAACACGACGACGTCGCCGCGCTCGGGCAAGCGGCTGAAAATCCGCCCTGGGATCAGCGGTGCACCGAACGGCAGCGAATAGCGCGAAAAGCCATAATTCCATTTCGACACGAACAGATAGTCGCCGACATAAAGGCTCGGCAGCATCGATTGCGACGGGATGTTGAACGGCGAAAAGATGAAGCTGCGCAGCACCGCAATCGCAATGACGAGCTTCAGCAGGAAGCTCAGCGTCTCGCGGACTTCGCTGCGCACCGTGCTTTCGGGCGGGGTCGCATGGGCGAGCGCGGGACTGCTGGGATCGTTCATGGCGCGCCCGCTTTGCGGCGAGGCGATGCCCGGCGTCAAGCGCTGCCACGTCCTTCTTGCGTCGCGCCGCTGGCCAGTGGCGCGGGCGCCGCATCGGGGCTAGGGGAGGCGCGCTATCTCAAGCGACAGGAGCCCGCCATGCCCGCCGACTGGACCGCCATCGAAACCTTGTCGCCCGGCCGGCTGGAGGCGTTGTTCGCGGCGGACCCGGATCGTGTCGCGCGCTTTTCGGTCGATGTCGCGGGGCTGTATTTCGATTTTTCGAAGACGCACCTGACGACAGAGGCGATCGCCGCGTTCGACGCGCTTGCCCGCGCGCAGGATCTGGCGGGAAAGCGCGAGGCGCTGTTTCGCGGCGAGACCGTCAACGTCACTGAAGGCCGGGCTGCCGAGCATCTCGCCGAGCGCGGCGAGGGCGCCGAGGAAAGCGTTGCGCGCGCGGCGCAGACGCATCTGCGGATGCGCGCGCTGATCGACGCGATCGAAGCCGGCGCGCTGGGGGATATCCGCCATATCCTCCATATCGGCATCGGCGGCTCGGCGCTCGGTCCTGAGCTGCTGGTCGATGCGCTCGGCCGCGACGAGGGGCGCTATGACGTTGCGATTGTCTCCAATGTCGATGGCTGCGCGCTGGAAGAGGCCTTCGCCCGGTTCGAGGCGGATGCGACCTTGGTCATCGTCGCCTCCAAGACCTTCACCACCACCGAGACACTGCTCAACGCGCAGAGTGCGCTGGCGTGGTTGAAGGAAGGCGGGGTGGACGATCCTTATGGCCGCGTCGTCGCGCTCACCGCCGCGCCGGACAAAGCGGTGGAGTGGGGCGTCGACGATACCCGCGTGCTGCCCTTCGCCGAATCGGTCGGCGGGCGCTATTCGCTGTGGTCGTCGATCGGTCTGCCGGCGGCGCTGGCGCTGGGCTGGGAAGCATTTCAGGAACTGCTCGAAGGCGCCGGCGAGATGGATCGCCATTTCCGCCTCGCCGCTGCCCACGAAAATGCGCCGGTGCTCGCGGCTTATGCCGACCTTTATTACACCCAGGCGCGCCATGCCGAAACGCGCGCGGTGTTCGCGTATGACGAACGGCTGCGGCTGCTGCCGAGTTATCTCCAGCAGCTTGAGATGGAATCGAACGGCAAGGGCGTTACCGTTGACGGCAAGCCGGTCGGCCGCCCGACCGCAGCCATCACCTGGGGCGGGGTGGGCACGGATGCGCAGCACGCGGTGTTCCAGCTGCTCCACCAGGGCACGCATCTCGTGCCGGTCGAGTTCGTCGCGGTGGCGGAGGGCGGCGACGCGCTCGACCCCGAGCATCACCGGCAATTGCTCCTCAACTGCTTCGCGCAAGGCGCCGCGTTGATGAAGGGGCGTCCTAACGATGCCGACCCGGCGCGCGCTTATCCCGGTGACCGGCCGTCGATGACGGTGCTGCTGGAGACGCTCGATCCGCGCACGCTGGGCGCGCTGATCGCCTTTTACGAGCAGCGCACTTTTGCCAACGCCGCGCTGCTCGGCATCAACCCCTTCGATCAGTTCGGCGTTGAGCTGGGCAAGGAAATGGCCAAGGCAGCGGGGACGGGCGCGCTCGATTTCGATCCGTCTACGACCAATCTCATTAAGAGGTCTGGGTTGTCGTAACCAGCTGGTGTCCCTAGCTTTACGCCAGCGTTGCGCAACGCTCATCAATCTCGACGCGCGGGGGACCAATGGCATTCGATTATGACCTGTTCGTCATCGGCGCGGGGTCGGGCGGGGTGCGTGCGGCGCGGGTTTCCGCGGCTTATGGGGCCAAGGTGGCGATCGCCGAAGAATACCGCGTCGGCGGCACCTGCGTCATCCGCGGCTGCGTGCCCAAGAAGCTGCTCGTCTATGGCGCGCATTTCGCCGAGGACTTGGCCGATGCGCGCCGCTTTGGCTGGGACGTGCCCGATTGCGACTTCAGCTGGCCGACGCTGCGCGACAATGTGCTGGCAGAGGTCGATCGCCTCAACGCCGCCTATACGACCACGCTCGACAGCCATAAGGTCGAAGTGATCCTGGAGCGCGCCGAGGTCGCCGGCCCGAGCAGCGTGCGGCTGGCAAGCGGCAAGACGGTGACTGCCGGCAAAATCCTCATCGCCACCGGCGCCCGGCCGCAGCTGCCCGATTTCCCCGGTGTCGAGCATGGCATCACCTCGAACGAGGCGTTCCACTTGCCCGCGCTCCCGAAGCGCGTGCTGATCGCCGGCGGCGGTTATATCGCCAATGAATTCGCCGGCATTTTCCACGAATTCGGCTGCGAGGTGACGGTGCTAAACCGCACCGATGTCATCCTGCGCGGCTATGACGAGCAGATCCGCGACCGGTTGCTGCAAATCTCGATGGCCAAGGGCATCCAGTTCCGCTTCAACGCCGCGTTCAAGGCGATCGAGAAGCAGGCCGATGGCAGCCTGAAGGTCCAGCTAACCAATGGCGCCGAGATGGACGTCGATTGCGTGATGTACGCGATCGGCCGGGTGCCCAACACCGAAGGACTCGGCCTCGAAGCGGTCGGGGTCGAGCTCAGCAACGGCGCGGTCAAGGTCGATGCCGATAACCGCAGTTCGGTAGAGACCATCTTCGCGGTCGGCGATGTTACCAATCGCGTCCAGCTGACCCCAGTGGCGATCCGCGAAGGCCAGGCCTTCGCCGATACCTTCTTCGGCGGCAAGCCCACCCAGGTCGATTATGGCTGCATCCCGTCGGCGGTGTTCAGCCACCCGCCGATCGGCGCTGTCGGGCTCACCGAGAGCCAAGCCAAGCAGAAATATGGCGCGGTGCGCGTCTACACCTCTGATTTTCGGCCGATGAAGAATGTGCTCGCGGGTCGCAACGAGCGCGCGCTCTATAAGATGGTGTGCGAAGCCGCCTCGAATCGCGTCGTCGGCCTCCACATGATCGGCCCGGAATCAGCCGAGATCGCTCAGGTCGCGGCAGTGGCAGTAAAGGCGGGGCTGACCAAGGACGCGTTCGACCAGACCGTCGCGCTCCACCCGACCATGGCCGAAGAACTGGTGTTGATGAAATAGCCGGTCAGGCTGCTGGCCGTACCCTGCTGGCTCTGCCGCGTAAACCGTGCTTCACTTGTCGCCAATCATTGGGGAGGCATTGATGCACGCTGACGAAACCGCGCGACCATTCGGGCTGTGGATGGCGACCGCGCTCGTCGTCGGCGGGATGATCGGCGCGGGGATTTTCGTGATGCCGGCGCAGCTTGCACCGCTCGGCGCGACTGGCCCCGCGGCTTGGCTCGTCGCGATCGGTGGGGCGCTCGTGCTGGCATGGCTGCTTTCCCGGCTGACCGCGATGCGGCCGGCGAGCACTGGCGCGATCGCGATCTGTGCCGAGGCGATGGGGCCACTCGCCGGTGTATTGATCGGCTGGAGCTATTGGATCGGCATCTGGTCGGCCAATGCGATTATCTCGATTACCGCGGCGCGCTACCTTTCGGTCTTCGTGCCCGCGCTGCGGGCCTCACCGCTGCGGTTGGCGCTGGCGGCGACCGCGCTCATCTGGCTGATGACGTTGCTCAACCTGCGCGGCGCCAAGACGGCGGGCTGGTTTCAGGTGGCAACCACGGCGCTCAAGCTGCTGCCGCTGCTCGCGGTCGTGGCGATCCTTGTTGGCCTGGCGTTCAGCGGGGGCGCGGCGTTCATCGCTTATCCGCATGCCGCGTTCAGCGCTGGCCAGGTCACGCCGGCGCTGACGCTCGCTTTCTTCGCGGTCGTCGGTTTCGAGGGCGCCTCGCTCGTCACCGAGCGCGTGCGCGATCCCGCCCGCAATGTCGTCCGCGCGACGCTGGCGGGGCTGGCGGTGACGGGGCTCATCTACATCATCGTCTGCACCGGTATCGACTATGCCTTGCCGCAGGATGTCGCCGCCTCAGCCACCGCGCCGATCGCGCTGTTCGTCGAACGCTTCTGGGGGGAATGGGCGTCGCTCGCGGTCGCCGCCTTCGCGGTGATCGCCACGGTGGGCTGCCTCAATGGCTGGGTACTGGTACAGGGGGAATTGCCGCTCGGCATGGCGCGTGCGGGGCTGCTGCCGCGTTGGTTCGCGCGCACATCGAGCGCTGATGTGCCGGTGCGCGTGCTGTTGCTGGCGAGCACGCTGGCCAGCATCCTGGTGCTCAGCAACGCCTCGAACGGCACTGCCGGACTGCTCGACTTCATGCTGCGGCTAACGGCGGCGGCGACCCTGTGGTTTTATGGTGGCGTGTGTGTCGCTGCCTGGCGCTTCGGCGTCGCGCGCGGCGCGGCGCTGATTGGCCTGGCGTTTACGGTCTGGGTGATGTGGGGGTCGGGCGAGGCAGGATTGTGGAGCGCCTTACTGATGGTCAGCGCCGCCCCGCTATACTGGTTGCGCCCGCGCGACACGGCAAGCGCGGCCGAACCGGCGCTGGGATAGCGCCGGCCCGGCCGTTCGCAAGTTACCAGATGTGCACGCGCTGATCGGGCGCGAGGTACAGCTTGTCGCCGGGCTTGACGTTGAACGCGGTGTACCAGGCGTCGACATTCCGCACGATGCCGTTCACCCGGTAATAAGCCGGGCTGTGCGGGTCGGTCAGCAAGCGCTGGTTTTCGAGCGCCGGACGCAGCTTTTGCTGCCATGCCTGCGCATAAGCGAGGAAGAAGCGCTGGTCGCCGGTCAGCCCGTTGATCACCGGCGCCTTGCCGTGCTTGGCCTGGTAGCGTTGATAGGCCGCATAGGCGGCTTCGACGCCACCGAGATCGCCGATATTCTCACCCAGCGTCAGCTTGCCGTTGACGTGCGTGCCGGGCACCGGCTCATATTTGTCATATTGGCTAGCGAGCGCTGCGGTGCGCTTCTTGAACGCTTCCTTGGCCGCCGGTGTCCACCAATTCTCGAACTTGCCGGTCGGGCCGAACAGGCTGCCCTGATCGTCAAACCCATGGCCCATTTCGTGGCCGATCACGGCGCCGATCGCGCCGTAATTCACTGCCGCATCGGCATTGGGATCGAAGAAGGGCGGCTGCAGAATGGCGGCCGGGAATGTGATCTGGTTGGTGAGCGGATAGTAATAAGCATTCACCGTCTGCGGGGTCATGCCCCACAGCGTGCGATCGACGGGCTTGGGGAAGCGCGACAGCTCGAGCTGATGCTGGAATTCGCCGGCGCGCTGGATGTTGCCCAACATATCGCCCCGCACGACCTTGAAGCTTGAATAGTCGATATATTTTTCGGGGTGGCCAATGCGCGGCTCGAACGCGGCGAGCTTGACGAGCGCTGCCTTGCGGGTCGCGTCGTCCATCCAGGTCGATGCGCTGATCCGGTCATTATAGGCCGCGCGCAGATTCTCGACGAGTTCGGCCATCTGCGATTGCGCGGCGGGCGGGAAATAGCGAGCGACATAGAGCTGCCCGACCGCTTCGCCCAGCGCGCCATTGGTGAGCTGAACGCCGCGCTTCCACCGGTCGCGCTTCACCTGCACACCGCCCAGCGTCTTGCTGTAAAAGTCGAAGTTGGCGTCGTCGAACGCCTTGGGCAGGAAAGTCGCGTTGCTGCTGATGAAGTGGAAAGCGAGATAGTCTTTCCAGGTCTGAAGCGGTGTCGCGACCAAAATTTTGCCCATCGCGGTGACGGCAGTGTTGTTCGCCATCAGGATCGTCGGCGACGAGTCGAGGCCAGCCGTCTTCAGCATCAACGCCCAGTCGAATTCCGGCGCCTTGGCCTTCAGCCCATCGACTGTTTCGGGGTCGTTGAGCTTGGCGATGTCGCGGCTCTGCTCGGGCGACCATTGGTCCTTGGCCATCGCGGTTTCGAGCGCGACGACCGCATCGGCCTTGGCGCTGGCGTCGCCAATGCCGCCCAGCTCGAGCATTTTCTGCACATAAGCGCGATAGGCCTTGCGGTAATTCTCGTATTTCTCGCCTGGCAGCAGATAATTGTCGCGCGCCATGCCGAGGCCGCTCTGGCCGGTCGCGGCGATATAATGCGTGGGGTCCGCCAGCGACGGGAAGATGCCGAGCTCGACCGGGCTCTCATAGCCGGTCGTCGCGAACAGCACCTGCAGATCGGTGAGGTTGTTCACCGCGGCGATACGATCGAGATAGGGCTTCAGCGGCGCCGTGCCCTTGGCCTCGATGCCCGCCTCGTCCATCCAGCTCGCGTAAAAGTCGCCGACTTGCTTGCCGGTCGCGCCATAAGCGCCGGGATTGGCGGCCATGTCGTCCAGAATTTTGCGGACATTGACCTCGGCTTCGTCGGACAGGATGTTGCCATAGCCGACCGCGCCCTTGTCGTCGGGAATCTGAGTCCGCTTCGACCAGCCACCGTTCATATAGGTCCAGAAGTCGTCGCCCGGCTTGACCGTTTTGTCTTGCGCGGTCAGGTCGACGCCGAAGCTGCCATAGCGCGGCTTGGCGGTTGCCGCCGCGCTGTGGCTGGTGGTCGCGGTCTTGGTGAAAGCGGGCGCAGCAAGCGCCAGCGCGGCAACCCCGCCAGCCAGCAGAACGAGCCTGGTCGAACGCATCAATATCTCCTCTCGCAAAGGGACTTCCCCAGTGTGCCGGCGTGCTATAGCGCTGAGTCGCTAGGCGCGCAAGCGGCAATGTAATGGACGCCTTACTTTATTTCAGGTGTCCATGACAATGATTTTTAACCGGTCACGCGGTTGGCAACCAGATCGTTGACCACTGACGGATCGGCGAGCGTGCTGGTATCGCCCAGGCTCGACACATCGCCCTCGGCAATCTTGCGCAGGATGCGGCGCATGATCTTGCCGCTGCGCGTCTTGGGGAGGCCGGGGGCGAATTGCAGCGCGTCGGGGGTCGCGATCGGGCCGATTTCGGTGCGAACCCATTGGCGCAATTCGACCCGCAAGTCGTCCGACGCCGCTTCGCCGGCGTTGAGCGTGACATAGGCATAGATGCCCTGGCCCTTGATGTCGTGCGGCATGCCGACCACCGCGGCCTCGGCGACCTTGGGATGCAGGACCAGCGCTGATTCGACCTCGGCGGTGCCCATGCGGTGGCCGCTGACGTTGATGACGTCGTCGACGCGGCCAGTGATCCAGTAATAGCCATCCGCATCGCGCCGCGCGCCGTCGCCGGTGAAATACTTGCCTTTGTAGGTGGTGAAATAGGTCTGGAAGAAGCGCTCGTGATCGCCCCACACGGTGCGCATCTGCCCCGGCCAGCTGCGCGCGATGACCAGATTGCCCTCCGCCGCGCCGCTCAGCACATTGCCCTCGGCATCGACGATCTGCGGGTCGACGCCGGGCATCGGCCGGGTGGCGCTGCCGGGCTTGAGGTCGGTCGCGCCCGGCATCGGCGCGATCATCGCGCCGCCGGTTTCGGTTTGCCACCAGGTGTCGATGATCGGGCAGCGCCCCTCGCCGACGACGTCATGATACCAGCGCCACGCCTCGGGGTTGATCGGCTCGCCGACGGTGCCGAGCAGCTTCAGCGAGGCGCGGCTGGTCGCCTTCACGAAGCCATCGCCATCCTTCATCAGCGCGCGGAGCGCGGTGGGCGCGGTAAAGATGGTGTGGACCTGGTGCCGGTCGACGATCTGCCAGATGCGGCTGGCATCGGGCCAGTTGGGCAGGCCTTCATACATCAGCGTCGTCGCGCCGTTGGCGAGCGGGCCGTAAAGGATATAGCTGTGCCCCGTCACCCAGCCGATATCGGCGGCGCACCACCAGACATTGCCGGGGCGGTAATCGAAGCACAGCTCATGCGTCAGGCTCGCCCAGAGCAGATAGCCGCCGCTGGTGTGGAGCACGCCCTTGGGCTTGCCGGTCGAGCCACTGGTATAGAGGATGAACAGCGGGTCCTCCGCGCCCATCGGCTCGGGCAGGCAATCGGTGGAGACCGCGGCGGCGGCGTCGTGATACCAGATGTCGCGGCCCGGCTGCATCGGCACATCGCCGCCGGCCGCCTTGACGACGATGACTTTCGCCAGGCCGGGGGCGTGGTGGGCAGCGGCATCGACCGCCGCCTTGAGCGGAATATGCTTGTCGCCGCGCCTGCCCTCGTCAGCGGTCACGACGATCGTCGACCCGCAATCGCTGATCCGTCCCGCCAGCGCTTCCGCCGAAAACCCGCCGAACACCACCGAATGGATCGCGCCGATCCGCGCGCAGGCGAGCACCGCGAACGCGGCCTCAGGGATCATCGGCAGGTAGATGGTGACGCGGTCGCCCTTGGCGACGCCCTGGCCCTTCAGCACATTGGCGAAGCGGCAGACTTCGGCGTGGAGCTGGCGATAAGTGAAGCGGCGGGGTGCTTCGGTTGGATCGTCGGGCTCCCAGATCAGCGCGGTTTCTTCGCCACGCTTGGCGAGGTGCCGATCGATACAGTTGGCGCTGACGTTGAGCTTGCCGTCGGCGAACCAGCGGATATGAAAATCTGCCTCATCGAACGACCAGTCGCCGGCAATCTCCGGCCGCTTGATCCAGTCGAGCCGCCGCGCCTGTTCTAGCCAGAAGCTGCCCGGATCGGCGAGCGCGCGGCCATAAAGCTTCTCATACCCCGCGGCATCGACGCGCGCATTGGCGGACCATTCGGGCGGCACAGGGTAGAGATCGGTCATCGGCGGTCCGTCAAAGGAAATTGTTCGGCCAGATCATCGTTCGCCACATGTGCGCGGTGGGCGAGTTATCGAAGCCCAGGCCCTCCTCGGGCTGGCGGAAATGGCGGCCGATAATGTCGGTGAAGATTTCCGCGCTCGGCTGCTCGTCGCTTTCCTCGAAGAAATAGAGGTCGTTCAAGGTCACGATCCGCGCCGACATGTACCAGCGGTGATTGCGGGCGTATTCGGCGTCGCGGCGGATATAGTCCTCGGGCACATAGTCCGGGCCGAAAAAGCGGTGATAGCTCTCGGGATAGGCATAGCCGACGCTCTCATCGGCATAATAGCGTAGCGCCTGGTGGTATTTGACCGCGAAGGTGATTTCCTCGTCGACATAAGGCGCGATCAGCTGCGCGCCCCAATAGCCATGGTCGCCGCGAATGAGGCCGACATTGGCGAAATCGTGGAGCAGGCAGGCAAGCACGATCTTTTCCGGCTGCCCCTCGTCCAGGGCGCGCTTGGCCGAACTTACCAAATGCCGCCCGGTGATGCCGCCGACGCGGTAGCGGAAGAAATCGAGCAGCGTCGGCGCCTCGGGCATGCGCGGCAAGGCAGGGTTGTCGCCCATCATCATCACCGTGTCGGGCGACAGCCGGGCCAGCGCTTCATGCTCGCCGGTTGGCACGCCGGTACCGACGGTGGCGACCGGCGGCGGGATGATCAGCCGCTCGCGCCCTTCCTGCGGCCAGGGTCGGTGCTCGGCGAGAGACAGCGCGTCGGCGGAGTGGAGAGCCTGCATCCCGTTGTTGTGCCGCAGCTTGGCGACTGCCCGCAAGGCTAATCGGTGGACCAATCGCGCGTGATCGCTGCTTGGCAGCACATAGGTTGCAACGTAAAACCCACCCATCTCAGAAAAATGGAGTCGCGCGATGGCGGGCAAGGTATTGGTAACGGGCGGCAGCGGTTACATCGCGAGCTTCATCATCCGCCAGCTCGTCGCGGAGGGGTGGCAGGTCAACACGACGATCCGCAACCTGGCGCGCGAGGCAGAGGTGCGCGCCGCGCTCGACGTTCCCGCCGACAAGCTAACGTTTTTCGCCGCCGATCTGACGAGCGATGCCGGCTGGGCGGACGCGGTTGCCGGGTGCAGCCATGTCGAGCACATCGCCTCGCCGCTGCCGACCGGGCGCATCCGGCACGAGGACGAGCTGATCGTGCCGGCGCGCGACGGGGCGCTCCGCGCGCTGAAGTTCGCCAAGGCGGCGGGCGTGAAGCGCGTCGTGATGACCTCGTCAGTCGCGGCGATCGCTTATGGCCATGGCAGGAAGATCGGCAAATATACCGAGGCCGACTGGACCAACATCAACGGCCCTGAAGTCCATGCCTATGCCAAATCGAAGACGATCGCCGAGCGTGCCGCGCGCGACTGGATGGCGGCCGAAGGCGGCGAGATGGAATATTGCTCGGTCAATCCCGCCGCGGTGCTCGGGCCGGTGCTGAGCGCCGATTTCTCGGGCTCGATCGAGATCATCACCCGGCTGGTGTCGGGCGCGCTGCCGGGCCTGCCCAATTTCGGCTTTGGCGTCGTCGACGTCCGCGATGTGGCGGACCTCCACGTCAAAGCACTGACCGCGCCCAACATGAACGGCGAGCGCTTCATCGCCTCGGGCCCGTTCATGATGATGAAGGACGTCGCTGCCGTGCTGCGCGCGCGGCTCGGCGCAGACGCGCGCAAGGTGCCGACGCGCGGGCTCCCCGATTTCGTACTGCGCACCGCCGCGCTGTTCGATCCCACGCTCAAGATGGTGACGGGCGAGCTCGGCAAGGTTCGTGAGACGCCCGCCGATCATGCCCGCGCCGTGCTCGGCTGGACGCCGCGCCCGGCGGAACAAACGCTCGTCGATTCGGCGCGCAGCGTGATCGATCATGGTGTCGTAAAGCTGTAGTGCACTTCCCGCGCGATCTGGCACATTTGTGCGACAATTGCGCTCTAGGGGCGCGACCACGTCTCTAGAATTCAAGGAAGTAGAAATGCGTCGTGATTCGCTCGTCGCCGCAGCCATGCTGGTGACGGTTGCCGATCCCCTGGCCGCGCAAACGGTGCCGGCCCCTGCACCGACGCCGTCACCCCCGGTGGCGGCGCCAGCCGGGCCGCCCGCGTCTGCACCGACGCCCGTCGCACGCACCCCGCGTCCGTCAACGCCGCGCCCCGCATCCGGCACCGGCGGCGGTGACATCTCCGACGAGCCTGACATCGTCGTCCAGGGCACACGCGATTTGCCCGGCGCGGTCGTCGGCGACATTCCGCCCGAACAGCAGCTCGGGCCGGCCGATATCCGCTCCTACGGTGTCAATTCGGTCGCCGAGCTGCTCACCGAGCTCGCACCGCAAACCTATAGCGGCCGGGGCGGCGGCGGCGCGCCCGTTGTATTGCTCAACGGCAAGCGCATTTCTGGCTTCCAGGAAATCCGCGATCTACCGACCGAGGCGATTGCGCGCGTCGATATCCTGCCCGAGGAAGTCGCGCTCAAATATGGCTACACCGCCGATCAGCGCGTGGTGAACATTGTCCTGCGCCGCCGCTTCCGCGCTGAGACGCTGCAGGTCGGCGATCGCTTCGCCACCGATGGCGGCCGCAACAGCCCCAACCCCGAAGGCGACATTCTGCGCATCCGCGGCGACAATCGCTTCACCGCGCACCTCGAATATGAGCATTTCGACGCGCTGACCGATGCCGAGCGCAACATTATCGAGCAGCAGACGCCTGGCCAGCCCGCTATCCCCAATCTGGGCAATTATCGCACGCTGCTGCCCTCGACCAACGATTACACCGGCAACTTCGTCTACGCGCGGCCGATCGGCAAGACGCAGGCGTCGCTCAACGGACGCATCGACTACAATGAAGGCGCTGGGCTGCAGGGTGCTTATTTCCTGTCCTCGGGCGATGTCGGCGCAATCCACCGGCGGACGATCGATCTCAACACCCATGTTGGCCTTACCGTGAATGGCGACTGGTCGAAATGGCGTTGGAATCTGACGAGCGGATTCGACCGCGACCAGACCAGCACGCTGACCGATGGGCCCTTCGCGTCGGAGGCGCATGGCCTGTCGACCGTCGGGCGGATCGACGGCCTGATCAACGGCCCGCTCGCGACCTTGCCAGCGGGCAAGATCAATGTCGCGATCCATGGCGGCGGCCAGATCACCGATTTTGCCAGCAACTCGACGCGCGGCGGCGTGACCACGGCGGGCGATGTCAGCCGCAACATCGCCAATGGCCAGCTCAACGTCGATGTGCCGCTCACCAGCAAATCGAAGCAATTCCTCGGTGCGATCGGCGATTTGTCGGCCAATTTCAACATTGCCGGCGACGATTTCAGCGATTTCGGCACGCTGGTCACGATCGGCTATGGCTTCAACTGGCAGCCGGTGAAGGGCGTCCGGCTCATCGGCTCGGCGACCGACAAGGATGTCGCGCCAACGCCGCAGCAGCTCGGCAATCCGCTGATCACGACGCCCAACGTGCGCCTTTACGATTACCGCAACGGCACTAGCGCGACGGTGACGACGGTAACGGGCGGCAATTCGGCGCTCGCCGCGGCGGAGAATCACGTCAAGAAGCTGGGGCTGACGGTGAACCCGTTCAGCAAGACCGATCTGGTCATCACCGCCAATTACATTACCGAGCATGATGACCATCCGATCGCCGATTTCCCGGCAGCGACGGCGGCAATCGAAGCGGCCTATCCGACGCGGTTCACGCGCGACGCGGGCGGTAACCTGATCCGGCTCGACACGCGCCCGATCAACTTCGCGTCGAGCGATCGATCGGAAATTCGTTACGGCTTCAATCTGTCGCTCAGGCTCAAATCGAAGCTGCAGAAGCAGATCGAGGCTTGGCGCGCGGGCAAGGGGCCGAACCCATTTGCGGGCCTGCGCGTGCCGGGCTTCCCCGGCGGGCGCGTGCCTGACGGCGCGTTCCCGTTTGGCCAGCGCCCGCCCGGTGCACCCGACGGCGCCGCGCCGCCGCCTCCCGGTGGACCGGGCGAGGGCGGCCCGCCACGCGGTGGCCCGGGCGGGGCAGGGGGCCCTGGCGGCGGTGGCTTCCGCGGCGGCTTTGGCGGGGGCGGCGGTGCCTTTGGCGGCGCGGCGCAAGCCGGTGGCCGGCTGCAATTCGCGGTCTACCATACCTGGCACTTGACCGACCGCGTGCTGGTCGCACCGGGTGGCCCAAGTTTCGATCTGTTGAACGGCGACACCATCGGCAATTCGGGCGGGCAGTCCGAGCATGAGGTCGAAGTGCAGGCGGGCTATGCCAATAACGGCATCGGCGCGCGGCTGTCGGCCAATTGGAAAAGCGGCACGGATGTGTTCGCCGGCACCGCCGCGGCACCGCAGACGCTGCATTTCGGCGATATCGGCACCGTAAATTTCCGTTTGTTCGCCGATCTGAGCCAGCGGCTCGACCTGATCAAGAAACACCCCTGGATGCGCGGCATGCGCGTCGTGCTCGACGTCCAGAATCTGTTCAACGAGCGCCAGCGCGTGACCGACGATACCGGCGCGACGCCGATCAGCTACCAGCCAGGCTATCTTGACCCCACGGGCCGCACGATTCGCTTCACGATCCGCAAGCTGTTCTTCGCGCTGCCGACGCCGGGGCAAAGGCGGCCGGGGCAATAGGCGGGGTTGCGGACGCCCGCCGTGCCGCTTAGGCGCTGGCGCTATGACCACGGCGCCGATCGTTCCTGACAGCGAGCATCGCGGGTTGCTCGACCGCTTGCCGGCCGAGATGCGCGATTACGCGATGCTCGCGCGGTTCGATCGGCCGATCGGCTGGTGGCTGCTGTTCTGGCCCGGTGCCTGGGCGGTCGCGCTGGCCGACGGGGTAAGCGAGCGCTGGCCGCTGATCTTCTGGCTGCTCTTGGGCGCGATCGCGATGCGCGGCGCGGGCTGCGTCTATAACGACATCGTCGACCGTGATCTCGATCGCCAGGTCGAGCGCACGCGCCAGCGGCCGATCGCGAGTGGCGCGGTGTCGGCCAGATCGGCCTGGGTCTGGCTCGTCGCGCTCAGCCTGGTCGGACTGGTCGTGCTGCTCCAGCTTCGTCCCCTTGCGCAAATCGTCGCACTGGCGAGCCTGGCGCCGGTCGCTGCTTATCCTTTCATGAAGCGGATCACCTGGTGGCCGCAGGCGTGGCTGGGCATCGTCTTTTCCTGGGCGGCCCTGGTCGGCTGGGCGGATATGGCCGGCGAGATCGGCGGTGCGGCGCTACTGCTCTATGCGGGATCGGTGGCATGGGTTGTCGGGTACGACACGATCTATTCGCTGCAGGATCGCGAGGATGATGCGCTGGTCGGCATCCGCTCGTCGGCGCGCGCGATGGGGCGGCACGTCCGCGCCGGGACGGGCGCCTGTTACGCGCTGGCACTCGTGCTGTGGGCGGGCGCGGTGTGGCAAGTGCGTCCCGATCCGCTGGCGCTGCTCGCGCTCGCGCCCGTCGCGGTGCACTTCGCCTGGCAGGTGTGGACGCTCAATCCCGATGATGGCGCCAATGCGCTTGCCCGCTTCCGCTCGAACCGGCGGGCTGGCTGGCTGATGTTCGCGGCTTGCCTCGTCGTCGGCACAACGCTCGGCTGATCCGCAGCCATTGCCGGTTGGGCACGGACGCCCTAAGTCGCCGCCAATGTTGAGCGTAGATCAAGCCCGTGATCGGGCCAGCGATATCGTCGCGCGCGCCATTCGCGCCGGCGCCGATGCGGCCGATGCGGTTTATGCCGGCGACGCCTCGACCGAGGTTTCGGTGCGCTTGGGCGTGCTCGAGGATGTCGGCCGGTCGGAAAGCGAAGCGCTCGGCCTGCGCGTGTTCGTCGGCCAGCGCAGCGCCAGCGTCGCACTGTCAGACTGGGCGGCCGATACTGTGTCGGCGATGGTCGAGCGCGCCGTTGCGATGGCGCGGGAGGCACCGGAAGACCCGTGGGCGGGCCTCGCGCCGCAGGACCGGCTGATGCACGGCGCCCCGCCCGCGCTCGATCTCGACGATGGCGGCGATGTCGCGCCCGACGCGCTGAAAGCGCGCGCGCTGGCGGCGGAAGACGCGGCGCGCGCCGTGCCCGGCGTCACCAACAGCGAAGGCGCGGGCGCATCGGCGGGCCGCTCGATCATGGCGTTGGCGACGAGCCACGGCTTCGCCGCCGCTTATGCCAAGTCGTCGCACGGCGTCTCGGCCAGCGTGCTTGCCGGCAGCGGCGACGGGATGGAGCGCGATTATGACTATCACAGCGCCCGCCATCTCCGCCATTTGGAGGACGCCGCCACCGTCGGCCAACGTGCTGGCGAGCGCGCGGTCGCCCGCGTCAATCCCGGCCGGCTGGCGAGCGGCATCAAGTCGATCGTGTTCGATCCGCGCGTCGGCGCCGGGCTGATCGGTCATCTGGTCGGCGCCATTGCCGGCTCGGCGATTGCCCGCAAGACGAGCTTCCTGCTCCACGCGCTCGGCAGCGAGGTGTTCGCGCCCGGCATCACTATCCGCGACGATCCGCACCGCCCGCACGGGCTGCGCTCGCGGCCGTTCGATGGCGAGGGGCTGCCGGTCAGCCCGCTGGCGCTGGTCGAAGGTGGCGTGCTGCGCACCTGGCTGCTCGACTCGGCCTCGGCGCGGCAATTGGGCTTGGAGCCGACCGGCCACGCCGCGCGCGGCATCTCCGGCGCGCCCGGTGTGGGCACGAGCAACCTCTATCTCGAGCCCGGCGCCACGCCGCGCGAAACGCTGATCGGCGAAATCGATGACGGCGTCTATGTGACCGAGCTGATCGGCATGGGCGTCAATCTCGTCACGGGTGACTATTCGCGCGGCGCCAGCGGCTTCCGCATCGAGAAAGGCGAGATCACGTCGCCGGTCAGCGAATTCACCATCGCCGGCAATCTCAAGGATATGTTCCGCGCGCTGGCGCCGGCCAATGATCTCGACTTCCGCTATGGCATCAACGTGCCGACGCTGCGCATCGACGGGATGACAGTGGCGAGTGGCTGAGCCGGCGTTGCTGGCGACGGCCGAGGCGATGGCCGCAATCGCCGCCGAGGCGGGCGCGCTCGCGATGGCGCGCTGGGGCGATTTCAGCCAGTGGGACAAGACGCCCGGCAATCCGGTGAGCGATGTCGATCTGGCGGTCAACGCGCTGTTGAAGGCGCGGCTGGCGGCACTCGATCCTGATGCTGGATGGCTGTCCGAGGAAACCGCCGACAATCCTGATCGCTTGGCAAAGGCGCGGCTGTGGGTCGTCGATCCGATCGACGGCACGCGCGATTATGTGCGGCGCCGGCCTGGCTGGGCAGTGTCGATCGCGCTGGTTGAGGACGGTCGAGTGGTTGTTGGCGTGCTCGATGCACCCGCGGTCGGCAAGGCGTGGCAAGCGGTGCGCGGGGGCGGGGCGCGCTGCAATGGGGCGCCGATCCGGGTCGGCAACCGCACCGAGTTTGCCGGCGCGCGCGTGCCGGCCGATCAGCTGCCACGCCCCGACAGCGACTTGGTGCTGGTCCCCAAGCCCAATTCGATCGCGCTTCGCATCGCGATGGTCGCCGCCGACGAAGCCGATCTCGTCGCCACGCTGCGCTGGGGCTACGAGTGGGACATCGCCGCCGCCGCGCTGATCGCCGAGGAGGCCGGCGCCACGGTGACAGACGCCTTCGGTGAGCCGCTCGCGTTCAACACCCCGTCGGCACAGGCGTTCGGCGTGCTGGCGACCGCACCCGGCATCCACGCAGCGGCGGTGGCGCGACTGGCGGATCGCGCAAGGGAATTTGCCGGACAGCGCTGAGCTGCGCGCGCCCTTGCGATCGGCCGTATCGGCGCTAGCCTGCCACAATGCGCCACCTTCTCCTCGCCACCGCGTTCATCGCGCTCGCCCCCGCCGCCGTCGCCAAGGCGCCGCCGTCCACCGATTACGCCGCCCGGGTCGCGCGCGTCCTCAAGGAGACGCCGCTGATCGATGGCCATAACGACTGGGCCGAAGTTCTTGCCGAGCGCGAGGGCGACAAGCGCTGGACGCTTGACCTCACTCGCCTCAAATCGACTGGCGACGATCGCTACAACACCGATATCGAACGGCTGCGCAAAGGCATGGTCGGTGGGCAATTCTGGTCGGTTTACGTTCCCGCCAATCTGCCGCCGCTTGAGCAGGTGAAGGAAACGCTCGACCAGATCGACCTGATCCGCACCATCGTTGCGCGCTATCCGCAAACATTTGAGCTGGCCCGCAGCGCGGCCGATGTCCGTCGCATCCATAAGGCCGGCCGCATCGCGAGCATGATGGGGGTGGAAGGTGGCGGCCAGATCGGCGACGATCTGTCGGTGCTGCGCGCTTATCACGAACTGGGGGCGGGCTATCTGACGCTCACCCATGTGCTGACCACCGACTGGGCCGATTCGGCGACCGACAACCCCAGGCACAACGGCTTGACACCCTATGGCGAGGCCGTGGTGCATGAGCTCAACCGGCTCGGCATGCTCGTCGATCTGAGCCATGTCAGCGAGGCGACGATGAAAGCGGCGCTGCGCGTGACCAAAGCACCCGTCATTTTCTCGCACAGTTCCACGCGTGCGCTCGACGATCATCCGCGCGATGTGTCGGACGAGGTGCTGAAGCTGGTCGCGGCGAATGGCGGTG
The DNA here is from genome assembly GCF_048015635.2 of Sphingomonas sp. GlSt437. Taxonomy (NCBI): domain Bacteria; kingdom Pseudomonadati; phylum Pseudomonadota; class Alphaproteobacteria; order Sphingomonadales; family Sphingomonadaceae; genus Sphingomonas; species Sphingomonas sp. GlSt437. Next base: position 684,102 of record NZ_JBPGYA010000001.1, on the reverse strand, counting down.
TCGTCATGGTCAATTTCGCGCCCAATTACGTGTCGGACAAGGCGCGCCGCTGGTCGGCGGAACTGGCGGCGGAAAAGGCGCGGCTCAACGCACCGCCTTATGGCGGGCTTTACATAGGCCAGCCCGACAAGGCCGATGCGGCGCTGAAACAATGGATGAAGGACAATCCCCCGCCAGTGGTGACGCTGAGCGAGGTCGCCGACCATATCGAGCATATCGCGCAGGTGGCGGGCGTCGACCATGTCGGCATCGGCTCGGACTTTGACGGGCTGGGCAACAGCCTGCCGGTGGGGCTGGAGAATGTCGACACCTACCCCGCGCTGCTCGCCGAGCTGATGCGGCGCGGCTGGAGCGATGCCGATGTCGCCAAGGTCGCGGGCGGCAACGTGCTGCGGGTAATGGAAACCGCCGAGCGGGTGGCGGCGGGGATGAAGGATGAGCCGCCGGGGACGGCGACGGTGGCGATCGACGCCGCAAAATAGCACACTTCGCTCGTTCATCCCGCAATGGACCAAAGGGTCGTTCGTGCTCGAATGGATCGGTGATATGTGGGGCCGCACGGGAAGGGACAAACGCCGATGTGTGTTCGTATTGCAGGCGTCATGATCCTTGCGGCCACGTTAACGTCGAACGGGTTTGCCAGGCCTTTGAACGATGCGGCTAATCAGCAGCAGCAAACGATTGTCTTCTCGTTGAAGCAAATCAGCATCGACTTGCCATCGACCTTGCCAGCAACGGAAACTGAACACCGGATCGACGAATTCAGCAGTGCGGTTGCCTCGATAACCAGTTGCGACGACGCCGACCAAATAGCCGAACAGGTCCATGGCCACGTCATCTTTAATGATCACGTGGCTCTTGCCGAGTTGACGCCAGCTCTTCAATCGACGGTGCTTAACACGTACGTCGGACGAGCTACGCCCGTATTCGGAACGAGATGGGATGGCGTCCGCGTATTGGTCGTCTGCGATCGGCGGATCGAATAGAATTCGACCACCGATAGTCGTTAGCGATCGTCCGCTGCAATCATCCGCAGCGCGCGCTCGAAGGCTTCCGGCGGCTGGCCGCCCATCAGCAGATATTTGTCGTTGATCACGAAGGCGGGCACCGCGTTGATGCCGTTGGCGCGCCAGTGGCGCTCCTCGGCGCGCACGTCGTCGGCGTAGCGACCGGAGTCGAGCACTTCGCGCGCCGCTTCGCCGTCGAGCCCGACATCTACTGCCGCGGCGACGAGGGCCTCAGGATTCGAGGGACTGCCGCCCTCGGTGAAATACAGCCGGAACAACCGCTCCTTCAGCGCGCGCTGCTTGCCGTGCTCGGCCGCCCAATGGAGCAGCCGGTGCGCGTCGAACGTGTTGTAGATGCGGCTTTCCGGCCCAGTCCGCATCTCGAAGCCGAACGCGGCGGCGCTGTCGCGGATGCGCGCGCGGTTGGCGGACATCTGCTCCGGCGGCGCCCCATATTTGCGACCGATATGCTCGGCGATGTTCTCGCCTTCGGGTGGCATGTCAGGGTTGAGCTCGAACGGATGAAAGCTCAGATCGACCGCCACTTCATCGCCCAGCCGCGCAATCGCAGCATCGAGCGCGCCCAACCCAATCACACACCATGGGCAGACCACGTCCGACACCATGTCGATCTTGATCGGGGCAGCGGTCACGCCTGCTCATCCCCGCGATATTTGATCTCCAAATACCGCCCGCGCGTCTCAAGGCTGTCGAGCGTGCCTTGCGCGAGCTGCTCGGTCATCTCGGCGATTTCGGCGTCGATCAGCTTGAGGCCATCGACCAGTTGCGCATCCGGGGTGCGGCCATTGCGTTCGACCGTGCGCAGCGGCGGCGGCACTTGCGCATAGCCGCTGATGAAATCGGGCAGCTGCTCGGCGACCAGCTTGCGCACTTCCTGCGCGGCCGGATCCTCATCCTTGAGCAGCGCGAGCTGCGGCTGCAGCGTGGCGAGCCGCTGGCTGATCTGGTCGACCAGGCCGATCGCCGGCGCGGGGAGCGCCGGGCGCTGCATCGCCAGCCAGGCGCGCGTCTGGTCGGGCAGGGCGCGGATATCGGCCTCGCGGATGCGCTCAGGCGTCGGCGCCGGCTCGGTCGGGAAAATGGCGAGCGCCAGCGTCGTCGCGATCAGCAGTGTCAGCACGCCAAGCGCGCCGAACATGCCGAGCGGCATCCCCAGCCCCAGCGCGACCGCGCCGAGCAGAATGACCGCGTCGGCAACCGCGATCCGCGTCAGCCGCGTCGCGACGCTGTGCCGCCGCTGCGCATAAAGCGCGCGATCGCGATGCGTCGCCTGGGTGCGCGCCAGCAATTCGGCTGACCGGGCGATCTGCCGGTCGACTTCGGTGGTCATACGGCCTCAAGCTTGAAGGTGTCGGCGGGCCCGGCAATCTGGTTCTGCGTCGCCCCTTCGGCGCGCGCAATATAGCCCTTGGATTTCTCGACTTCGCTCGACAGCGCGGTGACCGTGGTCTTCATGCTGTCGAGCGCTTTCAGCTTGAACGCATCGATCGCATCCATGGTGTCATAGATATTCTGGAAGGCGCGCTGCAGCGTTTCGAGCGGGATGGTCGAGGATGCCGCCTGCTGGTGGATTTCCGCCGTCTGGCTCTTGAGCAGCGCGCCGGTCGAGTCGATGATGCTCGCGGTGGTCGTGTTGAGCTGGGTGATCTGCTCCAGCACCAGTTTCTGGTTGCCCAGCGCCTGCGCGACCGTGACGGCGGTGCGCAGCGCCGCGACGGTGGTGGTCGACGCACGATCGACGCCCTTCACCAGCTCCTGATTATTCTTCTTGACCAGATCGAGCGCCAGATAGCCCTGCACCGTCACTGCCATTTGGGTGAGCAAATCCTGGGTGCGCTGGCGGACATAGAAGAGCGCGGTTTCGCGGATGGCCTTGGCCTTGGCGGGGTCAGTGTGGTCGAGCTCGTTGGCCTTGTCTTCCAGCCGCTGGTCCATCGTCTTGGCGAGCACGATCATCTGCTCGATGCGGCCCATCGCCGTCCACAGATTGGCGCGCTCGGTGTCGATCGCGGCGTTATCCATCAGCAGCTCGTCCTTGCCCGAGCCGAGCGATTTCAGGATCGCGCTGATATGGCTTTGCGACGACTTATATTTGTCGAAGTAATTCTGCATCTTGTTGCCGAACGGGATGATGCCGAGCAGCTTGCGGCCCGTGGTCAGGCTGCCCGACTTGCCCGGATCGAGCGCCTCGATCGTGCGGCGCAGCTCGGCGAGATTGGCGCCGACGCCGCCTTCCTTGTCCATCGCCTTGACCGGCCGATCGAGGAAGCGGTTCGACTGGCCCGCTGCGTCGCGGATTTCCTTCTGGCCCATTGCCGCGATCGCGTCGACGCGCTTGCCGAATTCGGGGGAATTGACGTCATGCGCGACCAGCTCGGTGATGAAGCCGTCGACGCGTTCTTCGAGCTTGGTGCGCGTCGCATCGTCAACTGGCACCAGCCCCGCCGCCTTTTCCGGCACCACCGCGGGAACAGGGTCAGGCGGCGTCAGCGTCAGCGGCGCGTCGGCAGTCGTCGTTTCGGGCGTCGTGGCCATTCCAGTCTCCATTGGCGGGACAGCGTTGAGTCTAGGCGGTTCCGCGCCGCGTTCAAGTGTATCAACTATGTAACACGCCCTGATGGAATCTCAAGATCGGACGGCACCCTTTCCGCAACGCACAATTTAGGCTAGGGCGCGCGCGAAACCCTTTTCCAGAGAAAATCCGCCTCAATGAATCTGCGCAACATCGCCATCATCGCGCACGTCGATCACGGCAAGACGACGCTTGTCGACCAGCTGTTCCGCCAATCGGGCACGTTCCGCGACAATCAGCGCGTCGAGGAGCGCGCGATGGATTCGAACGACCTGGAGAAGGAACGCGGCATCACCATCCTTGCCAAGCCGACCTCGATCGAATGGGAAGGCATCCGCATCAACATCGTCGACACGCCCGGCCATGCCGATTTCGGCGGCGAGGTGGAGCGCATCCTGAGCATGGTCGACGGCGTCGTGCTGCTCGTCGACGCGGCAGAAGGCGCAATGCCGCAGACCAAGTTCGTCACCGGCAAGGCGCTGGCGCTCGGCCTGCGCCCGATCGTCGTCGTCAACAAGATCGACCGGTCAGACGCGCGCGCGCAGGAAGTGCTCGACGAAGTGTTCGACTTGTTCGTCAGCCTGGAAGCGACCGACGAGCAGCTCGATTTCCCCGTGATCTTCGCGTCAGGCCGCAATGGCTATGCCGGTGACAACCCCGATGTCCGCGAAGGCACGCTGCGCCCGCTGTTCGAAACCATCGTCAACCATGTGCCGCCGCCCGCGCTCGACGAGGACGCGCCGTTCAGCTTCCTGGTGACGTTGCTCGATCGCGACAATTTCCTCGGCCGCATCCTGACCGGCCGCGTCCAATCGGGCGTGGTCAAGGTCAACCAGCCGATCCATGCGCTGGATAATGATGGCAACATCATCGAGACAGGGCGCGCCTCCAAGCTGATGTCGTTCCGCGGCCTCGATCGCGTGCCGGTCGACGAAGCACGCGCGGGCGATATCATCAGCCTTGCCGGCCTCGCGGTCGCGACCGTTGCGAACACGATCGCCGACGTCGCGGTGACCGAGCCGCTGCATGCCCAGCCGATCGACCCGCCGACGCTCAGCATGCGCTTTGCCGTGAATGACTCGCCGATGGCGGGGCGCGAGGGCACCAAGGTCACCAGCCGGATGATCCGTGATCGTCTGTTCCGTGAAGCCGAATCGAACGTCGCGATCCGCATCACCGAAGCCGCCGACAAGGACAGTTTCGAAGTCGCCGGGCGGGGCGAACTCCAACTCGGCGTGCTGATCGAAACGATGCGCCGCGAAGGCTTCGAACTCGGCATCAGCCGCCCGCGCGTGCTGTTTCGCGACGGCGAGCATGGCCGCGAAGAGCCCTATGAAACCGTCGTCATCGACGTCGATGAAGAGCATTCGGGCACGGTTGTCGACAAGATGAACCAGCGCAAGGCGGAGCTGACCGACATGCGCCCGAGTGGCGGCGGCAAGACGCGCATCACCTTCTCGGCGCCATCGCGCGGCCTGATCGGCTATCACGGCGAATTCCTGTCGGACACGCGCGGCACCGGCATCATGAACCGGCTTTTCGAGAAATATGGGCCGTACAAGGGCCCGATCGAAGGCCGCAAGAACGGCGTGCTCATCTCCAACGGCACTGGCGAGGCCAATGCCTATGCGCTGAACGCGCTGGAGGATCGCGGCATCCTGATGGTCTCGCCGGGTGATCCGCTCTACGAGGGCATGATCATCGGCGAGAATGCCAAGCCCGACGATCTTGAAGTCAACCCGATGAAGGCGAAGCAGCTCACCAACTTCCGCGCGTCGGGCGGCAAGGACGATGCCATCCGCCTCACCCCGCCGCGCCGGCTGACGCTGGAACAGGCGATCGCCTATATCGACGACGACGAGATGGTTGAAGTAACACCCAAATCGATCCGCCTGCGCAAACGCTTCCTCGATCCGCACGAGCGCAAGCGGCACAAACGGGTGAGCGAGGCGGCTTAAGCGCGCGCTAAAACTTCCACTTGAAGCGGATCATCGCGGCCGGGCCGGAGTAACCGCCGGGCAGGGTGCGCTGCTCGGCCTCAGGCGTTACCTCGGCGCCGGCGATGTGGAGGCGCGGTTGCCAGGGCTTGTCCTCGAACCGCAGGTCGAGCCGCGGCGGATCGACCGGCCTGCGGCCGCACACCAGGATTTCGTCGGCGGGCACACCAGCCTTGCAATTACTGACATCGGCATGCGGCAATTTGGCGAGATCGAAATGGGCGATGTCGTTGAGCGTCGGGCCGGGGCCGGCGGGCGCGACCTGGAAGATCAGCCATAAGAGCGACATGGTTGCCATGGCGATGCCCCTGCTTGCCGTGCAACGATCGGTACTAACTATGGTTTATTTTGGGCGACGCGTCACCAAGGGCGACCTATTATGCTCCGGCAGCATATAGGGAGGAGTCGATGCGTATTCGCCTGATGTCGGTGGGCTTGGCGCTCGCCATTGCCGGCGCGACCGCGCCCGCCCATGCCGCCAGCTTCGATTGCAACAAAGCGCGCACGCCGGACGAGTTCGCGATCTGCGGCAATCCCAGCCTGTCGCTGCTCGATACCGAGATGGGCGCGCTCTGGTTCAGCTATTCGCGCATTCCGATGATGATGGGGTCGAACGGCGCGCGGCATGACGACGCGCAGCAGTTTCTCGCCGATCGCGGCCAATGCGGCCGCAGTGTTGCGTGCCTCACCCAACTATATAAGCGCCGCAATGCCGATCTCCGCAAGGGCATCGTCGATGCGCTTGGCCGGTTGACGCTGGAATAGCGCTTGGGCCTCAGCCGCCGAGCTTGAGCAGCCAAACCTTGGGGCCGCCGGTCGGCCGGGGCGTGCCGTCGAGCCGGACCGCGCGCTTGATGATAACGGGGGCGAGGATCATCTGCCCCTTCATCACGCCCTCGCCCGCACCCGATGGCGCGGCGAGGATCGCTTTCACCGTATCCATGCCGCTCACCACGCGGGCGAACACGGCATAGCCCGGCGCGCCCGGCCGCGCGTCATAGCCTGGCGCGGCACCGACGAAGATCGAGAAATTGCCCGTCGCCGAATCGAGCCCGTTGCGCGCCATCGAGATCGCGCCGTCGACATGGTGCAGCCCCGTCTTGCTCGTCGGCTCGAGCGGGATGCCGAGCAGGCTGCGCCGTGCATCGGTGCCGATGCCACCTTCGATGAAACCGACCTTGGGGTTGGCCTTGTTGCGCGAGGCGCGGAAGAAGCTGGTGCCGTCCAAGCGGCCATCATCGACATATTTCAGGAAATTGGTGGCGGTGATGGGGGCGTGGCGTTCATCGACCGCGATGATAACGTCGCCCTTGGTCGTCTCCAGCCGCACCCGGACGAAACCCGGCGACGCGCGGTCGGCGCGCTGAGCTAGGGCCGGGGCGGCGAGAGCGAGCAGCGCGAGCGCCGCCGCGAGCAATCGCTTCACAGCCCGCCCATTTCGAGCAGCACTGCCCATTCGTCGTCGCGCACCGGCGTCACCGACAGGCGCGACTGCCGCAGTACTTCGAGCTTGGCGAGGCGCGGCTCGGCCTTGATATCGGCGAGCGGCACCGGTCGCGCGAATTTGCGCACCGGTTTCACCGCGACGCTCGCCCATTTCTCGTCGGGCCCATCGGGGCGCCACGCCCGCGTGATTTCCATAATGCCGACCGCCGCCTTCTCGGTATTCGAATGGTAGAAGATCGCCTCGTCGCCCGGCACCATCGTCATCAGGAAATTGCGCGCGGTATAATTGCGGATGCCGTCCCATTCGGTCGCGCCATCGCGGACGAGATCATCCCAGCCATAGACATCGGGTTCGGAGCGGAGCAGCCAGTAGGACATGAGAACGGGCTGTAGCGTGGCCTGAGCGGGTGGAGCAAGCGCGACTAAACGCTGTATGAACGGCTCGTTCGCCGACGGTTCAGGCCGACTCGGCTAGGCGATGAACAAGCTTGGGGCTCTAACGTTGTAAGCCTGTGGCCCAAGCGCCATTGCATTTGGGAGTTGAAAGATGAACCTCATGAAGAAAGCCGGTCTGGCGGTGGCGCTGGGAGCAACCGCGCTCGCCTCGGCGGCGCCCGCAAGCGCGCAATATCGTGGCTGGCATGGCGGCTATCGCCACTATGACAATGGCGGCGCGGTCGTTGCGGCCGGTATTGCCGGGTTGGCGATTGGTGCCGTCATCGCCTCCGACCATGATCGCTATCGCGACCGCTATTATTACGACCATGGCTATCCGGCCGATTACGACGTGATCTATTATCGCGATCACGGCTATTATCCGCGCGATGGCTATTATGCGTATCGCTATCGCCCGCGCTACGAGCATTGCTGGGTCGAGCATCGCTGGGACCGTTATTGGGATCGCCCGGTCGATATCGAGGTCTGCCGCTAAGCGCTGACACAACAAGCAAGCAGGTGAGGGCGGTGCGCAGGGTGCGTGCCGCCCTTTCCACCTGTGGCGCACCGATGGGCTGGAATTTCGCGCGCGCTTGCGCCACTAGCGCCGGATGAGTGACACTCCGCCCGACCGGCTGTCGGTCAATCCGCGCAGCCCCCATTTCGACGCCGAGGCGCTGCAGCGCGGCATCGGCATCCGCTTCAAGGGCGTCCAGCGCCGCGACGTCGAGGAATATTCGCTGTCCGAAGGCTGGATCCGCGTCCAACTCGGCAAGAAGGTTGATCGGCATGGCCAGCCGCTGACGATCAAGCTGAGCGGCCCGGTCGAGGCGTGGTTTGAGGATGGCGGGGCCGAGGACGCGGCGGATTAAAACCTAAATCCTCCCCCTTCGGGGGAGGGGGACCAGCGAAGCTGGTGGAGGGGGCGAACCCGGCAAACAGATATCGCGCACCCACCCCCTCCGTCAGGCTGCGCCTGCCAAGTTCAGGGTAAACCGTGCCCCGCGCGGTTTAGGATCGTCCGGGCGACGATCCGACCCTGAACTCCCCGATGGGGGAGAATTACTAGCCGCCAAGCACCGCCCGCGCCGCATCACCCAGCGCTTTCATCGCCAGCCGATACGGCCCCGGTCCGTGGCTGATCCGCGCAATACCCGTCGCGGCGACCTGCGCGGCCGATGGCGCACCCGGAAAGGCCATGAAATTGACCGGCAGCGGTGAGGCGCGGCACACGCGCTCCAGCAGCGCCAGATCGACCAGCCCCGGCACGAAGAGACCGCTCGCGCCCGCATCGGCATAGGCATGCGCGCGGTCGATCGCGGCGTCGGCCATCGCCTTGTCATGCGTGTCCGCCGGGGCCTGCAGGAACAAGTCGGTGCGCGCGTTGATGAAGAAGAACGGCCCCGCGCTCGCCCGCATCGCCGCGATGCGCGCTGTCTGCACATCGATCGGGTGAAGCGCCCTCGTCGCCGCGCCGATCACTTGATCCTCGAAATTGCATCCCACCGCGCCGGTTGCCGCGAGCGCGGCGGCATTGGCGCCGAGTGCGCCGGGATCGACGGCATAGCCGCCCTCGAAATCGATCGTCACCGGCAGATCGACCGCCGCTACGATCCGCGCCGCGTTGGCGATGGCGAGATCGAGCGGCAGCGACTCGGCGTCGGTCAGCCCATGCGCGGCGGCGACCGACCAGCTTCCCGTCGCGATCGCGGTTGCGCCGGCATCCGCTACCACGCGTGCGCTGCCGGCATCCCAAGCGTTGAACAGGATGACCGGCGATCCCGGCTTGTGAAGCGCGGCAAATGCCGCAGCCTTGGCGATAATCATTCCCCCTCCGTCAGGCCCCGTTAGTGCACGAACCGCGCCACCACATCGCGATACGACCGGCTCACTTTCACCTGCGCGCCCGAGTCGAGCACCAGGAAGCATTCGCCATTGGTGTGCGGCTTCACTTCGCGGACCAGGTCGAGATTGACGATCGCCGAGCGGTGGACGCGCTGGAAGCGGCGCGGATCGAGCCGCTTTTCCAGATCCTTCATCGTTTCGCGCAGAATCAGCGTCTTGGCGGGCGTCTTGATGACCATATAGTCGCCTGCCGCCTCGATCTGTTCGATCGTGTCGACATCGACGCGGAAAATCTGGCCTTGATCCTTGATGTTGATCAGCTTTTCGAAGCGGTTGGCGGCGGGCGCTTCCGGCGCGGCGTCGCCGAATGTCTCCGCGGCATCGGGCGCGACTTCGGCCAGCACTTCCTTCAGCTTCTCGACTTCCTCGGCGCTGCGTTTTTCAGCGAGGCGCTGGCGGACGCGGTCGAGGGTATCGGCGAGCTGCGCTTCGTCGACCGGCTTCATCAGGTAATTGACTGCCTGCGTTTCGAACGCCCGCAACGCAAAATCAGAATAAGCAGTTACGAACACGAACAACGGCGGCTCGACTTCCATCAGCCCCTGCACCACCGAGAACCCGTCAAAGCCCGGCATCTGGATGTCGAGAAAGACGAGATCGGGCTTGTGCGTCTTGATGCTGCGGATCGCCTCGCGGCCGTTGCTGCAGGTGTCGATCACCTCGACATCGTCATGCGGTTCGAGCCGGAGCTGCAAACCTTGAGTCGCGAGCGGTTCATCGTCGACCAGGATGGTGCGGATGGTCATGCGGCCTCTCTTGTTGGTTCGTTCAACTGGTACGGTATTTCGATCTCCACCCTGAAACCGCCCCCGGGGTTCGATCGCGTTTCAAATCGATGCTCGGCGCCATAAGCCTGGGCCAACCTGTCCCTGATATTGGTCAGCCCGACGCCGGTTGAAAGCCCTGATCGTTTCGCCGTTTCAATCAAGCCCGGGCCCGTATCGGATACGTCGATCTGCACCTTGTCGCCGTTGAGCCGAGCGGCGACGGTGATTTCGGCGCCATCCTCGCGCGGGGTGACGGCATATTTGATCGCGTTTTCGACCAGCGGTTGCAACAGCAGCGACGGCAGCCGCGCCTTGGCGACGCGCGGATCGATGTCGAAGATCGGCCGCAGCCGGTCCTCAAAGCGCATCTTCTCGATTTCCATATAGAGCTTCAGCGTCTCGACTTCCTGCGCGATGGTGACCTGAGCGGTCGGTTCATTGGCGAGCGTGTAACGCAGGAAGGACGATAAACGGCTCAACATCGCATTAGCGCGCTCGGTTTGTTTCAACAGGACCAAAGTCGAGATCGAATTGAGCGTGTTGAACAGGAAATGCGGGTTGAGCTGGTAGCGCAGCATCGCGAGCTGTGCCGATGAGGCCTGGATCTCGAGCGCCTGCATCTGGTCGATCTGCTGCTCGATGATCAGATAGAAATTGATGCCGAAATAGAGCGCCGACCAGCCGGCCAGCACGGTGAAGTTGAGGAACACCGTGCCGAGCACCAGCGTCAGCGTGAGGCCGGAACTCTGATTGACCAGCGAGAAGGCGAACGCATCGAGAAAGGCGTAAAGCACGGTCGCGACGGCAAGCGTTACGATGGTGAGCAGCACCAAAGCGATGCGGGAGAGCTTGCGATAGGTGCTGTAGAGCGCTGACAACAGCAGGGTGATGCAATAACCGATGATCGATTCGATCACGATCGTCGCAACGCCGCCCAGCGACACGCCATTGGCGAGCGACGAGGCCGAGCGCAGCACCAGATAGCCCGACCAGCCCGCCGCCTGGAGCAGCCAGAAGGCGCGGTTCTTCTGCTCGAAGAACGGGCGGCTGAACAAGCCGTCGGCGGGCGTCGCCATCGTCAGCTTTGCTCGGGTGCTGGGGCTGAGTGCATCGGGTCGATCTTATACTGGCTGACAAGCGGGCGGGAAGGGGCCTATGCTGTGCAGGCTTGATAAGGCGGTCGCTGGGCGACCGAGAAGGGAAGGAGTGCCATGACCGACACCATCGATATCGCGCATGACCGCGCCAAGTTCACCGCGATGACCGAGGGCACGCAGGAAGACTGGGCGACGATCAGCACCCATTTTCGCGACTTTTCCAAGGGATTGCCCGCGCGCGTGATCGAGCATCTGAAGCTGCTCGACGGCGATTATGGCGGCTTCCCGGTCGACCGGCTCGAACATTCGCTGCAGACTGCGACGCGCGCACACCGCGATGGGCGGGACGAGGATTATGTGGTGACCGCGTTGCTCCATGACATTGGCGACACGCTCGGCAGCTTCAACCACCCCGAAATTGCCGCGGCGATGCTGCGGCCGTTCGTCTCCGAGCAGCTCCACTGGATCGCTAATAATCACGGCGTGTTCCAGGGCTATTATTATCTCCACTATCTCGGCATGGATCGCGACTTGCGCGAGCAATATCGCGGCCACCCGCATTTCGAAGCGTGCGCGGAATTCTGCGAGAAATATGATCAGTCGGCGTTCGATCCGAATTACGACAGCGCGCCGCTCGATTTCTTCGTGCCGATGGTCGAGCGCGTGATGGCGCGGCCGATCAACAGTATCTACGCGCCGATCGCAAAGTAAGCGGCGGGGCGGCGACGCGCTGCCTCATCTGCCACTGTAATCGCCACGCACAAAAAAACCGCCGCTCCATCGCTGGAGCGGCGGCATTTTTTGCTTGGGGCGATGCTTAGAAAGTGAAGCGCGCGCCCAAACGGATGAAGTAGGTCGAGGCGTTGAAGTTGTACGCCAGGTTGGTGTTCGGATCGCGATACGCCGAGTAGCGATACTGAGCGCAAGTCTGCGACGACGTGGTGTTGACCACGCCGGCAGCAGGCGCAGTGCCCGTGGGCGTCGCGACGCTCAAGCACTGTACCGTAACCAGCGCCGCACCGCTGATCTGCCGCACACCGCCCCAATTGCTGTTGAGCAGGTTGGGCAGGTTGTTGATGTCCGCAAACACGCTGACCTTCGAGTGGCCCACGAACAGCGGCAATTCCTGCTCGAGGTGAAGGTCGATGCGCGTGACATGCGGGTTGCGCGCAATATTCTTGGGCGCAATCCGACCGCGGAAGTTCTTGAGGTTCGTGCTGCCGATCAAGTTCTCGACCGCCGTCTGCGTTGCCGCGCTGTCATAGCTCACGATCGGGTCCGACGTGCTCGACGGCACGTAGAACAAGTTCGACGGTGCGTTGCTGGTCAAGACAGTACCGAACACCGTTGAACGAGCGCCAGTATTGTCGAGCAGATAGTAGCTGTACGGATTGCCCGCGCGGGTTTCGCCGAACAGCTGGATCTTGGTGTGGGCATCGCGGAAGAACGCGTGATCATAGCCAATGCTGTACTTGAACTGCCACTTGGTCTGGTTGTCGGAAACGCCCAGTGCCGGGAAGTTCGGGTCGGCAAAGACCTGGAACCGATAGTTCGAGTTCGGCGTCGAGGCGCTGGCGTTGCCATAGTCGCGAACATCCTGCCAGACATACGCGCCGCCAAACGAAATACCGTTGTCAAACTGCTTGTCGAAGCGAATATCCCAGATGTGGCTGTGGCCACCCTTGCTGTTGTAGGTCACCACGTCCCAGCCGGTGTCAGCGAACGAAATCGCACCGGTGTAACGCCGACGACCATCGGGCAGGAAGCCGATCGGCACCGAGCGCACGTCGGTGAAGCTGACGTCGTTGCGGTTCTGGGTGAACAGATAATCGGCACCGAGGTGGACACCACGGACCTTCCATTCAGCCGACAGCGTTCCCTTGAATGAGGTCGGCAGCTTGAAGTTCGGGATCAGCTCGGCAGTGTTGGTGCCGGTCGCTGCCGAACCGCCCTGAGCATAGGCGGTCAGGAGCGGATTTACATTGGCGCCGACGCCGTTGAGCGCTGCGGCGCAAACCGGAGCCGTGATCGTGCCGCCGCCCGAAACCGTGCAGCCCGCCGGCACCGCTGCCCGCGTGATGGTCAGCGAATTGGTGGTGACGGTGTTCGAGAAGCTGTTCGACAGGTAAATGTCGGGGTTGCCACCCGCCAGGATACCCGCGCCGCCATGGAAGCGCAGCGTTGGTGTTGCCTTCCACTCGAAGCTGAAGCGCGGCTCGAGCGTTTCCAGGCCCTTATAGGTCTGGGTGTTGGTGTAGCCGTTGCGGCTCACGAAATACGGGTTGAGCACTGGCTTGGCGGCTTGGGCATAGCCATTCCAGCGCACGCCATAGGTCAGCGTCAGGCCAGGGATCGGGCGCCAATCGTCCTGAATGCCGAACGAATATTCGGTGTAGCGGAAATTGGCCGCCGCGCCGTTGGCGCCGCCAACGATCACCGCCGCATATTGCACCTGGTTGGCGTTACCGTTCTGGAAGTCCTGGATCGAGTCAAAATAATAGCTGCCCAGGCTGTTCGGAACGAAGTTGTTGAAAGTGCGGTTCTGGCTGACTTCCGCCAACACCTCCAGGTTATGGTTGTTCAGGCTCAAGCGGCCGACGAACGACCCGCCATAAGTGTCGGTGAACAGCGTGTTGGTCTGGCGGAAATTGTCCGGGCCGAAGTAGATACGCGGAACGCCGGTGGTGCAGCCGGTGAGGCTGCCGACCGATACTGGGTCCTGGCAAACCTGGAACTGCGAATTGCCGCGGCCGCCGAGCGGCTCCTGGCCGCGCTGATAGCTCTTATAGATGAAGCGGACCTCGGTCGACAGGCTGCTCGACCAGGTCGAGTTCAACTGCGCGATACCGGCGTGCAGCAATTCGCTGAGCGTATAGGCATTCGAGCTGAGGCCATAAGACGGCGTCGTGCCCGAGGTCGACGTGTTGTTCGGGCTGACCAGCGAGTCGAACGCGTTGATGTAGGTGATCGACAGGCGCTGACCGCTGGCGATGTTCCAGTCGACCCGCGTCGTGAATTTCTCGTCGACGCGCGGGTTGATGCGCAGAACGTTACCATAAGCGGCACCGGTGATGCCGTAGGGCGCGCTAGCGGCGATGGTGCCGGTGTTGGTGATCTGAGCGGTCGTCAGGCCGGGGATGCTCTCCGGCTGTGTGCCGAAAGCGCGCGGGTCCGAGTTCTTTTCATACGAGAACATCAGGAACAGCTTATCGCGCAAGATCGGGCCGGCGATCGTCGCGCCATAGGTTTCCGACTTGAACTTCGGCAGAACCAGCGTGAGGTTGCCGATCTGGCTGCCCGACAGACCATCGGTGTTCTGCGAATAGAAGCCGGTCAGAAACAGCTTGTTGGTACCCGAGCGCACCGTCGCGTCGATCACGCCGCCCTGATAATTGGTCTGGCGGATATCGAAATTCGCTGCCGAGGTCGAAACCTGGTCCAGTGCGTCGAACGGCACGGGGCCGCGGTTGGTCGGGTTCGAGTCCTGGTTGAGGCCGAACGTGTCGCCGACCGTCACACCGTTGATGGTGAAGCGGTTGAAGCGCGGGTTGACGCCGGCGAAACGGATTGCGCCGCCGCGATCGGTCGAGTTGCCGATGTCGAACGTGGCGAAAGGATCGCGACGCTCGATGTCACGGATGTCGCGGTTGACCGAGGCGACCTTGGCGATGTCCGCCGCGGTCAGCGTGGTCTGCACGCCCTTGGAGATCGTGCCCGCGCCCTTGATCGACGAAGCGGTGACGACGATTTCCTTGGTATCGGCGGTCGCGCCGGCTGCCAGTTCGATGGGGAGATCATAGGTCTGCTGGACGACCGTGTAGATGTCGGTCACTTCCTTGTTGCCGTTGGGGCTCGACACCTGAACAGTGTAGGGACCGCCAACGCGCAGGCCGGGGAAGTTGAAGTTGCCCGAAGCGTCGGTCGTAACAGTCTGGCGCGTGCCTGACGAAACGTCGATCGCAGTGACCTGCGCGCCACCAACGGGTGCGCCGTTGTTGGTCACAGCACCATGAATGACCGACGTCGTTTCCTGAGCGCTGGCCGCTGCAGGCACCATAAGCGCAGCCGCTGCCACGCCGACAAAAAGCATGTTCCGCATGATTTTCCCCTTGAGACGAGTCGCGACCTAAACCGGCCTCGACGCCCGCAAGGGAGCCCTTGCCCCGCTAATATTTCGAATCGATGACAGTGAGGGGCGTTAACGGTTAATGAATGCACCGCGCCATGGTGCGTTGCAAAAAGGCATCACCGCCAAAAGTCTAGCTCGCCTCGGCGATCGCGCGCCAGGCCGCCTCGTCGATCACTTCGATGCCGAGCTCAGCGGCCTTATTGAGCTTCGATCCCGCGCCCGGCCCTGCCACCACAAGATCGGTTTTCGCCGAGACCGAACCCGACACCTTGGCGCCCAGCGCTTCTGCTTGCGCCTTGGCTTCGTCGCGGCTCATCGTTTCGAGCGTGCCAGTGAAGACGACCGTCTTGCCGCTGACCGCCGAGGCGCGGACGTTGCTCACATAAGGTTCGGGCCGGACTTCGCTCAGCAAGTCCGCCCAGGCGTCGCGATTATGCGTTTCCGCGAAGAAAGCGACCAGCGCGTGCGCGACGACCGGGCCGATGCCCTCGACCGCAGTCAGGTCGGCAAGCGCGGCGGCATCGTCATGCGCGCGGGTGGCGACGTCCGCCACTGCCTCCACCGTGCCGAACGCCTTGACCAGATCGCGCGCCGTCACCGCGCCGACATGGCGAATGCCGAGCCCGAACAGAAACCGCGCCGGATCGGGCGTGCGCCGCGCCTCGATGCTGGCGAGCAGATTATCGACCGATTTCTCCTTCCACCCCTCGCGCGTCAGCAGCTCGGGCTTGTGGGCGTGGAGGCGGAAGATGTCGGCGGGGCCATGCACCCAGCCCAGGCCGAAAAACTCCTGGATCGTCTTTTCGCCCAGTCCGTCGATATCCATCGCGCCCCGCGAGACGAAATGCTTCAGTCGCTCGACGCGCTGCGCCGGGCAGATGAGGCCGCCGGTGCAGCGGATATCGACTTCGCCCTCCTCGGCGACCGCGTCCGACTGGCATTCGGGGCAGAGCGCGGGGAAGGGCCATGTGCCGCGGTCCTCGTCGCGCGAGAGGTTTTCGACGATTTGCGGGATCACGTCGCCAGCGCGCTGTAGCACCACGCGGTCGCCGGGCCAGACGTTCAA
The DNA here is from genome assembly GCF_048015635.2 of Sphingomonas sp. GlSt437. Classification (NCBI taxonomy): domain Bacteria; kingdom Pseudomonadati; phylum Pseudomonadota; class Alphaproteobacteria; order Sphingomonadales; family Sphingomonadaceae; genus Sphingomonas; species Sphingomonas sp. GlSt437. Next base: position 667,660 of record NZ_JBPGYA010000001.1, on the reverse strand, counting down.
CCGCGCAATCTCGTCGGCATTGTGCAGCGTCGCGTTGGTGACGACGACGCCGCCGACGGTAACCGGCTCGAGGCGTGCGACAGGGGTCAGCTTGCCGGTGCGGCCGACCTGAATGTCGATGGCGCGCAGCGTCGTCTGGGCGCGCTGGGCGGGGAATTTATGCGCCAGCCCCCACCGCGGCGCACGACCGACAAAGCCGAGCCGCGCCTGCCAGTCGAGCCGATCGACCTTGTAGACGACGCCATCGATATCGAACGGCAGATCGGCGCGCTCGGCTTCGATCGCCTTGTAGGTGGCGAGCGCTGCCTCGATCGGCGCGGCGGGTCGGAACGCCTCGGCGACGGGGAAACCCCAGCGGCGAATCGCCGCGATCACCGCACTTTGCGTGTCGCCGGGCAGCGCGCTCGTCTCGCCCCAGCCCCAGGCGAAAAAGCGCAGCGGCCGGCTGGCGGTGACGGCGGCGTCCTTCTGGCGCAGCGATCCAGCGGCGGCGTTGCGCGGATTGGCGAATTGGCGCGCGTCCTTGCCGGTGCCTTCGGCCTCGGCGACGAGCCGGGCATTAAGCTCGGCGAACGCGGCCTTCTCCATGTAAATCTCGCCGCGCACCTCGAACACGTCCGGCGCATCGGCAGGCAGCGTCGCGGGGATGTCGGCGATCGTGCGAACATTGGCGGTCACATCCTCGCCCACCTGGCCATCGCCCCGGGTCAGCGCGCGGACCAAGCGGCGCTGCTCATAGCGGATCGAGCAGGATAGCCCGTCGATCTTGGGTTCGGCGGTGAGCAGCACCGGCTCGTCTTCCGCGAGATTCAAGAAGCGCCGCACCCGGCCGACGAAATCACCGACTTCCTCGTCGCTGAACGCATTGTCCAGGCTGAACATCGGTCGCGCATGCGCCACCTTGGCGAGGTGCGCCGCCGGCGCCGCACCCACCCGCAATGACGGCGAATCGGCGCGCACCAGATGCGGAAACGCCGCCTCAATCGCGGCATTCTTGGCGATCAGCGCGTCATAGTCGGCATCCGAAATCTCCGGTGCGTCGTCAGTGTGATAGCGCGCATTGTGATAGGCGATGAGGCCGGCGAGCCGCTCAAGCTCGGCAGCGGCTTCGGTGTCGGTGGCGGGGAAAGCAGGCATGACCACTGGCTACCGAGCGCGCGGAGGTGGATCAAGCAAGGCGTTGAAGAGCGCTTGGGGAGGGGGGCTACGGGGGTGGCTAAGGGACGCTCGCTTTCGCCGTCGCCCCGTGCTCGACACGGGGCCTGGCTTTCCTTGTTCCGCCGCCGCAGCGACAGTCGGCCAATGGCAAGGCTGGCCAAGAAATGGCGGGGCGCTTGGACGTTCGCACTGATCGAGGCAGAAAATCCCGATTAGGAGGGCCTTTGGGAGCGGTTCGGCGCGGCACCGGCAGCAGAAAAGCCTAGCCCCGTGTCAAAGCACGGGGCGACGAATGGGAAAACTACGCTGCGTGGCGTAAGCCGACTAAGCCGTTGCAGGGTTAAACTGCAGCCTCGATCATTGTGATGGGCATGAGCGGCCCCACCCCATTCCGCCGCTGTCCTACACCCCCGACCTATGTCACCCTCTCCCGATGGCGCGCGTCTTGCCTGGTTCGATCAGCTATCAGCACTGTCGTCACTGCCTGGGGAGGGCAACACTGGGGGGACGTAGTGTCAACTTTGTCAACTTCGGGGCGGCGGTTTGCGGGCGACTCGATGGCGGGGAAGAGGTGACCGGCAATCGGGCAGGGCCGGGCGCGCAGGTCGGCCACTTGTCGCCACCCCCATGGTCATTGGGAACATTCGGGAACATTCGCGTCCGTGCTAGGGATCATCGGCAGGCCCCGGCCTCCCGCCATTCCCCCTTATGCCACCTCCAGCAACCGCTCCGCCTGCGCGCGCGCCTCATCCGTTACCGTTGCGCCCGACAGCATTCGCGCGATTTCCTCGCGGCGTTCGGCGGCATCCAATGCGCGGACGCCGGTGCGGGTGACCGTGCCATCGCTCGATTTGGCGATGAAGAAATGGTGGCCGCCCCGCGCCGCGACTTGCGGGCTGTGGGTAACGACGAGGAGTTGCGTCGTCTCGGCGAGCCGCGCCAGCCGCTCGCCAATCGCGCTCGCCACCGCGCCACCGACGCCACGATCGATCTCATCGAAGATCATGGTCGCCGCGCCGCCTTGCTCGGCGAGTGCGACTTTGAGCGCCAGGATGAAGCGCGAAAGCTCGCCGCCCGACGCGATTTTGATGAGCGGCGCGAACGGTGCGCCGGGGTTGGTCGAGATTTCGAACTCGACGCGATCCTTGCCCGTCGCCGACCATTGCGTCTCGGTGAGGGGCGCGAGCGCGGTGCGGAAGCGGGCGGCGTCAAGCTTGAGCGGGGCGAGTTCGGCCTTCACGGCGGCATCCAGCCGCGCCGCCGCCTTGGTGCGCGTCGCCGTCAGCTTGTCTGCTGCCGTATGGTAGCGCGACGCTGCCGCCTGCGCTGCCGCTTCGAGGGCGGCGATGCCGTCCTCACCCGAAGCCAGCTGCGCCAACCGCGCGGCCAGCGTTTCGGCGAGCGCCGGCAGATCGTCGGGCTGCACCCGATGCTTGCGCGCCACCGCGCGCAGCTCGAACAGCCGCGCTTCGTCCGCCTCGAGCCGCGCCGGATCGAACGCCAACACTTCCGCCGCCTCGTCGAGCTTGTCCTGCGCGGCGCTGCCTTCGATGATCGCGCGATCGAGCGCGGCGAGCGCTTCGGCGAGCGTTGGATGATCGCCGCTCAGCCGGTCGAGGATGCGCGCCGCCTGGCGCAGCCGCGAGAGCCCGCCTTCGGAGCCGTCAAGCAGATCGGCGGCTGCCTGCAAGTCGCCGGCAATTTTCTCGCCGCGCTGCATCGTCGCGCGGCGGTCGGCAAGCTCCTCTTCTTCGCCCGGCTCGGGCGCGAGCGTCTGCAATTCGGCGACGGCATGCTCCAGCCATTCGCGGTCGGCGGCCGCGGTCGCCAGCGTCGCGTGCGCCTCGGTCAGCCGCGCGTCCGCTTCGCGCCATGCCTGCCATGCAGTTGCTGTCGAAGTCGTGTCGATGGCGCCGAATGCATCGAGCAACGCGCGGTGCCCGGCCGGCGCGAGCAGGCCGCGGTCGTCATGCTGGCCGTGGATTTCGACCAGCGTCGCGCCCAGCTCGCGCAGCAGCGCCGCCGAAACCGGCTGGTCGTTGATGAAGGCGCGGCTGCCGCCATCGGCCTTCAGCGTGCGACGGATGATGAGCGGCTCGCCCGGCTCGGTCTCGATGCCGCTATCGCCGAGCAGCGCCGCGATCGCCGCGCTATCTGGTGGATCGAAGCTCGCCGTCACGCTCGCCTGGGCCGCGCCGTGGCGCACCAGCCCGCTGTCGCCGCGCGCGCCGAGCGCGAGGCCCAGCGCATCGAGCAGGATCGATTTGCCCGCCCCCGTCTCTCCGGTCAGCACGCCGAGCCCGGCATGGAAATCGAGGTCGAGCGCCTCGATCAGCACGACATCGCGGATCGACAGGCGCGTCAGCATCGCAGGCGACTCACCGCGCCGGCCTCGCCCGCGCCCTCAGGCACCCGGCTTGGCGGCGGGCGCCTTCTCCTCGACGAGCTTGTAGGCGTGCGCATACCAGTCGGTGCCGGGATAATTGGCGCCCAGTATCGCTGCCGATTTGCGCGCCTCATCCGGCACGCCGAGCGCGATATAGGCTTCGGTCAGCCGCATCAGCGCTTCGGGCACGTGCGACGTGGTCTGATATTCCTCGGTCACTTTGCGGAAGCGCAGCGAGGCCGCGAGCCATTCCTTGCGGTGCTCGTAAAAGCGGCCGATTTCCATTTCCTTGCCCGCCAGGTGATCGCGCACCAGATCGGTCTTCAGCCGCGCGTCGGCAGCGTAGCGCGAATTGGGGTAGCGGCGGGTCAGCTCGCCGAGCGCGTCGAGCGCCTGCTTGGTAATCTTCTGGTCGCGCGTCACGTCGGAGATCTGCTCGTAATAGCCAAGCGCGATCAGATAATAGGCATAAGGCGCGTCGCGGTTGCCGGGATGGACCGACAGGAAGCGCTGGGCGCTGTCGATCGATTTCTGGTAATCCGCGTCGAGATAATAAGCGAAAGCGCCCATCAGCTGCGCACGCCGCGCCCACACCGAATAGGGGTGCTGGCGCTCGACCTCGTCGAACAGCGCGGCGGCGAGCTTGTAATCATGCTGGTCGAGCTTCTGCTTCGCCGCCGTGTAGAGCGTGCCGACGTCGCGCGCGACATAAGGCAAGTCACCCTTGCCGCGCTTGTGCGCGCAACCGGCGACGGAAAAAGCACTGACCGCCATCAGGGCGATCACAATCGAACGAGTGAGGGTAGAGCGCATCAAAGGCCCTTTAGCGTAGGTCCGCGCATGCGAACAATCGTTTTCGGATGCGGGCTGGCGCACCTCCTCAAAACGCGGGCTTGCGATGGACCTCGACAGGTGGTCAGCGCGTTTCTAGGGGCTATTAATAACCGGCCAGGGACCCGACGATGACGGCGATACTCCTCGAAACCAAACGTGTCGCCAAGCCATGGGGGCGGCGCCAATTGTGGCCGGGCTTTGCCGATCCGGCGCCTGCCGAGGAGCCGGTGGGCGAAATCTGGTTCGCCGCGCCTGATGGCGCCGATGCGCCGCTGCTCGTCAAATATCTGTTCACCAGCGAGCGGCTGTCGGTTCAGGTCCACCCCGATGACGCCGCCGCGCGAGCCGCCGGCTATCCACGCGGCAAGGACGAGGCATGGGTGGTGCTGGCCGCCGAGCCCGACTCGACGATCGCGCTCGGCACGCTCAGGCCGCTGACGCAGGACGAGCTGCGCGCCGCCGCGCTCGACGGCTCGATCGAGCAACTGCTTGATTGGAAGCCGGTCAAGGCTGGCGATGTCATCTACTCGCCAGCGGGCACGGTGCATGCAATTGGCGCAGGGATTACGCTGGTCGAAGTGCAGCAGAATGTCGATCTGACCTATCGGCTTTACGATTACGGTCGGCCGCGCGAGCTGCATCTGGAGGCGGCCGTTGCGGTGGCGGACGCGCGGCTGTTCGAAGTGCCGCCGGTGCCGGGCGAAATCGCTCCGGGCCGGGTGTTGCTCGCTGAAGGGCCGAAATTCGTGCTCGAGCGCTGGAGCGGCGGGGCGCGGGAGCTTGCAATTACGGCCAATACGCCCGCATGGCTCGTGCCGCTCGCCAGCGAAGGCAGCTTCGATGGCCTCGCCTGGCGCGCGGGAGAGTGCGTCGAGGTGCACGGGCCGGGCTGGGTCGAGGCGAGCGGGGACGCCGATCTGCTGGTGGCGTATCCAGGGGATAGGCGGGTCTAAAACGCCCCTCCCGTAAATGGTCAGTCGTCAAGGGGTCGCCGTCACCCCGGCCTCGTGCCGGGGTCCACCGCGCTGTGTGCGGCCGGCTTGAAATTCTGGCGTTTCATTGGCGACGCGGTGGATGCCGGAACAAGTCCGGCATGACGTCTAGCGAGCAAGCCGATTTCCCATCCTTAACCATCTTCGCTTAAACCCCGGAGCGCCATGCTGCGCGTCCTCACTCTCGCCACGCTGTTTCCCGATGCGTCGCGCCCCAATTTCGGCGTATTTGTCGAGCGGCAGTCGCTGGGGCTGGCGGCGCATCCGGGGGTCGAGCTGCGCGTGGTTGCGCCCATAGGCGTGCCGCCTTGGCCGTTGTCGCTGCACCCGCGCTATGCCGGGCTCCGAGCATTGCCAAAGCAAGAGACATGGAAAGGCGTTCCCGTCGAGCGCCCGCGCTTCCCGGTGCTGCCCGGCACTGGCGGCCGCTGGAGCGCGCGGCTGCTCGCGCGCGCGCTTGCGCCGCTGCTGGCAGAGATGCGCCGCGACTTTCCCTTTGACGTGATCGACGCAGAATTCTTCTTCCCCGATGGGCCCGCGGCAGTCGCGTTGGGCCAGCGCTTCGGGGTGCCGGTATCGATCAAGGCGCGCGGGGCCGATATCCACCATTGGGGGCAGGGGCCGACCGCGCGGCATGTCATTACAGCGGGCCAAGCGGCGGAGGGCCTGCTCAGCGTGTCCGATGCGCTGAAGGCGGATATGGTCGCGATTGGCCTTCCGGCGGAGCGGATCCGCGTTCACCGCACCGGCGTCGACCTCGATCGCTTCGCGCCGGTCGATCGCGCGGCGGCCAAGGCAGGGCTGGGCATCGACGGCCCGCTCGTTGTCTCGGTCGGCGCGCTGATTCCGCGCAAGGGGCACGATGTCGTCATCGATGCGGTCGCCGCGCTGCCCGGCGTGTCGCTGCTGATCGCCGGCGAGGGGCCCGAGCGGCCCGATCTCGTCCGCCGTATCGCGCGCTTTGGCGCCGGCGATCGAATTCGCCTGCTCGACGCGGTGCCGCACGCCGAGCTGCCAGCGCTGATCGGCGCCGCCGACGTCATGGCGCTGGCATCCTCGTCCGAAGGCCTCGCCAACGCCTGGGTTGAGGCGCTGGCGTGCGGCACGCCGGTCGTCATCACCGGCGCCGGCGGGGCGCGTGAAGTGGTGACCGACCCCGCTTATGGCCGCATTGCCGGGCGATCAGCGCCGGAGTTCGCGGCGGCGATCGGCGATCTGCTGGCTCACCCGCCTGCGCCAGCTACTGTCCGCAAAGGCGCTGAGCCGTTCACCTGGGTCGCGAACACGGCGGGCCTGTTCGAGCATCTGTCGGGATTGGCCGGGCGCTAAGCAATCCTCCCCCACTTGGGAGTTCAGGGTCGGATCGTCCCCCCGGACGATCCTAAACCGTGCGGGGCACGGTTTACCCTGAACTTGTCAGGCGCAGCCTGACGGAGGGGAATTGGCTCCCTACCAGTCGCCTCGCCATCCCCCTCCGACGCCTTCGGCGCCACCTCCCCCAAATGGGGGAGGATTTCAGTTGGCGCGCCGCTCAGCCGGGAATCAGCGCCCGTTCGCGCGCAGCCACGCCTTGGCCTCGCTGTTCGACAGCTCGACCAGATTGCCCATCTCGACCGGCATATCGATCAGGTGCAGGCCCCATTCCTTCAGGATCACGCCGTTCACCTCGACGTCGCCGCCGATCGTGTCGGTGCGCGGATCGGCCGGGTCGGCGTTGACCGTCACCGCCAGATAGCTGAAGCGGCCTTGCTTCACGCATTCGGCGCTGATTAGCCCCGGCGCCTTGACGAACGGCGTGGTGACCGGCGCGCCATCTTTGGTCCAAGGTGCCTGGGCGCTGCTGGCGAGGCCGGCGCCGTGCGTGCCGAGATAATTGTCGGTCAGCGCTTTGCCACCGCCGAGCGCCGCCGGGTTCACACAAGCCGCGACCATGCCGGGCTGCGCCACCACGCCGAAGCGGCTGGTCTCGGGCGGCGGTGCATCGCGGCGGAAGGTGACGTAGCTCACCAGGCAGCCGGTCTGGTCGGCCTTGCGGCACAGCGGAACGGCTTTGAAATCGCCGCCGACATCCTTGCCCGCCGGCACCGCGACATTGGTGCCCATCAGCATCGCCGAGATCAGCAGCTTCTGCGCCGGCTTGCCGTCGATTTCCTCGGCGATCAGCTGCTTTAAGATGCCTGAGCCCTGGCTGTGGCCGATCAGCACGACGCCGCGGCCGTGATTGTCGGCCGCCAGATAATGCTGCCATGCGCGCTTGACGTCGTCATAGGCGATGGTGCGATCGGCATTGACCGGCTTGCCGGCGAGCAGGTCGCGCAGCGCGGTCAGAGTCACCTGGCGATAGAGCGGCGCGAACACCCGACAATGCTTGGTAAAGCGTGCCGCCTGGAACGCTGCGACTTGCTTCTCTGCCCCGGTCAGCCGGCCGCTCGCATTGGGCGTCGGCTCGATCGAGACGGTGGGATAGACGTAGAAACAGTCGAACTTGGCGGAAGGATCGGCGGCGAAGGCCTCGATCGAGCGGCTGCCATCGGCCTTGATGACCGTCGCGCTTTGATCGGCAGTGCACGAATCGGCGCGGCCGGGCCGGCACAGCCAGGTATCGGGGTTTGCATAATCCGGGGCAGGTGCGGGCGCGCCTTGCGCAACGAGCGGCGTAGGCGCTGCGATGGCCAGCAGCGCGATCAGCAATGGTCGGATCATGGCTCTCTCCCCTGTTACCCTGGCGGACGACTCCGCTCTCCCCCCTCTATAGCGGATAAAACGCGCCCGCGATCCAGCGTCCTTCGCCGCGCAGCACGCCCCAGGCGCGCGCGGCGGCGCGGCTGTCCATCGCCTCGATGCCGATGTCGCGCGCGGCGAGGGCTGCGATCAGCGCTGCCGGCGGTCGCACCAATGCAGCGCCAGTGCCGAGCAGCAGGAATTCGGGCGCCGGATCGAGCGCGAGCAACGGCGCCAGCGCAGCCTCGTCAAGCGCCTCGATTGCCGGCGGTTCCCAGCCATCGGCGCGCTCGGGCGTCAGCAGCAGCGCGCGGTAAATGCCGTCATCGACGCGGAAGCCGCCTTGCGCAAAGCCCCGGATCAGCGGACCCGTTGCCGCGTCCTCGCGGGTCAGGCGCACCGCGCGCTGCCCTCAATCGCGCGGGCCCACGCGTTCGGCATTGGCGATGCCGTTCGGCCGCTCCGCCTTGGGTTCGGCGCGCAGGCCGAGCGTGATGAGCAGCGACGACGACACATAGATCGACGAATAGGTGCCGACGATCACGCCCAGCGTCATCGCCCAGGTAAAGCCGCGCAGCACTTGCCCGCCGAAGATCAGTAGCGCGACCAGCGCGAGGATGATCGTCAGCGAGGTCATCACCGTGCGCGGCAGCGTTTCGTTGACGCTCAAGTTGATGATCTCGCGCATCTCCATCTTGCGATATCGCCGCATATTCTCGCGGATGCGGTCGTCGATCACGATCTTGTCGTTGATCGAATAGCCGATGATGGTCAGCACCGCAGCGACGATGTTGAGGTCGAATTCAAGGCCGGTGATCGCGAAGAAGCCGAGCGTCATCAGCACGTCGTGGACGATGGCGACGACGGTCGAGACCCCGAACTGCCATTCGAAGCGGAAGATCGCGAACAGGCCGATGCCGAGCACCGCGAGCATCACGGCGGCGGCGCCCTTCCAGATCAGCTCGTTCGAGACCTTACCCGACACCGCATCCTGCTTGGAGAATTTGGCGGTCGGAAATTCGGCGTTGATCGCGGCTTGCACCTTCTTCACCACCGCGTCGGTCGCGCCCTTGTCCTCGCTCTTGGGCGGGGGCAGGCGGATGGAGACGGTGTTGGGATCGCCGAATTGCTGCAGCCGCGCCTCGCCGACGCCGAGCCGGTCGATCACGCCGCGCAATTTATCGAGCGGCGGCGGGCTGGTGAATTTCTCCTCGATCATCAGGCCGCCGACGAAATCGACGCCGAGGTTGAGGCGATAGACGAACACGCATGCCAGTGCCGCGATGGTGAGCAGCGAGGTCAGCCCGAACGCCCAATAGCGCAGCCGGACGAAATCGATATTGGTGTTGTCGGGGACGAGCTTCAGCAGGCGCATGGATCAATCTCTTCCAACGTCATTCCCGCGCAGGCGGGAATCCATTGTCGCTGGCTGTGGGGCAAAGGGGCAGGCGTTGCCAGCATGGATCCCCGCCTTCGCGGGGATGACGGTCGTTGGGACAGGCAAGCACATCATATATGCAAATCCGTCGGCCGCGCGCGCCTGATCCACAGGGCGACGAGCATGCGGGTAAAGGTCACGGCGGTGAACACGCTGGTCGCAATGCCGATCAGCAGCACCACCGCAAAACCCTTCACCGGGCCAGAGCCCAGCATCAGCATGATCAGCGCAGCGATGCCGTGCGTCACATTGGCCTCGAAAATGGTCCGGCTGGCTTCTTTATAGCCCAGTTCGACCGACTGGATCACGTTGCGCCCGCGCCGCCGCTCCTCACGGATGCGTTCGTTGATCAACACGTTCGCGTCGACCGCGGTGCCGATCGTCAGCACGAAACCGGCGATGCCGGGCAATGTCAGCGTGCCGTTGATCAGTGCGAGCACGCCTAGGATCACCACGACGTTGATGAGCACCGCGAGGTTCGCATAGACGCCGAAGCGGCCGTAAGTGACCAGCATGAACACCACCACGGCGACCACTGCGATCACCGAGGCGAGGATGCCGGCATGGATCGAGTCGGCGCCCAGGTCCGGCCCGACAGTGCGCTCCTCGACCACTTTCAAATTGACCGGCAACTTGCCTGAGCGCAGCGCGATGGCGAGCTCGTTGGCGGACTGCGCGGTGAAATTGCCTTCGATATAGCCGCTGCCGCCCAGGATCGGCGTGTTGATCACCGGCGCGGAAATCACCATGTTGTCGACGATGATGGCGAAGCGCTTGCCGGTATTTTCCTCGGTGATCTTGGCAAAGCGCTTGCCGCCCTCCGCGTCGAAGGTGAAGTCGACGATCGGCTTGTTGCTCTGCGGCTCGAACTTCTGCGAGGCGTCGATCAGCTGCTCACCGGCAACGATCACCGGGCGCTTGAGCGCGATGATGCCGCCGCCTTCCTGATACGGCAGAATCTGGTCGCCGATGGGGGCAATGCCCTTGGCGAGATCGGCGGGATTGGCATTGTCGTCGACCAGCTTGAATTCAAGCTTCGCGGTCTTGCCGAGCAAGTCCTTCAACCCCTGCGGGTCCTGCAGGCCCGGCACCTGCACGACGATGCGGTCGCTGCCCTGGCGGATGATCGTCGGTTCCTTGGTGCCGAGCGCGTCGATGCGACGTCGGACGACTTCGGTCGCGTCGCCCATGGCGCGCTCGATTGCCTGGGTGATGCCAGCGCTGGTCGGCGTCAGCACGAAGCGTTGCCCATCGACCACCTGAATGTCCCAGTCGCGCTGACCAGTCAGCCCAGCGCCCTGGGTCAGGGGCAGCAGCCGCTCGCGCGCCGCATCGACTTTGCTGCTGTCACGCAGCAGGAAAGAGAGGCGGCCATTGGCGGTCGAAATCTCGCCAATGTCGATCGCCGGATTGCCGCGCCGCATCTCGGTCGCCACTTCATCGCGCTTGGTCTCAAGCCGCGAATTGACGAGATCGTTGGTGTCAGCCTCGAGCAGCAGATAGCTGCCGCCGGCAAGATCGAGCCCCCAGCTGATCCGTGGCATCTTCGCAAGCACGCTGGATGAGGAGACGATTGAATCGGGCAGTACGCTCGGTACCGCCAGCAGCATCAGCGCCGCCAGAAAACTGACGATCGACAGGACTTTCCAGCGCGGGAAATCGAGCATGGCGGTCAGTCGTTCGCCGGCTTGCCGCCGAGCGGGGTGATCCCCGCCAGCGTCGATTTGACGACGCGGACTTTAACGCCGCTTGCGATTTCCACCTCGACCACGGCATCCTCGACCCGGGTGACCTTGCCGATCACGCCGCCCGCTGTCGTCACTTCATCGCCCTTCTTCACCGCCGCGATCGCGCCCTGCTGCTCCTTCATCCGCTTCTGTTGCGGGCGGATCAGCAGGAAATAAAAGGCGACGATCAGCAAAATGAACGGCGCGAACTGCACCAGCGCGGCGGTGCCGCCGTCAACGGGCGCGGCGGGCGCGGTCGTCTGGGCGTGGGCGGTTGAGATCAACATGGCGTTCCGATTATGGCGTGCAGGGGGTTGCGCGGGATTGCTCCTACCGTCCCCATCAAGCGGCGCGCGCTATCACCAAGCCGGGGCGCGCGCAACCGCGACGGATGAGCCGCCATTCCCAACCCGCTTGCATCCAGCCGCCGAGAGGCATAGAGGGCGCGGCTCGGTCGGGACGTAGCGCAGCCTGGTAGCGCATCACACTGGGGGTGTGGGGGTCGCAGGTTCGAATCCTGTCGTCCCGACCAATTTCAAAAAAGCGAAAACCCGTCGTTTGACCGCCTCGCTCGAAGGGGTGTCTTTCTCGCCGAACTAGGGCCGACATTTGGCGGGCGTTGTTCGGACGGCATTGAATAACGCATTAGGCATGCGGTCCCGCTCCCGCTTATTTGCAGTCATATGAATTGACAGGTTGATCCATGGCGTGTCACTGGGATTGATGCCTGAATCAAGGTCCAGAAGTCGCCGCTCACCGTGGACGCCAACGTATCTGTTCACAGTTTTCGTGCAGGCTGTTGTGGCGTTGAAGCCCGCTATAGCAGCTTTTTCGGTAGGGGCGCTTGTTTCGGAAACCGCAGTTAACATACTCGCGACTTATTATTTGTATAAGATACAACTTCATATTTGGAGTGATAAAAAAGGCGATATAATTGCGATCGTTGGCGCAGTTTTCATCGCACTTGTATTGATGGCGCGTGTCAAGGAATTTAGGGTCGGTTCTATTAGTGCAGTGCTGAGCAAAATCGACAACGACAAGGCCGAATGACAGATGGCTACGCCGAATCAAAGTGCGATAGCTAATAATCCTGAATCAAGCGCATATCTCGGTGGCACATTTTTATGTATTACGGCAGCGTATTGCCTGTTTATTATAGTTGCGGATAGTCGCAGGCACGGCAAAATAGCTATATCCCAGGGTTTAACTAGCAGTATTCTGGACGGCATAACTTTGGCTACGGGTATGATAATAATTTCGTCTATTTTTTATCCTAAGTTATTCCTCGTCATGGCAACGAACTTTGTCTATGCGACCGTTACTGGACTATGCTGTATTGTCGTCCCGATAATTAGCATAGCGAAACGGTACGACCGTTTGGTCGCTTAGGCGCAAAATAGAGCCCCTGGCTCGCATGGACAGCAAACCTAGGGTTCAATCTACATCGCCATGCAAGAGTAACTTGAGAAGTAACAAATAACGTAACAATTGACTTTAACGACCGAGTACCTGTCCTACAACCAACCAAATAGGATAAATCCATCGGCCTGGAGGTACAGGCTATGGATATCACTCCCCTCATCAACGCCGTCATCGACCGCGAGGGCGGTTATGCCAACAATCCGGCGGATAGCGGCGGCCCGACCAATTTCGGGATTACGCAAGGCGTCGCGCGGCAGCAGGGCTATGCGGGCGACATGCGCGCTGCCGCGCGACGAGGCGGTCACCATCTACACCCGGCTCTACTGGCTGAAGCCCGGCTATGATGCGGTGGCGGCGCGCTACCCGGCGCTCGCCGCGCGGCTGTTCGATGCCGGCGTCAACATGGGCCCTGTTACCGCGACGGGCTTTCTCCAGCGCGCCTTGAACGCGCTCAATCGCGGCGCGCGCGATTATCCCGATGTTCCTGCCGATGGCGCGATCGGCCCCGCGACGCTCGCCGCGCTCGATGGCTATCGCGCGGTGCGTGGGCCAGCGGGGGAGGATGTGCTCGTCAAGGCGGTCGAGGCGCTGCGCGGCGCGCGCTATGTCGAGCTTGCCGAGGCGCACCCGGCCGACGAGACTTTCCTCTACGGCTGGCTCGCCAATCGCGTGGCGTGAAAGTGCGGCCGCTCGGCGCGCGCGCGGTCACGATTGTTCGTTCTCACTGCGAACATTCGGAACATTCGCGGCACGGCCCGCGCCGGCCGGCGACCAAATCTGACGAATAGACGGTGATTTTTGGCCCCGGCGCCGTCCCCTGGCGCCCGAATGAAAGGACCCCATTGCCATGCCTTTGCTGGACGGTCTCATCAGCCCGATTGCGAGCATTATCGACAAGATCATCCCCGATCCGCGCGCGCGCGACGAAGCCAAGCTGAAATTGCTCGAGCTGCAGGGCTCGCAGGACATGGAAGCGGCGAAAACGCAAATGTCGGCGATCATCGCCGAGGCGCAATCGACCGATCCGTGGACCAGCCGCGCGCGGCCGAGCTTCCTCTACGTCATGTATGTGCTGCTGCTCTGGTCGATCCCGATGGGATTGATCGCGGCGGTCGAGCCGCACATGGCGAAAGATATCGCGGCGGGGATGACGGCCTATCTGAATGGCCTGCCCGAGCCGCTCTACGCGCTCTTCGGCACCGGTTATCTCGGCTACACCGTCGCGCGGCAATGGGGCAAGGCGAACGGCACGGATAAGTGAGGGCGCGGCCGACCAACTGAACCCGTCACCCCGGCCTCGAGCCGGGGTCCCGCTTCTCTTGACGGTGGATTGTAGCGGGACCCCGGCTCAAGGCCGGGGTGACGATAGCAGCATCTCAGCCGTCAAATCCTGATAGTTACCCCACCACCGTCCCCGGCGCGGCGAACAGATTGCCGACGCTGTTCGCCACGCTCGCGCCCACCAGCGTCAGCGCCAGCCCGAGCATGACGACAGCCGCCACATAGAGCAGCGCTTTGTCCGACCGCGCGCGCATCAGCCGCGGCAGGCCGAGATAAGCGAGATAAAGGCTGTACAGCCCGACATAGGCGAGGAAGCCGATAAACGGCAGCAGCGCGAGCAGCCCCGCCAGCCACACCGGCACCATCGAGAAGACCGCGACTTTCATCGCCTGATCACCGTCCTTCTCGCCGCCGAAGCTCGGCGCCAGCGCATCGATCGCGAGTGCGATCAGCCACACGCTGATGAGCGCCATCGCATAAGCCGACAGCGCCGTCGCGACCGCCATCTCGGTCGAGGGCTGATAGTGGAAGCCGAGCAGATCGATGCCGAACAGGATCGATTTGACGCAGCGCGCCGCCGGGCCAATCGCGGCGAGCGGCACGGCCCAGGTGAGGAACAGGCGCAGCGCACTCATCGGCTCGGCGTCGATCGCGCCCCATTCGCGCTCGGGCGACAGCAGCAGGCGCCGCAGCCGCGCCGCCATGCCGGTGGATTGGCCATCGGGGAAATGCGTTGCCATCTTCACGGTCCCTGCGTCGATCTTATTTTATTGGCCGTCCGTTTAGCGCGGTCGGGCGCGCGCCGATAGGATCAAGCCGACATCGCCCGTCCCAATTGCGACGAGCCGTTGCGGCCCCCATATCGCGGCCCATGACAGACAAAACTCCGGTGTGGCACGGCACCACCATCCTTTCCGTGCGCAAGTCTGGCCGCGTCGTGATCGCCGGCGACGGCCAGGTCTCGATGGGCCAGACGGTGATGAAGCCCAATGCGCGCAAGGTCCGCAAGCTGGGTGATGGCTCGGTAATCGCGGGCTTTGCCGGCGCGACGGCCGATGCCTTCACCCTGTTCGAGCGGCTCGAGCGCAAGCTGGAGCAGCATCACGGACAACTGCTGCGCGCCGCCGTCGAGCTCGCCAAGGATTGGCGGACCGACAAGTACCTCCGCAATTTGGAAGCCATGCTGATCGTCGCCGACAAGGACGTGACGCTGGTGGTGACCGGCAATGGCGATGTGCTCGAGCCCGAAGCGGGCATCGCCGCGATCGGATCGGGCGGCAATTACGCGCTTGCTGCTGCCCGCGCGCTAACCGAGTATGAAAGCGACGCCGAGGCGATCTGCCGCAAGGCGATGGAGGTCGCTGCCGACATCTGCATCTACACCAATGAGAATTTGACGATCGAGGCGCTGGATACAGCTGTCTGATCGCCGCCCCACCCCAACCGTCACCCCAGCGAACGCTGGGGTCGCTCTGTAACCAAGGCCGCGCTCGCGGCACCCGATCCCAGCGTTCGCTGGGATGACGAAAGTAGATGATGAACGACTCCCTTACCCCCAGAGCCATCGTCACCGCGCTCGATGCGCACATTATCGGCCAGGCCGACGCCAAGCGCGCGGTCGCGGTCGCCCTGCGCAATCGCTGGCGCCGGCAACGCTTGTCGGCCGATCTGCGCGACGAAGTGACGCCCAAGAACATCCTGATGATCGGGCCAACGGGATGCGGCAAGACCGAGATCAGTCGGCGCCTGGCCAAGCTTGCCGACGCGCCGTTCGTCAAGGTCGAGGCGACCAAGTTCACCGAGGTCGGCTATGTCGGTCGCGACGTCGAGCAGATCGCTCGCGACTTGGTCGAGGAAGCGATCCGGCTGGAGAAAGAGCGCCGCCGCGCGGCGGTGAAGGACAAGGCCGAGGAAGCGGCGATGAACCGCTTGCTCGATGCGCTGACCGGCAAGGATAGCTCGACCGCGACGCGCGAGGCGTTCCGCCAGCGTTTCGCCGATGGCCATCTCGACGACAAAGAAGTCGAGATCGATGTCGAGCAGGCGCCGCAAATGCCGTTCGAGATCCCGGGCCAGCCGATCGGCATGATCAATCTGGGCGAGATGATGGGCAAGGCGTTCGGCGGCGGCCAGAACCTCAAGCGGCGCAAGCTCAACGTCCGCAAGGCGTGGGAAAAGCTGGTCGAGGAGGAAGCCGACAAGCGCCTCGATCAGGACGAGGTCAGCCGCATGGCGCTCGCCGATGCCGAGGCGAACGGCATCGTCTTCCTCGACGAAATCGACAAGATCGCGGTTTCCGATGTGCGCGGCGGCTCCGTCAGTCGCGAAGGCGTGCAGCGCGACTTGCTGCCGCTGATCGAAGGCACGACGGTCGCGACCAAATATGGGCCGATGAAGACCGACCATATCCTGTTCATCGCGAGCGGCGCCTTCCACGTCGCCAAGCCGAGCGATCTGCTGCCTGAGCTGCAGGGCCGCTTGCCGATCCGCGTCGAGCTGAAAGCGCTGACCGAGGCGGATTTCGTCGCCATCCTGTCCGACACACGCGCCTCGCTCGTCGCGCAGTACCAGGCGCTGCTCGCGACCGAAGGGGTGACGATCGACTTCACCGATGACGGCATCCGCGCGGTCGCTCGCATCGCGGCGGAAGTGAATGCGGAGGTCGAGAATATCGGCGCGCGGCGGTTGCAGACGGTGATGGAAAAGCTGCTGGAGCAGGTCAGCTTCGACGCCGAGGACCGGCAAGGTACGACGCTGGTGATCGACGCCGCTTATGTCGACGGGCAACTCGCCAGCATCGCGCGCAACACGGATCTTAGTCGCTTCGTACTCTAGTGGGGGCGAGGCGGGCGGTCGTAAGGTGTAAAGTCACCCAGCCGGCAATAGCCCGAGGGAATGCTCGTTTCGCGCTCCAGCGTGCGGAAGCGATCATCATGGCATAATTGTCCGCCATAGACGTCGACGATCAGGATGACGTTATTGCTCAGCGATGGGCAGCGCGCGGGCAGGTGGTTGACCCATAACCGCCCGCCATCTCGATAGATGATCGTCGCCGAGTCGATGATCTCGGGCCCCTGGTTGCTGGGCTTATCGATGCACCGCACGGGCGTGCCGGCGACGCGGCCCGCGATCGCGTGGTCAATTGCGCTATCGGGGCCGGCGGCACCCAGCAACAGCGCCGCGGTGACGATCAGCGCTGGCGCGCGCACGATCAACTCGCCTTGTAGAGCGTGAAGTCACCAAGCGCGCAGCTGCCGCTTTCGAAATGGCTGGTAAAATCGACAGTTCGAGCGATGTCACCGCGACACAATTGGCCGGAATAGGTGCGCGTGACGATCGCATCGCCGCGGTCGAGCCCGAAACAACCGCCGCTCGTTTCGGTGACATAGGCGCGGCGGCGCCCGGCATCTTTGTAGATGATCGTATCGCCGGCGCGGACCGTGCTCTGCGCGTCGCGCAGGTTGATGCAATCCTGCTTGCCGGCGGGATGGAGGCCCTTGAGCGCGGCGGCAATGGTTGCCTGGTGCGCGGCGGCTTCGCGCGCCTGGCGGTCGGCGCGGCTGTCGCCTGCGGCAGCGCTGGCGGTTGCCAGCACCAAAGCTAACGGAATGAACAGGACAGTACGCATCGCGTTTCTCCTTGCGACAATCTTCCTGCTGATCCCATAGCAGCTTCAGCCGCGAAACGCATCCTTTGCCGCGCGCCGTTCGGCGAGCTCGGCGGCAGTGGCGGCGCGGAGGAACGGATTGGTCGCGCGTTCGATGCCGATGCTGGTCGGGACGGTTGGCTCGCCGGCGGCGCGCGCCGCATGCACGGTCGCCATCCGCTCCCTGAGCGCGAGGTTGTCGGGCTCGGCGACGAGCGCGTAGCGGCCGTTCGATTGGGTATATTCGTGGGCGCAATAGACCTGTGTCGCGTCGGGGAGCGCGGCGTAGCGGCGCATATTGGCGAACATCTGCTCGGCCGTCCCTTCGAACAACCGGCCGCAGCCCATCGCGAACAGCGTGTCGCCAACGAAGATCACGCCATCCTCGGGCAGGTAATAGCTGATATGGCCAGCGGTATGCGCCGGCGTTTCCCAGATCTGCGCCTTGTGCTCGCCCAGCTTGACCGAGTCGCCCTCGCCCAGCGCCACATCCAGCGTCGGGATGCGCGCTGTCTCGGCTGCCGGTGCAAACACCGTCGCGCCGGTCGCCGCCTTGATCTCGGCATTGCCGCCGGTGTGATCGGGGTGCCAATGCGTGTTCCAGATCGCGGTGATCCGCCAGCCGCGCTTGTCGGCTTCGGCCAGCACGGGTGCCGCGACTGCGGGGTCGATGACGGCGGTGTCGCCCGACGCCGGGTCATGGGCGAGCCAGACATAATTGTCATTGAGGACGGGCAGGCGAACGATTTCGATGGTCGACATGGTCATGCCTCTATGAGCGCGGCTTGACCGAGCCGCTGGGTGATCTCGATCGCGGGTGCGGCATCGACCAGGGCAACGCCCTGGCCCGCCCAGAGCGGCGAATAATCGCCGCGCCCATCGGCTTCCGCCTTGGCGCGCAGCGGCGCGAGCGCGGCGCTGGCAAAGGGGAAGGGCGGGGCGAGCGGACTCACTGGCCCCAGCGCCTCGATCAGTCGGTTGCGCAGGCCACGCGCCAGGCCGCCCGAAAACAGGTTGGTGATGACAGTGAGCTGTGCGCTCGCGGCTGCCATCTGCGTGCGCTGCGCCTTCGACGTGCGGCATTCGGGGCTCAGCAGATAGGCAGTGCCGACCTGCACCGCCGCTGCCCCCGCCGCGATGGCCGCGCGCACCCCTGCCGCGTCTGCAATGCCGCCCGCTGCGATCACGGGCAAATCGATGCGCGCCGAAACTTCCCGGACCAGCGCCGTCAGCCCGATCGGTGTGTGACCCGCAAGAAAATAACCGGCGTGACCGCCCGCCTCAAAGCCCTGCGCGATGATGGCATCGACGCCCGCTCGCGCCAGCCATTCCGCTTCAGCGAGGTTGGTGGCATTGCCGAACAGGATCGCGCCCGTCGCGCGGACCCGCGCCTGCAACACGGGTTCAGGCAAGCCGAAATGGAAGCTGACGATCTCGGGCCGCACGGCCTCCACTGCCTCGGCCATCGCCGCATCGAACGGGCGGCGCAGCGGTGGCGGAGTGGTGGGGGCAGCGACGCCCTCCTCGGCATAGAAGGGTGCCAGCGCCTTGCGCCACGCCGCCTCATCGGGCACCGGCCCCAGTGTGTGGCAGAAGAAATTGAGGTTGAGCGGCCCCGTGGCCTGAGCCCGCACCGCTTGCGCCTGCGCCACCACCTGATCGGGCGTCAGCATCGCGCAGGGGAGCGATCCGATCCCGCCCGCGGCAATCGCCGCCACCGCCAGATCGACATCGGCAAAGCCCGCCATCGGCGCCTGCACGATCGGCAGGCGCGCCCCGGTCAGTGCCACAAAGTCGGTCGGTCCGCTCACCAATGGCCGGTGTTGGGCATCGACGCCCAGGGCTCGGCCGGCGGCAGACGGCCGTCCTGCAGCAGCTCGATCGAGATGTTGTCGGGCGTCCGGACGAACGCCATGTGCCCATCGCGCGGCGGGCGATTGATCGTGTAGCCCGCGTCCATCAGCCGCTGGCAGGTCTCGTAGATATTGTCGACGCGATAAGCGAGGTGGCCGAAATTGCGGCCTTCGCCATAGACTTCCGCCTCGCCGTTTTCGGGCGGCCAATTATAGGTCAGCTCGACTTGCGCTTGCTCGTCGCCGGGCGCGGCCATGAAGATGAGCGTGAAGCGGCCTTGCTCGCTGTCAAAGCGGCGGACTTCTTCCAAGCCGACGAGATTGAGGAACTTTACCGTCGCGTCGGGGTCGCTGACGCGGACCATGGTGTGGAGATATTTCATGCCGATATCCTCTGGCGGGGGATGCTCGCAAGATAGGCGCGTGATGGCGTTGCCGCCAGTGCGCTAGGGCTTTTTGGGCGCCGGCGCGTCGAGTTGCTTGAGCGAGTCGGCGGCGAGCTTGCCGACCGGGCCATCGCCGCCGATCCGCTTGGCATCGGTCCAGGCCATGCGCGCGCCATCGAGGTCGCCGCTCGCCGCCGCGATATTGCCGATCTCGAGATTGACCGAGGCATCGTCGGCGGAAAGCTTGTACGCCTCGATGATGTCGAGCTTGGCACGCGGAATGTCCCGCATCCGCCGCGCGAGCGTCGCCGAGGAAAGCCAGATCAGCGGGTCCTTGGGCTCGAGCTTTTCCGCCAAGTCCATGTCGACGCGTGCCGACGGCAGATCGCCAAGCGCCACCAGCGCGCGGGCGCGATCGAACGCTGCCTCGCCGCGCTCGGGGTTTTCGAGCGTTCCGGCGGTGAGCGCCGCATCGAGCGCGGTGCGCGCCTTGGCGGGGTTGCCGGCGGCGAGCCAGGCATTGCCGGCTTGCGACCAATAGCGCGCGGCGCGGTTGTCACGCGCAACTTCGGCCTCGTCGGCGGCGCCTTCAAAAGCTTTGGCCGCGTCCGCCCATTTGCCCTGATTGGCGAGCGCGATGCCGAGGCATTGGCGCGCAAAGAATTTGCCGCTCGTTTGCTGCCACGCGATCGCATCGAGCTCGCCATTATGCGGATCGTTGCCGGTCGCGAGGCCGACACATTGTTGATAGCGGTCAGCGAGCGAGGGCGGCAGGCGCGGCTCGGCAACGGGCGCGGCCGCCTGCGCGGCGGCGAGAGCGGCGAGGATCAGCATGAGACGGGCAACACTCCTTCGACGGTCGCGATGATCTGGCGGATGTCTTCCGGCCGAGACAAGCGGTGGTCGCCGTGTTTGATCAGCGTGACCTGCACATCGGCTGAACGTAGCCGCTCGGCAAGCGTCAGGCTGTGCTGCCACGGCACATCGGGATCACGCTGGCCGTGGATGAGGCGCACTGGTGCCTCGATCGCGATGTCGCCGCCGAGCAGACGCAGTGCGGCACCCGACTCGACCAGGGCGCGCGTGTAGAGCGTCGGCGCGTCTGAATAAGGCGAGGGGCGCTGTAGCCGACCGTTACGGACAAGCGCCTCCCGGTCTGCGGCGTCGAAGCCCCAGTCGGTGAAGTCGGGCGCCGCCGCGATGCCGACGAGCGCGGCGATGCGATCGGGCCGGGCAAGCGCCGCCAGCAGCATCAGCCAGCCGCCCATCGACGAGCCGACCAGCACGACGGGGCCGTCCACTGCGTCAATCATCGCGATCGCATCGTCGCGCCAGTCGGCGAGCGTCTGGTCCTCGAACCGGCCAGGGCTGGCGCCGCACCCGCGATAATCGAAGCGGAGAAATGCCTGGCCCCGCTCGCGCGCCCAGCCTTCGAGCGCGAGCGCCTTGCTACCGGTCATGTCTGAAGCGTAGCCCGGCAAAAAGATCACCGTCGGGGCGCGACCGGGAACGAGATGCTTGGCCAGCATGGCAGGCGAGCGGTAGGCCGCTCAGATCACATATTCGACCGTCGCCATTTGTGTCGTCGCGGCGCGCTTCGCTTCGCGCTTGGCGACGAGGCGGGCGTGGAGCGCGGCGATGGTGTCGCTGCCGGTGCGCGTGAAGACGAAGGGCAGCACGGCGTGCGTCATGCAGGCGATGCCGCCAGCGATCATCGTGATGCCGAAGCCCGAAGCGACGCGGAAATGCTCGGTATAGCTCTCGCCGACCGAATGCGGATGATCGAGGAACAGGCGGCGGAACATCGGCAATCTCCCTTGGCGCACCATTCTAGCGCTTCAGTCGCGTGATGCCAATTTTTCGACGATCTCGGCGGCGAGCTGGCTCAACGTGTCGTCGCGTGCACCCATGATGACGATGCGGTCGCCGGGGCGCGCTTCTTCGACCAGCCGGGCGGCGCCCTCGGCGCGGTCGGCGATGTGGCGCGCGTCGGCACCAGCCGCGCGCAAGTCCGCAACGATATCGGCGCTCGTCACCTCGCGCGCGACGGTGCCGCCGAAATAGGCGGGATCGGGGAGCACCAGTACATCGTCGGGCGCCAGCCGCGCCGCGATGCTCTCGACCAATTCGCGGCGCATCACCTTGAGCGGGCCATAGCCATGCGGCTGGAACAGCAGCAGCAGCCGGCCGGGAAATTGGTGCAGCGTGTCGAGCGTCGCGGCGATCTTGTCGGGGTTGTGGCCGAAATCATCGATCACCGCGACGCCGGCGGCCTCGCCGACCAGATCGAAGCGGCGCCTGAGGCCGCGGAAGTCGGCGATTGCCTCGATTGCCTCAGTGAGCTGCACGCCCGCCGCGTCTGCCGCCGCCAGCGCCGCCAGCGCATTGGCGACGTTGTGGCGTCCGGGCACTGCAAGCCGCACCGAGTGGCGGTTCCCACCATGGACTAGCTCGAACCCTACCGCGAACGGCTGAGGCGCAAGGTTCTCCGCGCGATAATCCGCCGCCGTCTCGATCGCGACGGTGCGGATATCGCCGGCCAACGTCGCGGCCAGCGCGGCAGCCTCGGCATCGCCCACATTGACGATTGTCGTCTTCGCCCGCGCCGCGAACGCCCCGAACAGCGCGCGCAATTCGTCAAGCGATTTGTGATCGAGGCTGACATTGTTGAGCACCGCGATTGTCGGGGTGTAGAGCGCAATCGAGCCGTCGCTTTCGTCAACCTCGCTCACGAACACCTGTCCGTCGCCGACCAAGGCGCTGGCGAACGGCGCTTCGGGTCGCGCGAAATTCTTCATCACCGCGCCGTTCATCACGGTGGGCTCGCGGTCGACGCTGTGGAGGATCCAGCCGATCATCCCGGTCACGGTCGATTTGCCGCTGGTGCCGGCAACGCCGATCGAGACGGGCGACGCGTTGAACAACCGGCTGAGCAACTCGGCCCGGCTCATCCGCGCCGCGCCGATCCGCGTCGCGGCAATGATATCGGCGACTGTGTCCTCGATCGCTGCCGAGGCGACGACGATCTGATCGGGTGACGTAATGCCGCTGCCGTCCTGCGGATAAAGCTCGATGCCGAGCGCGCGCAGCGCGTCGAACTTGGCCGGCAGGCGCGCCTGATCGAGGCTGCGGTCCGATCCCGCGACGGTATAGCCCTGGCCGGCCAGGATCATCGCCAGCGGCATCATCCCCGATCCGCCGATGCCGACCAGGAAGAAGGGTTTGCGCGTATCCATCGCGCCGGGCTATCGCGGCATTTGTGGAGCGGGGCAAGCCGGCGAGGGAGAGAGCTGATGCGAATCGCGATCGTCGCGCCGGCGCGGGGGATCGACAAGCCGCTTGCCGACAAGGTGATCGCGCTGGCGGCGGTGCTTTATCCTTCGGCTGAGCTTATCGTTCACCCGCAATGCTTTCTGTCGGACGGGCATTTCGCCGGCCCTGATGCGGCACGCGCGGCTGCGTTTCTGGACGTCGCCAATGATCCGACGATCGACGCAGTGTGGTTCGCGCGCGGTGGTTATGGCTCCAACCGCATCTTGCCCATGGTCATGGACAAGCTGGCGCCGGCCGCCGCGACCAAGACCTGGCTCGGTTATTCTGACCTGGGGTTCCTGATCGGCGCGCTCTACGCCCGCCGGCTGGGTCATGCCGTGCACGGGCCGATGCCGGTCGATATCGGGCGCGAGGGCGGGGAGGCGGCGGTCGCGCGCGCGCTCGCCTGGCTCACCGCGCGCGAGCGGGGCGTGCTCGAAGGCGGGCTTGGCGGTCGGCCGCACGCGGCGTTCAACCTAGCAATCCTCGCCGCGCTGATCGGTACGCATTGGCTGCCCGACCTTACCGATCATGTGCTGGTGATCGAGGAGGTGTCGGAGCCGCTCTATCGGATCGATCGCATGCTCTGCCAGCTGGCGCGCGCGACGCAGCTGAAGGGCGTGGCGGGCGTGCGGCTCGGGCGGATTACCGACATCAAGCCCAATGATCCCCCCTGGGCCGAGCCAGTCGATACGATGATGCACCGCTGGTGTGCTGAGCTCGGCGTGCCCTATCTCGGCGCCGCCGATATCGGGCATGATGTCGCCAACAAGATCGTACCCTTCGGCCTGGCGTGATCAGCCTTTCCTAACCTTTGTCGACTATCCCGGCTTCGACAGAGGATGAGTTCATGCCCCAGCGTCTCGACGGCTATTTCGCGAAGATCGAAGCATCGATGGTTGAAGCCGACGCGCTGCTCGCGACGCGCGATCCTGCGCTCTCCAACCGGATTCGCCAGAAATGTGTCGATGCCGGCGTGCTGGTGAGCGCATATCAGCTCTTCGTCCATCGCGAGTTGTTCGAACCGCTGATGCGCGATGGCGATGCCTATCAGCGCAAGCTTGCCTGCGAGCTGAAGGCCGAGTGCATTGCGCTCACCGATGCGCTGCGCACCGCGATCAAGAATTTCATGGCGCAGGAATTGCCGTTCGATTGGAACAGCCTGGCCGAGCGCATTCAGCACCACAACCGCATCATGCGCGCGCACATCGCCCGCGTGCGCACACTGCTCGCCACGCTCGCGCCGGCGACCAAAGCGGCTTAAGCGACGCCGTTCGCCTTGAAATGGGCGAGCATGCGCGCCCAGCCATCCTTGGCATCCGCTTCGTTGTAGCTCGCCCGGTAATCGGCGTGGAAGCCGTGCTGGGCGTCGGCATAGACATGAATGTCCGACCCGGTCTTGCCCGCCGCCTTTAGTGCTGCCCGCATGGCTTCGACATCAGTCTGCGGGATGCCCTGATCGAGCGCGCCATAGAGGCCGAGTACGGGCGCCTTGAGTTCAGTGGCGCGCGCGATGACCGGCTTGAGCTGACCGTACCAGGCGACGCCGGCCTTGATCTCGGCATCTTCGATCGCCGCGCGCCACACGACGCCGCCGCCCCAGCAAAAGCCGGTGATGCCGATTTTGCCGGGATTGGCGAAGGCGGCACCCTTGATCCAGCCGATCGTCGCGCGGACATCGCCATCGACCTGCTCGGGCGATGCCTGGGCAACCACTTTGCGGATCTCGGCGAAGTCGGTGAGCGCGGGCAGATTGACGCCGGCGCGGTAGAAGAAATCAGGCGCCACCGCGACATAGCCGAGTGTCGCAAGCCGCCGGCAGATATCCTTGATATACTCGTGGATGCCGAAAATCTCGTTCACCACGACGATCGTTGCATGGCGGCCCTTGCCTTTGGGTCGTGCGACATAGGCGGGCAGTGGGCTGGCCGCGCCATTGGGGATGGTCACTTCCTCGATGATCAGGCCATCGGCGGGCGTCATGATCGGCGCCGCTTCGGCCGACAGCGCGGCGACCGCATACCCCACAAAGAACATGCCCACCGCGCCACGCCGCGTCAGGTGGAGATCGACTGAAGGGGTGCCATCGGGGCGGGTGAGGGTAAGCATCGGCAGCGACTCCTGAAGTCGATTGAACCTAGAGCACCATGCTAGGCGCTTGGCATCGGGCCGCAATGCGGGATTTGGGTGCGACTGGTCCTGATTGCGTGCTTGCCTATATTGCTTCACGCGGCATAACGCGCCCCCACCGCAACAATCGCTCGAAAGCCCCAGGTTCCACCATGTCCCAGATGTTCAAGATCACGCTCCCTGACGGTTCCGTCCGTGAGGTTGCGGCGGGGACTACGCCGGCGGACATCGCCGCGGCGATCGGGCCGGGGCTGGCCAAGGCTGCGCTCGCGGCGAAGGTCGATGGCGAATTGCGCGACATCGGGCGCCCTTTCGAGGGTGATGCGCAGCTGGCGCTGGTTACGAGCCGCGATGAGAAAGACGCGCTCGAGCTGGTGCGCCACGATTATGCGCATGTGCTGGCGGAAGCGGTGCAGCAGCTTTATCCCGGCACGCAGATCACCTTCGGCCCGTCGACCGACGATGGCTTCTATTATGATTTCGCCCCCGCCCCCGATCGCGGTCCCTTCACCGAGGAGGATCTGCCGGCCATCGAGGGAGCGATGCGCGCCATCATCCGTGCCGACAAGCCGTTGCGCCGCGAAGTATGGGACCGCAACACGCTGATCAGCCGCTGGAAGCAGCAAGGCGAGAGCTTCAAGGCCGAATGGGCGGCCGAACTGCCGGGCGACGAGCCGCTGACCGTCTATTGGTCGGGCGAGGATTGGCTCGACATGTGCCGGGGCCCGCATCTCGCCTCGACCGGCAAGCTCGACCCCGAGGCATTCAAGCTGACGCGTGTTTCGGGCGCTTATTGGCGCGGCGACCAAAACAACGCGATGCTGAGCCGCATCTACGGCACCGGCTGGCTCAACAAGAAGCAGCTCGCCGAGCATCTCGTCCGGCTGGAAGAAGCCGCCAAGCGCGATCATCGCAAGATCGGCGCGGAGATGGACTTGTTCCACCTTCAGAGCGAGGCGCATGGCAGCGTATTCTGGCACCCGCACGGCTTCACCATCTGGCGCCAGCTTGAGGCCTATATGCGTCGCAAGATCGACGCGGCGGGCTATCGCGAGGTCAAGACGCCGCAGGTCATGGACGCCCGCCAATGGGAGCAATCGGGCCATTGGGGCAAATATCGCGAGAATATGTTCGTCATCCCCGACGAAGTTCCCAATACCGAAGATGAGGGGCCGATCGTCTCCGACGCTGCTGAATGGATGGCGTTAAAACCGATGAACTGTCCGGCGCATGTCCTCATTTTCCGCCAGGGCATCAAGTCCTATCGCGACTTGCCGTTGCGGCTTTACGAGAATGGCTGCTGCCATCGGAACGAGCCGCATGGCGCGCTGCACGGACTGATGAGGGTGCGGCAATTCACCCAGGACGACGCGCACATCTTTTGCCGCGAAGACCAGATCGTCGACGAGGTGCAGGCCTTTTGCCGGTTGGCGGACGGCATCTATCGCGATTTCGGCTTCAGCTATTCGATCAAGCTCGCGCTCCGCCCCGACAAGCGCTTCGGCAGCGACGAAATGTGGGACCGGGCTGAGGCTGAGCTAAGGAATGCGGTGATTGCGGCGATGGTTTTACTCAGGCTGGAAGCTGCGGATAACAACCTCCCGCCGCCGGAATATAATTTTGAAGTGCTGCCCGGCGAAGGGGCTTTCTATGCCCCAAAGCTCGAATGGCATCTGACCGACGCGATCGGCCGCACCTGGCAAGTCGGCACCATCCAGTCGGACCGGGTGCTGCCTGAGCGGCTTGACGCGGCCTATGTGGCGGAGGACGGGGCGAAGCATCGCCCAATCATGCTCCACCGCGCGATCTTCGGCAGTTACGAACGCTTCATCGGCATCCTGATCGAGCATTATGCCGGCCGCTTCCCGCTGTGGCTGGCGCCGGTGCAGGCGGTGGTCGCGACGATCGTGTCCGATGCCGATGATTATGCGCGCGAGGTCGAAGCGAAGCTGACGGCAGCGGGGCTGCGCGTCGAGACCGATCTCAGGAACGAGAAGATAAACTACAAGGTGCGCGAGCACAGCCTGGCCAAGGTGCCCAACCTGCTCGTCATCGGCAAACGCGAGGCGGAAGAGGGGACGGTTGCGCTGCGCCCGCTCGGCGCCGATGCGAGGCAGGAAGTGCTCAAGCTCGAGGCGCTGATCGCGCGGTTGACAGCGGAAGCGACCCCACCTGATCTGCGCTAGCCGCGAAAAAGCGCTCGATCAGCAACACTGTGGCGCCGGGGTCACTTCCCCGGTGCCGCAGTTTTCTCTATATTGGCCCCACTGAAAACCAAAGGAGCACTACCTATCCGTCCGCCAATGATGCGCCGGCCCATGCCCGCGCCGCCGATGAACGGCCCCCGGTTCAACGAATTCATCCAGTCGCCCAAGGTCCGCGTGATCGATCAGGACGGCGAGAATCTGGGTGTGATGTACACGCGCGAGGCTATCGAGGCGGCGGCCGAAGTCGGCCTCGACCTCGTCGAGATTTCGCCCAACGCCGATCCGCCGGTCGCCAAATTCCTCGATATCGGCAAATATAAGTACGAGGCGCAGAAAAAGGCCAATCAGGCCCGAAAGACCCAGAAGACGCAGGAGATCAAGGAGATCAAGATGCGTCCGAACATCGACGATCATGATTATGAGACGAAAATGAAGGCGGTCCATAAATTCCTGGGCGAAGGCGACAAGGTCAAGATCACGCTGCGCTTCCGCGGCCGCGAACTTTCCCATGGTCAGCTCGGTATGGCGCTATTGAAGCGCGTGCAGGACGACACGGCCGAAGACGCCAAGATCGAAGCCTATCCGCGCATGGAAGGCCGCCAGATGCTGATGGTGCTGTCGCCCAAATAGGACATGTCGTGCCGGGTGGGTGCCCGGCACGACCGTAATCAGCCGAGATAGCGGCTATATTCCTCCGTGTAGCGCTCGGTCATCCTGGCCTGCTCATCGGCGGGCGCGCTTGCTGCAAGCTCGGGAAACCAAGTGCCCTCTTCCGAATAGACATGGTGCGCAACCGCGCCTTCGATATGTTCCAATTTGTCGTGATAATCTTCGCTCAGCGGGTCAAGCCGCTCGAGCAGGCCTAGCTCCATCTTCGCCGCTGATTGTTCCTGATAGGCAAGCTCGGCATGGCCGACCTGATGGTGCTCGGCCATGGCGGGATAGATCGCAGCTTCCTCGGCGATGGCGTGCGCGGTCAGTAATTCGGCCAGCTTTTCCTGTTCGGCGATCCGCTCATTGGCATCGGCTGCAGCTTTTAGTGCAGCGAATTGCGCTTCGATGGCGCGATGATGGTCGAGGATCAGGTTCAGCCAATCGCCGGGTTGGGCGATATTTTCGGCCTTGGCGCGGGCTTCTGCGCGCGCTTCTTCACTTTCGGGCGGTGTGATCGCCGCAACGACGGAGTCGACAACGGACATGGTGGTTCTCCTTAGCGCGAGTGTCGGGGGCTGGACATCGCGCAGTTCAAACCCTGGGCCGTGGCGAGCGTTCCTACCGACACGGCCAGCAAACGACGGGCCGTTTGTCTCGGCCGAAATGAACGGCGGCGCCGTCAGTCGGCGGGTGCGCCAGACGCTGTGCGCTAGCCTAACCCGACCGTGAGGCCAGCACTTCAAGGTTGTCCCAGCCATAGGCCACTTCGTCCGCGGCCAAATCCGGCCGCCGGTGTGTCGCGACCGCGCGCCCGCCCAGCGCCTCGTAAAAGCGCCGTGCCGGGGCATTGGCGGCCAGCACCCAGAGCGCCATCGCTCGGTCTCCCTCGGCGATGAGCCTTCGCGCCATTGCCGCCATCAGAGCGCGGCCGGCGCCGCTGCGTTGGCCCGATTGCAGCACGTAAAGCGCCGTCACTTCGCCCTTGAAGCCCTGCGCGGCGAGATCGGGCGATCGCTGGTCGGCACAGGCGCCGAAGCCGATAATCTCGCGATTAAGCTCCGCCACATACACGCCGCGCGCAATGCCGGTCGCGATCACCCGCCGCCACATCGCGACGCGCTTTGCCGCAGTCCATTGCGCGATTTCGGCGGCCGGCAACAACCCGGCATAGGCTTCGCGCCACGCCTGGGCGTGCACCGTGCCGATCCGCGCCGCATCGGCCGGGCGCGCCTGACGGACGGCCGGCGCCGTACTCATTCGGCTGGCGGCTCCCACAGCTCGACAGGGTTGCCCTCGGGGTCGTGGATGCGCGCGAATTTGCCGGTGTGCGGGTCGTCCCATTCGGGCTTGGTGATGACGTCGACGCCCTTGGCGCGCAGCCCATCGATCATCGCGTCGATGCCTGCGACTTTCAGGTTGAGCATATACTGCCTATCGACCGGGAAATAATCGGTGTCAGCCTTGAAGGGCGCGAACACCACTTCGCCGCCATGCGTTTTCCACGTCCATTGCTCGGGCTCGCCCGTGCCTTTCGCCGCACATCCCGCGCCGACGCCGAGCATGTCGCGATACCAGGCGTTCAGCGCGTCGGGGTCTTTCGCCCGGAAGAACAGCCCGCCAATCCCCAATACGCCCATGCCATCCTCCCTCAGGCAGCCTCGCGCCACTCGCCTTCGTTCGCTGCCGCACCCAGCAGCCGCCGCTCGATCGACTTGAGTCGCTGGCTGCTCGCGATCTTATCGCCGATCAGGTCGGTGATGTAGAAAGTGTCGACCGCGCGCTCGCCATAAGTCGCGACATGCGCCGAGTGGATCGTCACCTTGGACAGGAACAGCGCCAGCGCCAGCCGGTTGAGCAGCGCCGGCCCATCGCGCGCATTGACCTCGATGACGGTGAAGCGGTTCGATGCGCCATTGTCGATGAAGACGGCGGGTTGGATGTCGAATGCTTCGGCGCGGGGGCGGGGCAGGGGCTTGGCTTTCAGCCGCTCGTTCAATTTGCCGCGATTGGCGAGCGCGTCGGCGATCGTCTGCTTGATCCGGTCGAGCTGCTCGGGCCCGTCGAACGGCCGGCCGAACGGGTCCTGCACTAGGAAATTGTCGAGCGCCATACCGTCGCGCGTCGTGTGGATGCGCGCGTCGATGATGTTGCCGCCGGCGACGTGGATCGCGCCGGCGGTGCGATAGAACAGCCCCGGATGGTCGGCGGCGTAGAGCGTGACCAGCGTGGCGCCACGTTCGGCGTACGCGCGCGCGTCGATCCATAGCTGCGCGTCACCCGCCGCCTCGATCATGCGCGCATTGTGCTCCAGCACGTCGGCGGGCTCGGCGATCCAATAGGCCTCGGGCAGGCGCTTGATATATGCCGCCATCTGCGCCGCATCCCAACCAAGCGCCGTCGCCAGATCTTCCTGTTTCGCAGCAATCCGCTCACCGCGCCCGCGCTGCTTATGGCCCAGCCGCAGCACTTCCTCCGCCGAATCGTAGAGCGTCGTCAGCAATTGCCGCTTCCAGCCGTTCCACACGCCCGGCCCGACCGCGCGAATGTCCACCACGGTCAGGATCAGCAGCAGCTTCAGCCGCTCGGGGCTCTGCACCGCGCCGGCAAAGTCGAGGATCGTCTTGAAGTCCGACAAGTCGCGTTTGAACGCGGTCGCCGACATCAGCAGATGGTGGCGCACCAGCCAGGCGACGGTCTCGGTTTCGGCCGCCGTCAGCCCCAGCCGCGGGCACAGCCGATGCGCGACTTCGGCACCCAGCACCGAGTGGTCGCCGCCGCGCCCTTTGGCGATGTCGTGGAGCAGGACGGCCATATAGAGCACGCGCCGGCTGGCGATATGCTTGATGAGCCCGGTCGACAGTGGATGGTCCTCGCCGGCCTCGCCGCGCTCGATCCGCGCGAGCAGGCCGATCGCGCGGATGGTGTGCTCGTCGACGGTGAAATGATGATACATGTCGAACTGCATTTGTGCGACGACCCGGCCGAAATCGGGCACGAAGCGGCCGAACACGCCGGCCTCATTCATCCAGCGCAGCACGGTTTCGGGATCGCGTGGGGAGGTCAGCACATCGAGGAACAGCGCGTTGGCGCGCGGGTTGGTGCGGATGTCGTCGGCGAGCTTGGCGTCGCGGGTCGCCGCGCGCATCGCCATCGGGTGGATTTCCAGGGCGTGCTTGTCGGCGAGCGCGAAGATTTCGATCAGCCGCACCGGGTCCTTGCGGAAGAAATCGTCCGCCGGCAGCGCGATGCGGCCGCGCTCAAGCACGAAGCCGTTCAGGTGTCGTGTCGAGCGGCGCAGCGATGGCAAGCCGAACCGCCGGCCGCGCGCGGCGAATTTCTCGTCGAGATGGGCGAGGAACACCCCGGTCAAGTCGCCAATCGTCTTCGCCTGCAGGAAGTAATATTGCATGAAGCGCTCGACGCGCGACTTGCCGGGGCGGTCGGCATAGCGCATGCGCTCGGCAATCTCGCGCTGCACGTCGAAGGTCAGCCGGTCCTCGGCGCGGCCGGCGATCAGATGGAGGTGGCAGCGCACCGCCCATAGGAAATTTTCGGCGCGGTGGAACAGACGGTATTCCGCGCGGGTCAGCAGCCCTTCTTCGACCAGATCGGCCGAAGATCGCACGCGATAGGTGTATTTACCGATCCAGAACAACGTGTGGAGGTCGCGTAGGCCGCCTTTTCCCTCTTTTACATTGGGTTCGACGACATAGCGGCTATTGCCCAGCTTGGCGTGGCGCTCGTTGCGCTCGGCGAGCTTGTCGGTGATGAATTGGCGCGCGGTGCCGGTCTGCACGTCGCGCCAGAAACGCTCGGCCGCCTCGTCGTACAGCGCGGTATCGCCCCAGACATAGCGCGCCTCGAGCAGCGCGGTGCGGATGGTGATGTCGGCCTTGGCCTGGCGCACCATCTCGTCGAGCGAGCGCGAGCTATGCCCGACTTTCAGCCCCAAATCCCATAGCGCATAAAGCATCGATTCGATGACCTGTTCGCACCAGCCGGTCTGCCGCCAGGGCGTCAGAAAACCGATATCGACATCCGAATAGGGCGCCATTTCGCCCCGGCCATAGCCGCCAACGGCGATGATGGTGAGGCGCTCGCCGCTGGTCGGGTTGCGATTGGGATAGAGCCGGTCGACGACGAAATCGTGGAGCAGGCGGATGATCTGGTCGATCAGGAACGCCTGCGCGGCGGCGGCTTCCAGCCCGCGCGAGGGATGTTCGGCAAGGCGGCGGGCGATTTCGGCGCGGCCGGCATCAAGCGCAGCCTTGAGGCGCGCCGTCATCGCCTGGCGCAGCGCGACGCGATCCTCGCCAGCGAGCGCGGCAAGCTCATCGGCAATCGCTCGGCGATCGATGATCGCGCGGCGCTGGGGCAGGGTGTCGAAGCGATTGGCCATTGGTGCTGAGATAGGGGGTCGCGACGCCGCCGTCACGCGCGCGATTGTTTAAGCGCGCAATTCGGGATGACGCTCGTCGAGCGAGGCGCCAGATTGCCGGCATGACGACCCCGCACCTGCTCGACCGCCCGATCTGGAACACGCTCGCGACTCGCCACAAGGGGCTGGCCGAGGGCGATCATCGCGCGCGGCGCTTCCGGCCGTCGGTCAATTTGTTTGCCGCCGCGCGCGATGACGGGGCCGAAGCGCAGGCCGCGCTTGCCGCGCTTATGCCGGCCAATGGGCAGCTGGGGCTGGTCGAGGCCGAGCCGCCGCAACCGCTTGCCGGCACGCGCGTGACGTTCCAAGCAACGCTCTATCAGATGCTGCTGGACGGCCCGCTTGCCCCCGCTGAAGCCGCGCATGCCGAGCTCGACTGGGTGGATCTCAGCGATGCCGACGCGCCGGCGATGCTTGAGCTCGCTACGCTGACCCGGCCGGGGCCATTCTTCACAGAAACACATCGGCTTGGGCGCTTCATCGGCATCAAACGCGGCGGCAAGCTTGTCGCCATGGCCGGCGAAAGGATGAAGGTACCGGGCTTTGCCGAGGTAAGCGCGGTGTGCACCCACCCCGATTGGCGCGGCCATGGCTTCGGCATCGGCCTGATGCGGATCGCGATCGAGCGGATGCTCGCCGATGGCGACGCGGTATTCCTCCATGCCTATCCCGACAATCCGGCGGTGCAGCTTTACGAGGCGCTGGGATTCAAGGTCCGGCGTGAGATGCGTTTCACGATCGTGGAGCGGGACGACGGCTGACCCGCCTCCATAATATAACACACCGCGACCCCAGCGAAAGCTGGGGTCGTTTGCCCTGGCCGATCCCAGCTTTCGCTGGAATGACGTTTAATTTTCGCGCGCAAGCCGCTTCAATTCATAGAGCCGATCGAGCGCCTCGCGGGGCGACAGTGCGTCAACGTCGATCCCGTCGAGCGCGGCGCGGATCGGGTCCGGCGCGGCGGCTTCCGGCGCCACGGTCGCGGCGAACAGCGGCAGATCGTCGAGCCCCGCCGCGAGCCCGCCCGTCTTGGCGCGCCCCGCCTCTAGTGTCGCGAGCACCGCCTTGGCGCGCGCGATCGTGACCGGCGGCAGCCCCGCCAGCCGCGCCACCGCCAGGCCATAGCTGCGATCCGCCGGCCCATCGGCGACTTCGTGGAGCAGCACCAGATCGCCTTTCCATTCGCGCGCGCGGACATGGTGGAGCGACAGCCCATCGAGCCGCTCGGCCAGCCGCGTCAGCTCATGATAATGCGTCGCGAACAAGCAGCGGCAGCGATTATCCTCATGAATCGCCTCGACCACCGCCCAGGCAATGGCGAGGCCGTCATAAGTGCTGGTGCCGCGCCCGACTTCATCGAGGATGACGAAGCTGTCGGCGGTCGCCTGCGCCAGGATCGCGGCGGTCTCGACCATCTCGACCATGAAGGTGGAGCGGCCGCGCGCGAGGTTGTCCGACGCGCCGACCCGGCTGAACAGGCGATCGACCAACCCGAGCTTGGCCGAAGTCGCCGGCACATAGCTCCCCGCTTGCGCGAGCACCGCGATCAGCGCGTTCTGGCGCAGAAAGGTCGATTTGCCGCCCATATTGGGGCCGGTGACGAGCCATAGCCGGCGATCGGGGGTCAGCACGCAATCATTGGCGACGAACCGCTCGCCCGATTTGGCCAGCGCTGCCTCAACGACCGGATGCCGCCCGCCTTCGACTTCGAAACACGCATAATCAGCAAGCGCGGGCCGGCACCAGCCGCCCTCCGACGCGCGCTCGGCCAGGCCCGCCGCGACATCGAGCCGTGCGAGCGCGTCGGCGGTCGCAGCGATTGCCTCGCGGGTGCGCAGTGCCGCTTCGGTCAGCTCCTCCAGATGCGCCGCTTCCGCCGCCAGGGCGTGCGCGCCCGCCTGCGTCACCTTGATCGCGACCTCGTGCAGTTCCGCCGCATTGAAGCGTACCGCGCCCGCCATTGTCTGGCGGTGTGTGAACCCCGAATCGGCAGCCATCAGCGGATCGGCGGCGCGCGCGGGCACTTCGATGTGATAGCCGAGCACGCCGTTGTGGCGGATCTTGAGCGCGGCGATGCCGGTGCGCTGGCGATAGTTGGCTTCGAGCGCGGCAATCGCGCGGCGGCCGCCGGCGCCGGCATCGCGCAGATCGTCGAGCGCGGCGTCATAGCCCTCGGCGATATAGCCGCCCTGACTGGCATCGATGGGCGGTGTCGGCACCAGCGCGCGGCGCAGCAGATCGATCAGCGCGCCATGGCCCTGCATGGCCGGCACCAGCTCGGTGAGCAGCGCCGGCGCGGGCTCGATGGTGCTCAGTCGCTCGCCCAATCGCCACGCCGCATCCAGCCCGTCGCGCAGCAGACCCAGGTCGCGCGGGCTGCCGCGCCCCGCCGCTAGCCGCCCCAGCGCGCGGCCAATGTCGGGCGCGCTGCGCAAGATGCCGCGCAGCATATCGCGCTGGGCGGCGCTGTCATGGAGCCATTGCACCAGGTCGAGCCGCGCGTTGATCGCGGTTCGATCCATCAGCGGCGCGGCGATATCGGCGGCGAGCAGCCGCGCGCCGGCGGCGGTGACGGTGCGGTCAACCGCGTCGAGCAGGCTGCCCTGGCGGCTGCCGGCGCTCGATCGTGTCAATTCCAGGCTGTCGCGAGTGGCGGCGTCGATCGCCATCGTGGCGCCGCCCGAGGTATGGCGCGGCGGGCGGAGGAAGGGCAGCGCGCCCTTGGCGGTGTGTTCGAGATACGCGATCAGCCCGGCCGCCGCCGCCAGCGCCGGCCGGCCGAGTGCACCGATGACATCCAGCGTGGCGACCCCGAACAGCGCCTTCAACCGAGCCTCGCCTTCGCCGCTGTCGAACGCGGCGCGGGGGCGACTGCCGGTCGCCACGTCGGCAAAGGCGCTCCCTTCCGCAACGATGGTTTCGGCCGGCGCGAGGCGGGCGAGGTCAGCGGTCAGCGCGGCCACGCTGCTATCAATAATCTCGAACCGCCCGGTCGAGATGTCGGCGGCGGCAATCGCGATGCCACCCGCCACCTCGCCGATCGCGGCGCACCAATTGGCCGCGCGGGTGTCGAGCAGCGCTTCCTCGGTCAGCGTGCCGGCGGTGACGATGCGGACGATCGCGCGTGACACGAGTGCTTTCGAACCGCGCGCCTTGCGTGCTTCCTCAGGGCTTTCGGTCTGGTCGGCAATCGCGACCTTGTGCCCGGCCTTGATCAGCCGGGCGAGATAGCCCTCGGCGGCATGCGCCGGCACGCCGCACATCGCGACCGGCTGGCCATCATGCTCGCCGCGTGCCGTAAGCGCGATGTCGAGGCACGCGCTCGCCACCTTCGCGTCGTCGAAGAACAGCTCGAAGAAATCGCCCATCCGGTAGAACAACAGGCAATCGCCCGCCTCTTCCTTTAGCGCCCGATATTGCGCCATCATGGGGGTGGGGGTGGTGGACATCAGGCGTTGTCGTCCATGGGCAAGCGCGCACTGTGTCGAACGCTTCGGATGATCACTTTGGTGCCGTCATCGCTAACCTGATAGCGCAAAATATAAGGGCGCACCGTCACCATCTCGCGAACGCCATTGCCGGCGGGCCGCCCACGATCGGGAAATGCCGTAAGGCTGTTTCCAAGCGCGAGCAGTCGCGACGACAGGCGTCGCGCGGCCGGTGGATCGAATACATCGATATAAGCGATTATCTGGTCGAGTTGTTCAAGCGCCTCGCCCGACCACTCGACGCTAGCCACCCCGCGAAGCTAGCCACTCATGGAAGGGCTTGCGATCCGGCGTGCCCCAGGTCTTGAGCCACTCCGCCACGATGGCGTGCGGCCAAACTCGACCGGCGGCGATGTGGGCCAAGGCGCGCGCGTCGCTGGCAGCGATAGCCGCTTCGTCGTCCTGTTCAAAAATGCCGGGCTCAGCTTTCATGGCCAGCAGCATAGACCCGCCGCCCTGCCTTGGCTAGGAGGATGCCGAGCGCAAGAGGGGCACCATGTCCGACGAATCCAACGTCCAGTTTTCCGAACGCGAGGCACTGCTGTTCCATTCGGAAGGGCGGCCGGGCAAGATCGAGATCATCGCGTCCAAGCCGATGGCGACGCAGCGCGACCTGGCGCTGGCGTATTCGCCGGGCGTCGCGGTGCCGGTGCGCGCCATCGCTGCCGATCCGGCGACGGCCTATGATTATACCGCGAAGGGCAATCTGGTCGCGGTGATTTCCAACGGCACTGCGATCCTGGGGCTCGGCAATCTCGGCGCGCTGGCGTCCAAGCCGGTGATGGAAGGCAAGGCGGTGCTGTTCAAGCGCTTCGCCGATGTCGATTCGATCGATCTCGAGGTCGATACCGAAGATCCCGAAGCGTTCATCAACGCGGTCGCACTGCTCGAGCCCAGCTTCGGCGGCATCAACCTTGAGGATATCAAAGCGCCCGAATGCTTCATCATCGAGCAGGCCCTGCGCGAGCGGATGAAGATCCCGGTGATGCATGATGACCAGCACGGCACCGCGATCATCGCGGCGGCGGGGCTGATCAATGCGTTGTTCCTCACCGGCCGCGACATCAAGGACACCACCATCGTGGTGAACGGCGCGGGCGCGGCGGCGATTGCGTGCGCGGAGCTGATCAAGGCGATGGGCCTGCCCAGCGGTAACCTCATCATGTGTGATCGCAAGGGCGTGATCTATCAGGGCCGCGATGGCGTGAACCAATGGCAATCGGCGCACGCGGTCGTCACCGAGCGCCGCAGCCTGGAAGACGCGCTTGACGGGGCGGATGTGTTCATGGGCCTGTCCGCCGCGGGCGCCTTGCCGGCCGAATACCTCATGAAGATGGCGAAGAACCCGATCGTCTTCGCCATGGCCAATCCCGATCCCGAGATTACCCCGCCCGAGGCCAAGCGCGCGCGGCCCGATGTGATCATCGCAACCGGCCGGTCGGATTATCCGAACCAGGTCAACAATGTGCTCGGCTTCCCGTTCATTTTCCGCGGCGCGCTTGATGTGCGCGCGACCGGCATCAACGACGCGATGAAGGTCGCCGCCGCCCAGGCGCTTGCCGATCTCGCGCGCCAGCAAGTGCCCGAGGAAGTGGCGGTCGCTTACGGTACGCGGCACAGCTTCGGCCCCGATTACATCATCCCTGCGCCGTTCGATCCGCGGCTGATGGAAGTCGTGCCGCTCGCGGTCGCTAAGGCGGCGATGGATTCGGGCGTCGCGACCAAGCCGATCCTCGATCTCGACGCCTATCGCCAGTGCCTGCGCGGCCGCCTCAACCCGACCACCTCGGTACTGACGCTGGCGTACGAAGGCGCGCGCGCGCACCCCAAGCGCGTGCTGTTTGCGGAAGGCGAGGAGGAAGTCGTGCTGCGCGCCGCGATCGCCTTCAAGGATGGCGGCTATGGCACGCCGGTGCTGGTCGGCCGCGACGATGTGCATGACCGGCTGCGCGCCTTGGGCGTTGTCGAGCCCAAGCACTATGAGGTCCATAACAGCCGCAATTCGCCACTCGTGCCGCGCATGGTCGATTTTCTCTACCAGCGGCTCCAGCGGCGCGGGTATCTCCGCCGCGATTGCGAGCGGATGATCAACCAGAACCGCAACATCTTCGGCGCGGTGATGCTCCAGCTTGGCGAAGTCGACGCGATGCTGACCGGCACGACGCGCACCTATGCCCAGACGATGCGCGAGGTTCGCCGCGTGATTGATCCGGTGCAGGGTCGCACCGCGTTCGGCATTCACGTCATGGTCGGGCAGAGCCACACGGTGTTCATGGCGGACACCACCGTCAACGAGCGGCCTGATGCCGAAATGCTCGCTGATATCGCCGAGCAGACGGCAGCGGTGGCGCGCCGCATGGGGCATGAGCCGCGCGTCGCGTTCCTCAGCTACTCGACTTTCGGCAACCCGGAAGGGCAATGGCTGGAGGGTATTCGCGGCGCGGTGAAGGAGCTTGAGCGCCGCCAGGTCGGTTTCGAGTTCGAAGGCGAAATGGCGCCGGATGTGGCGCTCAACCCGCGCCAGATGGCGAATTACCCGTTCGCGCGCCTGTCTGGCCCCGCCAATGTTCTCATCCTGCCAGGGCTGCAATCGGCCAACATTTCCGCCAAATTGCTGCGCGAGCTGGGCGGTGATGCGGTGATCGGCCCGATGCTCATCGGCATGGAAAAGAACGTCCAGATCGCGCCGATGACCAGCACCGCGAGCGAATTGGTGACGCTGGCGGTGCTGGCGGCGGGCGGAATTGCGCGGTAAGGGGCTTTGTGCTATCTGACCATTTAACTGGTCAGGAAACGGCAATGGTTTCGGTAGCACTTGCGGACGCCAAAGCGCGGTTAAGCGAACTGGTAGCGCTGGCCGAGGCCGGCGAAATCGTCTCGATCACCAAGCGGGGCAAACCGGTCGCTCGACTGGTCGCGGAAGTACAGCCGAAAAAGCCGATTGATGTAGAGGCGATGCGGCGGATCGCGGCCTTGTCGCCACCCTATGTCGACCCTGACGGCTTGTCGTTTGTGGAACGCCTGCGGCGCGACAATCTGCTTTGAAAGTCTATGCGGATAGTTCGCTGCTCGTTTCCGCCTTCACGACCGAAACGGCGAGCGAGGCTGCGCGGCAATGGCTTGGCGGTCTTCCTGAGGATGCGTTGCTGACAAGCTATTGGTGCCGTGCCGAAATCGTTTCGGCGCTCGCCATGAAGGCGCGCGGTGGGGAAATAAGCCAATCTTTGGCTGTTATGATTGCCCGTGAGATCGCATCCATGCTGACTCACTCTGCAACGCCGATCGCCATCAACGACGCGGCGTTGATGGCGGCGGCGGAATTGATCGAGCGCAGCCCGTTGCCGTTGCGCGCTCCCGATGCACTGCATCTTGCCATCGCGCAGTCGGGCGGCGCCATCGTCTGGACGTTGGATGTCGACATGGCAAAGGCAGGCGCTGCCCTTGATTTGGGGACGCGCCTGCTCAGCTGATCAGGCGTCGATCGACACGCCGACAGCGGCGTTCACCAGCCCGCCATCGACGGTGATCGTGTCACCCACCACATAATCCCCCGCGCGGCTGGCGAGGTAGATGGCGGTGCCGGCCATATCCTCGTCGACGCCGATGCGCTTGGCGGGGATGCTTTGCGCCACCGCGTCGGCATGGTCGCGCGCGGCGCGGTTCATTTCGCTGGCGAACGCCCCCGGCGCGATCGAGGTGACGTTGATGTAATCGCGCACCAGCCGCGCCGCCATCCGCTTGGTGAGGTATATGAGCGCTGATTTCGACGCGTGATAGCTGTACGTCTCCCACGGATTGAGCCGCTGGCCGTCGATCGAGGTGATGTTGATCACTTTCGCCGGCCGGTCCGCGGATGCTGCCGCCTTCAGCGCTTCGTGAAGCGCTTGGGTGAGGAAGAAGGGCGATTTGACGTTCAGGTCCATCACCTTGTCCCAGCCCTTCTCCGGGAACACCTCGAAGGGTTCGCCCCAGGCGGCGCCGGCGTTGTTGACCAGGATGTCGAGTTTCGTTTCATGCTCAGCGAATTGCGCGGCGAGCGCCTTACAGCCCGCGACGGTCGACACGTCCTGTGGCAGCGCGATGCAGTTGGGGCCAAGCTCTTCGGCGGTGGCGAAGCACGCATCGGCCTTGCGCGACGAGATATAGACCTTGGCGCCTTGGGCGATGAAGCCGGCGGCGATCATCTTGCCGATGCCGCGCGAGCCGCCCGTCACCAGGGCAATGCGGCCATCGAGGCGGAACAGGTTGGTGGTGTCCATCTTCACTCTCCCTTTTTATCGTCATCCCAGCGCAAGCTGGGATCGCTGGCCGCAGGCGCGACCGGTCGTGTAATGATCGCCAGCGGCCCCAGCTTTCGCCGGGGCGACCGAACAGCTCTACCCCCCGCGCTTCACCGTTTCGCGCGCGACGATCAGCTGCTGGATTTGCGTCGTCCCTTCGTAAATGCGGAACAGCCGCACGTCGCGGTAGAGCCGCTCGATGCCGTAATCGGCGATGTAGCCCGCCCCGCCGAAAATCTGCAACGCGCGATCGGCAACGCGGCCGACCATTTCACTGGCGAACAGCTTGGCGGCCGAGCTTTCGAGCACGACGTCCTCGCCAAGGTCCTTTTTTGCCGCCGTTTCCAGCGCCAGGGCGCGGGCGGCGAGCGCTTCGGTTTTCGAGTCGGCGATCATCGCCTGGATCAGCTGATGCTCGGCGATCGGTTTGCCGAATTGCTTGCGCTCGCTCGCATAGGCCACGCAATCGGCGATCAACCGTTCCGCGACGCCGACGCACACTGCCGAGATATGCAGCCGCCCGCGATCGAGCACGCGCATCGCGATCTTAAAGCCTTCGCCTTCCGCGCCCAGCCGATTCTCGACCGGCACCTCGACGCCGTCGAAATTGACGTCGGCGACCTTGGCGCCCTTTTGCCCCATCTTCTTCTCGGGCTCGCCGACGGTCAGCCCGGCGGAGCGGCGCGGCACGAGGAAAGCGGAAACGCCGCGTGCACCGGGATCGTCGCTGGTTCGCGCCATCACGGTGAACAGATCGGCCTTGTCGGCATTGGTGATGTAGCGCTTGGTGCCTGACAGGCGATAGACATCGCCGTCGCGCACTGCGCGCGTCTTCACGCTCGCCGAGTCGCTGCCGACATCGGGCTCGGTCAGCGCGAAGCTGGTAACGACTTCGCCGCTTGCGATCTTGGGTAGCCACGCGGCTTTCTGCGCGTCGTTGCCGGCCATGACGAGGCCCTGGCTGCCGATGCCGACATTGGTGCCGAAGGTGGAGCGGAAAGCCGGCGTGGTGCGGCCGAGCTCGATCGCGACGCGGCATTCCTCGGCCATCGTCAGCCCCAGGCCGCCATAATCGGGCGAGATCGACAAGCCGAACAGCCCCAACTCGCGCATTTCGCGCACGATCGCGTCGGGGATCGCGTCGTCAGCCTCGACTTGCGCCTCCAGCGGGCGCAGCCGTTCGGTCACGAAACGGCGCACCGTGTCGATCAGCGCGTCGAAGGTTTCCGGGTCTAGCGCCATTTCCTCTCCCCGTGTTTCTCGGCCCTAGCGCCTATTGCAGCGAGCGCCGCACCGCAAGCCCGGGCACCAAACCCGATCTTCAAAACTTCCGCGATTGACCCTGGCCACCGCCCACCTATGCTCCCGCCCAAATAAGGAGAGGATCGATAATGCGGTTCGCG
Source organism: Sphingomonas sp. GlSt437 (assembly GCF_048015635.2). Taxonomy (NCBI): domain Bacteria; kingdom Pseudomonadati; phylum Pseudomonadota; class Alphaproteobacteria; order Sphingomonadales; family Sphingomonadaceae; genus Sphingomonas; species Sphingomonas sp. GlSt437. Next base: position 625,904 of record NZ_JBPGYA010000001.1, on the reverse strand, counting down.
GGCAAACGCGCCGTCGTGACCGGCGGCGCATCGGGCATTGGCCGCGCAACTGCGCTCAGGCTGGTCGAAGAGGGCGCCGAGGTCTGGATCGGCGATGTCGATGTGGCGGGCGGCGAGGAGCTGGCGGCGACGTCCAATGGCCGCATCCGGTTCCAGCGTACCGATGTCACGAAAGTCGCGGATATCGAGGCGCTGATGCTGGCGGCGGATGCAGCCGGCGGCATCGATGTGCTGTTCAATAATGCCGGCGCGGGTGGTGCGCGCGAGCCGATCGACGAGATCGACGCCGATGGCTGGGACCGGACGCAGGCGCTGCTGCTCCGCTCGGTCGCGATGGGCATCCGCTACGCCGCACCCCTGATGGCGGCGCGCGGCGGCGGCGCGATCGTCAACACCGCCTCGATCGCCGCATTGCAGACCGGCGCGGCGCCGACGGCTTATTCGGTTGCCAAGGCGGGCGTGCTGCACTTGACGCGGCTCGCCGCCACTGACCTTGCCCGCCACCACATCCGCGTCAACGCCGTGTGCCCGGGCTTCATCATCACCAACATCTTCGCGAGCGCCATTGGCGTGGAGGGCGAGCAGCGGACCGTGGTCAATCAGGCGATTGCCGGCATTGCGGCACATGCGCAGCCGGTCCAGCGCGCCGGCCGGCCCGAGGATATCGCCGCCGCGGTCGCTTATCTTGCCAGCGACGATGCCGCCTTCGTTACCGGCACGCACATCCTGGTCGATGGCGGAATGCTCACCGGCCCGCGCCACAGCTGGGATGTCGATGCGCCCTCGCTGTTCGATACGCTCGAGGCGTTTCGCTGATGCACGGCCCCGGCGCGGCCCCAAGCGGCGCGCCACCGGCGCGCCGGCTGCCGCTGTTCACCAAGCTGTCGTTCGGCCTCGGCTCGATCGCTTATGGCATCAAGGACAATGGCTTCGCGACCTTTCTGCTGTTGTTCTACAATCAGGTCGTCGGGCTGCCGGCAACGATGGTCGGCTCGGCGATCCTAGCCGCGTTGGTGATCGAAGCCTTTGCCGATCCGCTCGTCGGCTATCTGTCGGACCATACGCGCAGCCGGCTCGGTCGCCGCCACCCATGGATGTATGGCTCGGCGCTGCCGGTCGCGCTGGGTTGGGTGCTGCTGTGGAACCCGCCGACCGGCTGGTCGCACGGCGCGCTGGCACTGTATCTTTTCGGGAGCGCGTTGCTGACGCGGCTGGCGCTCTCCGCCTTCGAGATTCCCGCCTCGGCGCTGGGGCCGGAATTGTCGTCGGATTATGACGAGCGGACGCGGTTGTTCTCGTACCGCTATCTGTTCGGCTGGTTCGGCGGGCTGGCGATGCTGGCGCTGGCTTATGGCGTGTTCCTGGTGCCCGATGCCGCGCACGCGGTCGGCTTGCGCAATGGCGCCGGCTATTCGCGGATGGCGCTGTTCGGGGCGCTGGCGATGGCCGTCGCGATCATCCTGTCGTCGCTGGGCTTGCAGCGCGAAGTGCGCTTCATGCCGGCCGTGACAACGGTGCGCCAGACCTTGGCCGAGCATTTCGCGCTGTTCCGGCAAACGGTGCAAAACCGCGCCTTCGCGGTGCTGATGGCGGCAAGCTTGTTCGCTTACACCGCGCAGGGGCTGTCGTTCGCGCTGTCCAATTATCTCTACCAATATGTCTGGCATTTGCACGGCGCCCAATATCAGCTTGTTGCGGTGGCGCTGCTCGCCGGGGCGATGGGCGCGTTCGTGCTCGCGCCACAGGCAGCAAGGGGTGGGGACAAGCCGCGCATCGGCATGATGTTGTCGTTCGCTAATGCCGTGCTCTGCGTATTGCCCTATGTGCTGCGGCAGCTGGGCGCCTTCCCGCCCGACACGTCGCCATGGATGGTGCCGCTTCTGCTGGTGATCCTGGGCGTCAACACCACGGCCGGCGTGGCGGCGTTCATCCTCGGCTCGGCGATGTTGTCCGACGTGGTCGAGGATGCTGAGTTGCGCACTGGCCAGCGATCGGAAGGTGTGTTCTTCGCCGGCTCGTTCTTCATTCAGAAAACGACGACCGGGCTGGGGACGTTCTTGGCGAGCGCGGTGCTGGCGGCATCGGCATTTCCGATCGGCGCCGATGCCGCCACGCTCAGTCCCGCAGTCGTCTCGCGGCTGGTGATCTGGTTCATCGTGCTGATGTTCACGCTTTACGGCATCGCCTCGCTGCTGACGTCGCGCTTCCCGTTTGGCCGCGCGGAGCATCTCGAGCGGCTTGCCCGGCTCGGCGTCGAGCGCGGCTGAACGCTGGTTCCGCCTGGCGCGGGTCAAGTCATCGCCGTGACAAAACGACTCATCCCGAAACGAGCGCGATGGGGTTCCCTACCGCGCATCGTGCCGCTAGCTCCCAATCAACACTTCAGACGGTCCTTTTGGGGGATTCATGACGATCAAGGCCTGGACAGCGCGTTTCGCGCTGGTGGTTTCTTGCGGCCTGGCGATGGCGACGCCTGCGATGGCGCGGCACCATGCGCATCACGCCGGCCATGCGCTGCAATGCGTCCCCTATGCGCGCGAAGTTTCAGGCATCGAGCTGCGCGGCAATGCCAATACTTGGTGGGCACAAGCCGAAGGGCGCTATGCCCGTGGCCATGCGCCCCGTGTCGGTGCGGTGCTCGCGTTCGCGGCGACCAGCCACATGCGGATGGGCCATGTCGCGATGGTGAGCCAGATCGTCGGTGATCGTGAAGTGCTGCTGACTCACGCCAACTGGTCGCGTCGTGGCGGCATCGAGCGCGACGTGCGCGCGATCGATGTGTCGCCCAACAACGACTGGAGCCAGGTCAAGGTCTGGTTCGCACCGCTCGGTGACTTGGGGCTGACATCTTACCCGACCAAGGGCTTCATCTATCGCGATGGTGCCGACAGCGCGCCGGTGATCCTGGCCTCAAGCAGCGACAAGCCGGGCCATGGCCTCGATGCGGTCATGACCTTCACCGCGGGCGGCCCGACCAACTGATCAGCTGATCGGGACCGCTCTCCAGCGGTCAGGCGTGGCCGGGCGCGAATTTCAGCGCGACGCCGTTCATGCAGTAGCGCAGGCCGGTCGGTTGCGGGCCATCGTCGAACACATGGCCGAGATGGCCGCCGCAGCGCCGGCAATGCACTTCGGTGCGCGTCATGCCGAGCGTACTGTCGGTATGTGTCGCCACGGCGTGCGGCAACGGTTGCCAGAAGCTCGGCCAGCCGGTGCCGCTGTCGAACTTGGTCTTCGACGAAAACAGCGGCAGCGCGCAGCCCGCGCAGATGAAGGTGCCGGCGCGATGCTCCTTCAGCAGCGGGCTGGTAAAGGGGTATTCGGTGTCTTCCTGACGCAGCACGCGATAAGCTTCGGGCGACAAGCGCTTGCGCCACTCGGCATCGCTCAATTGGAATTCGAACTTGCCCGTCGCCGCCATCGCCGGCCGGGCGCCGCGAAAGGCGAACAGTGCGGCGGCGCCAGTGGCGACACCGGCAACGGTCAGAAATTCGCGTCGATTACTCATGGCTACGGATCCTTCGGCTCTGATATCCGCGTCCTTCGCGCGGGGTGTGCCGGAAGTTACGCCGGTAGATGGAAATAGATGCGTGGCCCTGCCAGTGTGGATGGCCAACTCACCTGAATAATCATGTCGTCACCCCGGGCTCGACCCGGGGTCCCGCTGCTTCAACCGCCTGATTGCAGCGGGACCCCGGCTCAAGGCCGGGGTGACGGGTTGGGTCGATCAATATTTGCTGATCTCAACCGGCAGCTTCCGATAGCCGTGGACGAAGCACGCCGCGACGCGCACCGGATCACCCACCACATTCACGCGCATGCGCCGTTTCGCCATTTCCTCGAGCAGGATGCCGATCTGCAGCTCGGCAAGGCGCGCGCCGACGCAGCGGTGGATGCCATGGCCGAACGCCAGGTGGCGACGCGCATTGGGCCGGTCGACGATGATTTTGTCGGCATCATCGCCGAACACGCTTTCGTCGCGATTGGCCGAGAGGTACCAGAGCGCGACCTTGTCGCCCGCTTTGATCGTCACGCCGTCGACCTCGGTATCCTGTGTCGCAGTGCGGCGCATATGCGCGAGCGGGGTCTGCCAGCGGATGATTTCCTGCACGGCATTGGGGATCAGCGACGGATCGGCTTCGAGCTTGGCGCGCTCGTCGGGGAAGAGGTCGAGGCCGTACGCCGCCGCCGACATCGAGTTGCGCGTCGTGTCATTGCCGCCGACGATCAGCAGGATCAGGTTGCCGAGAAATTCATGTTGATCCATCTCGCTCATCGCCTCGGAGTGGATCATCATCGAAATGAGGTCGGGTGTCGGTTCCTTGCCGACCTTCTCGTTCCACAGCTTGGTGAAATAGCCACCGCATTCATACATGTGCTGCAGCCGCTCGGCGCGCTTTTCCTCGTTCTTGACCAGTTCGATATCGCCGGCCCAATCGGACCAGAAAGTCAGCTTGCGGCGATCTTCCCACGGAAAATCGAACAGGATGGCGAGCATCTGCGTCGTCAGCTCGATCGAGACGGTATCGACCCAATCAAAGGTCTTGCCCCAGTCGAGGCTGTCGAGAATCTCGGCCGTGCGGCGGCGGATGTCGGTCGACATGCGCACCATCTCAGACGGCGTGAACGCCGGCGCGACGGTGCGGCGCTGGCCGGTGTGCTTGGGCCGGTCCATCGCGATGAACATCGGCATCTTCACGTCACCGCGCGACTCGTCAAAATCAGCGATGGTGATGCCGCCTGCTTCCGATGAGAAGATATCGGGCAGCGACTCGATATGGACGATCGGCTTGTAGGTGCTCACCGACCAGAAGGGGCCGAAATCGCTATGCTCGACCTTGTAGATCGGCGCCTTGGCGCGCAACTCGCGAAACGGTTCCTGCCAGCGATCCTCGGTGTAAAGCTCGGGCCGGCTGACATCGAACGGATCGACCGCCGCCTTGCCGGGGGTCGCCACTTCCTGTGCAAGAGTCGCCATTATCCTCTCCTATCGCCACCAAGAGAGCATTAACTTACATTCGTGTCAATAACGTTTCAGCCGGGCTGGGCGCTAGCTTTGCCACGCTTGGGGCCGGCGCCGGATTTGAGCACGCCGCGCCGGAACGCGCGCGCACCGATGGTGATGGTGACGCCGACCCACAAGGCTTGCCACGCAATTGCCAGCGCATGCGGCCATAGCTCTGGCGAATTGGCGGCGTGCGCTGCCATCGCGAAGGGCGAACTGAGCGGAAAAATCTCGGCAACATGCGCGATCGTCGACCCGGGTGACGATGCGGCGGCCGATGACAGGCCGAACATCGCCATCTGGACGATAGTGATCGGCAGCGACAGCATCTGGATCTCGCGCATTGTTTGCGCCTGTGCGCCGACGCCGAGAAACACCGCGCCCAAGAGCATGTACGCCATGGTGAAATAGGCGCAGAACAATACGACGAACGCCGGCACGCCGACCGCCGGCCCGACATCCCCGAACACGCGCACCCCGTCAATAGGCAGCAGCTGGATCGCCTGGCTGATAAGCGTGCCCCAGAAGCTGACGAACAGCACCGCAACGCCGAACATGCCGATCAGCTTGCCGAGGAATACGGCTTCCAGCGGCACGGCGGCGGCAAGCACCTCGATCACCTTGTTGCTGCGTTCCTCCGCCATCGTGCCGACCGCTTGGGTCGACAGGAACAGGGTCAGGAAGAAGATGCCGAACACCGCGAAGAAGGCAGCCTGGCTGTGGCCGCTCTTGGTCGGTTTGATACGCTCGAACGGCGCCTTGTCGGGATGGCTGAGCGCCGTCGCCGCGCCGCTCGCCCGGTCGCGCAGCACGGTTTCGGCGAGCGCAGCAAGATAATCGGCCGTGCGCTTGCCGTGCGCGCCGTAACGGATGTGGGGCTGGTCGAGCGGGCCATAGAGCACGGCGGCGGTATCCGCTTCATGGTCCTCCATCGCTGTCCGCGCCTGCGCTGCCGTGTCGCCCTTGGGCGTGAGCACTTCGAGCGCCGGCGGCGCTTCATCGGGGCGGAACACCTGGCGCAGCCGCGCATCGGCGGCGGTGAGCGCCGGCTTGTCGCTGGCCGGCGCGATGACCGCGATCCGCTCACGATCGGTGCTGCCGCGCGCCAGTGTCGCGCCACCAATACCGCCCACGACACCGAAGGCGATCATGATCAGCGGCGAGAGCAGGAATACCAGGAACAGCGGCGTGAACACGGTCGCGACGAAATCGCGCCGCGCAATGGTCAGCGTCTGGCGAAGCAGGCGTTGGCGGATCATAAAGCAGCTTCCTCCAGCGCCTTGCGGCCGACAATGTTGACGAAAGCGTCATGCAGGCCGGGCCGTTCGATCGACAGGCCAGCAATGCCATGGCCGCTGTCGATCAGCTTGACGAGCAAGGGCTCGATGCCGGCGTCAGGCAAGGTGAAGCGCCAGCCGGGGCCTTCCGCGGTCGCATCAGCGGGGAGCAGCGCGCGCAGGTCATTGCCATCGGTTGCGGGCGTATAATGGACGATTTGGGGCAGGGTGGCGCGCGCCTCCGCCACGGTGCCTTCAAATTTGCGCTTGCCGCCGGCGATGATCGCCAGCCGGTCGCAAAGGCGCTCGGCGTGGCTCATGATGTGGGTGGAGAACAAGATGGTCGCGCCACGATCCCGCTCGGCGCGGATCAGCGCTTCCAGCCGCTCCTGATTGACGGGGTCGAGACCCGAAAACGGCTCGTCGAGCACCAGCAGGTCGGGCTGATGGACGACCGAACCGAGCAACTGAACAAATTGCGCCATGCCCTTGGAGAGCTTGCGAATCTTGTCATCGGCAGCATGGCCCAGCCCGGCTTGTTCAAGCAAGGTGGCGGCGCGCTTGCGCCCCACTCGCCAGTCGAGCCCGCGCAGCGCGCCCATGAAGGCGATTGCCTCCTTGGCTTTCATCGCCGGGTAAAGCCCGCGCTCTTCGGGCAGATAGCCGATGCGATCGCCGACTTCGCGTGGCCGGTCATGCCCGAGCAGCGCGCGGACGCCGGCATCGGGCTCGATAATCCCGAGCAGCATGCGCAGCGTCGTCGATTTGCCCGCGCCATTGGGCCCGAGCACGCCGTAGATGGTGCCCTTGGGCACGGCGAGATCAACCCCGTCGACGACCCGCCGCCCACCGAATTTCTTCACCAGGCCCTGCGCGCTGACCGCCAGCTGATCGTTCATTCGCGAATTTTTCCCGCTCCTCGCCCACGACCGTGGTAGCGGGGGCATGTGGACGAACACAAGCCATTGAACGGGTTAATCCAGGAAAAAGCGTCTGCGCTCGGCTTTGCGGCGTGCGGCATTGCGCGCGCCGACGCGATTCCGGCCGCCGCCGAGCGGCTGCGCGCGTGGCTGGCGGAGGGGATGCATGGCGAGATGCTGTGGATGGCCGAGCGCGCGCATCAGCGCGGCGCCCCGCAAGCCTTGTGGCCGGCGGTCAGGAGCGTGATCGCGCTCGGCATGAGTTACGCGCCCGCCACCGATCCGCTGGCGCTCGCCGCGCATCCCGATCGCGGTCGCATCTCGGTCTATGCGCAGGGCCAGGATTATCACGATGTGGTGAAGCGCCAGTTGAAGGCGCTGGCCCGGTGGCTGGTCGAGGCGGCGCCGGACGCCGACGTAAAGGTATTCGTCGATACGGCGCCAGTGATGGAGAAGCCCCTGGCGGAAGCGGCCGGGCTCGGCTGGCAGGGCAAGCATACAAACCTTGTCAGCCGGGATGACGGTAGCTGGCTGTTCCTGGGGGCGATCTACACGACGCTCGATCTCGCGCCCGATGCGCCGGCGCGTGATCGCTGCGGGTCGTGCGATGCCTGCCAGCGGGCCTGCCCGACTGACGCTTTCCCGGCCCCCTATCGGCTCGATGCGCGGCGCTGCGTGTCGTATCTGACCATCGAGCATAAGGGGCCGATCCCGCCCGAATTCCGCCGCGCGATCGGCAACCGCATTTATGGCTGCGACGATTGCCTGGCCGTGTGCCCGTGGAACAAGTTCGCCGATGCGGCGCGCGCGAACCTGGCGTTTCTGCCCCGCGCGGAACTGGTGGCGCCGCGCCTTGCCGATCTGCTCGCGCTCGACGACGTTGGTTTCCGTCGGGTGTTCGCCGGCTCACCCATCAAGCGCATCGGCCGCGACCGCATGGTGCGCAACGCGGCGATCGCGGCGGGGAATAGCGCCGACACGACGCTGGTGCCGGCGTTGGAGCACCTCGTCGACGATCCGTCAGCGGTTGTCAGTGAGGCAGCCGCGTGGGCATTAGGCGAGCTGGAGCCCGCCGCTGGTCGCGGTTGATATCCGCTACTTCCCGCCGCCGCGCCGCGCTATCGCCGCGACGCAGCTGGCGCGGTCGATCGGGCTGCCGTCGGTCTGGCGCGCATCGACATGCGTCACGACCGCGCCTTTGCCGCCGCCCGGGTAGAGATAGGCGTCGAGCACGCAGATCGCGCTCTGGAACTGCAGTTTGCGCCCCGTGCCTTCGCTGACATCGGCATCGGCATGACCAAACAGCGCGGTCAGTTGCGCCGCATCCTTGCCCATCACGCGCTCGAGCCCGACCGGGCCGTAACTGGGGCGGGCCGGCGGCGGCTGGAAGCCGACCGCAGGCGGCGGGGTCGTCCCGCCGCACGCCGCCAGCGGCAGGGCCGCCAAGGTGGCGAGCATGGTGGGGGGAAGGGTGCGGCGGCGCGATATGATCATCCCGCCACCTTCCTGATTGCGCGCCCAAGGGCAATCATCAAATGCGCCGTTTGCCGCGTGGGAGTTGCGCATCGCCGCTGGCGCCCCTAACGCACGCGCCAACTTATCCCCGTGCCGGAGAACCCCACTTGACCACGCCCGCGCTTGATATCGTCGCGATCGGTAACGCCATTGTCGACGTGCTGTCGCCCTGCGACGACGGGTTCATCGTCCGCGAAGGCATGACCAAGGGCTCGATGCAGTTGATGTTCTCGCCGGCGGAAGCCGACGCGCTCTATGCGAAAATGGGCCCGGGCACCGAGGCGAGCGGCGGATCGGCGGCCAATACCGTCGCCGGCATGGCGGCGCTCGGCAGCAAATGCGGCTTCATCGGTCAAGTCGCCAAGGATCAGCTCGGCCAGGTGTTCGCGCACGACATCCGCGCTGCCGGCGTCCATTTCGACACGCCGGCGCGCGATGGCGAGCCCTCCACCGCGCGCTGCCTGATCTTCGTGACGCCCGATGGGCAGCGAACGATGAACACTTTCCTCGGCGCCTCGCAATTCCTGCCCGCGCACGCGCTGGATCATGATCTGATTGCCCAGGCCGCGATCCTCTACCTCGAAGGCTATCTCTGGGACCCGGAGGAACCGCGCGCCGCGATGCGTGCCGCGATCGACATTGCGCGCGGGGCAGGCCGCAAGGTGGCTTTCACGGTGAGCGATGTGTTCTGCATCGGCCGCCATGGCGGCGATTTCCGCGCGCTGATCGCCGATGGGCTGATCGACATCCTCTTCGCCAATGAAAACGAGCTGCTCGCGCTCGCCGAGGTCGACGATTTCGACGGCGCGGTTGCCAAGATCGCGGCGCAAGTGCCAACCTTGGTAGTGACGCGCAGCGAGAAGGGCGCGATTGCGCTGGCGGGCGGCGCGCGTGCGCAGGTTAGCGCCGAGCCGATCGACAAGGTTGTCGACACGACCGGCGCTGGGGATTTATTCGCGGCGGGCTTCCTCCACGGCCAGGCACAAGGCTGGGGGCTGGAAAAGTCGCTGCGGCTCGGCGCGATCTGCGCCGCGGAAATCATCAGCCATGTCGGCGCGCGGCCGATGGTCGACCTGAAGGCGCTGGCGGCGGCGAAGCTGGGCTAACCAAATCCTCCCCCGCCAGGGGGAGGTGTCGCTGCAGGCGACGGAGGGGGAGGAAGCACCGCTGCCGGTTGGGAGTCCTCCCCCTCCGTCAGGCTGTGCCTGCCACCTCCCCCTGACGGGGGAGGATTATAATAGATCAGGCCGCAACCACCGCGTCAGCCGATCGCGGTCATATCCGCATTACCGTCCACCTCGACGATGCCGCGCGCCACATTGGAGTGATGGTAGCCATAGAGGAAATAGAAGAGCAGACCGATCCCCGTCCACGCCAGGAACACCAGCTGCGACGCGCGATCCAGGCTGACGAACAGGACGACGCAACCGATGATCGACAGCGGCGCGACCAGCCACAGCAGCGGCGTGCGGAACGGCCGGTGGCGTGATTTGTCGGTCAACCGCAGGATCATCACGCCGAGCGAGACGACGGCGAAGGCGAACAACGTCCCCGAGTTCGAATAGTCCGCCAGCGTGCCCACCGGCAGGAAGGCCGCGCAAACGGCGACGACAGTACCGGTGATCGTCGTCACCACCCACGGCGTCTTGAAGCGGGGGTGGACGGCGGCGAGGGCGCCGGGCAGCAGCCCGTCCCGCGCCATCACGAAGAAGATGCGCGTCTGGCCGAACATCATCAGCAGCACCACCGACGGCAGCGCGAACGTTGCCGCCAGCGCGATCAGCTGGCCGAAGATCGGGTTGGACACCTCACGCGCGATATAAGCGAGCGCTTCCTTAGAGCAGACCACCGGCGCATGCGCGGATTGGCACGCGGCGCTGGCGTAAAGCTCGGGCGCGCCGCCGGCGAAGAACTTGCCGGTCGCCGGATCGACCAGCGGCTGCGCGCCGAACGATCCGATGACGCCGCTTGCGACGAGCAGATAGAAAATGGTGCAGATGGTGAGCGATGCGATCAGCCCGATGGGCACGTTGCGCTGCGGGTTCTTGGTTTCCTCCGCCGCCGTCGACACCGCATCGAAGCCCACATAAGCGAAGAAGATCGATGCCGCAGCACCCAGCACGCCGGTGCCGGAGCCGTCGAGCGGATTGCCCCAGCCGCGCGGTGTGAAGGGGTGGAAATTGGCGGTGTGGCCAAACACCATCGGCAGTGTGATCGCAACAAACAGCGACAGCGCCGCGACCTTGATCGCGACCAGCACGGCATTGACGGTCGCGCTTTCCTTGGTGCCGATGACCAGCAGCCACGTCATCAGCGCGGTGATCAGCACGGCCGGCAGGTTGATGAGGCCACCGATCTCGCCGCCCTTCAGGATGCCCCATTCGATCTTCGGCCCCACCGTCAGCGCATGGGGCAAATGTAATCCCCAGCCCTCCAGAAAGCCGACCATATGGCCCGACCAGCCGACCGCGACGGCACTGGCGCCCAGCGCATATTCAAGGATCAGCGCCCAGCCGACGAGCCAGGCCATCAACTCACCCATCACCGCATAGGAATAGGTATAGGCCGAGCCGGCAACCGGCACCATCGAAGCAAGTTCGGAATAGCATAGGGCGGCAAAAGCGCAGACCAGCCCGGCGACAACGAACGACAGCATCATCCCCGGCCCGGCCTTTTGCGCGGCAGTCGCGGTCAGCACGAAAATGCCGGTGCCGATAACGGCGCCGATGCCCAGCATCGTCAATTGGAACGCGCCCAAGGATCGGTGCAGCGATTTCTTTTCCGCAGTCGCAATAATCGCGTCCAGCGGCTTGATCCGCGCCAGGCTCATGTGTCGTCTGTCTCCCTGTCGGCGGTCATTGCCGCCGCTTTGTTGTTCAATCGGCTCAGCCTAGCCGCAAATCGCCCTCAGGCAATCCCTTAATGGCTACCACCGACCAGCATTGGGCCAAGCGGCCTGCCGCCAAAGAGATGGACGTGGAGGTGCGGCACTTCCTGGTGCGCGTCGAGGCCGATATTGGCGAGCAGGCGGTATCCCGGCGCAACCAGCCCCAGGTCGCGCGCCACATGGCCCACCGCGCGGACGAAGCCAGCAATCTCCGCATCGGAGGCCCGCGCGCTGAAATCGTCCCACGAAACATAGGCGCCCTTGGGGATCACCAGAATGTGCGTCGGTGCCTGCGGGTTGATGTCATGGAAGGCGAGCGCGAAGTCGTCTTCATAGACCCGCTTCGACGGGATTTCGTCGCGCAGAATGCGCGCGAAAATATTCTGGTCGTCATAGGGTTGGGTGGCGTCGATGGGCATACGGAGTCACTCCGAGCGGGAAGCTTTTTCAGTGAGGCCGGGCACGCCTTCGCGGCGGGCAAGCTCCGACCGGACATCGTCCAGGGTCAGCCCCGCATCGGCGAGCAGGATGAGCAGGTGGAAGACGAGGTCGGCGGCTTCCTTGGTCAGCTCGACCGCGTCGTCGCCCATCGCGGCGATGACCGTTTCGGTCGCTTCCTCGCCCAGCTTCTGCGCGATTTTGGCGCGACCCTTGGCGGTGAGGCGCGCGACATAGGAGGCGTCGGGATCGCCGCCACGCCGCGCGCGGATCGTCGCTTCGAGCGAGTCGAGAATATCGTCGGCCATCCGTGTTAGTCCCTGGTCGCCTCGTCGCGCTTGCGGGCGAACCGCGCGCGCAGCGCCCGGCGCACGAAGATAACCGCGAGCACCGCAAAGGCAAAGGTGACGACGTCGTACAGCTCGGGATGCGTCCGCTCGCGCACCAGGCCTGAATGGGCGGGGACTTCGGTGGTATTCATGGCGCGGGCGTCCTGACCGGCACGCCAGCGGCGGCAAGCGCACGATGCGCATCGGCGATCGACGCCTCGCCGAAATGGAAGATGCTGGCGGCGAGCACCGCGCTGGCATGGCCCTGCGTGATCCCCGCGACAAGATCGTCGAGCCCGCCAACACCCCCCGACGCGACGACCGGCACGCTGACTTGATCGGCGATCGCACGGGTCAGCGCCAGGTCATAGCCGTCGCGGGTGCCGTCGCGATCCATCGAGGTGATGAGCAACTCGCCCGCACCCAGCTCAGCGAGCCGGACGGCATGCACGACCGCGTCGATCCCCGTTGCCTGGCGCCCGCCATGAGTGAACACTTCCCACCGCCCCGGCGCCACTGCGCGCGCATCGATCGAAGCGACGCAGCACTGGCTGCCGAAGCGATCGGCGATGTCGGCGACCACCTCGGGCCGCGCGACGGCCGCGCTGTTGACCGCGACCTTGTCGGCGCCCGCCAGCAGCAGTGCGCGCGCATCCTCCGCCGTCCGCACGCCCCCGCCAACGGTCAAGGGCATGAAGCAGACTTCCGCCGTGCGGCGGACGACATCGATGATCGTGCCGCGCGCCTCATGGCTTGCGGTGATGTCGAGGAAGCAAAGCTCGTCGGCGCCGGCCGCATCATAAGCGCGCGCCTGTTCGACCGGATCGCCCGCATCGCGCAGATCGACGAAGTTCACGCCCTTGACCACGCGGCCATTGGCGACGTCGAGGCAGGGGATGACGCGGGCGCGGAGGGTCATTGGTGGGCAATGATCCAGAACGCGTAGAATATGGTCGCGGCGACCGGCGCAAACCGCACCAGAACGACAAATAACCAGAATTTTTCAGGTTCGGCACGGCGGTCATAGCGGTGCGTTTCTTGGTCGCCCCGCCTCAGCGAGGCAACGCCGCTGCGTATCTCGCGCACTGCTACATACGCGTTTGCCAACGCCACCGCCAACATGAGCAAAGCAAGGGCCAGCACCGCCGTCATGATGCCGCCCTCGCCACACTCAGCGCCGCCGCCAGGTCGAGCCGCCCGTCATAAAGCGCCCGACCGGTAATTACCCCCTCAATCCCGTCGCGCGCATGGAGCGCGAGCATGTGGATGTCGGCAATGCCCTTCACGCCGCCGCTCGCGATCACCGGAATGGTCACCGCGCGCGCCAGATCGACCGTCGCGTCCAGGTTCACCCCTTTCAGCAGCCCGTCGCGCCCGACATCGGTGAACAGTAGCGCGGCGACGCCCGCATCCTCGAACCGGCGGGCAAGATCGACGACGCTGGTGGTCGACACATCCGCCCAGCCCTTGGTCGCGACCATGCCATCCTTGGCATCGACTGCGACGACGATGCCGCCGGGGAAATCGTGCGCCGCTTCGCGCACCAACTCGGGGTCGTCCAGCGCTGCCGTGCCGATCACGACGCGCGCCACGCCGAGATCGAACCAGCGCTCGATGCTCTCGCGGCTGCGGATGCCGCCACCCAGCTGCACATAGCCGGGAAAGCGCTCGACAATCGCCTTCACCGCCTCGCCGTTGACCGAGCTGCCCGCAAAGGCGCCGTCGAGATCGACGACGTGGAGATGCTCGGCGCCGGCTTGCGCAAACAGCATCGCCTGCGCGGGCGGGTCTTCGCCATAAACCGTCGCGCGCGCCATATCGCCCTCAGCCAGGCGCACGACTTGCCCGCCCTTCAGGTCGATCGCGGGGAAGACGATGAGGCTCATGGCCGCCACTTGAGAAAGCGTTCGAGCAGCGCGAGCCCATAACGCTGGCTCTTTTCCGGGTGGAATTGCACGCCAAGCATGTTGTTGCGGCCGATCGCTGCCACCACGGGCCCGCCATGCGTCGTCGTTGCCAGCACCGCATCGCCCGAAAAGGCATAGCTGTGGAGGAAATAGGCCTCGCCCGGCGCGATCAGCTTGTGTGGGGCGGTCGGGACGACATCGTTCCAGCCCATATGCGGCACCTTGATCGCGGCATCGCCGGGCTCGATCAGTTGCACATCGCCCTCGATCCAGCCGAGCCCGGCGTGCGTGCCGAATTCATGGCCCTCATTGGCCATCAGCTGCATGCCGACGCAGATGCCGAGAAACGGCACGCCCGCGCCGAGCACTCGCACGTTGAGCGCCTCGACCATGCCGGGCAGCGCGCGCAACGCCGCCGCGCATGCGCCGAATGCGCCGACGCCGGGCAGCACGATGCGGTCGGCGCTCAGCACCGCGCGCGGATCGGCGGTCACCGCCACGTCGCTCGCGCCGGCCGCTTTCAGGGCGTTCGCCACCGAATGAAGATTGCCCGCGCCGTAATCGATCAGGGCGAGAGTCATAAGCCCCCTCCCGCCTGCGGGAGGGGGTTGGGGGTGGGCGAGGGGTTAGCAGCGCGTGCCCACCCCCCGGCCCCCTCCCGCGAGCGGGAGGGGGAGAGCGTCACAGCACCCCCTTGGTCGAGGGGATCGCGCCGCCCTTGCGCGGGTCGATCTCGACTGCAGTGCGAAGCGCGCGCGCCAAGCCCTTGAACGCGCTTTCGATGATGTGGTGGTTGTTCTGCCCGTACAGCGTTTCGACATGCAGCGTCAGCCCGGCGGTCTGGGCGAAGCTGTGGAACCAATGCTCGAACAGTTCGGTATCCATCTCGCCCAGCCTGGCTTGCGAGAAGGGCACTTTCCACACCAGCCAGGGCCGCCCGGAAATATCGAGCGCGACGCGGGTCAGCGTCTCGTCCATCGGCGAGAGCGCGTCGCCATAGCGGCGGATGCCGGCCTTGTCGCCCAGCGCCTTCGCCACTGCCTCGCCGAGTGCGAGCGCAGTATCCTCGACCGTGTGGTGCTGGTCGACATGCAGATCGCCGACCGTCTTGACGCTCATGTCGATCAGCGAATGGCGCGACAGCTGCTCGATCATATGGTCGAGAAAGCCGATGCCGGTTGAAACCTCGTAAGTGCCGGTACCGTCGAGCCCTACCGTCACGTCGATCGAGGTTTCCTTGGTGGCGCGCGAAATCGTGGCTGTCCGCATGGGCCCTTCCCATAGCGGCTTTGTGGTCGCGCGCAATCTTGACCACGGGGATTAGCACGCTACTCCAAGGGGCATGACTGGCGAATTGCCCGATAGCCTGATTCCTTATGATGAGATCGTGCAGGAAGCGCTGCGCGCCGTGGTCGGCCGTGTGCTCGGCTCGGTGGCGGACAATGGCGATCTGCCCGGCGACCACCATTTCTACATCACCTTCAAGACGCAGGCGCCCGGCGTCGAGATACCGCGCCATCTGATCGAGCGGTTTCCGGACGAGATGACGATCGTCCTGCAGAACCGCTTCTGGGATCTGGCGGTGGATGACGAGAGATTCTCGGTGGGGCTGAGCTTCAACCAGGTCGCGTCGAAGCTGACGATTCCCTATGCGGCAATCACCGGCTTCCAGGACCCGGCGGTGCATTTCGAGCTGCGCTTCCAGGCCCTCGACGTGCCTGAGGAAGCCGAGCATGACGAAGCCGGCAACGATGCGGGTCGCGATGGCGCGGGCGACGGGTCGAACGTGGTGAGCGTCGATTTCAAGCGGAAGAAATAGCATTCGTCGCCCCAGCGAAAGCTGGGGCCGCCATGATCGGGAACCACGGCGACCGGCCCCAGCTTTCGCTGGGGCGACGGCTTTGGGATTATTGCCATGACCCAGACCCGCATCGAAACCGACAGCTTCGGCCCCATCGAGGTCCCTGCCACTGCCTATTGGGGCGCGCAGACGCAGCGCAGCACAGAGAATTTCCCGTTCGGCGCGACCGAGCGGATGCCGATCGGCATCATCCACGCGCTCGCCATCGTGAAGCAGGCAGCGGCGCGGGTGAACCGGACGCACGGCCTGGCGCCCGAACTTGCCGATGCAATCGAGGCTGCGGCTGCCGAGGTAATTGCCGGCGCGCATGACGACCAGTTCCCGCTCGTCATCTGGCAAACGGGCAGCGGCACCCAGACCAACATGAACGTCAACGAGGTGATTGCAGGGCGTGCTAACGAGATGCTGACCGGCACTCGCGGCGGCAAGAGCCCGGTCCACCCTAACGATCACGTCAATATGAGCCAGTCGTCCAACGACAGCTTCCCGACCGCGCTGCATATTGCGGCCGTATTGGCAGTGCGAGAGCTGAAGTTATCGCTGGGGCGGCTGGTTTACGAGCTGTCCGAAAAGGCAATCCAATGGGCGGAGATCGTCAAGATCGGCCGTACGCACTTGCAGGACGCAACGCCGCTGACGCTCGGCCAGGAGTTTTCCGGCTATGCGCGACAGGTGTCTGCAGCGGGACCCCGCTTGCGCAATGCTACCGATGAGTTGCTCGCGCTGGCCCAGGGCGGCACGGCTGTCGGCACCGGCCTCAACACGCCCAAGGGCTTCGATGAGGCGGTTGCGGCGGAGATTGCTAAGATTACGGGCGAGCCCTTTGTGAGCGCATCCAACAAGTTCGAAGCACTCGCCTCCAACGACCCGCTCGTCCACCTTTCCGGCACCCTCAACACCCTCACTGTCTCCCTCACCAAGATCGCCAACGACATCCGCCTGCTGGGTTCCGGCCCGCGTGCCGGGATTGGCGAGCTGCACTTGCCCGAGAACGAGCCCGGCAGCTCGATCATGCCCGGCAAGGTCAATCCCACCCAGTGCGAGATGCTGACGATGGTCGCCGCGCAAGTGATCGGCAATCACCAGGCGATCACCGTCGGCGGGATGCAGGGGCATCTGGAACTGAACGTCTTCAAGCCGATGATCGGCGCGGCGGTGCTGCGCTCGATCCACTTGCTGTCGGTCGGCATAGCGAGCTTTGCCGAGCGCTGCGTCGAAGGCATCGAGCCCAACCGCGCCCGCATTTCCGAGCTGGTCGACCGCTCGCTGATGCTGGTGACCGCGCTCGCGCCCGAAATCGGTTACGACAATGCCGCCAAGATCGCCAAGCACGCGCATGCCGAGGGATTGACGCTCAAGCAGGCGGCGCTCGCGCTGGCGCTGGTCGACGAAGCGACCTTCGATCGTCTGGTGCGGCCCGAGGCGATGGTTTGAGTTGGTTCATGCGGAGGCGCGGAGGCGCGGAGAAGGTTTGAATTTTCCGGGTCACCCCACCGCAAGCTGGGGTCGTTGGCAAAGGCAGGATCGATCGGCGAGCGACCTCAGCGTGCGCTGGGGTGACGGATTGGAGCTGATGTTCGGCATTTCTCCGCGCCTCCGCGCCTCCGCGTGAACCAACCCGACCCCACCACCCCACGCTTGACGCCCGCGTACCGTCACGGCACTAGCAGCCATGGCCGGCCCCCCTGACGATCCCCATGGTTTCAAGCGCCGCGGCGTTTTGTTTGTCCTCTCTTCGCCCTCGGGCGCGGGCAAGTCGACCATCGCCAAGATGCTGCTCGGCTCCGAGCCCGAATTGTCGATGTCGGTCAGCTACACGACGCGGCCGATCCGCCCCGGCGAAGTCGACGGCAAGGATTATCACTTCGTCGATCTCGAGCGTTTTCGCGCGATGGTGAAGAATCACGAATTCCTCGAATGGGCGCATGTGTTCGATCACCGCTATGGCACGCCCAAGGCCGACGTGTTCCACCAGCTCGGCGAGGGGCACGACATCTTGTTCGACATCGACTGGCAGGGCGCGCAGCAGCTTCACCAGCTGGCCGGCGGCGATGTGGTGCGCGTGTTCATCCTGCCGCCGTCAATGGCGGAACTACGCACCCGATTGGAACGCCGCGCCACCGACACGCCGGAAGTGATCGAGGCGCGGATGAGCCGCGCGGCCAACGAGGTCAGCCACTGGGATGGCTACGACTATGTGCTGGTCAACGATGATGTCGATGAATGTTATGAAAGCGTGAAGACGATTTTGGCAGCCGAGCGGCTGAAGCGATCACGTCAGACGGGGATCATCGGGTTTATTCGGGAATTGTTGCGGTGAGCGGTCGCTACCGAAGCGGAACAACGCCCGGTGGCAAATGGGGATGCGCCGTAGCAACCATTATTGTTACTCCCCTCGCTTTTTTCTTATACTGGTCGAAACACTCGGCGACTGCGTTTCGGGCTATGATTGCCACAAGAATTTCTGGACTCATGTCGCGATACCAAGTGCGATCGTTTTCATAACACTCGGGCTGACCGTGCGTTTTGCGGTGAACGCTATTCGCAATCGAAACGCCGATTCTTCAAGTTAGCGTCAAAAACCGAACCGCTGCCTCATAATCCCGCCGCCGCGCTTCGCGGGCCTGCATGGCGAGCGCATCCTCACCCCATTGCTCGGCTTGCCAGAGTTCATCGAGATGGGCCGCGTCCCATAACGCTCCGCCATCGATCGCCCCCTCGACCAACGCCAGCGCGCCGACCAGGGTGCCGGTGATCGTCACGATGGGTGAGAGCGGCGCCAGCTCCCACGCCGACCGCGCGGCGATTGCCTCGCCCAGCCGCGCGATCGTGGCGGGCGGCTGGGGGCGATGCATTACGCCAGTCGCTATCTCGAAATGCACATCATAGCGCGCTCGCGCCCAATCGAGCAGCGGGTCCCACGCCGCGCTCTGCCGCGCGACGAGCGCCGCCGGGCCATCGGCGCGGTAGCAGAGCAGGTCGCTCTCGCCGTAAGCGGCCAGACCAGCAGCGAAGGCAGCGGGATCGGGCGCAATGCGGTCGATCGCCGCATTGGCGAGGCCGGTCAGCGGCATCGCGCGCGGGTCGATCGTCTCGCTCACCGCGCGCCACTCGTCCGCAATCGCTTCAGCAAGTTGCCCGTTCGGCACCGCGAGCAGCGCGCGGCCCGGCGTGCGCACCGGCTTGCCATCAAGCCGGATCGCCCGGCCGCCATCCTCGGCGACCACGGTAACGTCCGTCCAGAAACGCCTCACGGCGCGGGCGGCGTCCGCCAGCGTTGCGCGAGCAGGCGCGGCATCACCGCCATGTCGATCAGCCCGACTACCGTAACGGCGACGCCCGCCCAACGCTGACCATCGTCGACAGCGCGTCCGGCCAGCACAATCCCGATCACCGCGATCACCGCCCCGCCCAGCCGGGCAGCGGCCATGGCGAAATAGCGGGCGCGGGCGGGGTCGGGCTCGTCGGTCATGATGGCTCCATATGACGCGGCAGATCGGGCACCTGCTCGGCGATGCTGTGCGCGCCCGCTGCGATCAGTTCCTCGGGCGGGTGATAGCCCCAGGCGACGCCCACCGCGCGAGTGCCGGCGGCGCGTGCCATCGCCATATCGAAGCTGGTATCGCCGATCATCACGGTCGCGCCCGGTTCGGCGCCGGCATCGGCCATGCATTGCTCGATCATCGAGGGGTGCGGCTTGGACGGGTGGCGATCGGCGGTCTGCAAGGTGACGAAGCGGTGGAGGATGTCGTGGTGCGTCAGCACATGATGCAGGCCGCGATCGGACTTGCCAGTGGCGACGCCGAGCGTCCAGCCGGTGTCGGCAAGCAATTCCAGCGTTTCGGCCATGCCATCGAACAGGGGTTCATCCGCCATCGCGCCCGATCCGCGCAGGCGGAAGAACGCCGCTTTGTAATCGGCGGCCATGCTCTGGTGGAGCGGCTCATCGGCCTCCGGCAGCAACATCCGCATCGCCTCGACCAGGCTCAGGCCAACGACGCGGCGAATGGTGGCGCGCGGCGGCGGCTCGAGCCGGGCGAGCGCAAAGGCTTCCTCCATCGCCAGGCAGATATTCGCCTGGCTGTCGACCAAAGTCCCGTCACAATCGAAAATGGCGAGGCGGATCATGCGCGACCCCGCCCGCGCCGCTCGCCCTTGCGTTCGCGGCGCTTGGCTTTGGCGGCGTTGGCGGCGGCGCGGCGCTTGCCTTCGGCGGTTTCGTTGAACTTGGGTTCGTCGAGGGGGAGTGCGTTGCCGAGTGCTTCGTCGAAGCCGAGCAAGCCCATGCTTTCGGCAAAATGTTGGGGCAATTCGGCCGTCACGTCGATCTCGCCGCCATCGGTGTGATCGATGCGGATGCGGCGCGCATGCAAATGCATCTTGCGGCTGACACCGCCGGTCAGGAACGCCGCCGGCCCACCATATTTGCCGTCACCCACGATCGGGTGGCCGATCGCGTTCATGTGTACGCGCAACTGGTGCGTGCGCCCGGTATAGGGCTGCAGCTCGACCCAGGCGGCGCGATTGCCGGCGCGCTCGATGACGCGATAGCGCGTGCGCGCCGGGCTGCCCTCTGCCTCGTCGACGTGCATTTTCGCGCCGCCGGTGCCGGGTTGCTTGGCGATCGGCAGGTCGATGATGCCGTCCTCGATATTGGGCACGCCGACGATTAGCGCCCAATAGACTTTGCGCGCGGTGCGGCTGGAAAAGCTTTTGGCGAAGAACGCCGCCCCGCGCGACGATCGCGCGATGAGCAGCGCGCCCGAGGTATCCTTGTCGAGCCGGTGAACGAGCTTGGGGCGCGGCTCGTCACCGTTGTGGAGCGCGTCGAGCAGGCCGTCGACATGCTCGCTGGTCTTGGTGCCGCCCTGCGTCGCCAAGCCCGGCGGCTTGTTGATGACGATCGCGGCGGAGTCTTGGTGGATCACCAGCTCGCGCGCAAAGGCGATTTCGTCGGCGCTGAGCACTTTGCGTGCGCGCGGCTTGGGGGCATCGGCACGCGGCGGCTCGGCCGGCGGCACGCGCAGGACCTGGCCGGCGGCGAGCCGGTCGCCCGGCGTCGCGCGCGCGCCGTCAATGCGCAGCTGGCCAGTGCGCGCCCATTTGGCGACGGTGGTGAAGCTGGTCTCGGCCAGATGCCGCTTGAACCAGCGATCGAGCCGGATGCCGTCGTCGTCAGGCGCGACGGTGAACTGGCGCACCTCACCTGTTTTGGGCGTGCCGCTCACGCAAACGCTCGCATGATGCCAAGCCCGGCAAACACCGCGAGCACCGACCCCACCACCGACACCAGCGCATAACCAAGCGCGACGCCCCAATCGCCGCGCTCGATGATCGTCGCGGCATCAAGCGCGAAGGCCGAGAAGGTGGTGAAGCCGCCGAGCACGCCGACGCCGAGCAATAGCCGCCAAGGTTCCCCCGGCACCGTCAGTTTCGCAAGGCCGCCCGCCAGCAAACCCATCGCCAGCCCGCCGACCAGATTGACCGTCAGCGTCCCCCACGGAAAGCCCGCGCCGAGCAGCGTCGTCATCGCGCGCCCGACCAACAGTCGGGCCGCCGATCCCAGCGCGCCGCCGAGCATGACGAGGAGAATAGGTGCCATCAGCGCCGCGTTAGCGCGAATGCGCGGGCTTGCGAAGGCTTGCTGTCAGTTGCCGTTGTTAGTGACGAGGTCGACGTCGCTGCCGCCATCGTCGCGGCGGGTGACGTAGATCACATAGGCGCCGCCATCGCGGTCGCGGGTGCCGCCCAGCACGTCGCGATTGCCGTCGGTCTGATGCTCGGCGGAAAAGCCGGCCTGGGAGAGGCGGGTATAATACCAGTCGATCATGGTCGCGGGCGCGGCGGGCGAGGAGAAGCTGACGACGCGCAGATTGCAGCCGCCCTCGCTGTTGCCGGCCGCTTCGATCACGCGCGCGTCAGGGTAAAGCGGCACATCGGCGGGCAGGCGATTGGCCCAAGCAGCGGAATAACCGATGCGGCCACCGCACGCCGCGGTGCTGCGATTGCGCTGGCGCTGCGCGAGCGCGCCCAGCGTCACCGCGCTTTTCGCCGCACCGCAATCGGGGCAGCCCGCTTTGGCATCGGCAGCGGGGGCGTGGCGAAGGCTGGCGGTATCGACCGGCGCGGGCGGGCGCGCGGTCGTCGCATCGGTCGGGACCGGAGCAGCATAGGGCTTGGCGGGCGGGCGCACTGCATCGTGATTGGCCGATTGCGCGAGTTGCGGGTCGACCATGATCTCGTCCTGCAGCGCGCTCACCATTGCGGGGTCGCGGGCATTGGCGGCGTTGTTGCGATCGGCCAGCTCGGCATCAAGCGAATCGACATTGCCGGCGTCGGGATTGCGCTGGCACGCGGCGAGCGACAGCACCAGCGGCAGCGCCCAAAGCGCCAGCGCCAGGCCGCGTGCCCGTAACCGCCGTGCCACCATCTCAATCGCTCCCGCGCATTGGCGGCTGTTTTGCGGCAACATCGGTTAAAGAAGCGTTGGGCATATCGTTTTCGACAGCACGAAATCAGCGCGAAGTGCTTGACAGAAGTAACACAGCTAACCATGTTATGGATATGCTGAACATCCTTTCGGTGCTCATCGCGCTGTGCGCCTTGCCCTTCACGCTGATCGGCGTCGTGCCGTTCCTCGGCAGCGTCAATTACCTCGCGATCATGATCGCGGTGGTCGGCCTCGTCATTGGCGTGCTTGCCAAGGGGAGCGCCGGGCGTAACCTCAACATCCTGGTGATCGTCATCGGGATCATCAGGCTGTGGTTCGGCTTCGGCTTTTTGTAAGCCCGAACGCTAGGCGTTCAGGTGATGCGTCAGCGTAATTTCCGCCTTGAACAGCTTTGAAACCGGGCAATTCGCTTCGGCGCCGGCAGCGAGTTCGGCGAACTGCTCTTCGCTGATCCCCGGGACGGTTGCGTGGAGCTCGAGGTCCGATCGCGTGATGGTGAAATTGCCGCCTTCCTGCGCAAGCGTCACCTTGGCGGTCGTCTCCAGCGTGCCGTCGGTGTAGCCCGCGCCGGCGAGCGCGAAGCTCAGCGCCATGGTGAAGCAGCTGGCATGCGCGGCGGCGATCAATTCCTCGGGATTGGTGCCGGGCTCGTCACCGAAGCGGGTGTTGAAGGCGTAGGGCGTTTCGTTGAGGATACCCGATTGCGTCGCGACATGGCCTTTGCCCTCGCGGCCAAAGCCGTCGTAGCGAGCGGATGCGGTGCGAGTCGTCATGGCGGGCCTCCTTGGCTGATTTAGCCTCGGCTTAGCCCATCCGCGTGACGGAGTCGTGGCGCTTCGATATTTGGCGCAGGATTTCATATGATTGTCACGCAGCGATGGTGAAGGGCGCGAGGGCTTCTCAGCTGGCGATTCGCTCGGCACCTCATCGGGCCGACCTGGCTTCAACGATTTCCACGTTATCCACAGCCCATGGGGAGCGCTTCGTGCTTTGCGCGACTCGCGATCGATGACAGCATCAGACCTGTAAGCAGAACGGTTGAAACGACGGGAAACCGAAGCGAAACCAAAAGCTTAGACCCTGATCGAGACGCTGGCCGCAAGCCCGGCGACGAGAACAGGGTGGGGTGCCGATCCCCGATCCACGAAGCGCCGACGCGCAAGCGCAGGTTGCCCCCAGGATCGAGCCGGAGCCGGTGCCCGAACCTCCCCGATGCGCAAGCAACGGCGAGGGAAGGCCATCGAGGCGGGAAGCGTGGGTCTGCGTGGGTAAAACCACCTCAGATTACAGCCCCCGCCCCGGTGACCGGATCGCGAAGCCCAGGTGTCGCGCCAGCGACGCGGGGTGATAGCGAGCCGCCGAAACCAGATGGCGCGGGTGGACCGAAAGGAAAGCCAAGGCGGGTCAAGGTCCGGCGACCGGGGGTCGGCAGCAATGCTGGCCCCCATTTGCTTTTTTGGGGCGCCGGGTCGCCGCCCCTGCTTTCGTCGGCTGCCGATTTGCCGCGCCACTTCCGCAGCGCTCCGCCCTCGATTATCCCGACCGACATGTTGCCACCGCCCTTCGCCACGCTGCCCGCTGCCATTGGCCCCTGGCTCGATCTTGCCGGGCTCGCGGTTTTCGCGGCGTCCGGCGCGCTGGCGGCGGCGCGGCGGGGGCAGACGATCGTCACCTCGGCGTTCTTCGCGCTCGTCACCGGGGTGGGCGGCGGTACGGTGCGCGACCTGATGATCGGCGCGCCGGTGTTCTGGGTGCATGACAGCCGCGCCGCGCTGGTGTGCCTGAGCGTTGCGTTCCTCGTTTGGAGCACGCCGGCGCGTTGGTGGCGGGAACAGGCGCTCGACTGGCTCGATGCCGTCGGCCTCGCTGCCTATGCCGTTTTCGGTGCGGGCAAAGCGTTGGCCTATGGCGTTCCGGTGGTGCCGGCGGCGCTGATGGGCGTCGTCACAGCGTGCGTCGGCGGCATCATCCGCGATGTGCTTGCGGGCGAACCCTCGATCATCATGCGGCCCGAAATCTACGTCACCGCCGCCGCACTGGCTGCGAGTCTGTTCGTCGCGTTGGTTACACTCGGGCTCGCGGTCGTGCCCGCAGCGGCGATCGCGGCAGGCGCCGGCTTTGCGCTGCGGGCGGCGGCGATCCGCTGGAAGCTGGCACTGCCGGCATATCAAAGCGATTGATCAGCTAGTCGATCAGGTGCCGCTCAACCTCGATCACCTTGATCAGCGTGCCGTCGGGCGTGCGCAGCCTCAGCATGCGGCCGAACGCCTCGTCGGTCAGCCATCGCTCGACGCGATCGGGATAGTGATCCATCAGATAGCTCTCCAGCGCTTCGAGCGGGTGGCTCGACGCGAATTGAAGCTCCACGATCTGCGCCGGGTCGTCGCCCGGCGGGTGGGCGAGCAGGCTGAGCCGGCTGTCACCAAAGGCGAGCAACGCCCAGTCGCCATCGCGGCTGCCGAACAGCACCCTGGCGCCGATCGCCTCGAACAGCGCGATCGTGGCGCCCATGTCGTCGACATGCAGCATCGGCTGCACGGTCAGGCCGAAGCCGGCGGGCAGTTTGACATCACCGATCTGCATCAGGCGTATCCTTGGCGAGGTAGTCCTTGAGCGCGCGCTCGACGAGGTCCGACAGCGAGAGCTGATCGTCGATCGCGCGATATTTGACGCGCCGGATCAGCTCGGGCGGCAGATAGACGTTGAACTGCTTGCGCTGTGTCTTGGCGTCGTTTTCTGCTATCATGCTAGCAATATAGCACTGACTAGGCGGATGTGCAAGATCAGTCAGCGATGGGCGGGATCGAGCATCACGTTCAACTGGTGATCGTCATGGCCGGCCAGCGACGCACACAGTAGTCGCGCCGGCGCGGTGGTCGACCGATTGCGGAAATAATGGACAACGGTGCCTGCCGGCTCGAGCGTCGTTTCGCCTTCGCTGACGATACGCACCGGCGCATCCCCGATCGAGACCTCGAAACTGCCTTGGGCGACGAAGCAGACGACCGGGACGGTGTGGTAATGCGCGGGCATCGCCTGGGCCGGCGCGAAATCGACGCGCGTCGTCTCGACCCGGTCAACTGTCTTGGCTGGCGCGATCGGCAGCGTGGCGATCGGTGTCCTTGTCGGCAGCGCTGCCGTTTCGAGCAGGAGCGCCAGCGCGATCATCCCCGCACCACCCCCACCTTGCTGAACGGGCGCGGCTCGACCGGCGGCACGCGGCTCTCGTTGAGCTCGCATTGCCAAAAGCCGACATCGATCCACTGGCCCTGTTTGTAGCCAACCGAGCGGTAGATGCCGGCGCGCTGAAAGCCGACCGATTCGTGCAGCCGGATCGAGCCGTCATTGGGCAGCGCGATCACGCCAATCGCCTGAGTGAAGCCCTGCGCGCGCAGCGTGTCGATCAGTGCTTCGTAGAGCAGCCGCCCGGTGCCCTGGCCCTGGATAGGCCCGGACATGTAGATCGAGGTTTCGACGACATAGCGATACGCTGGCCGATCGCGGAACTGGCCGGCATAGGCATAGCCGAGCACACCGCCGCCCTCCGGGTCGCCATTGGTGGCAACGAGCCATGGGTAGAGCCCGTTCGACGCCGTCATCCGAGCACGCATCGCGCGCGTGTCGGGCGCTTCGGTCTCGAACGAAACCGTGCCGCTCAGCACATAAGGCGCATAAATCGCTGCGATCGACGCTGCATCCTCAGCCGTCGCCGCTCTTATGGCGATCACAGGCCGAAGCGGGCCAGCGCCAGGCTCCACAGGCTGGCGTCGGCCGGGGCGCCATGAGCGGGGGCGAAGCCTGCGCATTCCAGGCAGCGCGCCTGCACCGATCCGCCCTGCGTCAATCGCTTCACATCGCCGATCGCCTGATTGAGCAGCGCGTGCTGCTGGCGGGCGATAATCGCGAAGGCATCGCCGCCATTGCCCGAGGCGTCGTCATCGTCATTCTTGTGGAGCAGATTGGCAAGCGCGACTTCCCACTTGCTCGGCTGCTTTTCGAGATATTCGGCGTGCACCTTGGCGGGGTCGAGCTTGGCGCGGCGCGCCGCCTCGGCAATCGCGTCGTCGAGCGTGCCGAAGCGATCGACCAGACCCAGCTGGTGCGCGCTGCCGCCGATCCAGACGCGGCCCTGGCCGATCTCGTCGACGCGCTGGGTCGTCAAGTGCCGCGCTTGCGACACCCGGCTGATAAAGCGCTGATAGCCTTGTTCGATATCCGATTGCAGGATCGCGTCTACTTCGGGGCTGGTGCCGCCGAACACGTCGGGCTGGCCGCTCAGCGGCGTGGTCTTCACGCCGTCGGACGTGATGCCGATCTTCTTCAGGCTGTTCTCGAAGGTCGGGATGATGCCGAAAATGCCGATCGAGCCGGTGATGGTGTTGGGCTCGGCGAAGATCGTATCGCCCGATGTCGCGACCCAATAGCCGCCCGACGCGGCGACCGAGCCCATCGAGACGACGACGGGCAGGCCCTGCGCCTTGGCAGCCAGGATCGCCTGACGGATGCGCTCTGACGCGAGCGCCGATCCGCCGGGCGAATCGATGCGCACGACAAGGGCTTTCAGATCCTTCTTGGCGAGCCCGTTGAGCATCGCTTTGGTCACCGTCTCGCCCGCCGCGGTACCGGGGCCGGCGCTGCCGTCGACGATATCGCCGGCAACGGTCAGCACGCCGATCGCGTCGCCGCTCGTCGGCAGCGGGTTGGCGGCGATGTAGTCATCAAACTTGATGGTGTTGAACGTGCCTTCGGCTTTGCCCGACACCTGGCCGGCGAGTTCCGCGACGCGCTTGTTGAAGGCGAGCGGATCGCCGAGCTTGTCGACGAGTCCCGCCTTCAGATTGGCCGCCGCCATGTCGCCATGCTCGGCCTTGATCAGCTGGCCGGGCTGGGCGAGGAACGCATCGACCTGCGCCTTGGGCCGCGCCTTCGTCACTTGCTCGCGCCAGTCATCCTTCAGCGCCGAATAGAGCGCCTGGCTCGCTTCCTTGGCTTCGGGTGACTGGTCGGCGCGGATATAAGGCTCGACGAACGACTTGAACTTGCCGACACGATAGACGTGGACATTGACCGCCAGCTTGTCGAGCAAGCCCTTATAATAGAGCTGGTTGCCGCCGGGCCCGGTGAACAGCGTGCCGCCCATCGGGTTCATCCAGATTTCGGAAGCATTGGCGGCGAGGCGATAGCCGCTGTCCGTATAAGCGGTTGCATAAGCGAGCACGGGCTTGCCGGCAGCGCGCGCCGCACCCAGCGCATGGCCGATCTCGCTCATCGCGGCGGGGTAGCCGCCCTCGAAGCCATCAAGATCGATGACGATCGCTTTGACCTTGGCATCGGTCTTGGCGAGATTGATCGCCCGGACAACATCGCGCAGTCGCAGCTGGCGCGGACCGGAGTTGTCGCCAAAGTCGAACGTCTTGGGCGCCTCGGGCTGCTCGACAACGCTGCCGTTGAAATCGATCACCAGCGCGCCGTCGCTGACGAAATGCTTGGCCGGCTTGGCATTCAGCGCGGCGAAGAGGCTGCCGAAGAACAGCAGCATCGCCACCAGCACCAGCGCATCCTTGATGCCGACCAGAATCTTCCAGACAGTTGCGAGCAGCTTCAAGACCAGTCTCCCGTCGATCGCGTCAGCCTTGTCCTAGCCGAGTATCGCGCAGTCGTAAATGCGGAGTATTATGTAACCAAGACGGTGGATTCCGGTTATGAAACGTTTCGATGGCGCCATTTTGCGCAAGCCGGGCGCAATCGCCGCTGCTAAGGCGGCCGGCCCATGGAGTCGCAGCTCACCTCGTCGCCGGCGCTGACCGCCCGGGCGCCTGCCGATTGGCGCGGTGAGCTTGCCGCGCTGGTCCGGCTGGCGGCGCCGCTCGTTGGCGCCAATCTGCTGCAGATGGCGGTGTTCGCGGTCGATGTGATCTTCGTCTCGCGGCTGGGGCCGGTCGATTTCGCGGCGGCGACGCTCGGCGTGTTCCTCTACAGCCTGCTCACCTGGAACCTGATGGGCCTCGCCACTGGCGCGATGCCGCTGATGATCGCTTCGCAAACAATGCGCGGTACGCTTGCGGCGCTTGGTCGACCGGGCTGGTCCGTCGCGATCACCGCACTGGCGCTGGGCGCGGGCATTTTCGGCAATTGGGTGCTGGTGTTCGGCCATCTCGGCGCGCCGGCGCTAGGGCTGATGGGGTCGGGGCTGGCGAGCATCATCACCGCAGCGCTGACCGCGCTGGCTTATGCGCTCGTGGTCATGACGGATCGCCGCGCGCGGCGCTTCCGCTTGTTCGGGCGCTGGTGGCGGCCCGAATGGTCGCGGCTGCGCGAGATTGCCCGGCTCGGCATCCCGATCGCGCTGGCGTTCACGATGGAAGGCGCGCTGTTCGGCGGTGCGTCGATCCTGATGGGGCTGATCGGGGTGGTCGCGGTTAACGCGCACGCGGTCGCGCTCAACATTGCGTCGCTGGCCTTCCAGATTCCGCTCGGGATCGCGCAGGCCGGCGTGGTGCGCGTGGGCATGGCCTATGGCGCGCGGGACAATGCCTGGATCACCCGCGCCGGCTGGACGACGATCGCGACCGGCATCGGCGTGATGGCGCTGACCGCGCTCGTTATGTGGGTGGCCCCACTGCTGCTCGTCGGCATCTATCTCGATACCGGCGATCCGGCGAACGCGGCGACGGTAGCCCTGGCGGTGAAACTGCTTGCGGTCGCCGCGCTGTTCCAGCTGCTCGACGGCGCGCAAGTGGTGACGGCGGGGGCGCTGCGCGGCCTGCAGGACACGCGCTGGCCGATGATCATCGCCGGCCTGGGCTATTGGGTCGGCGGCTTCGGCACGGCGATCTTGCTCGGTTTCTGGCTGCATTGGGGCGCGGTCGGCGTGTGGGCCGGCCTCGCGTTCGGCCTCGCGGCTGTCGCGGCACCGCTGCTGTGGCGCTGGTCGCAGCGCGCACGCTGGGGATTGCTGCCGATCGAGATCGCTTCGCCGGCGAAAATTCCTGCCCGACAGCATTGACGGCGCGCGCCGTAAGAACCATATGCACCATCGCTAGCACTCGCATTGGGTGAGTGCTAAAAGCAGCTTATTCATGAAGAAAGGGAGACGCATGAACTTTCGTCCGTTGCACGATCGTGTTCTCGTCCGCCGCGTCGAGGCCGAGGAAAAGACGGCCGGCGGCATCATCATTCCCGACACCGCCAAGGAAAAGCCGCAGGAAGGCGAAGTCGTCGCCGCCGGCACCGGCGCCAAGGCGGAAGACGGCAAGGTGACGCCGCTCGACGTCAAGGCCGGCGACCGCATTCTATTCGGCAAGTGGTCCGGCACCGAAGTGAAGGTGAACGGCGAAGACCTGCTGATCATGAAGGAAAGCGATATTCTCGGCATTGTTGGCTGAGGCCAACGGGCTGGGAATCGTCGGCTGACGATCCGTCATCCCGGCGAAAGCTGGGATCGCAAGCCTCAACCGCGGCGCTGGCCGCAATCGACCCCAGCTTTCGCTGGGGTGACGAACTTAACCAGGAAAGGGCAGTCACATGGCAGCCAAGGACGTAAAATTCTCGCGCGATGCGCGTGAACGCATTTTGAAGGGCGTCGATATCCTCGCCGATGCCGTCAAGGTCACGCTAGGGCCGAAGGGCCGCAACGTCGTGATCGACAAGAGCTTCGGTGCACCCCGTATCACCAAGGACGGCGTTACTGTCGCCAAGGAAATCGAACTCAAGGACAAGTTCGAGAATATGGGCGCGCAGATGGTGCGCGAAGTTGCCTCCAAGACCAACGACATTGCCGGTGACGGCACCACCACCGCCACCGTGCTCGCTCAGGCGATCGTGCGTGAAGGCATGAAGTCGGTCGCCGCCGGCATGAACCCGATGGACCTGAAGCGCGGCATCGATCTTGCCGTCGCCAAGGTTGTCGACGACGTGAAGGCCCGTTCCAAGGCGGTTGCCGGCTCGAACGAGATTGCCCAGGTCGGCATCATCTCGG
The DNA here is from genome assembly GCF_048015635.2 of Sphingomonas sp. GlSt437. NCBI lineage: Bacteria > Pseudomonadati > Pseudomonadota > Alphaproteobacteria > Sphingomonadales > Sphingomonadaceae > Sphingomonas > Sphingomonas sp. GlSt437. Next base: position 595,336 of record NZ_JBPGYA010000001.1, on the reverse strand, counting down.
CCAATGGCGATCGTGAAGTCGGCGAGAAGATCGCCGAGGCGATGGAAAAGGTCGGCAAGGAAGGCGTGATCACCGTCGAAGAGGCGAAGGGTCTCGAATTCGAGCTCGACGTCGTCGAGGGCATGCAGTTCGACCGTGGCTATCTGAGCCCGTACTTCATCACCAACCCGGAGAAGATGACGGTTGAACTCAACGACCCGTACGTCCTCATCCATGAGAAGAAGCTGTCGAACCTGCAGGCGATGCTCCCGATTCTGGAAGCGGTCGTGCAGTCGGGTCGTCCGCTGCTGATCATTGCCGAGGATATCGAGGGTGAGGCGCTCGCCACGCTCGTCGTCAACAAGCTGCGCGGTGGCCTGAAGGTCGCCGCAGTCAAGGCGCCGGGCTTCGGCGATCGTCGCAAGGCGATGCTGGAAGACATCGCGGTGCTCACCAAGGGTGAAGTCATCAGCGAAGATCTCGGCATCAAGCTCGAGAGTGTCACGCTCGGCATGCTCGGCACCGCCAAGCGCGTGTCGATCGACAAGGACAACACCACCATCGTCGATGGCGCTGGTGATGCGGACGCGATCAAGGCGCGCACCGAGCAGATCCGCCAGCAGATCGACGCGACCACCAGCGATTACGACCGCGAGAAGCTCCAGGAGCGTCTCGCCAAGCTTGCCGGCGGTGTGGCGGTGATCAAGGTCGGCGGCGCGACCGAGGTCGAGGTGAAGGAGCGCAAGGACCGCGTTGACGATGCGCTGCACGCCACCCGCGCGGCGGTCGAAGAGGGCATTGTCCCCGGCGGCGGTACCGCACTGCTCTATGCGACCAAGGCGCTCGAGGGCCTGACCGGCGCGAACGAGGACCAGACTCGCGGCATCGATATCGTCCGCAAGTCGCTGACCTCGCTCGTCCGCCAGATCGCGGCCAATGCGGGCCATGACGGCGCGGTCGTCTCGGGCAAGCTGCTCGACCAGAGCGACACGTCGTTCGGCTTCAACGCCGCGACCGACACCTATGAGAATCTGGTGTCGGCGGGCGTGATCGATCCGACCAAGGTGGTGCGCACCGCGCTGCAGAACGCGGCCTCGGTCGCCGGTCTGCTGATCACCACCGAAGCGACGATCGCCGAGTTGCCCGAAGACAAGCCGGCTCCCGCAATGGGCGGCGGCATGGGCGGCATGGGCGGCATGGACTTCTGATTTCGCATCGGCGCAGCGCGAACGCGCTGCGCCGGAGACGAAATCGGAAACGGCCGGCCTGCGGCTTACCGCAGGACCGACGGCGCGGCTCCGCCGCGTCGTTCCTCGCTACCGAAACAAAGAAACGCCGGCGGGAGCAATCCCACCGGCGTTTTCTTATGCGTGCAAGTGAGGAGTCCGAGCCGCTTAGTGGTCAAGCGTTATTGAACGTCGACCACCGCGACCAGCTGCGGCTTGTCCATATGGATCGTGCAAATCGGCCCTTGATTGGCACACGCGCCACCCCACGCCTTGCCGGAGATTTGAGTGAGTGTCGCAGAGCCAAGACCGGTAATCCGCTTGGCATAAAGATCGACATAGCTTTTGGCGGGAAAGCTGGCCGAGCAGCTTTTCTGGACCTTGGGCACGGCGGCTGACGGATCGAGGCCGCTGCATTTGAAATCGACCTTCGGGTTGGTGGTCAGGATCACGCCGCTCACGAAGGTGCCGGTGTAAACGACGGTCAGCGTTTGCGCTGGTGGTGGCGGCACCACGATCATGTTTGGCCGTGGCTTCAGAATTATGGGCTGAGCAATCGCACTACCCGTAAGGGCAATCAGCGTGGCAGCGACTAGAGGACGCAGAAACATGCATTGGCCCTTTCGGCTGTGAGCAGGATGCGACCCGTTTGATTTTGGCGTGGACGCTACACTGGATCGGACCGGTGGTAAATGCGCCAAGCCCGCCGCCTTATCTCGTCAGCAGCCCGCGCAGCCAATCGCCCGCGATGATGTCGATGACGAGGTGCACGCGGTCGGTCGTGCCCGCATTCACTGCCTCATGCGGATCGGCGAGCCGGAGATACCACAGCTCGCCCGGCTGCATCGGCACGGCGACATCGTTGAGCAGGAAGCGCACCTTTGGATTGGTCGTAATCGGTACATGCAAGCGCGCATGCCCTTCTTCGGCAGCGAGGTCATGGTCATGGTGCCGGTGGATCGCCGAGCCCGGCGCGAGCCGCATCAGCCGGACCGACTGAACCGGATCACCGATCGCGCCAATCACCGCACGGATCGCGGGCGCGGCGGCGAGGGCGGGCGTGTCGACCCAGTCGGTCGCGGTCGGGTCCGAGAATATCTGGCGGATCGGGTGCGTCTCGCCGGCGGGCGCGCGCAGCGGAATCGCGCTCCAGTCGCCGGCATAGTTGGCGGAGACGAAATGGGGCGTCCAACCGGTGCCCGATCCGGTGATTGTCGCGAGATCGGCGACCAGCGCATCGACGTCAAAGCGTGGCGCCAGGCATTTGCGATCGGGCAGGGCCGAGGCTTGTTGCCCATCGCCGGGCGCGGTAGCGAAGTCGGCAATCATCGGGGGGATGCTAGGGGGGCGGGGTGCAATTGCAAAGGTCTAACCCCGATCTCGATCGGCTGCGCGCCTGGCTGCGCGAGCGCCACGATCTGCACGCGTCGCTCGCCGCGCATGATCGGCCGGAAGCGCTGGCGGCGGCGCTTGCCCCGCTGGCAGCGGCGGATGGCATCGACATTAGCGAAGAAACGCTGAGCACGGCGATCGCGTTGCCGCCAACCGCTCCACCCGTCGATCATTGGCCACCGCCCGGCTGGCTGCCGGCGGCGATTTTGCAAGCTCCCGATGGCGCCGTTATCCGCTGGCTGCATGCCGGCAAAGCAACCTTCGATGCGCCCTTTTATGAGGAAGCCATCGCGCCCGCGCGGTACAGTCCGCTCAACCGGCTGATCGACTGGCGGACGCGGCTCGATGCGCTGGCGACGACGATGCCCTGCGCTCCGGTAAAGCCGGCCGGATTGATCTTCCATCTGTCGCGCTGCGGATCGACGCTGGCGGCGCGGATGATCGGCGCGTGCGCTGGCGTTGCGGCGTTTTCCGAGCCCGATCCGGTCGACAAGGTCGTCGATCGCGGCGACCCGGCGATACTCGCCGCGATGGTGACGGCGCTCGCCCGCAGCCGACCCGACCGGCAGCAGCTCGTCATCAAGCTCGACAGCTGGCACCTTAGCGCGCTGCCCTTGTTCGAGCAGGCTTTCCCGGAGACGCCGTGGGTAGTGCTCTACCGCGATCCGGCAGCGATCCTGGCGTCACACCTCCGCCGCCCCGGCTCGCATATGGTGAAAGCGGCGCCGGCGCCGGGGCAGTCGGCGATCGAGCATTATGCCGCACGCCTTGGCGACCTGATCGACCGGGCGATCGACGGCTTGTCGAACACGCGCAACGGCATCGCGATCGATTACGCCGCGCTGCCGGACGTGGTCGCCGGCCGCATCTTGCCGCTTTTCGGCATCACCCCGACCATCGCCGACCTGGACGCAATAGCAGCGATCGCCGGTCGCGACGCCAAGGCGCCGGAAGCGCGGTTCGATCCGGCTGCGATGGCACAGCCCGATACCACCATCACCGCCGCCGCCGCGACGCTCGACACGCGGATGGCCAAGCTGCGCGGCTTCAACCCAACGGATTAATTGCCCTTGCCGTCAGTCTCCGGCAGTTCCGGCACGTCGAGCACCGCTTCATGCAGCGGGGCGGCAGGCGGCTTGCACCCCCGGCTCAGGCCCACGCCTTTCAGAAAGCCGCGCCGTACCGCGCCAGCATAAACCGCCGCTTCGGCGCGGCGTTGCGCCTTGTCCGCACCGGTGATGACCTTGACCAGCCCAAGGCCGGGGATCAGCGTGTTGACTGCCGCCCGCGCCGCCGCCGCCCCGAGTTCGGCCGATTGGCCGCGCTGCTCGGCGGGTTGATCGATGTCGCGGCCCAGCGCCCCATCCAGCGCGATGATCTCGCGATTGATCTGCACGCAAGTCTTGATGCCGACCAGTGAGTAGGGTGCCGATGCCGCGAGCTGGAGCACTTCGGGAATCTTCGTTTTCTTGATGCCGGTATCGCGTAGCGGCTCCATCGCTTCCTGGCCGGCCGTGTCGGGCTTGGTCTGCGCCGTCTGCGCGGCCAGCGGCGCGGTGGTCCCGGACAGGATGGCCGTGGTCATCAACAAGGCAAGGGCAGGGCTATGGCGCATTCTCGTCTCCACCTGTTCGCGCCGGCATCAGCCGGAATCGCTCCGCCTCGCCAACGATGCTCGTGCGGTTTTGATCCGCTCTAGCGGCTCTGTTCAATCTTTGTTTGTCAATTTCTGCGACAGCGTGGCTTGGTGTCGGAATTATTTACAGGCCGTAGCTAGAAGGGCGGCACGATGATCAGGCTGTTCAAGCAATATGTGCCCAACGCCGTGCTGCTGCTCGGCTTGCTCGATCTCATCATGCTTGGGCTGGCTGCGGAAGCGGCATGGTCGCTGCGCGCGAGCCAGATCGGTCAGGTGCCGACGCCGTTCACGACAAGACTGCCGCAGATCGCGACTTTCATCGTCGTGCTCCACATCGCGATGGTCGCGGTGGGGGTTTACGGCGCGCAGGCGCTGCAATCGCTGCGCTTCGCGACGGCGCGGCTGCTGGTATCGGTGTCGCTTGGCGGACTGGCGCAGAGCGCGCTGTTCTTCCTGGTGCCGACGCTCGGCTTATGGCGATCAACGCTGCTCTACGCGATGGCCCTGTCGGTCGTCTTCCTGCTCGCGCTGCGCATCCTGCTTGGCAAGACGCTGGGGCATCAGGTGTTCAAGCGCCGCATCGTCGTGCTTGGCGCCGGCCAGCGCGCGCAGCGGCTGAAGCATCTCGCCCAGCGGCCGGGCGCGGCGTTCGTGGTCGTCGGCTATGTCTCGATGAGCGAGGCCAATCGCGTGATCCCTGAGGCGATTGCGCGCGACGCGATTTACAATCTTGCCGATCACGTCGTGCTGTTGAACGCCAGCGAAGTCGTGCTCGCGCTGGAGGAGCGCCGCAACGCGCTGCCGCTCAAGGACTTATTGCGGATCAAGACGACGGGCGTCCATGTCAACGAAATCTCGACCTTCCTCGAGCGCGAGACCGGCCGCGTCGACCTCGACAGCGTCAACCCGAGCTGGCTGATCTTCTCCGACGGTTTCTCCTCGAGCCGGATGCTGTCGAGCGCGTTCAAGCGGCTGTTTGACATCGCCGCGAGCACCGTGCTGCTCATCGTTGCCGCGCCGCTGCTGTTGGGCGTGGCGATTGCCATCAAGCTCGAAAGCAAGGGGCCCGTCTTCTACCGCCAGCGCCGCGTCGGGCTCTATAATCAGGGCTTCGACATCGTGAAACTGCGCTCGATGCGGCAGGATGCCGAAGCACCGGGCGTGGCGGTGTGGGCGGAGAAGGACGACCCGCGCATTACTCGCATCGGCCGCATCATCCGCAAGCTGCGCATCGATGAAATTCCGCAGGCGTGGAGCGTGCTGAAGGGCGAGATGAGCTTTGTCGGCCCGCGCCCGGAACGCCCGCAATTCGTCGACGATCTCGAACAGAAGCTGCCTTATTATGCTGAGCGCCACATGGTGAAGCCCGGCATTACCGGCTGGGCGCAGATCAACTATCCCTATGGCGCCTCGATCGAGGATGCGCGCCAGAAGCTCGAATACGACCTCTATTACGCCAAGAATTATTCGCCTTTCCTCGATCTGTTGATCCTGTTGCAGACGGTGCGCGTCGTGCTTTGGCCCGAAGGGGCCCGGTAGCGCACCGATGGCCGCGACGCTGATCCTGTGGAGCCACGCGCTCACCGCCTTGCTGTTCGGCGCGCTGGCGTTGAACGAAGGCGCGCGCGCGCGACCGGGGTTACCGCGTCGCGCTTATGTCGTGGCGCTGGCGCTGACCGCGCTATGGGCGCTGACCATGGCGGGGATCGGCGCTGACGATGTGATGAGCGCGCTCGCCGGCAAGGCGCGGTCGCTCGGCTGGCTGGCGTTCATGCTGGCGCTGGTTCGGCGCGACGGGCAGCGGCGTGGCGCAGCCGTCGCGATCTGGTGGCTCTACGCAATCGTCGCATTGCTGATCGGTATCGGCGGGGCGCTGGCGATTGCTGAGGCGGCGACCAGGCAAGCGGCGGAACTGGCGACGCTCGCTTCGGTCGATGCCGTACTCGCGATGATGGCGGCGATGACGGCGCTGGTGCTGGTGCATCATCTGTTCGATGCGGTCGCGGGCAATGCGCGCGGCGGTATTCGCCTGGCGCTGGTCGCGCTGGCGGCACTGTGGACGCTCGATCTGGGCGTGGCGGGCTGGGCTTATCTGGATGGCAGCGCGGGCGGCCAATGGCTGATGGTCGTGCGCGGGGTCGGAACGCTGCTCGCTGCGCCGTTGTTCGCGCTGGCCGTGGTGCGCGATGGCGACTGGACGCTCCGCGTGTCGCGCGCGGTGACCTATCAGTCGCTGATCGGCGCGGCGATCGTGCTTTATGTCGGACTGATGGCGCTGGCGACCAGCGCGATCAGCGCGGTCGGCGGCACGGCGGCGCCCCTGTGGCAGACAGCGTTCATCCTCGGCACGACGACCGCGATCATCACTTTCGCCTCGTCGCCCTGGCTCAAGGCGTGGCTCAAGGTGAAGCTCGCCAAGCATCTTTTCTCGCACCGCTATGATTACCGCGCCGAGTGGCTGCGTTTCACCGACACGCTCGGCCAGCCGGGCGAGGGCGCCGCGCCGCTCGAGCAGCGTATCGTGACCGCTATTGCCGAACTTACCTCATCGCCCGCCGGGCTGCTGCTGGTGCCTGATGGCGCCGGGCTCGGCCAGGCGGCGGCGTGGCGCTGGTCAGAGGGTGATGTGCTGAGCCCGGCAACCACCGCGCATCTCGCTGCCTATCTCGCCGCGACCGGGCGGATTATTGAACTCGACGCGGTGCGCAACGGCAGCGCCGACGCCGAAGAACTCGGTGCCGTCCCGCAATCACTGGTCGATAGGGTCGATGCCTGGGTGCTCGCGCCGCTCATCCACCGCGATCAACTCGCCGGGGCGATTGTGCTCGCGCGGCCGCCGGTCGATCGCCGGCCCGATTGGGAAGACCTTGATCTGCTGCGCCTCGCCGGCCGCCAGGTCGCCAGCTACCTCGCCGAGGCGCGCGCGCAGCAGGCGCTGGGCGAGGCACAGCGATTCGATGAATTCAACCGCCGCTTCGCCTTCATCCTCCACGACCTGAAGAATTTGGTCAGCCAGTTGACGCTGGTCGCGCGCAATGCCGAGCGCCATGCCGACAATCCCGATTTCCGCGCCGACATGATCGCCACGCTCAACGATTCGGCGACTCGGATGAACGATCTGCTCGCGCGGCTGTCGCAGCATCACGGGCCGCGTGGCGATCCGGTCGGTGCGCTCGCCGTCATGCCGCTGCTCGAAGACATTGCGCGCCGCCGCCGGGCGCAGCACCCGATCGTGACGCGCGGCACGCCTGAGGCGGTCGCGCTCGCCGACGAAGCGCGCTTGGCCCAGTTGCTCGACCATCTCGTCCAGAACGCGATCGAAGCAAGCCCACCGACCGAGCCGGTGATGATCGCCCTTGCCGTCATGGCTGATACGGTCGCGATCGATGTGATCGATCGGGGCGACGGCATGTCGCCCAGCTTTGTGCGTGACAAGCTGTTCAAGCCGTTCGTCTCGTCCAAGCCCAATGGCTTCGGCCTCGGCGCGTTCGAGGCGCGCCAGCTCGCCGAGGCGATGGGCGGCAGCGTGACGGTCGCGAGCCGTGAAGGGGAGGGCACGCGCTTCCGCGTTACCCTGCCGCGCGCAACTGCTGAAACCTTGGGGAAAGCCGCATGACCGAGCATCGCAAATTGCTGATCGTCGAGGACGATCACGGCCTGCAGCGGCAGTTGCGTTGGGCGTATGACGGCTATCAAGTGCTGATCGCCGGTGATCGCGCGACCGCGATCGACCTGCTGCGCGCCGAAGCGCCCGATGTGGTGACGCTCGATCTCGGCCTGCCGCCTGACCCCGACGGCGTGACCGAAGGGTTCGAGACGCTCGGCGCGATCCTGTCGCTCAAGCCCGATACCAAGGTGATTGTCGCGTCGGGCCATGGCGCGCGGGAAAGTGCCCTGCGCGCGATCGAGCAGGGCGCGTGGGATTTCTACCAGAAGCCGATCGATATCGATGCGCTCGGCATGATCGTCGGCCGCGCGTTCCACGTCCAGGCATTGGAGGCCGAAAACCGGCGCCTCGCTGAAGCCGGTGCCAGCGTTACCGCACTCGGCGGCATCCTCACCGCCAGCCCCGAAATGCTGAAGGTCACGCGGACTATCGAGCGCGTCGCGCCGGCTGATGTGTCGGTGATGCTGCTTGGCGCGAGCGGCACCGGCAAGGAACTGCTCGCGAGGGGCCTGCACGAGGCGTCGCCCCGCCGGCGCGGCGCCTTTGTCGCGATCAATTGCGCGGCGATCCCCGAGACGCTGCTCGAAAGCGAGCTGTTCGGGCATGAAAAGGGCGCGTTCACCGGCGCGGTCAAGACGACCGAGGGCAAGATCGAACTGGCGCACGGCGGCACGCTGTTCCTCGACGAAGTCGGCGACATCCCGCTGCCGCTGCAGGTCAAGCTGCTGCGCTTCCTGCAGGAGCGCACGATCGAGCGGATTGGCGGGCGCAAGCCGATCGCGGTCGACACCCGCATCGTCTGCGCGACGCACCAAGATGTCGACGCGATGGTCGCCGAGGGGCGCTTCCGCGAGGACCTCTACTACCGGCTGGCGGAAATTGTCGTGCGCATCCCGTCGCTGGCCGAACGGCCGGGCGACGCGTCGCTCCTCGCGCGCCATTTCCTGAAGCGTTACGCCCACCAGATGAAGCTCGGCGTCAACGGCCTCGCGCCCGATGCCGTCGCCGCGATCGATGCGTGGGGCTGGCCGGGCAATGTCCGCGAGCTCGAAAACCGGGTGAAGCGCGCCGTCATCATGGCCGATGGCAAGCTGGTGACCGCCGCCGACCTCGATCTCGCTGGAGACGCCGAGCCCTTGCCGCTCAACCTGAAAGCCGCGCGCGACGAAACCGACCGGCGCCTCGTCCGCCATGCACTCGCCCAAGCCGAAGGGAACATCTCGAACACCGCCAAGCTGCTCGGCATCAGCCGCCCGACCCTCTATGATTTGATGAAGGCCCATGGACTCCAGGGCTGATTGGACGCGGGGCGGGGATGCTGTGCATCCCGTGACTCCTTCACCGTTCGTGTCGAGCGAAGTCGAGACACGTGGCGCAAGCGATTCGCCTGCTGCCACTTCCTCGGCTGCGCTCGGGACGAACGAGGGAGCGGGGGCGCCGGGCGCGACCGCGCGCCGGCGCGGCTGGAAACGGCGCTCCGGCAGCGGGCGTTTGCGGCGCTGGCTGGTCGGACTGTTGATCGCGCTTGCCGGGGTGGCGGTGATGGCGGCCGGCGTTGCGGCATGGCGCTCGATGCCCGTCGCGGTCGATCCTGCCGCCGCGCGCGAAGAGCTGCGCAAAAGCCTGGCATTGCTCGCCGCCGACAATGCCAGCAGTGCCCGCCTCCACGCGCATCTCGCCGTCCAGCGCGATCCGAAATGGGGTCTGGCGCATGCCGTGTTGGCGCGCGCCATGCTCGCGATGGGCGATGGCCCCGCCGCGCAAGGGGAGCTGACGCGCGCAGTCGATGCGGGGTTCGATCCTGCGCGCGCGCATCATCTTTTCGCGCATGCCTATCTGCTTCAGGGCGATCCGGCGCACGCGCTCGCCGAAGCGCGCCGCGCTGACCCGCGCTATGCTGGCTATGCCACTCGTATCGCCGCGCTGGCGCTCGCGCAGCAAGGCGATCTCCCGCGCGCCCAAGCGATGCTTGGCACTCTGCTCGCGGCTTCCGGCGGGGCGGACGCGCAAGCCTGGGCCGATCTCGGCCGCGTGCGCCAGATGACCGGCGATCTCGCCGGTGCCGCCGCCGCAGCCGATCGCGCGCTCGCCATCGATCCGCGCCTCGTCCGCGCGACGGTGCTCCGTGCCGAGCTGATCCGCGACCAATACGGCCTCACCGCCGCGCTGCCTTGGTTCGAAGCGGCGCTGAAGGTCGATCCTGCCGATCACGACGCACTGATCGGGTATGCCGCGACGCTGGGCGAAGCGGGGCGCTATACCGACATGCTCGCGGCGACGCGGCGCGCGCTGGTCACGCGACCGAACAGCGCGCAGGCGCTTTATCTTCAGGCAGTCATGGCCGCGCGCGCCAGGCGGATCGATGTCGCGCAAGCCATTGCGCGGCGCATGGCGGGCAGCTTCGCCGATCTGCCCGGGCCGCTGATGCTGACCGCGATGCTCGACCTTGCCAATGGCGCCGATCAGCCAGCGGTAGTGCGGTTGCGCCGCGTGATCGGCCAACAGCCGATGAACATCGCGGCGCGGCGCCTGCTCGCCAGCGCGCTGATGCGCTCGGGCGACTGGCGCGGCGCGCTCGACGTGCTGCGCCCGGTCGCGATCCGGGGCGACGCCGACAGCTACACGCTGACTCTGGTGGCGCGCGCGTTCGAAGCGACCGGCGAGCGCGACTGGGCAGCGCGCTTTATCGATCGCGCCGCTTTGCCCGCGCTGGCGACGACCTTGCCCTTCGGCACCGATGACAGCCTTGACGATCTGCGCGCCGCCGCCGAAGCACGGCCGGGCGATCCGGTGGCGGCGGTCGGCTATATTCGCGGTCTGATCGACGCGCACCAGCCGGCAGCTGCGCTGGCCGAAGCACAGCGGCTGGCGCGCGTTTATCCCGGCGTGCCGCAGGCGCAGACCCTGGTCGGCGATGTGTTGATGAGCGCGGGCCGCGCCGCCGATGCTGCCTCGGCTTATCAGCGCGCTGCCAATCTTCGCTTCGACGAGCCGGCGTTGCTGCGGCTGATCGACGCTTATGATCGCAGCGGCCAGCATCCCAAGTCGGCCGCCGCGCTCGCGCTGTTCCTCGATCAGCACCCGCGCAACACCACCGCGCTCCGGCTGGCGGCGCATTGGCAGATCGCGGCGGGCGATTGGGCAGCGGCAATCGACACGCTGGAGGGGCTGCGCGATCGCGTCGGCAATCGCGATGCCGCGCTGCTCGGCGAGCTGGCCGCAGCCTATAGCGGTGACGGGCAGGACGATGTCGCGCGCGTCTATGCGGCACGCGCTTATGATCTCGCGCCGCTCAACCCGGCAGTCGTCGATGTCTATGGCTGGGTGCTCTATCAGGCGGGCGACGAAGATGCCGGCCGGCAATTGCTCGACAAGGCGGTGGCGATCGCGCCCGCTCATGCCGGTCTGCGCTGGCACCATGCCCAGATTGCCGCCGACATGGGCGATAACGATGTCGCGCGCGTCGATATCGCGGCGGCGCTCGCCGATCCCGCCTTTGCCGATCGCGCTGCCGCCATCGCGTTGCTGAAGACGCTCGGCTGATCCGCCTTGCCGCTGCCGGGGGGAGCCGGCATTAGGGCAGGTAATGACCGACGACGCCACCGCCGCGCTGCAACGGATCGCCGACGCGCTTGACCGGCTGGCGCCGCCGCCCAGCGCTTCTGCCGATCCGCTCGCGCATCCCGCCTATCTATGGCGCAACGACGCGCTGATTCCCGCGCGCCATTTCGCGCCGCTGCCGTTGCATCTGCTGCTCGGCATCGATGACCAGAAGGCAGAATTGCGCGACACGCTCGCCCGGCTGGCGGCGGGGCACGCCGCGCATGACGTGCTGCTTTGGGGTGCGCGCGGCACCGGCAAGTCGGCGCTCGTCAAAAGCGCCGTCGCCGATGTGCAGGCGGCGGGCGGCGCGCTGGCGCTGATCGAGATCGCGTCTGATGCGCTGGCCACGTTGCCGCGCTTGTTCGATGCGATCGAAGGGGCGAATCGCGGCTTCGCGCTGTTCATCGATGATCTGGGCTTCGATGCTGCCGGCGCCGCGCGGCCCCTGCGCTCGATGCTCGAAGGCGGTGCCGAGGCGCGGCCCGGCAATGCGCGCTTCGTCGTGACGTCCAACCGCCGGCATCTGCTGCCGCGCAACCTGGAAGAGCAATCGAGCGCGATCAATCCGCGCGACAGCATCGATGACCAGCTGGCGCTTGCCGATCGCTTCGGCCTATCGCTCGGCTTTCACGTCCTCGATCAGGCGGGATATCTGGCGATCGTCGAAGGTTATGCAGTGGCGTTCGGCCTGCCGATCCGCCCTGATGAGGCGGTGCGCTGGGCCACGCAGCGCGGCGCGCGATCGGGCCGCGTGGCGTGGCAATATATCGTCGATCTCGCCGGCGCGGATAAAAAAGCGCTCGTCATTCGTTCAGGTCAGTAACGATTTTTGTCGATTGACTTCACGCAGGAAAAAGCGCGCATCGCCGACATGAAATGGCTGCAGCCTCTGTTCGCGGACATTGATCTGCCGAGCCGCTATCAACAGCGCGTGCCGCCGCTTGTCACCAAGCTGGTGGTCGCCGGCAATTGCCTGGGGACGATGGCGATTGTCCGCGCGCTGCTCGATTTGATTTGGCCGGGCGTCGCGCCGATGGCGCTGATCTTTCCACCGATCATGATGGCGACGCTGTTCGCCGGCCTGTTGTCGGGCACGATCACGCTGACCGTGGGGATGCTGTGGGCGTGGTATGTCGTCATGCCCGTCGCCAACAAATCGCTGATGGCGAGCCCTGCCGCGGTGCCAACGGTCGCCGCCGTCGCGATCATCGGGGTGATCACGCTGCTGACCGCTTATGTCTTCCGCGAAGCGGTGCGCCAGGCGCAGCTCGATCGCAACCGGCAGATCGCCGACCGCGACTTGTTCCTGCGCGAGGTCGAGCATCGCGTGAAGAATAATTTTGCGATCGTCATCAGCCTCCTCGACTTGCAGCAACGCCGCGCCGAGCCCGCGACGGCCGAGGCGCTGGCCACCGCCAAGGCGCGGATCGAGGGCATTTCGCGCGCGCACCAGCATCTTTATCGCGGCGACATCCAGCAGGCCGATACCGTCGAGATTTCGACTTATCTGAGCGAGCTCTGCGCCGCGCTTGCCGACGCGCTCAGCCTCGAGCGCCATATCGAATTGCATTGCGATAGCGACGCCGTCGCCGTCGACAGGGATCGCGCGGTATCGATCGGGCTGGTCGTCAACGAGCTGGTCACCAATGCCGCCAAGCACGCCTTTGCCGGGCGCGACAGCGGGCGGATCGACGTGATGTGCCGGGCGCAGGCACCGGGATTGCGGATCACTGTCGCCGATGATGGCGTCGGCATCGCGCCGCGCAAGCCGGCGTCGCGCCAGGGCGGGCTCGGCACCAAGCTGGTCGATGCCTTTGCGCGCCAGGCTGGCGGCACCGTGGCGGTGGAGAGCGACGGCAGCGGCACGCGCGTGTCGGTCGATCTGGCAGCGTAGCGGCGCCGATCAGCCGTCGACGCGCTCGGCAAGCTCCAGCCAGCGCAGTTCGGCGGTTTCCTTCTCCGCACGCGCGGCGGCGACCGCCTTGGTCAGCCGGTCGAACGCCGCCGGATCGCGCGCGTAAAGCCCGGGGTCGGCCATCGCGGCTTCGTCGCGCGCGATCGCGGCGTCGAGTGCTTCGATCCGCGCCGGCAACAGATCATAATCGCGCTGATCCTTGTAGGTGAGCTTGGCGCGCGCCGGCGCGGCGGCGGGGGCAGACGGGGCTGCCTCTGCCTTAGCGGCCGTGCGTTTAGGCTCGGCGCGCGGCGCGCGGCGCTTTTCCCAATCCTCATAGCCGCCGGCGACGATATCGACCTTGCCCGACCCGTCGAGGCCGAGCGTGATCGTCACGGTGCGGTCGAGGAAGTCGCGATCATGGCTGACGATCAGCACCGTCCCGTCGAAATCAGCAATCACTTCCTGGAGCAGATCGAGCGTTTCGAGGTCAAGATCATTGGTCGGCTCGTCGAGCACCAACAGGCTCGCGGTGCGGGCGAATTCGCGCGCCAACAGCACGCGCGATCGCTCGCCGCCCGACAAGGACCCGATCTTGGCGTCGGCAAGCTCGGGATCGAACAGGAATTCCTTGAGATAGCCCGCGACATGCTTGCGGCTGCCGCGCACATCGACCCAGTCGCCGCCATCGGTCAGCACATCGCGCACGCGCTTGTCGGGCGAGAGCAATTTGCGCTGCTGGTCGATGACGATGCCGTCGATCGTCTTGGCCACGCGGACATGGCCCGTGTCGGGCGGCAATTCGCCGGTCAGCATCTTTAGCAAGGTCGTCTTGCCCGCGCCATTGGCGCCGACAATGCCGATGCGGTCGCCGCGCTGGATGCGCAGCGACATCGGCTTGATGATGGCGCGGTCGCCATAGCTCTTGGAGATGTTATCGGCGTCGATCACCGTCTTGGATTTGACTTCCTCGGCAACCTTCAGCCCCAGCGCGGCGGTGCCCTGCGGCCCCAGCATCGCGGCGCGTTGCGCGCGCATCTGCTTGAGTTTCTCCAACCGCCCCTGGTTGCGCCGCCGCCGCCCGGTGACGCCGCGCAGCAGCCAATGCTCCTCGATCTTGAGCTTGGCGTCCAAGCGCTCGGCATTGCGGATTTCCTCGGCATAGACCTGCTCGGTCCACGCATCATAGCCGCCAAAGCCGATTTCGTTGCGGCGCAGCGCACCGCGATCGAGCCATAGTGTCTGTTTGGTCAGCCGGGTGAGGAAGGTGCGGTCATGGCTGATGACGATGAACGCGCCGGTGAAGCGCTGCAGCCAGGTTTCGAGCCATTCGATCGCGCCGATATCGAGGTGATTGGTCGGCTCGTCGAGCAGCAGCACATCGGGGTCTTGCGCCAGCGCGCGCACGATCGCGGCCCGCCGCCGCTCGCCGCCTGACGCCGCTTTAGCGTCGCGCGACAAGTCGATGCCGAGCTGGTCGGCAATCGCCTCGGCTTCGTGAGGCGCGGGAGCATCGTCGCCCGCCAGCACGAAATCCTTGAGCGTTGCGAACGCCTCCATCGGCGGGTCCTGCTCGAGCAGCACGACGCGTGTGCCCGGCACGATCGTGCGCCGGCCCTCGTCCGCCTCGATCCGATCAGCGATCAGTTTCATCAGCGTCGTCTTGCCCGCGCCGTTGCGGCCGATCAGCGCCAGCCGGTCGCGCGCGCCGATATGCAGGTCGAGCCCGCGGAACAGCCACCCCGCGCCCTGGATAAGACCGAGATTTTCGTAGGAGAGGATGGGAGCTGCCATGCCCGCGCAGTTAGGGGTGGGGACGGGAGAGGGCAAGCGCCAGTGGTTGGCGGCGTTGCGTTGCGCCGGGGGCTAAGCCATCTATCCCTCGCCCCTGCTTGCAGGGGAGTTCGGGGTCGGCCATGCCCCCGGCATGGCCTAAACAGCGCGGGGCGCTGTTTACCCCGAACTGGTTGCGCAGACCTAGGCCCGGCAGGGCCTTAGTCGGAGCTGGGTGAGGGGTCATGCCGAGCCGCAGGCTCGGCGCGCGCCTGCTGGCGCGCTGAACCCCTCACCCAACCTTTGCTAGCCAGCAAGCTGGCAAGCTTCGGTATCCCTCTCCCCTGCAAGCAGGGGAGAGGGGTTGAGCCCTCTCATGCCTTTCAGTTCGCTTGCATACCCATTCACAGGCTGTTCAAGCCCCGCTGCCTAGGGCAAAGCGATCATGACGATGAAGAGCTTGTCCTTATCGCTATTGCTTGGCCTGATGGCGGTGGCGCCCGCGGCGGGAGCACAGCGCCATCGCGATACCGACGAGGTGTTCGATGCCGCGCGCGCCGGGCGCATCCTGCCTTTGCCTGAAATCGAGCGGCGCGTGCTGCCGAGCATGGGCAATGCCCAGTATCTCGGCGTCGATGTCGATTTGGACAGCGGGATTTACACGTTGAAGTTCCTGCGCAATGGACTGGTTATCTGGGTGCAGGTCGATGGCCGGTCGGGCCAGATCATCGGCCGATCCGCCCGCTAATTAGGGGCCCGCGGGGACCGACAGGGGAAGATAATGCGCGTATTGATCGTCGAGGATGAGCCCAGCCTGGGCCAGCAATTGAAGAACACGCTGGAAGGGGCCGGCTATGCGGTCGATCTCGCAACCGATGGCGAGGACGGGCATTTTCTGGGATCGACCGAGAATTACGACGCGGTGGTGCTCGACCTCGGCTTGCCCGAAATTGACGGGCTGACCGTGCTCGATCGCTGGCGCAAGGAAGGCAAGGTGATGCCGGTGCTGGTGCTGACCGCGCGCGACAGCTGGTCGGATAAGGTCGCCGGCTTGGATGCGGGCGCCGACGATTATGTCGCCAAGCCCTTCCAGTCGGAGGAATTGATCGCCCGGCTGCGCGCGCTCATCCGTCGCGCCTCGGGCAATGCCTCGTCGGAACTGATCGCGGGCGATGTCCGCCTCGATACGCGCTCGGGCAAGGTCACGCTGGCGGGCGAGCCGGTGAAGCTCACCGCGCAGGAATATAAGCTGCTGAGCTACCTCCTCCACCACAAGGGCAAGGTGGTCAGCCGGACCGAGCTGATCGAGCATATCTACGATCAGGATTTCGACCGCGATTCAAACACTATCGAGGTGTTCGTCACGCGCATTCGCAAGAAGCTCGGGCAAGATGTGATCAGCACGGTGCGCGGGCTGGGGTACAGCCTGGATGATCCCGATGCCTGATCGAGCGCGCCGTGGCTGAGGCGGATCCATCCGCAAGCGGCAAGGCGCCCGTGGTCGCCACGCGCGCCGCGCCGCCGGTGCGCACCAACGGCTCGCTCAGTTGGCGGATGATTTCGGTCGCGGCGCTGTGGATCACGGTGCTGCTGACCGGCGGCGGCATTGCGCTCGATCGGGTGCTGGTCAGTGCAGTGACCACCAATTTCGACGATCAGCTCGAATATGTGCTGCAGGCGATGATCGTGTCGTCCGAGATTGGCCCGGACGGCGAAGTCTATTTTACGCGCCAGCCGGCCGATCAGCGCTTTCTTGAGCCCTATTCGGGGCTTTACTGGCAAATCAGCGCGCCGGGGCACGACGATTTTCCGTCGCGCTCGCTGTGGGACCGGCGACTGGCTTATGGCGGCAAGCACAACGACCTCACCATTCACGAATATGACAGCGAAGAATTTCCCAAGGAGAAGCTTCGCGTCGTCGAGCGCGACGTTCAGCTGCCGGGATCGCCGGTGCGTTGGCGATTCAAGGTCGCGTCGAGCCGCGATACGCTCGATGCGCAGATCGGGGCGCTCCGTCAGACGCTGGTGCGCAGCTTCCTGCTGCTCGCGGTCGGGCTGATCGGGCTGGCGGCGCTACAGACCTTTTATGGCCTCTGGCCGCTGCGCAAGGTGCGCGAGGAAATCGTCCGCATGCGCGCCGGCAAGTCGCGCCGCATCGACCAGGCAATGCCGATCGAGGTCGCGCCGATGGTCGAGGAATTGAACGCGCTGATCGAGCACAATGACCGTCAGGCCGAGGAAGCGCGCGCGCACGCGGGCAATCTGGCGCATGCGCTGAAGACACCGCTCACCGTCATCATGAACGCGGCGACCGCGCAGGCCGACGACCTTGCCGCCACCGTCATCCGCGAGGCGGCGACGATGCGGCGCCAGGTCGATCATCACCTCGCGCGTGCGCGCGCCGTCGGGCGGCGGGGCAATGTGCATAGTCGCGCTGCAGTGTGGCCCAGCCTCGAATCGGTCGAGCGCGCGGTCGGGCGGCTTTACCCCAATGTCCGCTTCGACATGGATGGCGCCAAGGATTTGTCGGTCCATGTCGAACGGCAGGACTTGGACGAAATGCTCGGCAATCTGATCGAGAATGCCGCCAAATATGGCGGCGGCAGCGTGTTCGTCACGGTGCGTGCGGCGGGCGAGTTCGTCGAATGCCTGGTCGAAGATGACGGCATGGGCATCCCCGAGGAAGAACGCAGCCGCATCTTCGATCGCGGTGCCCGGCTCGACACGGGCAAGCCGGGGACTGGCCTGGGCCTCGCGATCGTCCGTGACGTCGCCGAAATCTATGGCGGGTCGATCACGCTCGAGGAGAGCGAAGATCTGGGCGGCCTGCTGGCGCGGCTGTCATTGCCTGCTGCATCTTGAGTAATGGCCGAATTTAGAACCAAAATGACCAGTATTTTATATTGGTGATTGTGATAACCTTACTATCCTAAAATTGCTGATCGCGTTGATGTGGAGCAGCCAGATGAAGCATTTGATCGCGTTTGGGGTCTTGTCGCTTGTCGCAAGTGCGGCTTCCGCTCAGCGCCTTGCCGAGAGCGTTGGTGGTAGTCCTGCATTTGTCAGCACTGGCTTAGCGGACTCTTCCGACCTGAGCGAAACGAGTCACAAGGTTTGGCCCAACACCCTGGTGTGCTTTGAGCGCAAGGCCGATCATCACGCGGTCTGCAAGCGTATGGCGGAATGGCGTCGGATCGAGGCCGAGCTAGCGGCACGTAAAACCGTTAGCTAATCTCGGACGCTGCTGGGCGGCTTCGTCGCCTCGCGAATTGCTCAGAACAAGAACGAATAGCGCATCGCCCAGCCATAATCGTTGGGCAGCGAGGCGATATTGCCGGGATCGCGCCGCCAATAGAGATGCGTATCGAGCGCGCCCGGGCCGAAGGGGCGCGCATAGCTCATCTCGACATCGATTTCGCGGCCGGTCGGCGCCAGGTTGAGTTGCTGCGCCGTGAAGCCATCGGCGCGCGCGGTCCAATAATCATAGCTGGTCGGCAAAGTGAGATCGATGCCGCCGCGGGACACGCGCAGCGGCTGGGCGACACGCAGCGAAAGGCTGTCGTTGGCCATGAAGACGCCGGCCTTGCCGATGTCGGCGGCAAAAGCGTCGGTGCGGATCAGGCCCGATCCGGCAAGGCCGGCACGCACTTGCGCCAGCGTCCAACCCTGGCGCACGCTGCCGCCGATCGACCAGCCGCCGCCGGGATTGAGCCTTGCCTCGCCATCCACGAACCAGCTCGTCGCGCGGGCGGCGCCCAGCCCGTCGCCGAAATGCGCGCCGAGTACGGTGCCATGCTCGTTGAGCGTACTCGCCGTCAGCGCCAGCGCGAGCGGGCCGAAATGGCGGTCTGCGGTCAGCGCGGCGCGGTCATAACGGTAGCGGCCGGTCACCGGTTGGAGCGCGCTGAGCGGGCCGGTGTCGACAGCGTCGACAAGGCCGGTGTCTATGCTGCCGGTCAGTCCCCACGGCCCGAACCGGCGGCGCACCGCAAAGGCATTGCCGCTGCGTGCGGCGAAGCCGAGCTCACGCAGCGGATCACGCGCGATCAGGAAAGCGGGGTCGGCGCGACCGGCAAGCTGCGCGCTCAGCACCGGCGCACCCGTTGCCATGCCGATCGCGAAATCGGCGCGCGCGCCAAGCTTGCCGACCACCGTCGCGGCGATCGCGCGCGCGCGTTCGCTGTCGTCGCCCGTCAGGCTGAGCCGCGACACATGGGTGCCGTCGCGGCTCGGCGCGATCGTCACAGCCACCGCCGTGCTGCCGATCGTCGAGCTGTAATAATGCTGGCGATTGGTGAGCGCCGCGTTGAGCGGTTGCGCCGGCGCGGAGGTGCGCAAGGTGCGCGCAAGATCGATTGCGAAAGCGCGACCATAGCCATCGAGGATCACCGCGCCGAGGCCGCTCTGACGCGCATCGCCCATCGGCGCCGACAGCGTGCCATTGGCGACCAGCGACACCGGCGCGCGCGTGCTGGAGAGCGATGCTGCGCCCAGCGGCTGGAAGGCGCGCGTCAGATCGAGGATGCCGTTGCCGTACGTCGAATCGACGCCCGGCGCGCCCGCGTCGCGCGCGCTTTGATACAGGATGCTGACGATCTGCGCACCGGTCAGCGTCGGGAACGCCTGGGCGAGCAGCGCGACCGCGCCTGAAATCTGCGGGGCGGAGAAAGACGTGCCGGTCCAAAGGAACGTCTTGTTGTGATTGTCTGGCGCGCGGACATTCTCGCCCACAGCCGCCAGGTAATGCGCGGCGCCGGCGCCGGCCTTGTCGCTGAAGGTCGAGAGCTGGTCGGTCGTTCCGACTGAGCCGGCGATAATCACCAGATTGCGCGCCACCGCGTCATTCTCGGCGATCTGCGCGAGCGGGTCCGGCTCGGCAGTGCCGTCATTGCCGGCGGAAATGACGATGATGATGCCAGCGGCGGTCGCCCGGCTGATCGCGTTGACGAGCACGGTGCCTGCCGGCGAGCCGCCCAGCGAGATGTTGACGACGCGCGCCCCGTTCATCCGCGCGACGTCTAGCGCGGCGGCGATGTTGGTGTCGTCGTGCTTGCAGCCGCCGCTGCTCGCGCAGGTTCCCGCCGTGTCGGAGCGCAAAATCAGCAACGTGGCATCGAACGCCACGCCGAGCGTGCCGATGCTGCTGTTGCGGCGACCGCCAAGCGTGAAGGCGACCGCTGTGCCGTGGCCGCCTTCATCCTGGATGCTGCCGGTACCCGCGACATAGGTCGATGCCGGATCGATGCGGTTGCCGAATTCGGGGCTGTTGAGATCGATCCCGCTGTCGATCACGCCGATCTTCACGCCAAGCCCGGTCGCGCCTTTGTTATAGGCGGCGAGCGCGTTCATCGACACCGCGCCCACCGTCGCGCGATATTCGGTGGTGTCGTAATTGGCCGTCGGGGTCGGTGTTGGCGTGGGGGTAGGCGTCGGGGTCGGGGTCGGTGTCGGTGTCGGAGTAGGGGCGGGCGTTGGGGTCGGGGTGCTCTGGACCCCGCCACCGCCGCCGCATCCGGCAAGCGATGCCAGCATAACCAACGAAACCGAAGCGAGCCACCGGCGTTGCAAACCCGTCATCACCCGTCCCCTTACCCTCGCGTCAGCTGTCCGGCCGATCATCCCCCGATAGGATTGACGAACATTTTACGCAGGCTCCTCCGCAATCCTTCGCCGCCTTGCCCTGCACGCGGCTGGCGCCTAAGGCGGCGCCCGCATGGACGCGCGGCTGGCCCCTATCCGTAACTGGATTTTCGATCTCGACAACACGCTTTACCCAGCCAGCGCCAACCTGTTCGCGCAGATCGACGAACGGATTACCGATTATATCGCGCAGCGACTCGATCTTGATCGGGTAGCAGCGCGCAAGGTGCAGAAAAATTATTTCCACACCCATGGCACCACGCTGTTCGGCATGATGGCGGACCATAGCGTCGATCCGCACGAGTTTCTTGGCTTTGTCCATGATGTCGAGATGGATGTGCTGGATCACAACGCCCCGCTCGTCGCCGCCATCGCGCGGCTGCCGGGGCGCAAGCTTGTCTTCACCAATGGTGACGCCCCTTATGCGATGAAGGTGCTGGCGCGGCTCGGGTTGGCCGAAAGCTTCGAGGCGATCCACGATATTCACGCGATGACGTACGTGCCCAAGCCCTCGCTCAGCGCTTATGAAGGGCTGCTTACCCGCCATGGACTCGATCCGCGCGAAAGCCTGTTCGCCGAAGACATGGCGCGCAACCTGAGACCGGCGAAGCAGCTCGGCATGACGACGGTCTGGGTCGATAACGGCTCGGAGCAGGTACCGAACGATGACGATCGCGGCTTTATCGATTTCACGACAACCGATATCGCAGCCTGGCTGACCGCGATGATGGAGAAGGCATGACAACCGATCTGGCGCAGACCATCGACACCGCCTGGGAAGCGCGCGACAGCGTCAACAGCGAGACGCGCGGCGCCGTCCGCGATGCGATCATCGATGCGATCCGCTTGCTCGATTCGGGCCAGGCGCGTGTTGCCGAGCCTGATGGCGCGGGTGGCTGGCGCGTCAACCAATGGCTCAAGAAAGCGGTGCTGCTGTCGTTCCGGTTGAACGAGATGATCGAGATTTCGGGCGGCCCCGGCGGCGCGCCGTGGTGGGACAAGGTGCCTTCCAAATTCGAGTATTGGAATGCCGGGCAATTCCGCCAGGCGGGGTTCCGAGCGGTGCCGGGCGCGATCGTCCGGCGCGGCGCGTTCATCGGCAAGAATGCAGTGCTGATGCCGAGCTTCGTCAATATCGGTGCGCATGTCGGCGAAGGCACGATGGTCGATACCTGGGCCACGGTCGGCAGCTGCGCGCAGATTGGCGCCAATGTTCACTTGTCGGGCGGCGCCGGCATTGGCGGCGTGCTCGAGCCATTGCAGGCTGATCCCGTGATCATCGGTGACGGCGCCTTCATTGGCGCGCGCGCCGAAGTGGCGGAGGGCGTGCGCGTCGGCGAAGGCGCGGTGCTGTCGATGGGCGTCTATCTCGGTGCGTCGACCAAAATCATCGAGCGCAACACCGGCAAGGTCCATCGCGGCGTCGTGCCGCCTTATTCGGTCGTCGTGCCCGGCTCGATCGGCGGCGGCGACGGCAAGCCCGCGCTTTATTGCGCTGTTATCGTCAAGCAAGTCGATGCGCAGACGCGCTCCAAGACCAGCATCAACGAATTGCTCCGCGACTAAGCGCGAGCGCCCGATACTCCATCAGGGGAAGTGCAATGCCTAAGGCCAGTAAGGTTCTCGACCGCGTTCTCGTGCTCGAAATGGTGCGCGTCACCGAAGCCGCCGCCATAGCCGCTGCCAAGCTCGTCGGGCGCGGCGACGAGAAAGCGGCCGACGCCGCCGCGGTCGAGGCAATGCGCGAGGCGCTGAACGGCCTCTACATGGACGGCACCGTGGTGATCGGCGAAGGCGAGCGCGACGAGGCGCCGATGCTGTTCATCGGCGAAAAGGTCGGCTCGGCGATCGGCAAGGGCCCCAAGATCGATATCGCGCTCGATCCGCTCGAGGGTACCACGATCACCGCCAAGGCTGGCCCCAACGCACTCGCCGTGCTGGCGATTGCCGAGGAGGGCTGCCTGCTCAACGCGCCCGATGTTTACATGGACAAGATCGCGATCGGGCCGGGATACCCCAAGGACCTGATCAGTCTCGACGCCAGCGTGACCGACAATGTGAAGGCGCTCGCCAAAGCCAAGGGGGTCAAGCCGCGCGACATCAAGGCGCTGGTGCTCGATCGCCCGCGCCACGACAAAATCATTGCCGAGCTGCGCAAGCTTGGCTGCGGCGTCATGCTGATCCCCGATGGCGATGTCGCCGGCGTGATCGCGACGACTAACCCTGAAACCAATATCGACATCTATATCGGCCAGGGCGGCGCGCCGGAGGGCGTGCTCGCGGCGGCGGCGCTGCGCTGCGTCGGCGGCCAGTTCAAGGGGCGGCTGGTGTTCCGCAACGATGACGAGCGTGCCCGCGCGCGCAAATGGGGCATCGAGGACCTCGACAAGCAATATGACCTGAAAGAGCTGGCGCGCGGCGACTGTATCTTCGCCGCAACCGGCGTGACCGACGGCTCGCTGCTCGGCGGCGTCAAGCAGGTCGGCGGCAAGCTCGTCACCGAAAGCGTCGTCATGCGCGCGTCAAGCGGCACGGTGCGCTGGGTGCGCGGCGAGCGGCGGATCGACTGACACCGGACGCTCGGTCGGCGCGTCGAGCAGCAGCGTCGCTGTCCTACAGGGTGCAAAGGCGCGATACGCCGAATCGGGTCTTTCAGCGCGGATAGCGCCGCATTTGAGCCATTACGCAAAGCCCATGGTCAGTGGGAACATTAGGGAACATTCGCGCAGGTAACCTATAGAGGGCGCCGGCTCGGCGCACTCTGCTCAACATCTCCGTCACCCCGGACTTGATCCGGGGCGCCGCTATAATCGGCGCTCGAAGAAGCGGGACCCCGGCTCAAGGCCGGGGTGACGAGGAAAGAAGGCGACGCGACGCCGGTTGCATGTCCGTGCGGACGCGATAGGGTCCTCTCGAATAGCGGGAGGGATAGCATGCGTTTGGCGTCGGTTGCGTTGGTATTGGCGGCTCTTGCGGGGGCGCCCGCCATGCCCGCTCTGTCGCAGGACAAGCCCGTTCAGGCCGCCGCAGCCTTCACCTTCGAGAAGGTCATGGTGCCGATGCGCGATGGCGCGCGGCTGGAAACGGTGATCTTGCGCCCGACCGGCAAGACCGGGCCGTTGCCGATCCTGTTCCAGCGCACGCCCTATGGGGTGCCGCAGGCCGCGCCGCCCGTTGTGCCGCGCTCGTGGAAAAGCCTGGTCGATGATGGCTATATCTTCGTCTTCCAGTCGATGCGCGGCCGCTTCGGCTCGGACGGCACTTTCACCATGTCCACTGCCGTCCACCCCGGCAATCCCAAGGCCACTGACGAATCGACCGACGCTTATGATGCGATCGACTGGCTCGTAAAGCATGTGAAGCCCAACAACGGCCGCGTCGGCATGTGGGGTGTTTCGTACCCCGGCTTCACCGCCGCCGTCGCGCTCGTCCATCCGCATCCCGCGCTCAAGGCGACGAGCCCGCAGGCGGCGTGGATCGATTATTGGCAGAATGACGATCTGCACAGGAACGGTGCGCTGCGGCTGAGCTACATCCCCGACTGGGTCTATGGCCTGCAGCTGAAGAAAGAGACCTACGAGGATTTCCCCTACGACACCAACGACACTTATGATTTCCTGCTGCGGCTGGGCCCGGTCGACAATCTCGACAAGCTCTATTTCAAGGGCCGCATCCCGCTGTTCACGGCATTGCTCGATCACCCCAATCACGACAGTTTCTACACCGACCAGAATTGGCAAAAGGCGCTGGGCAAGACGACGGTGCCGACGCTGAATGTCGCCGGCTTCTGGGACCAGGAAGACCCCTGGGGCAGCTGGCAAATCTATGCCCAGCAGCAGAAGAACGACCCCAACCATCTAAGCGTGATGGTCGCCGGCCCCTGGGCGCACGGCACTTGGCAAGGCAAGATGGACATGCTCGGCAACATCCCGCTTGGCCGCGACACCGGCGAGGAATTCCGCGAGCAGATCCAGCGACCGTTCTTCGCTTATTGGCTACATGGGACCGGTGAGAAACCCAACTACGCTGCACGCATGCTGCAATCAGGCTCGAATGTCTGGAAAAATTATCAGAGCTGGCCGCCCAAGGGCGCGGTGTCGACCAGCCTTTATCTCCACGCCGACGGCTCGCTGAGCTTCGACGCGCCGGCGGGCGGGGAAGGGTGTCGCGATTATGTCTCCGATCCTGCCAACCCCGTGCCGTTCCGCGAGCGCCCGATTTCGCCGACTTATCCGCGCCCCGAATGGCGCTGGTGGGAAAGCGCCGACCAGCGCTTCGTCGACCACCGGCCCGATGTGCTCAGCTGGGTCAGCGCGCCGTTGACCGCCGACCTGACCGTCACCGGCGAGCTTGCCGCCGAGCTGATGGCCTCGACTACCGGCACCGACAGCGACTTCGTCGTCAAGCTCATCGACGTGCTGCCGCAAGACGCGCAGAAATTCGATGAGAATGCGCCCTATGGCGCCTATCCGCGCCAGCTCAACGGCTATGAATGGCCGATCGCGATGGAAGTGCGCCGCGGCCGCTTCCTGAAGAGCGATACCAATCCGCAGCCGCTCGTCCCGGGGCAAGTGACGACGTGGGACGTGCCGCTGCGCAGCCACGACCACGTCTTCAAGGCCGGCCACCGCATCATGGCGCAAGTCCAGTCGAGCTGGTTCCCCGTCATCGACCGCAACCCGCAGAGCTTCGTGCCTAACATCGCGCATGCCCGGCCCGAGGATTTCGTCAAGGCGACGCAGAAGGTCTGCGCCGGCTCGCGGATCGTGCTGCCGGTAATGAAGTAGCGGTTAGCCGCGCGCCTTGGCGCGGGCATCGGCGATCTGCTGCTTGAGCTCGTCGAGCGGCAGCGCTGACGAGGTGACGTGGTCGCCGATCACCCAGCTCGGCGTGCCGGTCATGCCGAGCTGCTTGGCGATTGCGTAGTTGCGATCGATCTCGGCATCGAGCGAAGGGTCATCGAGTGCGGCTTTTACCTGTGCCGGCGGCAGCTTGGCGGCGGCGACGGCGGCATCGATGCTTTGCTGGCTGATCGGGCCGCCAGCATACATCGCCTGGTGGAACGCCGCGAACTTGCCAGCCCGCGCCGCAACGATGCTGTAGCGCGCGGCGACCTTGCTCGCGTCGGAAAGCACGGGCAGCTCGCGATAGACGATCTTCACGCCCGGATCGGCCTTGAGCAGCGCATCGATCGTCGGCAGGCTGGCGCGGCAGAAACCGCAATTATAGTCGAAATATTCGACGATCGTAACGTCGCCCTTGGGATTGCCTGCCCAGGCGCTGCCGATGGGCGAGTAGATGTCGGCATGGCTCGCCGCGATCGTCGCGCCGTTGCGCCGGTCTTCCAGCCGACGCATCGCTTGCGGCAGGATTTCGGGATGGTCGAGGATATAGTCGTGGACCACGCGCTCGAGCTTCGCCTGCTCGCCCAGCGCCGGGGCGCGGCCTTGCCACAGCAAAGTTGCGCCGGCGCCCGCCAACCCGGCGAGCAAGACCACCAGCGCCGCGATCAGCGGGCTCTTCGCCAGACGCTCGATCACCGCCGCCTCTTGCCTTTTTGATCGTCAAGCTCGTTTTGCGAGGCGAGCGCGATGTCCTGCGCGCGGATCCAGTCGGGCGTGTCGGGCTTCAGGCCCTGCATCGCGCCGCGCGCGCTGCTGGCGGCGGTACGGTTGTCGCCGGTCAGGCTGGCGCGCTCGGCAGTGGCGAGCAGGGCGCGGGCATTGTCGCCCTTGAGCTCATAAACGGTGCCGAGCTGGAACCACGCGAAGGGATTGTCATCATCGCGCGCGACTGCCTGGCGCAGCACCTTTTCGGCTTCGTCGTAATTGGCCTTGTTCTCGGTCGCGATCAGCGCGTGGCCGAAGGTGGTCGCGATCAACGGCTGATAATTGGTCAGCTGCGTCGCTTCGCGCAGCGGCGTCAACGCCTCAACCGGCTTGCCCGCTTCGAGCAGAATCTGGCCGCGGACTTCCAGAAAATAGGGGTCGTGCGGCTGCGCCTTGATCAGCGCCATCGTCTCGGCATCGGCTTTTTCGGGATAACCGCCCTTATGGTAGGCATAAGCGCGCGCATAATGCGCATAGACGCTGTTGTTGGTCAGCGGGTAATCGCGCAGCGTTCGCGTCGGCTCTTCGATATAGCCTTCGAGCTTGGCTTTGACGCGCTTGAACCGCTCCTCGAGCGCCGGGTCGAGCGGCTTGCTCCACGAGGCGGATGCCTTGAGCGTATCGGTCAAGTGCGCGATGCGATCGCCCGAGAGCGGGTGGGTCTGCTCATACGGGTCGATATTGTTGTAGCCGTAGCGATATTCTTCGTTCTGCAGCTTTTTGAAGAATTCGAGGAAGCCCTTGCCGCTGATGCCGGCGGTGTCGAGGAAGCGCGCAGCGGTTGCGTCGGCGGTCGCTTCTTGGACGCGGCTAAACGCGAGATATTTGCCTTGCGCCGCCGTCTGTCCTGCCGCGAGGATGCCGGCGCCGCCTTCGCCCGCGCCCGCGGCAATGGCCGCGACGCCGAGTACTAGGCTCAGCAGCGCGATGCCGAGCGCCGGCCGCGCGCCGGCGTCTGCCAGCACGACATGGCCATCGGCGACGTGGCCGAGTTCGTGCGCGAGCACGCCCTGCACCTGATTGGCGGTATCTGCCGCCTCGATCAGGCCGCTGTTGATATAGACCGTCTGGCCGCCGGCCGTGAACGCGTTGATCGACGAATCCTGGATCAGCACGATCCTGACGTCCTTGGGGCTCAGCCCCGCCGCCAGGATGATCGGCCGCGTCATGTCGGCAAACAGCGCTTCGGTTTCTGCATCACGCAGGATCGACTGGGCCTGGGCTGCCTGGGCATTGACCAGGAGCAGCAACGCGAACGCGGCGAACAGCTTTTTCATCACGCTTCCCGTATCGGCGAAAGGCGGCGCGGTTTCAACGCCGCAGCGGCGAAGCGACCCCGTCCGTGCTGCCCTGATGCCCTAAAGCTGAATGGCGGCTGACCGCGCGGGCGAAGACTGGTCCTCGCCCGCGCGTCTTGGTTGTTCAGTTGCCGAATGTGCGTTGCCACCAGCCACGGCGCGGCGTGGACGTTTCGCCGTCGGCGGCGACGAGCTCGCCACTGTTATCGTTGCCGGAGGGCGCTGGTTCGTCGCCCACCTCGGGCGTTGCTGCGGCCGGCTCGGCAGCGGCTTTGGGGCGACCCCGCTTCGGCTTTTCGGCGGGCGCTTCTGCGACTGGCTCGGCCGAGGTCACCGGCTCGGGCGCTGCCGCCTCAGCCTTGGCAGCGCGCTTGCGGCGCGGCTTTGCCGGCTCGGCATTATCCACAGCCGCGTCCACAGGGGCATCCACAGCGTTTTCCACCGGCTCATCAACAGCTGGCGCCGCTTCCGCCTCGGCTGCTCTGCTCTTGGCCGAGCGGCGCCGCTTGGGCTTGGCATCGGCTTCGACCGGCGCTGGTTCGGCGATGTCGACGATGGGCTCGGCCGCTGGCGCTTCCGCATCGACGTCGCTCTCGGCAACGGCTTCGACAGCCGCGCTTTCGCCGCTATCGCTCCGTCGACCGCCGCGCCGGCCACGCCGACCGCGCCGCCGGCGGCTTTCGCCGTCGGTGTTGTCCGCCGGGGCCGCCTCAGCGGTTTCCTCGGCGACCGTGCCTTCCTCGGCGCCCTCCTCATGGGCTTCCGCGGCATCATCGCTGCCACCTGCTTCACCCTCGCTACGGCTGCGACCGCGCCGACCACGTCGGCGACGGCGGCGTTTGCGTCCGTCACGATCGCCTTCGCCGTCCTGCTCGCGAGCGGGGGCCGCTTCGGCCTCGGCCTCGATTTCCTCTTCCTCCTCGGCCTCGTCGATCAGGTCGAGATCGTCGTCATCTTCCTCGATTGCGACCGGAGCGAGGCGAGGGACGTTGATCGGCGGCGGCCCGGAAGCCTCGACCGACATGCGCGCGCCTTCCTGCTCGCCATCGGCCGCGATCTCGATCGTCACGCCATAGCGTTCCTCGATCTCGGCCAACTCGGCGCGCTTGCGGTTGAGCACATAGAAGGCCGCTTCCTGGCTGGCGCGGAGCAGCAGTTGCGAGCCGCGGCCACGCGCTGCTTCGTCCTCCAGCAGCCGCAGCGCCGACAGGCCCGCCGATGATGCAGTGCGCACGAGTCCGGTGCCTTCGCAATGCGGGCATTGCCGCGTCGACGCTTCGAGCACGCCAGTGCGCAGCCGCTGCCGGCTCATTTCCATCAGCCCGAAGCTCGAAATGCGGCCAACCTGGATGCGGGCGCGATCGTTCTTCAGCGCCTCCTTCATCGCCTTCTCGACTTTGCGGACGTTGGAATTGTTGTCCATGTCGATGAAGTCGATGACGACGAGGCCGGCCATGTCGCGCAGGCGCAGCTGACGCGCGATTTCCTGCGCGGCTTCCAGATTGGTCGCGGTCGCGGTCTGCTCGATATTATGCTCGCGCGTCGAGCGGCCGGAGTTGATGTCGATCGACACCAACGCCTCGGTCGGGTTGATGACCAGATAGCCGCCCGATTTCAGCTGGACAACGGGGTGGTACATCGCCGCCAACTGATCCTCGACGCCGAAGCGCTGGAACAGCGGCACCGGGTCGACATAATGCTTCACGCGCCGGGCATGGCTGGGCATCAAGAGCTTCATGAAATCCTTGGCGTGGCGATAGCCCTCATCGCCCTCGACGATCAGCTCGTCGATATCCTTGTTGTAGATATCGCGGACGGCGCGCTTAATGAGGTCGCTGTCGCCATGGATCAGCGCCGGCGCGCTCGATGACAAGGTGCGCTCGCGAATCTCGTCCCACAGACGGGCGAGGTAATCGAAGTCGCGCTTGATCTCGACCTTGGTGCGCTGGAGGCCAGCCGTGCGGACGATGCAGCCCATCGTCGACGGCAGCTTCAATTCAGCCATGATCGACTTTAGCCGCTTGCGGTCGGCCGCGTTCGAGATTTTCCGGCTGATGCCGCCGCCATGCGAGGTGTTGGGCATCAGTACGCAATAACGGCCGGCAAGGCTGAGATAGGTGGTGAGCGCCGCGCCCTTGTTGCCGCGCTCTTCTTTGACGACCTGAACCAGCATCACCTGGCGGCGGCGAATCACGTCCTGGATCTTGTAGCGGCGACGCAGATTCATGCGGCGCTGGCGCAGCGCCTCGACCTGATCGTCCGACCCGCCATTGCCGCGCCGGCGCGGGCGGGGCTCGCCGCCCTCCTCGGCTGCTGCCTCGGCAGCGGCGCCACCATCATCCTCGAAACGCTCGACCGAGTCTTCGTCGACATCGTCGGCATCCTCGGCGGCTTCCTGCTCGGCGCGCAGGGCGGCTTCCTCGGCGGCATGCTCGGCTTCCTCGCGGAGCAGCGCGTCGCGGTCTTCCTTGGGGATCTGGTAATAATCGGGATGGATTTCGCTAAAGGCGAGAAAACCGTGGCGGTTGCCGCCATAATCGACGAACGCCGCCTGCAGCGACGGTTCGACGCGGGTTACCTTGGCGAGATAGATATTCCCCTTCAGCTGCTTGCGCTCGGCGCTCTCGAAATCAAACTCCTCGATTCGATTCCCTTTGACGACCGCCACCCGGGTTTCCTCCCGGTGGCGTCCGTCGATCAACATTCTGGTGGTCATTTATAAGTCTCCGGGCGCTTGGCGAGCCGACAAAGGCGCGCCGCGCGCGATACTGTCGCGCCGGTCGCCGGGGCAGGTCGCCCGCGGCATGGCCAACGCAATGGGTGGTAAGATGGTCGGATGGCGTTTGCCGGGTTGCGGCGGGCGCAACGCCCGTCGCGGTCCACCCGGCAACGATGCCGCCGGTGGAAACCGTGCGGATCGCGTGGGGTGGAAAAACTGTCATCGCAAACGTCAACCTGGTTGACCCGATGCTCCGGCGAACGGGAGCAAAAATGGTCGTGTCACCGATGTTTGCGAAGGCTCGCTCACACGGCTCATCGTATTTGGTAGCATTCCGTCGCGGGTCAAGCAACCGGCAGCACGCGGCAACCTTTTGCCGGGCGAGCGGCAAAAATATGCCGAACGGCCCATTAACCGCGTCGCGCAACCGCGATTTGATTAGCGTGCCGTTAGCCAGCGCTTGTCAGAAACGAACAGCGGGACGTCCTCCCTCATGCCTTTTTGCTGGACCGGCACGGCGCCGGCGCGGCATTACCGCCGCGTGACTTTTCTGCTCGCCTTGTTGGCGCTGTGGCTGACCGGCGGCGCGCCGGCCTTTGCCGCGGCGACCGTCGAGCGCGTCGACGTGGCGCCCGATGCGATCGTGATCCGCTTCGATGGCGATGTCGCGCGCGCGGCGAGTTTCGTGCTCGCCGATCCGACGCGGCTGGTGGTCGATGTCGATGGCGCCCGTCCCGGCCGTCGCGCCAATGCCGATGGCGTCGTCGATCGTGTCCGCCAGGCGTCGCGTGGCGACGATGGCGCGCGCATCGTGTTCGACCTCAGCGCGCCCGCGATCATCACCGAAGGCCGGTTCGGTAAAGACGCGCATACCCTGACGCTAACGCTGCGCACCGTGGACGACGCCACCTTCGCGCGCGCCGCTGCCGATCGCGAGCTGAGCTTCGTGCCGCCGTTCAGCTATGGCCGGCAAGTGTCGAGCCTAGCGCGCTATCGGGTGTCGCAACCGGTGCCGGCGCCGGGCCGTACGCTGCCGCTGCCGCGCGTCTATGGCGATGACGATAGCCGGCCGCTGGTGGTGATCGATGCCGGCCATGGCGGCTTCGATCCGGGCGCGATCGCCCCGGGCAGCGGGCTGAAAGAAAAGGACGTGACGCTCAAGATCGCGAAAGCGATCCGCGACGAACTGCTCAAATCGGGCCGCGCGCGGGTGGCGCTGACGCGCGAAGACGATCGCTTCCTCGTCCTGCAGGAGCGCTATGGTATCGCGCGCAAGCTCCACGCCGACCTGTTCATCTCGATCCATTGCGACAGCACCGAAGGCGGCGATGCGACGGGTGCCACCGTTTACACTCTGTCCGAAGTCGCGTCCGACAAGGAAGCGGCCCGGCTGGCGGCGCGCGAGAACAAGGCCGATGTGCTGCAAGGGGTGAATCTGGACTCGACCAACCCGGAAATCTCCGGGATTCTTATCGATCTCGCGCAGCGCGAGACGATGAACAAATCGGCCGAATTCGCGTCGCTGTTGGGGCGTGAGGCGCGGCCGCTGATGCCGATCAAGCCCAATTTCCACCGCATGGCCTCGCTGATGGTGCTGAAAGCGCCCGACATGCCGTCGATCCTGTTCGAGACGGGCTATATCTCCAACCCGCGTGATGCCGCCTTCATCGCCTCGCCCGAGGGGCGACAGCGCATCGCCGAAAGCATCCGCCGCGCGGTCGAGGTGCATTTCGCGCGACGGCTGGCGGCGAACGACAAAGCGAGCGGGGGGTGAGTTGCAAATCCTCCCCTACAAGGGGAGGTGGCAGCGCGAAGCGCTGACGGAGGGTGTGGCACTATTGATAGCGGGAATACCCCTCCACCGCCGACGTCGTCGGCGGTCCCCCTCCCCTTGCAAGGGAGGATTTTTAGGTCCCACTGGCGCCGCCCGCTGATCTTTCCTAAAGCGCTGGACGATCATGGTAGAGCCCGAATCGAGCGTCAATTTCCGTCTGTATCGCGACAGTGCGGGCGTTCGCCAATTCCTCCGCCAGGCGTGGAGCAAATGGTGGGTCAAGCTCGCCGCGATCCTCGGCGGGCTGTACATGCTCGGCTGGTTCCTGCTCTGGGTGCTGTTCGCGCGCGATTTGCCCTCGGTCGATGGCCTGCGCGTCTATGAGCCGCCGCTGCCCAGCAACGTTCGCGATGTGAACGGCACGCCGATCTACAGCTTCGCGCGCGAGCGGCGCGTGGAGCTGAGCTATGACGAATATCCGCCGCTGCTGATCCGCGCCTTTCTGGCCGCGGAGGATAAGAGTTTTTTCGAGCATCACGGCGTCGATTACACCGGCGCGTTCAGCGCGGTCGTCGATTACGTCACCAAGTTCGGCTCGGGCAAGCGCGCGCGCGGCGGCTCGACGATCACCCAGCAGGTCGCCAAGAATCTGTTGATCGGCAATGCCTATTCGCCGACGCGCAAGGTGCGTGAGGCGATCCTGGCATGGCGGATCGAGGATACGCTGACCAAGCAGCAAATCCTGGAACTCTACCTCAACCAGATTCCGCTCGGCCGCAATTCCTTCGGCGTTGAGGCCGCCAGCCACGCCTATTTCGACAAGGAATTGAACCAGCTGACGCTCGGTCAGATGGCCTATCTCGCTATCCTGCCCAAGGGGCCGGCCAATTACGATCCGTTCCGAAACACCGCCAAGGCGCTCGCGCGGCGCAATTACGTGCTGACCGAGATGCTCAAGAACCGCTTCATCACCAAGGAGCAGTTTGATCAGGCACAAGCCGAGCCGATCGGCGCGATCCAGCGCCAGACGCCCAAATTCGAGAAGGTTGGCGGCTATTTCGTCGAGGAAATCCGCCGCCAGCTGAAGGAAAAATTCGGCGAGCAGCAGAAGGACGGGCCGTACAGCCTCTATTCGGGCGGCCTGTGGGTACGCTCGTCCTACGATCCCAAGCTGCAGGAATATGCCCAGCAGGCGCTGCGCGATGGCTTGCTGCGCTATGATCGCGGCCGTGGGTGGGACGGGCCGCTCGACCATGTCGACATCGCGGGTGCGGCGGCGCCGACTGATCTTGGCGAGCAGGCCGATGAAGGCCCGGGTAATCCCGGCCAGCGGCAATGGCTGCAGGCGCTGCTCAACGACAATATCGAGCTCAATTATCAGGATTGGCGCGCCGCGATTGTGATTGCCAAGAACGCCGATGGCGCGACGATCGGCTTTGCCGACGGTCAGGTCAGCAGCCTGCCGGCGTCGCTCGCCTCGATGCCGGTGCGCGACAAGGGCGGGCAGGCGTTCGAGGCGATCAAGCCGGGCGATATCCTGGCGGTGGCGCCGCAGGGTGCTGCCTATGCCTTGCGCGCGTTGCCGCGCGTCGGTGGCGGCATGGTCGTCGAAGAGCCGCTGACCGGTCGCGTGCTGGCGATGCAGGGCGGCTTTTACTCGCGCGCCGGCTCGTTCAACCGGGCGACGCAAGCGCAGCGCCAGCCGGGCTCGACGATCAAGCCGATCGTCTATTCCGCCGCGCTCGAGAATGGCATGACGCCGGCCTCGATCATCATCGACGGACCGTTCTGCGTCTATCAGGGCGCACATCTCGGCCAGAAATGCTTCAAGAATTTCGGCGGCAGCCAGGGCTCGGGCCCGCACACGATGCGCTGGGGCATCGAGCAGTCGCGCAACCTGATGACGGTGCGCGCCGCCGCGCAGACCGGCATGGACAAGGTT
Organism: Sphingomonas sp. GlSt437; assembly: GCF_048015635.2. Taxonomy (NCBI): domain Bacteria; kingdom Pseudomonadati; phylum Pseudomonadota; class Alphaproteobacteria; order Sphingomonadales; family Sphingomonadaceae; genus Sphingomonas; species Sphingomonas sp. GlSt437. The sequence continues at coordinate 561,181 of NZ_JBPGYA010000001.1, read as the reverse complement.
ACCGACGTCATCGACCGGATGGGCGTGGGCAAATATCCGCCGTTCCTGTCGATCGCGCTGGGCGCCGGCGAGACGACGGTGCAGCGGATGGTCAATGCCTTCTCGATCATCGTCAATCAGGGGCGCGGCCACCCCTCGACGCTGATCGATTTCGTCCAGGATCGCCACGGCAACGTCGTGTGGCCGGAAAATTGGCGGCCGTGCGATCGCTGCAATGCGCCCGACTGGAATGGCCGGCCGATGCCGCGCCCGGTCATCCGCGCGCGCCAGGTGATCGATCCGCTGACCGCGTATCAGATGGTGCATATTACCGAAGGCGTCGTTCAGCGCGGCACGGCGGTGGGCCTGCGCGATCTCGACCGGCCGATGATGGGCAAGACCGGCACGACGAGCGGCCCGACCGATGTGTGGTTCATCGGCGGCACCCCGCAGATCATCGCGGGCCTCTATATCGGCTATGATACGCCCAAGAACCTGGGCGGCTATGCCCAGGGCGGCACACTCGCGGTGCCGATCTTCAAGCAATTCGCGCAACAGGCTTATGCGGGGCTGGAGAAAGTGCCGTTCCGCGCGCCGCAGGGCATCCGCATGATCCGCATCGATCGCGCTTCGGGCAAGCCGGTGTTCGGCGGCTGGCCGGATGGCAACGATCCCACTGCGGCGGTGATCTGGGAAGCGTTCAAGCCCGAAAGCGGTGACCCGCGCCGCGCCGTCGCGCATGAGGAAGCCGCCGACAAGCCGCGCGACGTGAAGGCGCGGGGCGACCAGGATCACGCCGGCGACAGCGATTTCTTGCAAAGGCAGGGCGGAATCTACTAGCGCCGGTACAGCGTCATCCCAGCGAAAGCTGGGATCACTGGCGGCCAGGGTTGCGCGATCAACCACGCAGTCCCAGCTTTCGCTGGGATGACGGATTGAATTGGAAGGTCACAACACATGCGCGCCGAAGCGCAGGCTCATATCGACAGCATCAACGACTCGCTCGCGCTGGTGCGGCGCTTCCTCGATTGGGACCGCGCGCTGCGCCGGCTCGACGAGCTGAACGCGCGCGTCGAGGACCCGACCTTATGGAACGACGCCAAGGCCGCGCAGGACGTGATGCGCGAGCGTCGCCGGCTCGACGAAGCGATCAGCACGACCCGCGCGATCGAAACCGAGCTCAACGACACCGCCGAGCTGATCGAGCTTGCCGATGCCGAGGGCGACGAAGCGCTGGCGCTCGAAGGCGTTGCCGGGCTGGCAGCGCTGGCCGAGCGCGCCAATCGCGACAAGGTGAAGGCATTGCTGGCGGGCGAGGCTGACGCGAACGACAGCTATATCGAGATCAACGCCGGTGCTGGCGGTACCGAAAGCCAGGACTGGGCCGAGATGCTTCAGCGCATGTACACGCGCTGGGCCGAGCGGCACGGCATGAAAGTCGAGCTGATCGATTATCATGCGGGCGAGCAGGCCGGCATCAAATCGGCGACGTTGCTGGTCAAGGGCGAGAATGCCTATGGCTACGCCAAGACCGAAAGCGGCGTCCATCGCTTGGTCCGCATCAGCCCCTATGACAGCTCGGCGCGGCGCCACACCAGCTTTTCGAGCATCTGGGTCTATCCGGTGATCGACGAGAATATCGACGTCGAGATCAACGAAAGCGAGCTGCGCATCGACACCTATCGTGCGTCGGGCGCGGGCGGTCAGCACATCAACACGACCGATTCGGCGGTGCGCATCACCCATTTGCCGACGGGTATTGTCGTCCAGTGTCAGAACCAGCGCAGCCAGCACAAGAACAAGGCGGAGGCCTATAATCAGCTGCGCGCACGGCTCTACGAGCGCGAATTGGCCGAGCGCGAGGCAGCGGCCAACGCGCAGAACGCGACCAAGACCGATATCGGCTGGGGCCACCAGATCCGGTCTTATGTGCTCCAGCCCTATCAGCTGGTGAAGGACTTGCGCACCGGCGTGACCTCGACGTCACCCAGCGATGTGCTCGATGGCGATCTCGACGAGTTCATGGCGGCGGCGCTCGCCCAGCGCGTGACGGGCGAGACGGTCGCGGTCGAGGATGTGGATTGATGGCGCTGCCGTCGATCTTGACGCACCTCTCACATTTTCCCCGGCGAAGGCCGGGGCCCAGCCGTGCTGACGTTGCCGCAATCGCGCTTCGTGTTGGTCGCGAGGCAAGGGATGCTGGGCCCCGGCCTTCGCCGGGGAAGCGGGATTGGGGCTGGCGTTGGATTTGGGCGGGCGCGACGCTGCTCCTCGCCGCGTGCGATGCCGGGCCGGGCGTGGTCGCGCCCAAGCATGACGACGCCGGGCCGTTTCCCGCGCCCGACCGCCCGGTCGCGCACATCGTGTCCCCGCGCTGGTCGACCGAGGAAGCGCGCGACCGGCTCAACGAAGCCAAGACGGTGATGGACAAGGCCGGCATCAAGCCGGGCATGACCGTCGCCGATATCGGCGCGGGCGAGGGCTATTACACCATTCGCTTGGCCGCGCGCGTCGGCAAGGACGGGCGCGTGCTCGCTGAGGATATCGTGCCCGATGTGCGCGACGCGCTTGCCGAGCGGGTGGCGCATGACCGGCTCGACAATGTCAGCGTGCGCTTGGGCGAGCCGGCCGACCCCAAGCTCCCCGATGCGAGCTTCGATCGCGTGCTGATGGTGCATATGTATCACGAGATCGCGCAGCCCTATGAATTCCTCTGGCGCGTGCGGCCGGCGTTGAAGGCCAGCGGCGAGGTGATTGTCGTGGACGCCAATCGGCCGACGCAGAACCACGGCACGCCGCCGGCACTGCTCGACTGCGAGTTCGCGGCGGTGGGCTATCAGCTGGTATCGCGCGAGGATATGCCGTCTGCGGGCGGTTATCTGGCGACGTTCCGCGCGGTGGGCCGGCGCCCCGATCCCGGCGCGATCAAGGCCTGCCGCGCCCGCTAAAGCCAGCCGGTCTCGCGGAAGCTGGTCGTGCCGCCAGAGGCGATGATGAGATGTTCGATAAGCTTTACGTCGATCGTGTCGAGCGCGCGGCCCAGTCGTGCGGTGGCGTTGCGATCGGCGATGCTCGGGGTCGGGTCGCCGCTCGGGTGATTATGCGCCATCACTACAGCCGCGGCGTTGAACGCGATCGCATCGCGGACGACGTCCTGCGGGATAAGATCTACGCGGTCGATTTCGCCTTGATCGGAGTGCCTTAGTCCGAGAAGCATCCATTCCGGTTCAAGATATGCGAAGGCCACCATCTCGCGCGGCGCGGTGATCAGCGGCGCGAACAGCGCGTGGGCATCAGCCGTGGTGGCGATGCGCCTCGCCGGCAGTGGGGGCAGGGCGGAAACGGGGGGCTGGAACGCACGCGACAACATCCAACCTCCGTGCCCCGCTCCTGAAGTGCGGGCGAGGCGAGATTCATCCACAGCGAAGGTAATTCGGCCGGCTTGGCGCTGAGGTTTCAAGCCGCTAACCCTGCGGCCATGCAGGCTTATCACGACCTTGTCCGCCGCATTCTGGATGATGGCGTCGCGCAGGCGGATCGCACCGGCGTCGGCACGCTCTCGGTGTTCGGCCACCAGATGCGCTTCGATTTGTCGCAAGGCTTTCCGCTGCTTACCACCAAGAAGCTCCACATCCGCTCGATCGTCATCGAGCTGCTCTGGTTCCTCCGCGGCGACACCAATGTCCGCTGGCTGCAGGACCGCAAGGTCAGCATCTGGGACGAATGGGCGGATGAGGCGGGCGATCTCGGCCCGGTCTATGGCAAGCAATGGCGCGATTGGGCGGCCGCGGACGGCCACCATATCGACCAGATTGCCGAGCTAATCGAGCAGATCAAGACTAACCCCGCCTCGCGCCGCCAGATCGTTTCGGCATGGAACCCGGGCGATTTGCACGCGATGGCGCTGGCGCCGTGCCATTGCCTGTTCCAGACGCACGTTGCCAATGGCCGGCTGTCGCTGCAGCTCTACCAGCGATCGGCGGACGTGTTCCTCGGCGTGCCGTTCAACATCGCGAGCTATGCGCTACTGACGCACATGCTGGCGCAGCAATGCGGGCTGGAGGTTGGCGATTTCGTTTGGACGGGCGGCGATTGCCACCTCTACTCCAACCACTTGGAGCAGGCGCGACTGTTGCTGACGCGCACGCCAGGGCCATTGCCGCGCCTCGAAATCCTGCGCAGGCCGCCCGCGATCGACGCGTACGAGTATGAGGATTTCGCCATCCACGATTATGTCGCGCAGCCGCACATCCCGGCGCCGGTGGCGGTCTGATCGGGCGTGATCTCGCTGCATCTGGCGCGCGCGGACAATGGCGTGATCGGGCGCGACGGCGCGCTGCCCTGGCATCTTCCTGCCGACCTGAAGCGCTTCAAGGCGCAGACGCTGGGCCGGCCAATGATCATGGGGCGCAAAACGTTCGAGAGCTTGCCGGGGCTGCTGCCGGGGCGGCGGCACATCGTGCTGACGCGCGATCCGCAGTGGCAAGCGGCGGGAGCAGAAGTGGCAACGACGGTCGAGGCAGCGTTAAATCTGGCAGGCGATGACGCAGCAGTGATCGGCGGCGCCGAAATCTTCGCGCTGTTCCTCGACCTCGCCACCCACATCGAGTTAACCGAAGTCCACGCCGATATAGCGGGCGACGCGATCGTTCCCCCCTTCACCGGCTGGCGCGAAGTGGCGCGCGAGGATTTCGCTGCTGAGGGCGACCGGCCTGCGTACAGCTTTGTGACGCTCAGCCGGGATTGACGTGGTACCCGTGGGCCCAAGGATGTCGCGCCGGAACAGCCGCGCCGCTGTCCTAATGCGCCGCCTGCATTTATGTCGGCGCCACGCTCATTGATATCGTCGACGCCACTCCTTGACCGCTAATGAGTGCTCGATCGCCCGCTTGCGACAACCCCCATGGTCAGTGCGAACATTGGGAACATTCGCCGCGACACGACGGCGCCGCAAAGGGTGCGATGATGGTGCTGCGGTCTAGCGCGCTATCAAAGCTGCCCCTATAGCAGCCGCCATGGAGCGGCTCGATGGCGGCTCGGTGGTGCCCGATGCCTTACGCGGCGGGATCATCGCGCTCGGCAATTTTGACGGGTTTCACCGGGGGCATCAGGCGGTGGTCGGCCGAGCAATCGCGCGGGCTCGCGCCGAGGGGCGCCCCGCGCTGGTCGCGACGTTCGATCCGCACCCGGTGTGCTTCTTCAAGCCCGCCATGCCGCCCTTTCGGCTGACCACGCTCGACCAGCGCCAGGCGCTGTTCGCGAATGCCGGCGCAGACGCGATGATCGTTTTCCACTTCGACGCCGCGCTCGCCGGGCTGACCGCCGAGCAATTCGTCACCGAGCGGCTGCTGGCGATGATCGGCGCTGGCGGGGTGGTGACGGGCGAGGACTTCACCTTCGGCAAGGCGCGCGGCGGCGACGTTCGCGTGCTGGCGGAGCTGGGGCGGCAGCAGGGCTTTTCCGTCGAGACGGTGGGCGCAGTGGCGGATGGCGGCGAGGCGGTGTCGTCCAGCCGCATCCGCGCGCTGCTGAAATCGGGCGACCCGCGTGGTGCGGCGGAATTGCTCACCCGGCCCTTCGCGATCCAGGGCGTTGTCAGCCATGGCGACAAGGTTGGCCGCACCATTGGCTATCCCACCGCCAATATCGATATGGGTCAATATCTCCGCCCGGCCTATGGCATCTACGCGGTGCGCGGCCGGCTGGCTAACGGGCGCGTGCTCGACGGCGCCGCCAATCTCGGCATCCGCCCGACCTTCGATCCGCCCAAGGAATTGCTCGAAGCCTATTTCTTCGATTTCGCCGAGGACTTGTACGGCCAGACGATCGAAGTCGCCCTGATCGAGTATCTGCGCCCCGAAGCAAAGTTCGACAGCCTCGATGGGCTCGTCGCCCAGATGGACGCGGATTGCGCCCAAGCGCGCGAGGTCTTAAGCGCCGCGGGGTAATGACCGACGACACCCCCACCACCCGCGACTGGCGCGACACCGTTTTCCTGCCCAAGACCGACTTCCCGATGAAGGCCGGCCTGCCGCAGAAGGAGCCGGGCATTCTCGCGCGCTGGCTGGAGATGGGGCTGTACGAGCGGCTGCGCGAGGCGCGAAAGGGTCGCGAAAAGTTCATCCTCCACGACGGCCCGCCTTATGCCAATGGCGACATGCATATCGGCCATGCGCTCAACCATATCCTGAAGGACATGGTGTGCCGCACACGCAACCTGATGGGGTTTGACGCGCCCTATGTGCCCGGCTGGGACTGCCACGGCCTGCCGATCGAATGGAAGGTCGAGGAGGAGTACCGCAAGAAAAAGCTCAACAAGGACGAGGTGCCGGCCGACGAGTTCCGCGCCGAATGCCGGGCGTACGCGCAGAAATGGGTCGACACCCAGCGCGAGCAGCTGAAGCGGCTCGGCATCCTGGGCGACTGGGACCACCCGTATCTGACGATGGACTTCGAGGCGGAAGCGACGATCGTTGCCGAGCTGATGAAGTTCGCCGAAAGCGGCCAGCTTTATCGCGGCGCCAAGCCGGTGATGTGGTCGCCGGTTGAAAAAACCGCGCTCGCCGAGGCTGAGGTGGAATATGAGGACATCACCTCGACCCAGATCGACGTGGCGTTCGAGATTGTCGAGGCGCCGAACGCGCCGGAACTGGTCGGCGCGCATGCGGTGATCTGGACGACGACGCCATGGACGATCCCGGTCAACCAGGCGTTGGCTTATGGGCCTGATATTGAATATGTTTTGCTGTCCATCACAGCGGATACCGTTGGCGTTGGTGCGAAGGGCGACAGGCGCGTCAACGAGGTGCTGGCTGCAGCTGGACTGCCGTTCCATACCAATGGCATTTCCAAGTTTCTCGTTGCAAAAAACTTGGTAACTTCGTTCGCTGATCGTCTAAACAAGGCTGCGAAGGCGCTCGATTTCGGTGAAGTCGGTTCGCCCTCACTTCAAGAGTACATAGATCCCTGGTCGGATTTTGATCAGCTGATCCGAGGCGCGCAACTCGCTGGCGCGAAGGCGCTGCATCCGATGGCCAAATTCTTCCGTCACCCCGGCGAAAGCCGGGGTCCAGGAAGCCCCATGGGCGATGTCAGCGGAGGCGCGGTGGACCCCGGCCTTCGCCGGGGTGACGGTGGAGATGCAGATGACGCTGCACGCGAGCAGGGCACAGGCCCCCACATCGACCCAACCTCCCCCCTCGCCGAATTCTTTCTCCGCCCGCGCCCCTTCCTGCCCGGCGATTTCGTCACCACCGATGCCGGCACCGGCCTCGTCCACATGGCGCCCGATCATGGCGAGGACGATTTCGAGCTGTGCAAGGCGCACGGGCTAAACCCCGTCTTCGCGGTCGAGGCGGATGGCCGCTACCGCGCCGATTGGGCGTGGCTGGGCGGGCAGGGCAGCGTCATCAACGCGAAGTTCGTTGGCGCTGATGGGCCGATCTGCACGGACTTGCGCGCGGCGGGCGCACTGCTCGCCGCCTCGGACGATTTCCGCCACAGCTACCCGCATAGCTGGCGGTCGAAAGCCAAGGTTATCTTCCGCTGCACGCCGCAATGGTTCGTGCCGATGGACCGGCCCATGCCACGCGTTGGCCTCGATCCTACTTGGACCGAGGAAGGTGAACGGGCCGGTTATGAAGGGCTATTCCCTGACACCACTCTTCGTTCTTTGGCGAATCAAGCGCTCGACAACACCCGCTTCTACCCCGAAAAGGGCCGCAACCGCATCGGTGCGATGGTCGAGGGGCGGCCCGATTGGGTGCTCAGCCGCCAGCGCGCCTGGGGCGTGCCGATCACCTTGTTCGTTGATCGCAAGACGGGTGACTATCTGGTCGACGCCGAGGTCAATGCCCGCATCGTAAGCGCCATCCGCACGGGCGGCGTCGATGCATGGCGCGACGACCGCGCGCAGGAATATCTTGGGCAGACCTACCGCGCCGAGGATTATGAGCGCATCACCGACATCTTGGACGTCTGGTTCGACAGCGGCTGCACCCATGCTTTCGTGCTCGAAAGCGGCCGCTGGCCCGATCTGCAATGGCCGGCGAACCTGTATCTCGAAGGCTCCGACCAGCATCGCGGCTGGTTCCAGTCGTCCTTGCTCGAAAGCTGCGGCACGCGCGGGCGGGCGCCTTATGACGCGATCCTGACCCACGGCTTCACGATGGACGCCAAGGGCATGAAAATGTCCAAGAGCCTTGGCAACACGATCAACCCGCTCGACCTGATGCGCGATTATGGCGCGGATATCCTGCGGCTCTGGGCGCTGTCGGTCGATTTCACCGAGGATCACCGCATCGGCAAGGAAATCCTGGCCGGCGTGGCGGACCAGTATCGCAAGCTGCGCAATACCTTCCGCTATCTGCTCGGCGCGCTTGACGGTTTTACCGAGGCGGAGAAGGTGGCGCCGGCCGACATGCCCGAGCTGGAGCGCTACATGCTCCATCTGCTGGCCGAGTTGGACGGCAAGCTGAAGCTGGCGGCCGAGGGATATGATTTCAACAGCTATACCCGTCTGATCGCGGATTTCTGCAACAACGACTTGTCGGCTTTCTATTTCGATATCCGCAAGGACAGCCTCTATTGCGACGCGCCGACGAGCACGAAGCGTCGGTCGTGCCGCACGGTGATGGACACGCTGTTCCACGCGCTGGTGCGGTATGCTGCGCCGGTCCTGGTGTTCACTACGGAAGAAGTGTGGGCGAGCCGGTTTGGGGGCGAGGCGGGGAGCGTGCATTTGCTGGAGTGGCCGCATCTCCCCATCCGTCACCCCGGCGAAAGCCGGGGTCCCGCTTCCTCTTCTCCGGGCGAAAAGAGCGGGACCCCGGATCAAGTCCGGGGTGACGACCTGACAGAAAAATGGGAAGCAGTCCGTGCACTGCGCGAGCAAGTTAATGCTGGGATCGAAGTCTTGCGGCGCGATAAAGTCCTTGGTTCGAGCCTGGAGGCTGACGTTTTTGTCGGAACAATGCCGATGGCTCCATCCGATCTCTCGGAAGCTTTTATTGTGGCGTCAGTATCAAGCGGTGATGGGGTAAGGGTTCAGCGGACGGACAAGCACAAATGCGGCCGCTGCTGGCGGTACCTCCCCGAGGTCACCGAAGACGGCGCCCTGTGCGATCGCTGCGCGGATGTGGTAGGGGCGCACGCATGATGCGTTTCCGCCCCATCGGCTTCATCGTCGCCGCGCTGGTTTTCGTCGCCGATCAGGCGGCGAAATATGGGATTACCGAGGTGCTCAATCTCGATGATCTCGGCGGTGTCCGCACCGTCACCAGCTTTTTCCAGCTCCGCTTCCTGCCCAATGACGGCGTCTCGCTCAATCTGCTGCCGGCGCATAGCGACGCGGGCCGCTGGGCGCTGGTTGCGCTGACCGCGGCGATCGCCGGCGGCGTGCTGGCGTGGATGCTGCGCGAAACCAAGCGGCAGGAGCTGATCGGTCTCGGCATGGTGCTGGGCGGCGCGCTTGGCAACATTCTCGATCGGGTACGGCTCGGCTATGTCGTCGATTTCGCCGATCTGCATTTTGGCGAGTGGCGGCCGTTTTTGGTCTTCAATGTCGCCGATGCGGCGATTACGATAGGGGTTCTTGTGTTGCTCGCTGGCGCTCTGCTGACTCGCGACAAGCACGCGGACGGCGGCGATGCCACCGATCCGGACACGGTGGAGACGTTGAATGAGTAAACTGATGACTGCCGCGCTGGGCCTCGGCCTCGCCTCGATGTTGGCTGGCTGCGGTGGATCGGGCCTGCACCGGGTGCGGCCTGACGAATTCGCGGTGGCGCGCCAGGCGCCGCTCGTCATCCCGCCCGATTATTCGCTGGTCCCGCCCAAGCCCGGCGCCGCGCGCCCGCAGGACAGCAACCCCAATGCGCTGACGTTGCAGGCGCTGTTTGGCGGTACCGCGCCCAAGAGCGCTGGTGAAGCAGCAACTCTTAACGCGGCGGGCACCGATTCGGCGGAAGCCGGCATTCGCTCGACCGTGGGTGACGGCAAGACCACCGTGGTCGACAAGGGCACTGCGACGCGCGACATTATCGCCGCGCCCGAAGGCGACGGCCAGAGCGCGACGACGAATATCCCGTCCAACTGATTCTCTGGGGCAAGCAAATCAAAAGGGCCCGGTTTGCTGCCGGGCCCTTTTTGTTTCTAGTGTAAGCCGATCGACTTTACCGTCACCCCGGGCTCGACCCGGGGTCCCGCTTCTTTACGGCGCTCGATTAAGCGGGACCCCGGCTCAAGGCCGGGGTGACGGTAGGTTCTGAAGTCGGTCGGCCAAAATCAGAACGATGCGGTGATCGACCCGACCGCGCCTGAGCTCGAAGCATTCTTCCCCGACGGCGTCAGGAAGCGGGCATCGGTGTCGACATAACTGATGCCGAAGGTGAGCGCTTTCCAGGTATAGGTCGCGCCCAGGTTCCAGTCGGTATAGCCTTTCTTGCCGGTCGCGTCGGTCGCGAGCCAGCTCGGGCCGAACGAATGCGCGATATGGGCTGTCAGGCTGACCGGCGTCTTGGGCACCGCGAGCGTGAAGTCGCCGGCGAGATAGACATTGTCCTTCTTCGGCCCGACCTGGTTGAGCGCAAGCGGCTTCTGCTTGAACGCATAATTCACCGTCGCCTTAGCCGTCAGCGGGCCAAAGGTGTGCGACACGTCGAAATATGGCTCGGCAAAGTCGGAGCTGGTGGGGTCACCGGCCAGCTTGGTCTTCGGGTAGACGTAATAAAGCAGGCCGATGTCGAAGGTCGTGCCGCTGAACGTCTTCTTGTAGCCGCCGATCAGGTCCATCTCGACGCTTGCCTGGCCGGCGGTGGTGCCATGGAGATAATCGCCCGCTGCGGTCACATAGCCATGCACCGACGAGGCCCAAATCGAAGCATAAAAGCCCGACTTGTGGGTGACGGTGATCGAGCCCTGCACCGCGAAATTCTTGTCGGTCTGCGACACGCCGCGGAAGCGATAGTCGCTGACAATGGCAGCGGTGCCGTTGATCGTGATCGCCGGCGGCGGTGCGGTCGGCCCGGCGGGCGCGGCATCGTCGGCAAGTGCCGGCGTCGCGGCGGCGGCGGCGACGAGCACGAGCCCGCCGCGAAGATAATTGGAGAAGCGCATCATATCCCTTTCCCTAACTAGGAATGCGTCCCCGCCTGCTTATGTTGGTCGCGGTGGTGTGTTGCTGGTTTTCCCGCACCTTCGACCTAACGCTCCCAATCTGCGCGAACATGCTGCGTCGCACAACAACAATCGTGCCCACGTCGATCAGCGGGGGCAAGGATGTTGCGCTCCCGCAACACTGCCATAGCAATTGACACGGGTTCAGCCGCGCGCTGCAGCGAAACGGGCAAGGCCGGCAGCGAGATCGGCAATCAGATCGTCGGTATCCTCGAGGCCGATCTGGAGGCGCACGACAGGCCCTGCGAACTGCGGTGTGGTCGCGCTGCGATAGCGTTGGGGGTCGACCGGCACCGCCAGGCTTTCATAACCGCCCCAGCTATAGCCGATGCCGAACAGCTCGAGCCCGTCGATCAGCGCCGCGCGCGACGCTTCATCGCCGCCGTTGAGGGCGAAGGAAAACAGGCCGGACGATCCTTTGAAGTCGCGCTTGAACGTCTCGTGTCCCGGGCAGTCGGGCAAAGCGGGGTGGAGGACGTGTGCCACTTCGGGCTGCTCGGCGAGCCAATGCGCAATCTTGAGCGCGGAAATCTCATGCTGCCGCAACCGCACCGCCATGGTCCGCAAGCCGCGCGCGCCGAGATACGCATCATCGGGACTGACGCACTGTCCCAATTGGAAGCTCGTCCGGCGCAGCGCCTCAAACCGGCCGGGGCCTGCGGTCGCCGACCCGAGCATCGCGTCCGAATGCCCGACGACATATTTGGTGCACGCCACGATCGACAGGTCGATGCCTTTCTCGATCGCGGGGAACAGCAGCGGCGTCGCCCAGGTATTGTCGAGCAAGGTCGCGATGCCGCGGGCCTTGGCGACCGCAACGATCGCCGGGATATCCGCGACTTCGAAGGTCAGGCTGCCGGGCGCTTCAAGGAAGATCGCGCGTGTCTTCTCGGTAATCAGCTCGGCGATGCCGGCGCCGATCATCGGGTCGAAGAAGCGCGTGGTGATGCCCATGCGCTTGAGCAGGCCGGTCGCGAGCCCGCGCGTCGGGTCATAGCAATTGTCGATCAGCAGCAGCTCGTCGCCGGCATCGAGCACGCTGAGCAGCGCTGCAGCGATCGCAGCGACGCCTGAGGGGTAGAGAAACGTCCCCTCGGCACCCGGTTCCAGCTCGTTGAGCGCATCCGCCAGCGACCATTGCGTCGGCGTACCGCGCCGGCCGTAGAACAGCTTGTGGTGCGTATCGCCCCGCGCGGTGACGCGCATATCGGCGACCGAATCGTAGAGGATCGTGGACGCGCGCCAGACGGGCACATTGACGATGCCTTGCGTCCATTCGTCGCGCCGCCCTGCAGTAACGACGCGGGTGGCGGGCGCGCGCTTGCCGCTGTCGTCGCTGCCGCTCAACGCCATCGCCCGGCCGGTGTCACGCCGGACCCATTGCCTTGGGGGTCGACAAGTCGGCGCCCCATTCGGACCAGCTGCCGTCATACAGCGCCGCATTGGCGCCGAGCAGATGCGCGCCGAACACTAGCACGGCCGCAGTGATACCCGATCCGCACGTGGCGACGACAGGCTTCGAGAGGTCGATGCCGGCCGCGTCGTACACCGCCTTCAAGGCGTCGCCGCGCTTCCAGGTGCCATCGTCGTTGAACAGCGTGCCATAGGGGATGTTCTTGCTGCCCGGGATGTGGCCCGGCATCGTCGCCGGGCGGGGATCGGGCTCGGTGCCCTCGAACCGCGCCTTGCTGCGCGCATCCATCACCTGCTCGGCGCCCGAGGCCACGTTCGCCTTCATCTGATCGAGCGAGCGGACGCCGCTGTCGTCAGCCCAAACGGTGAAGTGGCGATGGCGCAAGCTTTCTTTGCCGCTGGCAAGCGCGCGGCGCTCGGCCTGCCATTTGGCGAGGCCGCCATCGAGAATCGCGACATCATGCGCGCCAAAGGTCCGCAGCATCCACCACGCGCGCGCAGCGGTGTGATAGGGCGAATTGTCGTAGATCACGATGCGGCTGCCATCGCCCAGGCCGAGCGACTGCATGCGGCTGGCGAATTTCTCGGGGCTCGGCAGCATCGTTGGCAGCGGATTGTTGAGATCGGCGATCTCGGCCAGGTCCATGAACACTGCGCCCGGAATGTGCGCCGCTTCATATTGGGCGGCCGCATTGCGGCTGGTGTCGGTCGCGAAGAAAGTGGCGTCGACCACGCGCAGATCGGGGGCGGAAAGTTCCTGCGCCAGCCATTCGGTGGTCACCAACGCGTCCATGTATCGCCTCCGTCGCGAGTCTTGTCTGGAGGTGTCCCTAGCCGCCTGCCGCGCCGCCGTCGAGACGGGTGAGAAACGCGGCGGCGGAGGCGCGGATATCGGCTTGGGTGGCCGCCTCCATCCGGTCCCAGTTGCGATAGGGCATGGCGAGGCGCTGGTTGCTGCCCAGCTTGACCCGGTTGCGCGCCAGGAAATCCCAATAGAGCGCGTTGAGCGGGCAGGCATTCGGCCCGGTGCGCTGTTTCACATCGTAGCGGCAGTCCCCGCAATAATCGGACATGCGGTTGATGTATGCGCCCGACGCTGCATAGGGCTTGGAGGCGAGCAGCCCGCCATCGCCGAACTGGCTCATACCGAGCGTGTTGGGCAGCTCGACCCATTCATAGGCATCGGCATAGACCGCGAGATACCACAGGTGCAGCGCGTGCGGATCGATGCCGGCGATCAGCGCGAAATTGCCGGTGACCATCAGTCGCTGGATGTGGTGCGCGTAAGCACGCGCGAGGGTGTCGCCGATCGCGTTCTTGAGGCAATTGAGGTCGGTGTCGCCGGTCCAGTAGAAATCGGGGAGCGGGCGTCGAGCGCCCAGCGCATTGCGCGTCGCGTAGTCCGGCCCTTCGCGCCAATAGATGCCGCGGACATATTCGCGCCAGCCAATGATCTGGCGGATGAACCCCTCGGCGGCGTTCAAGGGCACCTTGCCTGCCCGGTACCGCCCGTCGACCTCGCGGCACAGCGCGAGTGGATCGAGCAGGCCCGAATTGATGTAAGGCGAGAGGATCGAATGCCAGAGGAACGGCTCGCCGCTCAGCATCGCGTCCTGATAGTCGCCGAATTGGGGGAGCGCGTGGGTGAAGAAATGGGCTTGCTGGCGAGCGGCATCGGCAGAAGTGACGGCGAAGTCGAAGCTGTCGAGCGTGCCGGGGTTGTCGGGGAAGTGTGCCTCGACCAGCGCGAGCACGTCGCGGGTGATGGCGTTGGGCTGGAAGGACAGGGGGCGCGGCATGGCCAGATCGCGCTTGGCGGGCTTGCGGTTCTCGGCGTCATAATTCCATTGACTGCCGGCGGGTTGATCGCCGTCCATCAGCAGCCCGGTCTTGCGGCGCATCTCGCGGTAGAAATACTCCATCCGCAGCGATTTGCGATCTTTAGCCCAGGCGTCGAACTCGGCGTGGGGGCACAGGAAGCGATCGTCGGCGCGAATTTCGACGGGTACGCCGAACAGCGTCTGCCACGCCTCCAGCATCGCCTGCACGCGCCACTCGCCGGCTTCGGTGACGACGATACGGTCGGGGCTGTGGCGGGCGATGGCGCGGGCAACTTCGCCGGTGAAGCTGCCGCTGTTGTCGGGATCATCCAGCTTGACATAGTCGACCGTCCAGCCGTCGTCGCGCCGCGCCTGCGCATGATGGCGCATCGCCGAGAGGATGTAGGCGAGCTTCTTCTTGTGGTGCCAGACATAGGTCGTCTCGTCGGCCACCTCCATCATGAGTATCACAGTGCCGGCGGGGTCGGCATCGCGCAGCGAAGGCAGATGCATCGACAACTGGTCGCCGAGCACGGGGATTAGCGTCGTCGTCACAGCTTTACCGTCATGCCGGACTTGTTCCGGCATCCACTGGGCGACAAGCAATTCGGCCGCGCGACTCCGGGCGCGATGGACCCCGGAACAAGTCCGGGGTGACGATAATGGAGCCTCGCCCTATATCTTTCCACTATGACACCTAAATTCCTCGGCCAATCGACGCCGTTGCCCGCTTCCCCGGAGGAAGCCGTGCTCGATTACGTGCCCAACCCGCGCCCCGCCACACCGTATTTGGTCCGCTTCACCGCGCCTGAGTTCACGTCGCTCTGCCCGGTGACGGCGCAGCCCGATTTCGCGCATCTGGTGATCGACTATGTGCCAGCGGCGACAATCGTCGAATCGAAGTCGTTGAAGCTGTTCCTCGGCTCATTCCGCAACCACCAGGCTTTCCACGAGGATTGCACCGTCGGCATCGGCGAGAGATTGTTCCGGGAAATGGCGCCGCAATGGCTGCGCATCGGCGGCTATTGGTATCCGCGCGGCGGCATCCCGATCGATGTGTTCTGGCAATCCGGCCCGCCGCCCGAAGGCGTGTGGATTCCGGCGCAGGACGTGCCCGGCTATCGGGGGCGCGGCTGAGCTAGATCGAGGATCGCCGCGCCAGCCGGTAAAGCAGCGCGGTTAGAGCGAGAAACAGAATCGTGCCGCCGATCAGCGGGGCAACGCCAAAGTCTTTGCCGAAAAATGCGAGCGGCGCATCGCTATTGGCGAGCCACACGATCAGCGCGAACATCACGCCCCACAGACTTTCGCCGACGATCATGCCGGTTGCGGTCAGCGTGCCCATGCGCAGTGCGACTTCGGGCTTGGCGCTTTGCTTGGCCCAGCGATCGTAGAACCAGCCGATCACCGACCCCACCACCGTCGGCAAGATGACCGCCATCGGCAGATAAATGCCGAGCGCCACGCCGAGCGGCGGCAAACGGAGCAGCTTCAGCCGCCCCAGCACCTCGTCAAGCGCGATCAGCGCGACGCCGGCAAGCGCGCCCCAGCCGAGCATCGTCCAGTTGGCGTCGCCCGACAGCACGCCTTTCGCCAGCGCCGAGATCAGCCCGGCTTGCGGCGCTGGCAGCGCGTTCGGCCCCGCACCGGGCGCGCCGGCAAAGCCGATGCCGCTGTTGAGCACGTTGAGCACCGGCGGCACGACGATGGAGCCGAACACCACGCCGATGATCAGCGCGACCTGCTGCTTCCACGGTGTCGCGCCGACGAGCTGACCGGTCTTCAAATCCTGGAGGTTGTCGTTGGAAATCGTCGCGACGCCGAAGACGATGCCGGTCACGATCAGCGCATAGGCGATGAGCGCGCTGGTCGCATCGGCGCCGGGATGGCGGCCGAACAGGCCGACGAGCAGCAGCGCCGCGCCAAGCACCGAGAGGATGCCGATGCCCGACACCGGTGAGTTCGACGCGCCGATCAGCCCCGCCATATAGCCGCAAACCGCCGCGATCATCAGCCCCGCGACGAGCACGAAGACCAGCCCGCCGCCGATCAGCGCAACCGCCGATCCGGTCAGCGGTCCGCCGGCGATGACACTCCACAATAGCCAGCCGATCGGCAACATCACGAGCAGGGAGCCGATGAGGACGAGGTTGATCGGAATATCGCGTTCCTGGATCGGCAATGCCTGGCCCGCGTCGCGCGCGGCGCTGGCAGCGAGTGCCGATCGCACGCCGCCGATCACCGGGCCCGCCACGACAAGCAGCGTCCACACCGCCGACACGCCGATCACCCCCGCGCCGAAAAAGCGCACCTGGCTATGGAAGATCGCGTCGATCCACGCGCTGATATCGCCCGGCATCGGCTGCGCAGCGGTCAGCGCCGGCACCAACCCGAACCAGCCGATGACGATGCCGAACCCCATCGCTGCGCCGACCGAAATGCCGACGAGATGGCCGACGCCGAGTAGCGCGAAGGAGAGCTGGCCCGAGACCAAGGTCGCCCCCGATCCGACTCTAAACGCCGTCGTCGCAGTGTCCACCGCGAGCTTGGTCTGCGTCAGGATGGCGAAGCCCGCCGAGGCAAGGCTGTTCCACACGAGCACTTTCAGGCCACGCGCGCTCTCTTCCTCACCCTCGCGCGATCCCGACCCGACGAGCAGCACCTCGGCCGCCGCATGACCCTCGGGATAGGGCAGATCGGTATCGACCACGAGCGCGCGGCGCAGCGGTACCGAGAACATCACGCCCAAGATGCCGCCGGTCATCGTGATCATTGCCGTGGTCAGGAAGGGAAAGCCCTGCCACCAGCCGACCATCACCAGCCCCGGCAGCACGAAGATGATCGCCGCCAGCGTGCCCGCCGCGCTGGCGATGGTCTGGACGATGTTGTTTTCCAGGATCGTCGCGCCCGGCAGCAGCCGCAGGATTGCCATCGAGATGACCGCCGCCGGGATCGAGGTCGCAAAGGTGAGCCCGACCTTCAGCCCGAGATAAATGTTAGCGGCGGTGAACAGCAGGGTGATCACCCCGCCGAGCACTATGCCCCGCAAAGTGAGCTCGGCGACGGGGGCGGATTTGGTGGCAGCGGAAGCAGTCATTGGGTGAGCATGGCACGTCCGTTCCCGCTGCGCCTAGTCCCCAAAGCGACGATGGGCTACAACGCACCGGGATAATCACGGGGGAGAGAAAAGATGAAGCATCGCATGATTCTGTGTGCGACAATCGTGCCTCTGCTGTTGGCGCCGGTGCCTGCTTGCGCTGCTGACCTAGCGGTTGAGGGCGTGATCAACCGCTTTGTCGACGGGTTCAATCATGGCGACCTGAAGGCTGCCGCGGCTACCCATGCCACGCCGGCCCATATCGTTGACGAAGTGCCGCCCTATTCGTGGAGCGGCGCGAAGGCGCTGGCTGACTGGGCAGCGAGCGAGGGCGCCGATGCGAACGCGAGGGGCTTAACCGACCAGCATGTGACGATTAGCACGCCGACTCGCGAAATGATCACGGGCGATCACGCTTATGTCGTCGTACCGGCGGTCTACAGCTTCACGCAGCGCGGCACGAAAATGGCCGAGCAGGCGCAAATCACCTTCGTCCTCGCGCGCGGGGCGGATGGCTGGAAAATCACCGACTGGACCTGGACCGGCCCCAATCCTAGCCCGGTCCGCTGACCTCGCCGGGCCAACCTGATTGTTGCGCACCGCAACCGATCCGGCCGGTCGGGCGTTCAGGCGGGGTTTAGACCCGCCTTGCTCTAAGCGCACATCACCCAATGGGAAGGAGAAGACGATGACCCGTTTCGTTCGTTTGACCGCGCTTGCCGCGCTTGCTGGCACTGCGCTGTCCGCCACGGCAATTGCCCAAACCCCTACCGACGACGCCCGGTTCGATGCGGCGCAACGCCGTTTCCAGAATGAGCTGCGGCTCTTCCAGGAGGAGTTCGCCCGCTATCAGCAAGCGCGCGCCAACACGCCGCGTTACGACAACCGCTACCCTGATCGCGGTTATGACAATCGCGATCCGCGCTATCAGGACGATCGTGACGAGGGCGGCTATGATGCGTCTCGCTATTATCGTGACGGCCCCAATTACCAGGAGCGGGTGCTGACCCCGGATGATCGCATCTATCGCGGCAATGACGGTCGTTATTATTGCCGACGCAATGACGGCACGACGGGCCTTATCATCGGCGCGGTCGGCGGTGGCATTCTCGGCAATGTGATCCAGGGTGGCCATTCGCGCACGGTCGGCACGTTGCTCGGCGGCGGTATCGGCGCGCTGCTCGGCAAGTCCATCGACCAGAACAGCAGCCAGGTCCGCTGCCGCTGATTTGATCTGGATGCAAAAAAGGCCCGCCTGGCGAGTATGCCGGGCGGGCCTTCTTCATTGGCCCAACTTAGTTGATGTGCAGACCGATATAGCGCTTCGGCCCGTTGCCGCGCTGAACGAGCGCCAACACGGCGTCGCGCTTGGCCGCGCGTGCCTGCGCCACCGCGCGAACAACGTCGCCAACGGCCGTCACAGACTGCTGATTGATCGAGCTGATGATGTCGCCGCGTTGCAATCCCTTTTGCCCCGCGTCGCTGGACGGATCGACCGAGACGATGACGACACCCTTAGTATCCTGGGGAACGCTGATTTGCGCCGCGATCTGCGGGGTCAATGACGTCAGTTCCAGGCCAAGCAAATCGCTCATCGCCTTGTTGTCCGACTTGTCCTGATCGGTGGGCTGCGGGTCGCTGCCCTCAGGCGTGCCGAGCTTGGCGAGCGCATCTTCTGACGGGCGCGTGCCGGCGGTGACTGTCAGCGTGACCGGCTTGCCCTGGCGCAGCACGTCAAGGCGGATTGCTGACCCGGGCGCCGTGCGCGCGGTGATGTAGCTTACCGTCGCGTCCTGGTTGACCGCTTGGCCGTTAACGCGGACGATGATGTCGCCTGGCTTGACGCCAGCCTTGTCGGCCGGTTGGCCGGCAACGACCGATTGGACGATTTCGCCTTCATTTTTCTTTAGACCAACCGCGCTCGCCCCGTCTTCGTCGAGCGGCGAAAGTTGCACGCCCAGATAGCCGCGCTTGACCGATTGACCCTTCATCAGCGTGTCGATCACAGGCTTGGCTTGTTCTGACGGGATCGCGAAGCCGATGCCGACACTGCCCTGGCTCGGCGTGTAAATCTGCGAATTGATGCCGATCACATTGCCGCTCAGGTCGAACATCGGGCCGCCCGAATTGCCCTGATTGATCGCCGCATCGGTCTGGATGAAGCGCTCATTGCCGCCCAGGTCCGTCGCGCGGTGCAGCGCGGAGACGATGCCG
Organism: Sphingomonas sp. GlSt437; assembly: GCF_048015635.2. Taxonomy (NCBI): domain Bacteria; kingdom Pseudomonadati; phylum Pseudomonadota; class Alphaproteobacteria; order Sphingomonadales; family Sphingomonadaceae; genus Sphingomonas; species Sphingomonas sp. GlSt437. Next base: position 541,483 of record NZ_JBPGYA010000001.1, on the reverse strand, counting down.
GCGGTCACGGTCGAACCAATGCCGAACGGGTTGCCGATCGCGACGATCCAGTCGCCGACGCGCGCCTTGGTCGAATCGCCCCAGCGAACGAACGGCAGGTTGGTCGCGCCGATCTTGAGCAGCGCCAGGTCCGATGCCTGGTCGCGGCCGACGAGTTTGGCCTGATATTCCTTGCCGTCGGTCAGCGTCACCGTGATCGAGTCGACCGTCGCGCCCTCGGCGCCGGGGGCAACGACGTGGTTGTTGGTGACGACATAGCCGTCAGGCGAGATGATGAAGCCCGAGCCGAGCGATTGCGCGCGCTGGGTGATTGGTCGCCCATCGCTGCTGCCGCCTTGGCCGCCATTGAAGAATTGTTCGAACGGCGTGCCCGCGAACGGATTGGTCGGCGCACGGACCTTCAGGCTCTGCTTGGTCGAGATATTGACGACGGCCGGCTGCAGCCGGGCGACCAGATCGGCAAAGCTGAGCGGCGCGCCCGCTCGCGGCGCGAGGCTGGCCATCGCCGCAGGATCGTTCTGCGCGGTCTGCGCGCCCGCGATCGGGCTGAGCGTCAGGGTCGCTGCGGTGGCGCTGAGGATCAGCGCACCGGTTAGGGCATAGGCGTAGCGCACGTTATGACGTTCCTCTCAATGAATTTGGCCTCTCAACGAATTTGGTCGAGCCAAGTTGCCCCGTTTATGCGGCGCAATGCTGAACGGTGATTGAATATGAACGGATCGTCAGCGTTGGCGCCCCTGAAATTGTCTGAGATAGTCGCTATTGGGTGACAGGATGATGTTGGTGTCGCCCGGCGGGTTGGTGCCATCCGCGCCGAACGTCGTCCGGTAGGACTGCATGGCGCGGTAAAAATCGTAGAATTGCGGGTCTTTGTTGAAGCTTTCCGCATAAATGCGCGAGGCATCCGCATCGGCTTGCGCCTGGATGATCTGCGCGTTCTTCAACCCCTGCGCGCGGATCGTTGCGGCCTGCTGCTGGCGGGCGCTCTTCATCCGGGCGAGCGCGCTTTGCAGCGGGCTGCCGTCGGGCAGATCGGCATGGCGGATGCGCACATCGACGATCTGCACGCCATATTGCGCTGCCTTGGCCTGGAGGCCGGACTGGATGTGGTGCATCACCAGACCGCGCTCGGGGCTCAGCAATTCCGCGAAATGGCGCTTGCCGAGCTCGTTGCGGAGTGCCGAGGCGAGGAGCGGGCTTAACTGGTCGGCAACGCGCTGCTCGGTCGATGCCGTGCTGCCGGTCGACAGCGCCGCTTTCAGCGGATCTACGATGCGAAAGCGGGCATAGGCATCGACCACCAAACGGTCTTGATCGACTGATTGCACCGTCTGATTATCAAGATCGACATCGAGCACGCGCTTGTCGATCCAGATGATCTTGTCGGCAATCGGAATGCGCCAGTGGAGGCCAGCCTCGGTCGTGCCAAAGGGCTGGCCGGGATGCCAAGCATTGATCGTATCGTAGGGCTGTTCAAAGCGTAGAATGACGGCCTGTTTGGTCTCGGGCACGATTACCGTCGCCATAGCAGCGATGATCAACAGGACGAGGCTGACGATCCCGATCGCGACAGGATTGCGGAGTAGCGCGTTGTTCATTGTGCGCCTCCTGCCTGCGGTGCGGGCAGTACCCGGGCCTTGGTCCCGCCGAGGGGCAGATAGGGCACGACGCCCGGCGCTTCGACGATCGTCTTGTTGGTGTTGGCGAGCACTTTTTCCATCGTCTCGTAATACATGCGGCGGCGTGTGACTTCCGGCGCGGCCTTGTATTGCTCATAGGCGAGGTCGAACTTCTTCGCTTCGCCTTGCGCCTGCGCGATCACTTGCTGCGCATAAGTGCTGGCGCGGTTGCTATTGGCCACCGCTTCCTGCTGAGCCGCGATAACCTTCTTGAAATCCTCGATCACATCGGCCGGCGGATCGGCCTGCTTGATCGACACGCCGATCACGCGGACGCCGGCGTGATAGCGATCGAGCACGGCCTGCATCTGGTCCTGCACGCGCTGCTCGATGTCGTTGCGGCCCTTGCTGATCACGTCGTCAAAAGTGACGGTGGCGATCACCGCGCGCATCGCGCTTTCCGCGGTCGCGCGAACCGTCTCGGTCGGCTGGGCGATCTGGTAGAGATAATCCTGCGGATTGCTGATGTTCCACCGCACCGCATAAGCAAGATCGATGATGTTCTGGTCGCCGGTCAGCATCAGATTCTGGCTGCCGCCGGCCTTGGGGAAATCATCGACGTGGGTTTGCTGGACGTCGAGCTTGGTGACGGTCTGGATGGGGGCCGGCAGCGTTACGCTGATACCCGGATCGAGCGTGCCGGAGTAACGGCCGAACGACGCGATCACGCCCTGCTGCTGCGGTGCGATCACATGAAAGCAGGTGAAGACCAGCCACAACGCGATGATAAGGCCCGCGCCGATCAGCCCCAGATTGCGTGGGGCGCGGCCGCCGGGAAAGCGTGGCAACCCGCCACCGGGACCACCGCCATTGCCGCCACCGCGCGCGCGGCGGATGAATTCGTCGAGCGCGCTCGGCTTGGGGTTGCGCTTGCCGCCCGGCGGCACTTCCCAGGGATTGCGCGGCCCGCCATCGCCGCCATTGCCACCGCTGCCGCCGCCATCGCCCCAGGGATTACGGGGCTTTTCGTTGAACAGAGCGGAGAAGGGGCTGGGCAGGGCCGCAAGGCGTTCTCGCCACGCAGAAGATATCATCATGCCTTCCTTTATAGGCGCGCCGCATCGGAAAAACAGTGGCAAGCGCGCAAAGCCGGCTTATGGGCGGCGCGATGAGCATTGCGGAGAAGGTTGAGGCGGCGGTCGCGGCCGTGGCGGGGGATCGGGCAACGGTCCGGCTTGATGGCGCACGTGCCAATATCGTGCTCGACGTGACCGGGCTCGATGAGGGTGCGCGGGGTGCGCTGGAGCAAGCGGTCGGCGACGCGGCACGGGGCATTGCCGGGCTCGATACGGTGCGCCTTGCCCTCACCAGCCAGCGTATCGCGCGACAGCTGATCGCGGTCGCCAGCGGCAAGGGCGGGGTTGGTAAATCGACCGTTGCGGCCAATCTCGCGATCGGTCTCGCGCAAGCGGGGCGGCGCGTGGGGCTGGTCGATGCCGATATTTACGGTCCTTCGCAGCCCAAGCTGTTCGGGGTCGAAGGCACGCGTCCGACCGCGACCGACAAGATGCTCCACCCGGTGCCGACGCCTTATGGCGTGCCGATCCTGTCGATGGGCCAGCTCGTCGCGGCCGATCAGGCAATTGCGTGGCGGGGGCCGATGGCGGCAGGGGCGCTCGGCCAATTGGTCGAAGCCGATTGGGGCGCGGCGGACACGCTGGTGCTCGATCTGCCGCCGGGCACGGGCGACGTCCAGCTGACGATGGTACAGAAATACAAGCCGGCGGGCGCGGTGATCGTTTCGACGCCGCAGGACCTGGCCCTGATCGACGCCAAACGTGCGATCGATTTATTCCAGAAAGCCGGCGTGCCGATTATCGGCCTTGTCGAGAATATGGCGGGCTATCAATGCCCGCATTGCGGCGAGGTCTCCGATCCGTTCGGGCACGGCGGTGTGGAAGCGGCGGCGGCGGCGCTGGGGATTGACTTCCTCGGCCGCATTCCGCTCGCGATGGCGATCCGTGAGGCGAGCGATGCGGGCACGCCGCCGATCGTGACTGGCGGCGCGGACGCGCTGGCGTTTCAGGGTGTCGTGGCGCGAGTGGGGGATTGGCTGGAGCGGTAAGCTCGCAGAAGTCTTGCCTATCGCTCGTCACCCCGGGCTTGACCCGGGGTCCAGCTTCTTCTTCTTTCGGCAGTGAAGGTGGCGGGACCCCGGCTCAAGGCCGGGGTGACGGCTGCAGAGAGGTTGGAGGTTCACCCCAACAGCGGCATCCATAACGGCGCGCCCGTCAGGCTGGCCGAACCGTTGAGCGCCGCCAGCGCCTTCGCGATCGCCCGCTCGGGCCCCTCATGCGTCACGATTGCCACTGGCACGCTGCCATCGGCCATCGCCCCGCGCTGCATCAGGCTTTCGATAGAGACGCCGGCATCGCGCATTGCGGCGGCGATCTCGGCGAGCACGCCGACCTTGTCGGCCACGGTGAAGCGCAGATAGGCGCGACCCTGCTTGTCTCCAGTGTCCGCGGCGGGAAGTGCGGTGAGCGCGGCGGCGGGCATGGCGTAAGCCGAACCAAATTCGCCGCGCGCGATGTCGATCAGGTCGGCGACGACGGCGCTCGCGGTCGGGCCATCGCCGGCGCCGGCGCCTTGGAACAGCAGCCGCCCGACGAAATTGCCTTCCGCCACGACGGCGTTGGTCGCTCCGGTCACATGGGCGAGCGGGTGGGCCATCGGCAAGAGATGCGGCTGCACGCGCTGCACCAGCCCGGCCTCGTCAGCTTCCGCCAGCCCCAACAGGCGGATGCGATAGCCGAGCGCCGCCGCCTCGGCGATGTCGGTGGCGAGGATCGGGCGGATGCCCTGGATGGCGACGTCGGCAAAGGCGGGTTGGGTGCCGAAGGCGATGCTTGCGAGGATCGAGAGCTTGTGTGCGGCATCGACGCCGTCGATATCGAAGCTGGGATCGGCCTCGGCGAAGCCTAATGCCTGCGCCTCGCTCAACACGTCGGCGAAGTCGCGCCCTTCCGCTTCCATCTTCGAGAGGATGAAATTGCAGGTGCCGTTGAGGATGCCGTAAACGCGGTCGATCCGATTGGCGGCCGCCCCTTCGCGCAGACCTTTGATGACGGGGATGCCGCCCGCAACCGCGGCCTCGAACTTGAGCGCGACATTAGCCTGTTCGGCGGCGCGCGCGAGCTCCAGCCCGTGATGCGCGATCATCGCCTTGTTGGCCGTGACGAGCGCCTTGCCTGTCGCCAGCGTCGCACGGGCGAGCGCCAGCGCGGGTCCATCGCTGCCGCCAACGAGTTCGACCACGACATCGGTGTCGGGGTGCGTCGCCAGACCCACCGTATCGTCGACCCAGTCGAACCGCCCGATATCCACGCTGCGATCCTTGCCGCGATCGCGCGCCGATACGGCGACGATTTCGATCGGCCGCCCTGCGCGCCGCGCGATCAATTCGCGATTGGCGTCGATGAGTCGGATAACGCCGCCGCCGACCGTGCCCAAGCCGGCAAGGGCGATCCGCAATGGCGCAGCGCTCACGCCTTGACCAACCCGATCTCGACCAGCCGCTCATGGAGGTAATCGTGCGCGGTGATCGGCGTGGGATAGCGGTTCGGGTTCGCCGCGCTGATGCAACCCGGTAGCGTTTCGATCAGGAAATCGGGCGCGGGGTGGAGGAAAAACGGCATCGAATAGCGCGACACGCCGCGCCGCTCCGGCGGCGGATTGACGACGCGGTGTGTGGTCGAGGGCAGGACATGATTGGTCAGCCGCTGCAGCATGTCGCCGACGTTCACCACCATCGCGCCTTCGGGCGGCTTGATCGGGAGCCAGCGGCCATCGCGATCGAGCAGTTCCAGCCCGGCTTCCTCGGCGCCGAGCAGCAGGGTGATCAGGTTGATGTCCTCGTGCGCACCGGCGCGGACGCCTTCGGCATCCTCGGCGATCGGCGGATAATGGAGCAGCCGCAGCACCGAATTGCCGTCGGTCACGGCACGGTCGAACCAATTCTTGTCGAGGCCGAGATGAAGCGCGATGGCCGACAGCAGGATGTCGCCGGCGCGATCGAACGCCGTGAACAACTCGAGAAAAGTATCGCGGAAACCCTCGGGCGTGGCGGGCCAGACGTTCGGCGCCATGTCCTTGGCGTAGCGATGGCCAGCGGGCAGCTCGCGGCCGATGTGCCAGAATTCCTTGAGGTCGACCTTCTCGGCGCCCTTGGCGATCTCGGTCTTGAACGGCGTATAGCCGCGCGCACCGCCACCGCCGGTAACGTGATAGGCGCGCTTCTCGTCCTCGGGCAGATCGAACAGCGCGCGCGTCTCGGCCCAGGCGCGCTCGATCAACGGCGCCGGGATGCCGTGATCGGCAACCACCGCGAAGCCGAACCGCTCGAACGAGGCGCCGATCGCGGCGGCAAAACCGGCGGGGTCGTCGGCATTCTGGCGAAGCGACAGCGTCTGCACGCTGGCAAGGGCAGTCTCAAGCATGGCTGGTCCGGCAGTGATGGTTGTCACGCCAGCATTGCGCCGCCCGTGCCGCGCGGTCAATCGCGCAGGGCAATCAGCCGGATATCGTCATCATCCCGTGCGATTGACCCTTATCGCTACCGGTCAGCTCCAGCTTGAACGCCTTGCCGTCCTTGGTCGTGCCGCTGAGGCCCGAGCCGTCATCATTCACCTTGAAGCTCGCCCCCTTCATCTTCTCGCGGAACCAGTCGCGAACCGTGGCGGTGTCAGCGGGGCTGTCGAACACGATATGGACGGTGCCGTCGGCGTCTTTGCCCGTCGAATCATCGTCATGCGCATCGACGTTCATCGTCTTGATCGACGAACCGGGATAAAGATGGACGCCGTCGATATCGAAATTATTGCCGCCCAGATGAACCTTGGGCAGCGAGATCGAGCCCTGGAAACCGGGGACGTTCAAGGCGAGCTTGCCCGAATTGCCGTCGACATCGGCGGTGACGTTGTCATTGTCCGACCGGATCGAAATGCTCGTACCGTCGCCGCCCTTGTCGCACGCGGCAAGCGGCAGCAGCGCGGCAAGCGTCAGCGGAACCAAGATCGTGCGCATTCGCTCTCTCCCAACAGTGATTTAGGTCACTATAGCGCGTAAGGGTGGCCGAAGGTCAATCCTCGGGCATTGCCGAACATTTATGGCGGGCAGGGGTGACGGGCGCGCGGCAATCGGGCATGGGCGCCCGGCAATGAACCAGCTCGACACGTCGACCGCCTTCCAGGCAGAGAATAATGCGCCGATCGGCTTTGCCGAATTCGTCGCATTGGTGGCGGCGCTAATGGCGCTGACCGCGCTCGGCATCGACTCGATGCTGCCGGCGCTACCGGCGATTGGCGCGAGCACGCACGTCGCGACCGAGAATGAGCGGCAGTTCATCATCTCCTCCTTCCTGATCGGCTTCGGCATCGCGCAGCTGCTGCATGGGCCGCTCGCCGATCGCTATGGGCGCAAGCCGGTGCTCACCGTCGCGCTGGCGGGGTATGTCGTCGCCAATATCGTCGCAGCGCTCTCGGCGAGCTTCCCGCTGTTGTTGATCGCGCGCTTTGCCGGCGGCGTCGCCATTGCTGCCTCGCGGGTGGTGACGGTTGCGCTGGTGCGCGACTGCTTCTCGGGTCGATCGATGGCGCGGGTGATGAGTCTGGCCTTCATGGTGTTCATGGCCGCGCCGATCTTTGCCCCGGTCATGGGCTCGACCGTGCTGCTGATCGGATCGTGGCGGCTCATTTTCTGGACGATCGCGGTGATCAGTGCGCTGGTGCTCGTCTGGTTCTGGGTCCGCATGCCCGAAACGCTGGCGCCGGAGCGGCGCATTCCGCTGTCGCTGGCCCGGCTGCTGAGCGGCGTTGGCGAGACACTGACCGACCGGTCCTCGCTCGGCTACACGCTGGCGACGACGGTGCTGGTCGGCGCGCTTTATGGCTTCATCAACTCGGTGCAGCAGATCGTTTTCGATTATCTGAAGCGGCCCGATCTGCTGATCCCGATCTTCATCTCGATCGCGGGTACGATGGCGGTGACGAACCTCGCCAATTCGCGGATTGTGCTCAGATTCGGCATGCGCAAAATCTCGCATAGCGCGCTGGTCGGGCTGTTCGTGATCGCCTCGACGCATTTGCTCTGGCTGCTGTCGGGCCATGAGACGATCATCAGCTTCGCGATCCTGCAAGCGTTGACGATGGCGAGTTTCGCGCTCGCCAATTCCAACTTCTCGGCAATGGCGATGGAGAATATGGGCCGCATCGCCGGCACCGCGTCGAGCGTGCAGGGGTTTGTCTCCGTGACGACCGGCACGATTATCGGCGCGCTGATCGGCCAGTCGTTCAACGGTACGCCGGCGCCGCTGTTCGCGGGTAATGTGATTGCTGCGCTGACGGCGTTTACCATCGTCGCGATCACAGAGCGCGGTCGGCTGTTTCGCGCGCATTGACGCGGCGGCTCGTGGAACCTCGACGAGCGACGACGGTTGGTTCTGCCAAGGGCATCCAGCCCCTGATGGAGAGCGACATGACCGACCGGAACCGGCATTTCCCCGACGCGCCTGGTGACGACGAAGGCTATGACGACAGCCAGCGCGCCGAAATCCTGGAAGCGACGCGCGACGGTCCGAGTGACGGCACGATCCTCACCGATCTCGTCCCCGATCTTGGCGACGAAGCCGAAGTCGACGACGAGGACGATGATGCGATCGAAAATCTGTCGGTCATCGATACCGATGGGGCGAGCGAGGATGGCGGTTCGGCGGACGGTGACGCCTGAGTGAAGCATATCGTGGTGCTCGTTGGTGTGGCGCTCATGGCCGGCGGCTGCGGGCGCCATGAGGATGAGCAGAAAGCAGCAACGTTCAACGTCGAAGCGGTGACTGACGTGCCGCCCGCCCGGCCGGCGCCGCCGGATAAGGCTGCGTTGCTGCCGCCATTCGACCCGCCCGTGCCAGGCGCGCCGGGCGGCTTGCCCAACGACGATCGCCAGATCATCGCCGCGCCGTTCCCGGTCGATAGTCTCGCCGCAGCCGCCGATACCGTGCAGCGCTATTATGCGGCGCTCGAGAAAGGCGATGTGCGCAATGCCTACGCCTTATGGGGCGACCATGGCCGTGCTTACGGCAAGGACGAAGCAGGCTTTGCGCGGGATCTGGCGGACTACAGCGAATATCACGCCAATATCGGCCACCCCGGACGGATCGATGCGGGTGCGGGGCAGCGCTACGTCACCATCCCGGTCCAGCCCTATGTTCGCGACCGCGCGACCAAACAGCCGCGCTATTTCATCGGCACCGTCACCCTCCACAGCACTGCCGTCGATGGGGCGACGGCGGAGCAGCGTCGCTGGCATATCCAGGCAATCGATCTGAAGCCGGTGATCCGCTAGGGTCATAGGCAGGGCAATGGGGAGGGAGCGGGGTATGGCCAGCAATCGGAATTTGGCGCAAGGCGCCGCATCGCCGACAACCGATCCGCGCGTCGATGCTTATATCGCCGCCAGTCCCGATTATGCCCGACCGATCCTCACCAGCCTGCGCACGCAAATCCATGCGGCCTGCCCGGCGGTGGTCGAGACAATCAAATGGTCGCGGCCGGCGTTTCTGTACCAGGGGCAGATCATGGTCGGCCTGTCGGCGTTCAAGGCGCACGCTGCGTTCGGTTTCTGGCAGGACGTTGCCTATCGGCCCGGTGAGCGCGACGCATTCGACCATTTGACCGGGATGGCCGATCTTCCCGATGCGGCGCGCATTGCCGAGCTAACGCATGAGGCTATGGCGCTGATCGACGCGGGCAAGGGCAAAATGGCTCGGCCAAAGGCAGCGCCCAAGCCCGAACCCGAGGTGCCAGCGGCGCTCGCCGCCGCGCTGGAGAGCGACGCTAAGGCGAAGGCCGCGTTCGTCGCGTTCCCGCCGAGCTGTCGCCGCGAATATTGCGAGTGGATCGCCGATGCCAAACGCGACGAGACTCGCGCGAAGCGCGTTACCCAGACGATCGAGTGGCTGCGCGAGGGCAAGCGCCGCAACTGGAAATACGAAAATTGCTGACGCCCGATTTTGCTGACGAGTAACCGATGCCGACCATTGCGCTTTTGACGCTCTCCAACCTGTTCATGACGACCGCTTGGTACTGGCATCTAAAGGGCGGCATGACGCGACCCTTATCGGTCGTCATCCCGATCTCTTGGGGCATCGCCTTGTTCGAATATTGCCTCGCGGTGCCGGCCAATCGCATCGGCTATGCGAGCGGCTGGAGTGCAGGCCAGCTCAAGGTCGCGCAGGAAGCAATCGCACTCGTCGTTTTTGGCGGCTTCATGGTTTTCGTGCTTGGCGAGCCGCTGCACTGGAAGCATCTCGGTGCTTTCCTGTGCCTGATGGGCGCGGTGGCGTTTCTGTTCTGGGGGCGCTGATGTTGAGCGGGCGACCGGCTCAGCGGTCGCCGAAATGGGCGAGGGTGTTGAGATCGTCGCTCGATACGGGCTCGCCGGTTGCATCCGTGCCAGCCTCGGTGCCGGCGTTGGCGGGCGCCGGCGGCGGTGCGCTAGACGCCACGTCATAAGCGAACCACAGCATCCCGCCGGCCCAGAAGAGCGCGGACCAGCGGCTGCGGAAGAGCTTGGCGAACGGCATGACGCGCATTGTACGCGCTTGCGGTTAACCCGTGCTTGCGGGCGAGCGTTAATGCGGCGGCGGCGGCGGCGGCGTCGACCGCGCCGGCTTGCACGCGCGCCGCGCTCGGCATAGCCTGTTCGGGTCGTCCCTCGCGGAGTTTTACGCCATGCGCTTGTCCTCGCTTGCCTTTGCCGGTGCCGCTGCCTCGCTGATCGCTGCCGCGACGGTCGCGCAGCCGCCCCCGCCGGGGGCGATCGCCGCCGAGCATGCTCCCGTTATCCAGGCGCGCCGGGCCGGCTTCCGCCTGCAGCTCGCGGCATTCCTCAGCATCAAGGCGGCGCTGGCGCGCGGCGATGATGTGAAGACATTGGTGTTGCCGGCAAGCGCAATTGGCGCCTGGGGCCGCGCTATTCCAGCGATGTTCCCGCCCGGCAGTGCCGGCGGTGATGCCTTGCCCAGCGTGTGGAGCGATCGCGCTGGCTTCCAGGCCTCGGCCGATGCGCTCGTGGCACAGTCGACCAAGCTTGCCGAGCTGGCCAAGGCCGGCGACACCGCCGGCGTGCAGGCGCAATTCGCGCTGGTCGGCAAGGCGTGCGGCGATTGCCACACCAAATACCGGGCCGAAGAAAAGCACTTATCGGAACGCGCTGCCGTAGAGCCGCTCTGCTCGCTACCACAGCCGCCAGCGGAAATAGCCCGGTATCGGCCAAATTTGACGACGCCCTAAGAATGTGATGATATCACATTCTTAGGATTAGGGAGCTCGCCATGCCGCATGCCACTGCCCGCTCGCGCTTCGCTTACGCCCCGCCGGCCGATCTCGGTCAGCCGATCAGCGGCATCAACACCACACCGCTGATCGACGTGATGCTGGTGCTGCTGGTGATGTTCATCATCATCATTCCCGTCGCTCAACACGAAATCCCGGTACCGCTCCCACAGGCCGGTCCGGTGCCAAAGGCGGAGCAGCAAATCCATGAGCTGCGGATTGACGCGGCTGGGCGAGTGACGCTCGATGGCGCGACGCTGGCCGGCGCAGCGCTCAGCGGACGATTGACGGCACTAGCACGCGATCCCCGCGCCGAACTCCGCATCCACACCGATGCGACGACCCGCTACGAAGCGTTTGCGGATACGCTCGCGACGGTGAAGCGCGCCGGCATCACCCGGCTCGGCTTTGAAGGAAGCGCGACTGGCTTCTAGCCAATTCTAGTGATTATTTGCAGACGGGGGCGTGGGATCGGACACATATTCGACCAAGCTGGTCGCCGCCGGGCAACTATGACACCATGCCGTGTCGAATAATTGCGCAATCACCCAGCGCTGGCGGCGAATATCCCACTCCATCCAGCCGTCGCGCGTTACTTGCGCGCTGGTGCAACGCCGACAGACATAATTGACTCGCACAACGCCGCTCCCGTGTGACACAAGAACGACCTAGCAGCACCAATATGCGCTTTGCGGACGGATAAGTCCGTAATGGATGTGAATTGCCGCGCGCAAGACACGGAAATGGAGCCGCACTCGCCGGATGTATTCAAACGCGCTGGTACCGAAAATACCACACTTCATGCCCGTGCCGGCGCGCCTTGGCTTCATAGCGCGTCTGCGGCCAATCGGCGGGGCGCGTGAGGAAATCAGCGGCGGTTTGTGCTTGCCACACGAAATCGCGGCGGCCGTTCATCACCATCATCGACCAACGACAATAGGTCGGGTCGTCGGTGCCCAGGCGAAACTCGGCGCCGGGCTTGAGCTTGGCGGCAATCAGATCGAGCGGTCCAGGATTGACCATCCGCCGCTTGGCGTGGCGCGCCTTGGGCCAAGGATCGGGGTGGAGAAGATAGACGCGGTCGAGCGAGGCATCGGGAAGGCGTTCGAGCACGTCGAGCGCGTCGCCCATGTGGAGGCGGACGTTGCCGATGGCGCCGTCACGGATATGGTTCAGCGCGCTGACGACGCCGTTCAGGAACGGCTCGCAGCCGATAAAACCGGTGTCGGGATTCTGTGCTGCCTGCCAGGCAAGATGCTCACCGCCGCCAAAGCCGATCTCGAAGTGCAGAGGGCGGTCCGCCCCGAACAGCCGAGCCGCATCGAGTGGCCCCTCGTCCGGCACCGCGACTTCCGGCAGCATCGCCTTGATCAACGCCGCTTGGCCGATGCGCAGCTTGTGCCCCGCGCGACGGCCGTAGAGGCGGCGGATAGTGGTGGGGTCGTTCATTTGTGCGCGGCTAAGCCTACTCGATATCGGAGTGCAAGCTTGCGGATCGGCAGAGTTGATAATGCCAGCCCGGAACAGTCGGTAAGTCATTAAATTATTTTGTTGGTGATTTATTGAGCGTTATCGATCTGTTTTTGCCCCACGTCGATGAACTGGAGGTTGGGTGACCGGCCTGAAAGACCTCAAATGCCTGAGCGGGGGTCGGCAGCGCATCGAACGAGGTGTAATTCAGCGTTCGCGCAACACCGATTAATTCGATCTCCGAACGCTGTTTTTTGTCGCCGATCAACGTGGCGAACGGGCTGGGAAAGACTGCGACGGCCCGGCCAGCATCATTTAATGCGATGATGAAGGAGTTGCGGTCACCATCCGCCCGGTAGACAGCGGACGCAGGGTTGATCCCGGCGCTCCCGGCCAGATCACGGCACCAATGCGCGGGTTTGGCGGATTTTTGATCGCTCTTGAGCTGTTCCTTCGCCTCGCTCGCCATCAGTGCACTCCATAGCGATTGAGACTCTCCAGCAGGGAGCGGCTTTGCCTCGCCATTTAGGGCAAGCGGTGCCGTGCATTCTTCAATTAACGCCGCCGGCTCTGCTTTGCCAGCCTTGTGAGGCCAGTGCACCGTCTGCACCACGGTTCGCAGATGATCCGCCATTTGCGCTGGCTCGATCGTTGTGGACGAATAGCGTAAGCCCACATACCAATCGCCCAAAGGCAACAGCACCAAGCCTGTGCTGCGATATGGACCCTTATGCGTGGCGTAGGCCATGATCAGGCCGCTCGCGACGTCGACGCCAGGTGGTGCAATGGCTGGCGACATCGGCAGCGGATCGACGCCGCCATAGATCTCGCGATGCTCGATTTGCCAGCGCATCCGATCAAACCAAACCGGAACCGACCCCGAAACCTTGCGGAACACATAAACCGTGAGGACTTCGCTTTGGTTTGCAGGACCAAACTCAACGGCGTCATCGAGCTGATCAGGCTCCCAGCCAGCCACTCTCAGCCGACGTAAGCCGTCGATCACGGGGGGCACGACAAGGCCGCTGTGCTTGTGACGATAAGGTTGGTCGGCGGGCAGCTGAGGCAGCTCTTGCGGCGGCTGGGCAAAGCCGTTTGTTGGCGACAAAATCACCATCGCCAACAATAGCCACCATGCCCGCACAGCTCACCCTCCGCCAGATGATCTGGTGGAGACGGTTGCCATTAATTCTTTCCGTTACAACAAATATTAGTCTTAAACGGAAGAATTCCCCACCCCCGCCTTACGCCAACTCCGCTTTCAGCGCATCCGCCAGGTCGGTCTTTTCCCAGCTGAACAGATCGCCTTCGGCCTTGCGGCCGAAATGGCCGTACGCCGCGGTCGGCTGGTAGATCGGCTTGTTCATGCCGAGGTGGGTGCGGATGCCCTTGGGGGTCAGGCGGACGAGCTTGGGCAGCACCGCTTCGATCTTCGCTTCCTCGACCGTGCCGGTGCCGTGCGTGTCGACATAGAGCGACAGCGGCTCGGCAATGCCGATCGCGTAGCTCAGCTGGATCGTGCACTTCTTGGCGAGACCCGCCGCGACGATATTCTTGGCGAGATAGCGGCTGATATAGGCAGCCGAGCGATCGACCTTGGTCGGGTCCTTGCCGCTGAACGCGCCGCCGCCATGCGGGGCCGCGCCGCCATAAGTGTCGACGATGATCTTGCGACCGGTGAGCCCCGCGTCGCCATCAGGCCCGCCGATTTCGAACAGGCCAGTCGGGTTGACGTACACTTTGGAGAGGTCTTCGGGCATCCAGCCATTAGGCAGAATTTCATCGAACACCGCCATCACATAATCGCGCAGGCGCTTCTGCCCGGCATCGTTCGACAAATCCTTGGTGTGCTGGGTCGAGACGACGAGCGCGGTCGCGCCGGTCGGCACGCCATTTTCGAACTTGAGCGTCACCTGGCTCTTGGCGTCGGGCTCGAGGAAATCGACGGTGCGGGCGTGGCGATCGGCGGCCATGCGCTCGAGGATGCGATGCGAGTAATAGAGCGTCGCCGGCATCAGATCGGGCGTCTCATCGCAAGCGAAGCCGAACATGATACCCTGGTCGCCGGCGCCTTCATCCTTGTTGCCGGCTTCGTCGACGCCTTGCGCGATGTGGGCGGACTGGCCGTGCAGGTGGCAGGCGAAATCGGCGGTCTGCCAGTGGAAGCCGTGCTGCTCATAGCCGATGCGCTTCACCGTATCGCGCGCGGCACGCTCGATCTCGTCGAGCGTCGGGAAGGTATCCGGGTTGCAGCGGACTTCACCCGCCAGCACGATGCGCTGCGTCGTCACCATCGTCTCGCAGGCCACGCGCGCGACCGGATCGCGCGACAGGAACAGATCGACGACCGCATCCGAAATCTGGTCGGCAACCTTGTCGGGATGGCCTTCCGAAACCGATTCGGAGGTGAAGAGATAGTTGGAGCGCATCGAAAGTCCTCTGATGGTTCGGAAATCCGCTTCCGAAGCTGATATAAAGGATTTGTTATATGCGCCCTATCGCGCTCGGCGGCGAATGGCAACAGCCGTGGCGGCGAGCAGCAGCGTGACAGCGAGCGCCAGCCAATTGCCGGCGCGGGCGAACAGGGTTGGCGGGTGCGCAGGCGGGATGGGTACCTCGATCGCGCCGGGGTGGTTCCACTCGGTCTTGGCGACGAGGCGGCCATCGGCATCGATGATCGCCGAGACACCGGTGGGCGTGGCGCGGGCGATAGGGATGCCCTCCTCGATCGCGCGCAGCCTCGCTTGCGCCAGATGCTGTTCCGGCCCGGCTTGGGCGAACCAGCTATCGTTGGAGGGGTTGAAAATCAGTGCGGGTCGGTGCGCGGGGTCGATGATGTGGCCTGAAAACACGACTTCATAGCACACCAGCATGCCGACCGGGCCGAAGCCGGGCAGGGCGATGGTGCGCGGGCCGGGGCCGGGGGTGTAGTCAAAATCGCCGGGGACCAGGCGTTCGATGCCGATGAGCGACAAGACCGGCCGCCACGGCAGATATTCGCCAAACGGCACCAGATGCGCCTTGTCGTAGCGCGCGAGCAGCCGACCGTGCGCGTCGACCGCGAAAATGGCGTTGGCGGCGCGGTTGATCCTGCCGTCGGCCGCGAAGCCGATCGAGTCGCCGCCGGTGAGCACGATGTCGCGCGGCCCGAGCGGCGCGGCGATGCGGGCGCGGATCTGGCCGGCATCGGCTTGCCAATAATAATATGGCGGCGCGCCGGGCTCAACGAGATAGCGCAGCGCGCCTTCGGGCCAGAGAACGAGCCGGGGCGCCGTTCCCGGCTTGCCGCCGAGCGCTTGTAGCGCGCGGAGATTTGCTTCGGGATAATCGTCGCGCGGTCGCTGCTCCTGATCGAGATCGGGCTGGACGATGCGCAGGCGCGGGGCGTTGGGCGCCGCGGGTGCTTCGATGCGGCCGCCGATGCCGGTTAGCGCGAGCAGCACGATTGCGGCACCTGCCGCTGCAGCGGCGCGCCACTGCCCGCGCGCCGCCGGGATCAACGTCGCCGCTGTGGCGACGGTCAGGCCCGAGAGCGCATAAGTGCCAACCCATTTCGCCGTCCACGCCACGCCCAGCAGCGGCAGCCAGATCGTCGCGAGCGGCGGCCAGGGATAGCCGGTGAGCAACGTGCCGCGCGCCCATTCGGTGGCGGTCCACGCGGCGCTGGCGGCAAGCGCATAGCCAAGATCGGGGCCAAGATCGGGCCGCGCACCGCGCCCGAAACGCCACAGTAGACCCGCCGTCGCCATCGGATAGAGCGCCAGATACAGGCTGGCGAGTGCGACTGCTGGCACGCCTAGCCAATGCGGCATCACGTCCTGATACGTGAAGGCCTGCGCGATCCACAGATTGGCCGCGCCGAGATGCCCCCAGCCGAAGGCCCCGCCAAGGAGCAGGGCGGCGCGCAAGCTCGGTGCAGCATGGACCAGCGCGAGCCACGAGGCGAAGGCGAGCAGCGTCAACGGCCACAGGTTGAGCGGCGCGAAACCGGCCGCCGCGACCATCCCGAGGGCTAGCGACGTCAGCGCGGGACGGCACCTAAAAAGGGCGATCGCGATGCTGATGGTCCCGCCGCCATGCCGGGCTTGTTCCGGCATCCACGCCTCCGCTTGTTCCAGCCGCTTGGCGCTATGCGCAAGCGCGGACCCCGGAACAAGTCCGGGGTGACGAATTTCCGGAAACTGCTATGGCGATCTTATGACCATCCGCCCGTTCCATCTCGCCTTTCCCGTCCACGACCTCACCGCTGCCCGCGCCTTTTACGGCGGGCTGCTCGGGTGCCGCGAGGGGCGCAGCGCCGCCGATTGGGTCGATTTCGATCTCTACGGCCACCAAATCGTCGCGCATCTCGATCCCGCCGCGCGCCCCGCCTCCCATACCAACCCGGTCGACGGCCATGACGTGCCCGTCCCGCATTTCGGCGTCGTGCTGACGCTGGCGGACTGGCAGGCGCTCGCCGATCGGTTGGCCGCCGCCGGCGTCACCTTCGGCATCGCGCCGCACATTCGCTTCAAGGGCCAGCCTGGCGAGCAGGCGACGATGTTCTTCACCGATCCCAGCGGCAACGCGCTCGAATTCAAGGCCTTTGCCGACGACACGATGATCTTCGCGACCTAAACCGCGCCAGCTTCTTCGGCGTTATAACGCGTCAAATTCCGGTCGGTAATGCCCAAAGTCGGCCAAACCGCGCGCCATTGCGCCATGTGCGGCATCTGGAAATGGGCGGCGAGGGCTTCGTCGCTCGCCCACGCCTCGACGACATGAATCAGCCCTGGTTCCAACACGTCCTCGGCATAGCTGTAGCCGATGCAGCCCGGTTCGGCGCGGCTGGCGTTGACCATCGCCGCCATGGCGTCGCGCGCCGCGGCGACTTTGTCAGGCGGTACCCGTACCGTACCCAGCACCAGAACCGTCATCCTGCGCTTCCCGCGCTGACTCGCCAGATCATGTTGCCAACGTCATCCGCCACCAGCAGCGCGCCGCCGGCATTGGTGATGACGCCGACCGGGCGACCCTGCGCCTTGCCGTCTTTGTTCAGGAAGCCGGTCAGCACATCCACGGGCTTGGCGTCCTTGGCCGGGAATCCATTATCGCCGAACGGCACATAGACCACCTTGTAGCCCGAGGCCGGCACGCGGTTCCACGAGCCATGCTCGCCGACAAACACGCCATAGCCGAACGCGCCGCCGAGTTTGGCATCCGCGGCAAGCGCCAGCCCCAGCGGCGCGGCATGGGCGCCCAGCGCAAAGTCGGGCCGCTTGGCATATTGCAGCAAGTCGGGCCGCTCGGGCTGGACGCGCTTGTCGGCATAGCCGCCCCAATAGCTGTAGGGCCAACCGAAATAATCGCCGAGCTCGACTGCGGTTAGATAATCGGGCGCGAGGTCGGAACCGAGCATGTCGCGCTCGTTGACCACCGTCCAAAGCCGCTGGGTCTTGGGGTCGATCACCATGCCCTGCGGGTTGCGCAGGCCGCTCGCATAGATGCGCGAGGTTTTGCGGGTGAGGTCGACTTCCATGATGCAGGCGCGGTTGGCCTCGGCATCGATGCCGTCATCGGCAATGTTGGTCGACGAGCCGATCGAGACGAATAGCGACTTGCCGTCCGCCGATGCGCTCAGCCCCCGCGCCCAATGCTGGCCGCCGCCGGGGTAGCGCGCCACGACTTCGGGCTTGGCGGTGATGTGGGTGTCGCCGGTCTTGTATGGCACGCGGACCAGCGCGTCGGTATCGGCGATGTAGAGCATGTCGCCCACCAGCGCCATGCCGAGCGGCGAGTTGAGGCCGGTGATCAGCGGCGTCTTCACGTCAGCCACGCCATCGCCATTGGTGTCGCGCAGCAGCGTGATGCGGTTGGCCGAGGGGACGGCGGCGCCGGCTTCCTTCATCAGCCAGCTTTCGACAAAGCCCTGAATGCCGGGCACATGGCGCGGCGGCGAGTTGGTCTCGGCGACCAGCACATCACCATTGGGCAAGCGATAGAGCCAGCGCGGATGATCGAGCCCGCTGGCAAAGGCATTGACCTTCAGCCCCGCCGCCGCCGTCGGCATGCCGCCCTGCGACCAGCCCACCGCCTTCGCGACGTTGATCGTCGGATAAACCTGCGCGCGCGGCTCGCCGATCACCGGGTGCGTGCCCGTCACTGCCTCGAAGGGCAGCTTCGCGACATCGGGGCGGCTCGCCCAGAACCACAGCCCGCCCAGGACGAAGACAAGGATGACGAGGAAGGGGAGACCATATTTGCGCATGAGGCTACCTTAGCGACTGTCTAGCTTGAGTTGAACACCGTCATTCCCGCTAAGGCAGGAATCCATTCTGCCAGACCTTGGCGGCTATGACCTTACTCCATGCAACGCCAATGGATCCCCGCCTACGCGGGGATGACGTGCGGAGTTGATGAGGTAAAGCCAATCGCCAAGTTCGCCAGGGTTTCTTCTCACCGCTTATTCTCCTGCACTATCGGCCCTAGCCGGCGGATGCAGCCGCACCCGGAGCACGCGGCGCGGGTCGGCCTGCGTTACCTCGATCGTCCAACCCGAGGGATGGCTGATGCACTGGCCGGCGTCGGGCACCTGGCCCGCCAGCACCGCGGTCAGCCCGCCGATCGTATCGATATCGTCATCGGTTTCGGCGAGGCGCGGGTCGATCGCGGTGGCGATGTCCTTCAGTTCGGCGCGGCCATCGGCTTCCCACAACCCCTCGTCGACCGCGACGATCAACGCTTGCGGCGCCTCGTCATGCTCGTCCTCGATCGCGCCGGTGATTTCCTCGATCAGGTCCTCGATCGTCACCAGCCCTTCGGTGCCCGAATATTCGTCGAGCACGATCGCGAGGTGGACGCGCTTGTGGCGCATGTCGGCCAGCAGATCGAGCGTGCCGCGCGACATCGGCACGTAGAGCGGCTGGCGAATCAGATCGGCGATCGAGGCGGGCGGCGCCGCGCCGGTCGCCAGGATCGCGAACACGTCCTTGAGATGGACCATGCCGATGATCTGATCGAGCGTCTCGCGATAGACGGGGAGGCGGCTGTGCCCTGCGTCCGCAAACAGCTGCACCAGATCGGCAAAGCTCGTCTGCTCCTCGACCGCGATGATGTCGGCGCGCGGCACGCCGACATCGCCTGCATCGCGCTCGCCGAAATGGAGCAGGTTGCGCAGCATCTGGCGCTCGAGCGGCGAGAGGTCGCCCTTGGCGTCGGGCGCCGGGTCGTCCTCATGCGCGTCGATCGCTTCCTCGATCTGCGCGCGCAGCGATTCGTCGCCTTCGTCGCCGAAGATTAGCGACTTGATGCCGCGCCATAACCCGCCTTCGCCGGGCGCCGGCTCGTGAACGGAAAGCGGGGGGCGGCTGCTACTGGGGCCCTCGGGCATGGAAGAACGTCAATCCTCTATCATGGCATAGGGGTCGGCAATGCCCAGCGATGCGAGCACCTCGCGCTCAACCGCTTCCATCGCCTCGGCTTCCCCCTCATCGATATGGTCATATCCTAGCAGATGCAAAGTGCCGTGCACGATCAAATGCGTGGCATGATCGGTGATGGTCACGCCTTTTTCCGCCGCCTCGCGCGCGCAGGTTTCGCGGGCCAGGACGATGTCGCCGACCAGCACTTCGCCCCCCGCGTCGCTTGCGGCGCAAGCGTTGGCATCGGTATTGGCGACCGCATCGAGCAGGTCGGGCTGGATCATCGGGAAGGAGAGCACATTGGTCGGCTTGTCCTTCTGCCGGTAATCGCGGTTGAGCGCCTGCACCTCGGCATCGTCGGTCAGCCGGATCGAGATTTCGGCGGTGAAGGCGGCGGTGAGCCATTTGCCTTGTGATGTCGCCGCGATCGCTGCGCGGACGGCGCGGTCGGCTAGCGCTTCCCAATGGGGCTCGGGCCATACCGGCTCAATCGCGACCGCGACCTCAAGCATCCTTCCCCTCATACGCCTCGACGATGCGGCCCACGATCGGGTGGCGCACCACGTCGCCGGCGCCGAAGCGGCAGATGGAGAGGCCCTCGACGCCTTCCAGCCGGCCGACCGCGTCGTTCAGGCCGCTGGCATTGATGCCGCCGGGCAAGTCGGTCTGCTTGGGGTCGCCGCACACCACCATGCGGCTGTTCTCGCCGAAGCGAGTGAGGAACATCTTCATTTGTGCAGGCGTGGTATTCTGCGCCTCGTCAAGGATGATGAACGCGTCGGCCAGCGTGCGGCCGCGCATGAAAGCGATCGGCGCGATTTCGATCTCGCCGCTGGCGATGCGCCGCTCGACCTGCTCGGCGGGCAGGCAATCGTTGAGCGCGTCGTAGAGCGGGCGGAGATAGGGATCGACTTTCTCCTTCATGTCGCCGGGCAGGAAGCCGAGCTTCTCGCCCGCCTCGACTGCCGGGCGCGACAGGATCAGCCGCTGGATGCTGCCGGTGATCAACTGCGCGACGGCTTGCGCGACGGCGATATAAGTCTTGCCGGTACCCGCCGGCCCCAGCGCGAAGATGATGTCGTGGTTGAGCAGCTCACGCATATAATGCGCCTGCGCCACCGTGCGCGGCACGATCGTCTTCTTGCGCGTGCGGATCATGATCGACGGCGACGCGCCGCTTTCGGCGCGGATGATGCCGTCGAGCGTCGGTTCGGCCGACATGGTGATGACCGCCTCGATCAGCCCGGTATCGACCACTTCGCCGCGGACGATGCGGTTGTAAAGGCCGCTCAGCACATCGCGCGCTGCCGCGACCGATTCGGCCGATCCCTCGAGCCCCACCTTGTTGCCGCGCGCGGTGATGTAGACGCCCAGCCGGTTCTCGATCAGCAGCAGATTCTGGTCGAATTCGCCGAACAGCTGCGCCATCAGCTGCGGCCGATCGAAAGTGAGTTCAGTGCGGCTGCGATCGCCGGCGCGGGCGGGTACGGGCTTGCGGCTCATGCGGCTCCTGTGCGGGGGCGGCATTGAGGGCCGCGAAGGGACGGTAACGCTGCTATTCCAAAAATTCTAGGGGCTTAAAATTACCATTGGACATATCAGTCATGCTAATTTCTAAAATAGCGGATCGTAAGAATAATACCTATAACAATAATTGCCCCGGTAAACTTTGCAATTCGGTCGGGCCAATCATTTTTTCTGACGGTGGGGGCTCCGCCCATTTTTATTGCAAGCATTAAAGGCTTCCAAAGGAATGCGGCGCATATAAAGCAAAACGCTATACTGACAATGTTGAATATTCTCATAGAAAGATCTAACATTATTGGAATGTAGCTAATGCTCTAGGCCGAATTTCATTTTTTTCGATGCCTAAGAAATAAGATGCCAGATACGACAGTGTGATGACAGAGGGAAACGATGATCGCTCAGGCCGCTAAGCCCGTCAACGAATTCGGCCCGGCGCCGGTGATCGTCACCTCGACCATTTTGCCCAACGCATAATCACCCTCGATCACCACCGATTGCAGCCAGGGTGATTTGCCGATCTTCTGGCCGGGGTGCTTGCCGTCGCGCTCGATCAGGATGGCGCAGCTCTTGCCGATGGTCGCGGCGTTGAAAGCGGCCTGATCGCGGTTGATCGCGGCTTGCAGGCGCTGGAGGCGATCGTCCATCACCGCCGGGGCCACTTGATCGGCCATCGTCGCGGCGGGGGTGCCGGGGCGGGGCGAATATTTGAAGCTGAACGCCTGCGCATAGCCGACTGCGTCGATCAGGCTCAGCGTGTCCTGGAATTCGGCCTCGGTTTCGCCGGGGAAGCCGACGATGAAGTCGCCCGAGAGCGCGATGTCGGGCCGCGCGGCGCGGATGCGGTCGAGCAGGCGGAGGTAGCTGTCGCGGCTGTGGCTCCGGTTCATCGCCTTGAGCACGCGGTCATTGCCCGCCTGCACCGGCAGATGGAGGAACGGCATCAGCTTCTCGACTTCGGCATGCGCGCGGATCAGGTCGTCGGCCATGTCGTTGGGGTGGCTGGTAGTGTAGCGCAGCCGCGCGAGCCCCTTGATCTCTGCGAGCGCGCGGATCAGGTCGCCGAGCCCGCCGGCGCGGCCCTTGGCGTCCTCACCCGTCCACGCGTTGACGTTCTGGCCGAGCAACGTGATCTCGCGCGCGCCGGCGTCGACCAGCGCCTTGGCTTCATCGACAATCTCGCCCCACGGCCGCGAGACTTCCGCCCCGCGCGTGTAGGGCACGACACAATAAGTGCAGAATTTGTCGCAGCCTTCCTGCACGGTCAGGAACGCCGAAGGCGGCACGCGGCGGCGGGCGGGGAGGTGGCCGAACTTGAGCTCGGCGGGCATGTCGGTATCGAGCGCGGCCTCTCCCCGTGCCGCGCGCGCGACGAGATCGGGCAGGTTGTGATAGGCTTGCGGACCGACGACGACGTCGACCCTGGCGCGCGCGACGACCTCCTCGCCCTCGGCCTGCGCCACACAGCCGGCGATCGCGATCATCGGGTTCGCCCCGTGCTTTTTCAGCCGGCCGATGTCCGAATAGACCTTCTCGGTCGCTTTCTCGCGGATGTGGCAGGTGTTGAGGATGACGAGATCGGCGGCATAGACGTCATCAGTCGCCGCCATGCCTTGCGCGGCCATCAGCTCGGCCATGCGGTCACCGTCATAGACGTTCATCTGGCAGCCGAACGACTTGACGGCAAAGGTCTTGGGCAAGGGCTTGGTCATTTGGCGGGCGCTATAGCGGGGTGGGGGCCTCGCGTAAAATGGCCGATGAGCCGCTGC
Source organism: Sphingomonas sp. GlSt437 (assembly GCF_048015635.2). Classification (NCBI taxonomy): domain Bacteria; kingdom Pseudomonadati; phylum Pseudomonadota; class Alphaproteobacteria; order Sphingomonadales; family Sphingomonadaceae; genus Sphingomonas; species Sphingomonas sp. GlSt437. The sequence goes on along the minus strand of NZ_JBPGYA010000001.1, from coordinate 518,312 downwards.
GCACGCGGATCAGCGATCACGCTCGAAGATGAAGTCCCCGTCTGGACCGGTAAGAACGAGCGTGGGTTTTCCGGCGTCGTCAGCGTACCGGATCAACATTGGATATTTGCTTGAATCGATGTCGAGCCCCTGGCCTTGCAACACGCCAACATATTTGTCGGGCAAGAGGATCACGCCGATTTTGTCACGATCGAGGGTGAAGCTGATCGTTCTGGTCGGCGTTTCGATTTCGCCGTTTCGAACAGTCAAGGTCGCGCAACAGGGGTTACGATAGGTGCCGGAGACGTCGGGAAAGGGTTGGCCATTACATCCGCCAAGCAAGGCCAATAGCGGTATAATGGCAAGCGCCCGTAACCTCGTCATTCCGCCCCCTCATACGCTACCCCAGGCGGCACCGTCGCCAGCACATCATGGCCGGGGAAGGGGCGGAGCGGACGCCCGCGGATCGCGACCAGCGCATCCTCGATGCGGCGGCGCGCTTCGGCGTTGATCGCCTTGCGCCCGGGATAATCGCGCGGGTTGAACGGCTCGAGGAAATGCACCGCGACGCGGAAACTGCCCTTGCGGCTCAGCACGCGCACGGCGTTATCCTGCCCTTCCTCGATGCCGACCCAGGCGATTTCCTGGGCAACCTTGCCATAATCGAGCACCACCGGCTGGACCATGATGCCCGGCGGCGGGGGATCGAGCACGGCGAGCAGGCTTGGCTTGAAGGGCAGCAGCGATTGCCCGTCGGTCGTCGTGCCTTCGGGGAAAATCGTGACGGCCCAGGCTTCGGCCAGCGCGTCGCGCAGCTGGTTGATCTGCTCGGCCACACCCATCCGGTCGGCCCGGCTGACGAAAACCGTGCGGTTCTGCCGCGCCAGCCAGCCGATGACGGGCGCGCGCGACAGCTCTTCCTTGGCGATGAAAGCGGTACCGTTGGCGCTGGCGATTACCGGAATATCTAGCCAGCTCAAATGGTTGGCGACGAAGAACACGTCGCGCTTCAGCGGCACGCCCACGCTCACCCGCCGCACGCCGCAGATGCGCGTCACCATCACCATGAACCATTTCGGCCAGGGCGAGGGGAGGCGGAAGAGCTGCCACAGCGCATGCGGCACCAGGCAAATCGCGACCGCCAGGACCAACAGCAGCGCGCGGCCGACGAGCCGTGCCCAGCCGGCGGCGTCAGGTCTTGCGGTCAAGCGCAACGCCGTACAGCTCCATGCGGTGGTCGACGAGGCGGAAGCCGAGCCGTTCGGCAATCATCTTCTGCAATTGTTCGAGCTCGGGATCGACGAATTCGATCACCTTGCCGGTTTCGACATCGATCAGATGATCGTGATGCGCTTCGGGCGCGGGCTCATAGCGTGAGCGGCCATCGCCGAAATCGTGGCGGTCGAGAATGCCGGCTTCCTCGAACAGGCGGACGGTGCGGTAGACGGTCGCGATCGAGATGCCGGGGTCGATGGCAGACGCCCGCTCATAAACTTTCTCGACATCGGGATGGTCGTCGGCGTCGGAAAGTACGCGCGCGATGACGCGGCGCTGGTCGGTAATGCGCAGGCCGCGCTCGTGGCACAGCGCCTCTAGATCGATCTTACGTCCCATGGCGCCTACTTAGCCACTGGCGGCGCAATCGGAAAGGCATCGCGCCCCGCCGCGCGCGAGCGGCTGGCGGGGCGCGACGGCACGGGTTCAGCGGGCGCGACGGCGCTTGGTGCCGAGGCCGATCTTCTTGGCCAGGCTGCGGCGCTGTTCGGCGTAATTGGGCGCAACCATCGGATAATCGGCCGGGAGGTTCCACTTGGCGCGATATTGCTCCGGCGTCAGGTTGTAATGCGTCATCAAGTGGCGCTTCAGCATCTTCAACTTCTTACCGTCTTCCAGGCAGACGATATAGTCGGGCTTGATCGACGCGCGCACAGAAACCGCCGGCTCCTGCTTCACTTCAGGCTCCGCAACCGGCGTACCCAGCCCCGACAACGCGGTGTGAACATTGCTGATCAGCGTCGGCAGGTCCGAAACCGCGACGCTGTTATTGCTCACATGCGCAGCGACGATGTCTGCGGTCAGCGTGATCAACGTCTCCTGAAGTTCGTTTTGATTATCCATATTTATCCTCAATACTATAAACAGGCGCGGCGGCGCCATGCGCCCCCTATCATACTATATCCATTTTGGAGCAAGCTTTAATTTGCGAGCGCCGCCACTTGTCAGGCGATCTGGCGAGAAAATGTCATTGCATCAAATAATTGACCGTTGGCACCGCGATAGTAATCGCGCCGTTCGCCGACCTTGTGGAAGCCGGTCGCGGCGTAAAGCTTGATGGCATCATTGCCCGATCTTACTTCGAGGTGGACGCGCGAGGCATGCTGTTCGCGCGCGGTATCGATCACCGATGCCACCAATGCACGGCCTATACCACACCGCCGCCGCGCCGGACGCGTCGCCAGCAGCAGCAACTCGACTTCATCGACCAACAGTCGTGACAGCGCAAAGCCGACACTTACGCCGTCGATGCTCGCCATGGTCAGCCAGACGCCGGGCATTGCCATGATCCCCAAGCATTGGCCGCGCGTCCATGCCTCGCCATAACGCGGGTCGAACGCCTCGCGCATGATGCTGTCGACGGTGGGGAGATCGGCAGTGGTGCCGCGGCGTAGCTCGACGAGCGTGACCGCGCTGCTCATTGGCTGAGGCCGCGTTCCGCCAGGGTTTTGGCGTCGGGCGCGCGGCCGTAGATCGGCGACGGCGCGAGCATCGTGAAATCGGGTGGCAGCAGCCGCGCATCGGCGGCATCGGGGAGCTGATCTAGGGCGTCGATCTGCGGATCGAGCGCGCGCAAGTGCCGGACGCCATTGCCGACCGCGACCCGCCCACCAAGCGCCGCCAGCGCAGCATCGGGCCGGCGCGAGGCGAGCGCGTCGGCGGCGGCGAAAGGGGCGGCGGTGAAGCTCTGCATGAAGACCTCGCCATGCCCACCTTCCAGCACCACGGCAAGCTGGGCGAAGGTCGGGTGCGCGGCAAAGGTCGCCGCAGCGAGCAGACTGGTGCTCGAATAGCCGGAAAGCCTCGCGCCCCAGCCGAGCGCCAGCCCGCGCGCGGCGGCGAGGCCGACCCGGACGCCGGTAAAGCTGCCCGGCCCGCAATCGACCAGAATGCGTGGCGCACGGCCCCCGTCGGGCAGCGCGGCGATCATCGGCAGCAGCCGCTCGGCATGGCCGCGACCGACCTCTTCATGCGCGCGGGCAATGACGTCGGCGCCATCGATCAGCGCGACCGAGCACGCGGCAGTGGTGGTATCGATGACCAGCGTGCGGGTCATTGCTCCCTCTCCCCGTCGGGGAGAGGGTTGGGGAGAGGGGAGGTGAGGGTCACCGACCGTGCCGCTTTGCCCAACCCCTCTCCCAACCCTCTCCCCAATGGGGAGAGGGCTTTAGAGAATATGATTGAAGCGCTCAAATTCAGGGCGCGGCAAGCGATCGAAGATCGAGGCGGGGTCGCCATGGCCCAGGGTCGCGATGAAATTCGACTTGATGTTGGGCGTGTCGGCGAAGAAGGCGGCGTCGACCTTGGCATGGTCGAAGCCCGACATCGGCCCGACATCGAGCCCCAGCGCGCGCGCCGCGATGATGAGGTACGCACCCTGCAGCGACGAATTGCGCAGCGCTGACACCCGCCGCGCTTCGATGCTGTGGGCGAACCACGACTTGGCATCGGCGTGCGGGAAGAATTCGGGGAGGTATTCGTGAAATTCCTCGTCCATGCCGATGATGACGGTGACGGGCGCCTGCTTGATCTTGGGCGCATTGGCGGCGCTGGCGCACGCGGCGAGGCGATCCTTGGCGTCAGCGCTGGTACACCAGACGAGCCGCGCGGGCAGCTGATTGGCCGAGGTCGGCCCCCATTTCATCAGGTCCCAGATGGCGCGAAGCTCGGCCTCGCTGACCGGCTGGTCGGTATAGCCGTTATAGGAACGCGCGGTGCGGAAAATGGTATCGAGCGCCGCATCGGACAGCTTCTCGCTCATGGGCCAGCCTTTCGGATCGGGTTAGACGGCGCGGACTTCGGTGACTTCGGGGACGTAATAGCGCAGCAACTGCTCGATGCCGTTCTTGAGCGTCGCGGTCGAGGACGGGCAGCCCGCGCACGCGCCCTGCATGGTGAGATAGACTTTGCCCTGGTCGAAACCGCGGTAGATGATGTCGCCGCCATCGCCGTTCACCGCCGGGCGAACGCGAGTGGCGATCAGATCTTTGATCTGGTCGACGATGTCGGCGTCTTCGGGGTTCTCGGCGAACAGCGGCGTATCGTCCGGCGCGCCTTCGGCTGCGGCGGCGAATAACGGCATGTTGGCGCTGAAATGATCGAGCAGCACGCCGATCACATCGGTCTTGAGCGTCGCCCAATCGGTACCCGGCCCGGCCGTGACCGAGACGAAGTCGCGCCCGAAGAACACGCCGGTCACGTCGCCCAGCCCGAACAACGCGGCGGCGAGCGGCGAGGCTTCGGCAGCCTCCGGGCTGGTGAAGTCGCGCGTGCCGCTGTCCATCACGGTGCGGCCGGGCAGGAACTTCAGCGTCGCGGGGTTGGGCGTGGTTTCGGTTTCGATCAGCATGGCCGCCATTTGGGGGTGATTGCGGGCGCGATCAAGCGTGGCGTTGGTAACAGTCGACTAACAAGGTCGCGTCACCCCGGGCTTGACCCGGGGTCCCGCTTCTCGCCCCGTCAAGTAAAATAGCGGGACCCCGGCTCAAGGCCGGGGTGACGAATATTGTTTTGAGCAATCGAGCAGGATCACCCATCCAGCTGTTTCAGCGCCGCGTTCCAGCTCAGGATATTGTCGCGTGCTTCCTGGACGAAGGCCGAGCGGCGGACGAAGCCCATGAAGAAATCGGCGAAGAATTTGCCCGGCTGGCGCAGCGGCCGCTCGAACTGGATGAGCAGCACGACGCGAGTGCCGCCGGTCTCGTTCCAAACCTCGTGGCGATAGGTATCGTCGAACACCAAGGTCTCGCCTTCCGCCCAGCGGACGATGCGATCATGCACGCGCATGCGCACATCGCCGTCGCGCGGCACGATCAGGCCGAGATGGCAGGTGATCAGCCCCTTGGTAACGCCGCGATGATCGGGGATGTGGGTGCCGGGCTCAAGGATCGAGAAAAAGGCGCTGTTCAGGCCCGGAATGTTGCGGATGAGGCGCGCTGTGACCGGGCACTGCGCCATATTCTCTTCGATCGCATAGCCATAGCCATAGAGGAAGAACGACTTCCACTTGTTGACCTCGGCGATCGAGCGATGATCGGGCGAGATGGTGGCGAGCGACGGCGCATTGTCGCCGACCATCGCGACCGTCATCGCTTCTTCGCGGATTGCCTGCCAATGGTCGCGCAACACTTGTGTCCAGGGGAAATCGCGTACGTCGAGCACCGGGTCGGTCGGCACCAGCGACGACGAGCCGATCAGCCGATCGAACAGCCCGCGTAGCGCCTTGCCGATGCGGATGATCAGCGGCCGGCCGCGCTCGGCCTGCATCGGCGCATCGGCGGGCGGAGCGCCGGAGATTACCGTGATATCGGGGATCCGCGTCTGATGGCCCGATGCCGTTCCCGCGTGAGTCGCTGCCCCGGGGCCAGCGCCTTTCACGCGAGTAATCGGGTCGTTCATCACGTTGAAATCGCTCCACCTGACCGCTGATTGTCCGCGCCGCTATCGATAGGTCAACTGAACGGCGCGAACCCTGGACTGTCAAACTTGCTAATCATTACTTTGGTCAAAATAATGGCAATTCAAGGGTCGTGCGTGCCCGATTGGGGCACATGCGGACGCTGGCGAAAGCGGTCGGGCGCGGCTAGGGTGGCGGGATGTTCGCTTTGCCCCGCGCCGCCGCTTATCCCGTCATCGCAACCGCTTTCGCGCTGCTCCTGGTGCCCACCGGGCAAGGCTGGGCAGCGCCGAGCAAGTCCTCAGCCGGGCATGGCGCGCCGAAAACAGTGCCGGCGGCTGCGGCCACGCCCGCGGCCGTCGATCGGTCGCCCTGGCTCTACAATGGCAGCGACATCCCGCAGGACCCCGATTGGCATTTCGGCACCTTGCCCAATGGCCTGCGCTATGCGGTGCGCCGCAATGGCGTGCCGCCGGGGCAAGTCGCGGTGCGCGTGCGCGTCGATGCGGGCTCGCTGTACGAAACCGAATCGGAGCGCGGCTTCGCGCATTTCATCGAGCATCTCACCTTCCGTGGCTCGGCCTATGTGCCCGATGGCGAGGCGAAGCGCGTCTGGCAGCGCATGGGGACGACCTTCGGCTCGGACACCAACGCGCAAACGACACCGACCCAGACCTTCTTCAAGCTCGACTTGCCGAGCGCCACCGAATCGGGGCTCGACGAGAGCCTGCACATCATGTCGGGCATGATGGAAAGCCCTGCGATCACGCCGCAGGCAGTCACCGCCGAGCGCCCGGTGGTGCTGGCCGAGCAGCGCGAAGCACCGGGCGCGCAAGTGCGCTTTGGGGATGCCGTCCGCGCGACGTTTTTCGCGGGCCAGCCGCTCGCCGATCGGTCACCCATCGGCAACATCAAGACGCTGGAGGCGGCGACCGCCGAAACGGTGAAGGCGTTCCACGACCATTGGTACCGGCCCGAACGCACCGTGGTGATCGTCTCCGGCGATATCGATCCGGCGGTCGCCGAGCAGCTGGTAATCAAGAATTTCTCGGGCTGGGTGCGCAACGACCCCAAGCCCGCCGACCCCGATTTCGGCAAGCCCGATCCCAGCCAGCCGGCGACGCGCGTGATCGTCGAGCCCAGCATCCCGACGCTCATCACCTGGGCGGTGCTGCGGCCGTGGCAGTTCAACAACGACACGATCATCTTCAACCAGAAAAGGCTGGTCGATCAGGTGGCGCTGCGCGTGATCAATCGCCGGCTCGAATCGCGAGCGCGGAGCGGCGGCAGCTTCCTGCAGGCAAGCGTGCAGCTCAATGACGAGGCGCGCTCGGCGAACGGGACCTTCGTCGATGTGGTGCCGGCGGGCGATGATTGGGAAAAAGCGGTGAAGGATGTGCGCGCGGTGATCGCCGATGCGGCCGCCGCGCCAGCCACCCAGGCCGAAATCGATCGCGAACTTGCCGAGCTCGACGCGGCGATGAAGAACCAGGTCGCCACCCAGGCCGCCGAAGCGGGGGCCAAGCAGGCCGATGATCTGATCGAGGCGCTCGATATTCGCGAAACGGTGACGACCGCGCAAGGCTCGTACGACGTGCTGGCGGCAGCGGAAAAGGCCGGCATGTTCAACCCCGATGCCATCCTCGCGTCGACGCGGCGGGTGTTTGTCGGCACGGCGACGCATGCCGTGATCAACCTCCACGCGCCCGATGCGACGGCTGGCCAGCGACTGGCGGCCGTGCTGTCGGCCGATGTCAGCGGGCTTGCCGGCGCACGCAAGGCGCTGACCAAAGTCGATTTCAGCAAGCTGCCGCCGCTCGGCGCACCGGGCACGGTTACCTCGCGCGAAAAGCTGGGCGATTTCGGCTCCGAGAAAGTCGTGTTCTCGAACGGGGTGCGGATGATCGTGTTCCCCAGTTCGTCGGAGACGGGGCGCGTCTATGTCCGCGTGCGCTGTGTCCGGCGTCAGCGCCAATGGCACAGATTTGAGGTTGTGAATTAAGGAGGATTTGGGCTTCGTCGTAGTGACGAAGGAACGAAGATGAAGCCCAAATCCTCCTTGAAAAAATCGGTGAAGGCTCCTGCGGAGCAGGTGGTGAAGGACATCCGGCGGGCGACACGCCGGCACTTCTCTGCCGAGGATAAAATCCGGATCGTGCTTGAAGGCCTGCGCGGCGATGACAGCATTGCTGAACTGTGCCGCAAGGAAGGGATCGCCCAGAGCCTGTACTACACCTGGTCGAAGGAGTTCATGGAAGCGGGCAAGCGCCGGCTCGCCGGCGATACCGCCCGTGCCGCAACCACCGGCGAGGTCCAGGATCTGCGCCGGGAAGCCCGTGCGCTGAAGGAATGCGTGGCCGACCTGACCCTCGAGAACCGCCTGCTTAAAAAAAGCATGATCGCGGATGGGGGCGACGACGAATGAGATACCCTGCATCCGAGAAGCTGGAGATCATCCGGATCGTCGAACAGTCGCACCTCCCGGCCTGGCGCACGCTGGAGCAGTTGGGCATCCCGCGCCGGACCTTCTATCGCTGGTACGACCGCTATCTCGAAGGCGGCCCGGAGGCGTTGGAGGATCGGCCATCGGCCCCGCGCCGGGTGTGGAACCGCATCGGCGACGATATCCAGCAGCAGATCATCGACATGGCGCTGGATACAACCGATCTGTCGCCCCGCGAACTGGCGGTGCGCTTCACCGACGAGAAGCGCTACTTCGTGTCGGAGGCCACGGTTTATCGCCTGCTCAAGGCCCATGATCTGATTACCAGCCCGGCCTTCGTCGTGATCAGGGCAGCCGATGCGTTCCACACCAAGACGACGCGGCCGAACGAAATGTGGCAGACCGACTTCACCTACTTCAAGATCATTGGCTGGGGCTGGGTCTATCTGTCGACCGTGCTCGACGACTTCTCGCGCTACATCATCGCCTGGAAGCTGTGCACCAACATGCGAGCCGAGGATGTCACCGACACGCTGGACCTCGCGCTCGAGGCCTCGGGTTGCGACAGCGCAACGGTGCTGCACAAGCCTCGGCTGCTGTCGGATAATGGCCCGAGCTACATCGCGGGTGAACTGGCGGAATATATCGAGGCCCGGAAAATGAGCCATGTGCGCGGCGCTCCGATGCATCCCCAGACCCAGGGCAAGATCGAGCGCTGGCATCAGACCCTCAAGAATCGCATCCTGCTCGAAAATTACTTCCTGCCCGGTGACCTTGAGGCCCAGATCGAAGCCTTCGTCGAGCATTATAACCACCGACGTTACCACGAGAGCCTGAACAACGTGACGCCCGCCGACGCCTACTTCGGCAGGGCCGATGCCATCATCAAACAGCGCGAAAGGATCAAACGGAAGACCATCGAACATCGCCGCTTGCTCCACCGCAAGATCGCCGCTTAATATCAACCCCAGGACGAGGCCCGCACTCCGCTAATTTACGCCGCGAGTTGTGCCAAATGTTCTGACGACGGACATTGTCGATAATGTGCTGGTGGTCGCGCTCGGTATTGGTGGTGTAGGTCGGCACCGTCACGCAGCCCGCCGCCATGATGGCGAGATCGCTGATGCACCATTCCGGCCGGTTTTCGCTGACCAGCATGACGCGGTCGCCGGGTTTCAGTCCCAGCGCTTTCAGCCCGGCGGCAAGGCTCGCGACCTTGCGCGCGGCCTCGCGCCAGCTTTGCGAGCGCCACTCGTCGCCCTGCTTGTGCCAGAGGAAGGGCTTGTCGCCCAATTGCTCGGCGCGCGCGAAGAACATCGTCACCAGATTGGGGAAATGCTCCAGCTTGCGGCTGCTTTTGATCGCCATTCTCGCTCCTATGGGCGGCCCCCGCCGCGATATCCTTGTTATTATTCTGTTATTCCGATGGTCGGTCGGGCAGCGCGGCGGCGGGCTTGGGCTTGTAGACATGCCCTGCCACATCCATCGCGACGCCCTCGCTGCGCGGATCGGCCGCGCCGAACGCCTTGCCGTGGACGAATTCGATCGCGTTCGCCTTGAGCCCCAAGGGCGCGATGAAAACGTGATCGCCCAGCGCCTGCATCGCCGGCGCGAGCGGCTCGACCGTGGTGCGTTTCTCGACCAGCACCGTCTGCCCAGGCGCATAGACGAGGCCGAGCGCGATCGCGTCCTGCGCGCTCAGATGCCAGTCGATCACGCCGATAATCGCCTTGGCGACTTGCGCAATGATCGTCGATCCGCCGGCGGCACCGAGCGCGAGCCGCACCTTGCCGTCGGGCCCGAACACGATGGTCGGCGACATCGAGCTGCGCGGGCGCTTGCCGCCTTCGACGCGGTTGGCGGTGAGCAGGCCGTTCTGGACGGGGTCGAGATTGAAGTCGGTCAGCTCGTTGTTGAGGAAAAAGCCGTTGCTGGTCAGGCCCGAGCCGAACACGCTCTCGATCGTCGTCGTCACCTCGGCAATGTTGCCCCAGCGATCGACCACGACGAGATCGGTGGTGCCATGCTCGGGCTGCGGCGCGGCGGGCGCGAGCGCGGGCGCGCCGGCGGGATTGCCGGGCGCGATTTCGGCAAGCGCATGATCGGGTGCGATCAGCGCCGAGCGGCGGGCGATATAATCGGGTGCGAGCAGGCCGGCGACGGGCACGCTGATGAACGCCGGATCGGCGACATAAGCGTCGCGATCGGCATAAGCGAGCTGGCTGCTCTCAGCGAACAAGTGCCAGGCGACAAGGGAGTCCTTGCCGAGCTTGGCGAGGTCGAAGCGTTCGAGCTGCGCCAGGATCTGCAGCATCGTCACGCCCGAGGAGGGCGGCCCCATCGTGCAAATGCGATAACCGCGATAATGGCCGCACAAGGGCTTGCCGTCGCGGACGCGGTAGTCGGCAAGGTCCGCGTCGGTCATCCGTGAGGGGAGGTGCGTGGCGCCGTTGACGGTGGCGACGATGTTCTGCGCTACTGGCCCCGCATAAAGCGCACGCGGGCCCTGGGTAGCGACCCGGCGCAGCGTGGCGGCGAGATCGGGATTGGTGACCTTGGTGCCGACTGCCTTGGCACTGCCGTCAGGGTTGCGCAGATAGGCATTGGACCAGCTGCTGAAAAAGTCGGCGGGCGCGCCCCGGCCCATCGTCGCGACGAAATTATAGAATCGGGGCGTGATCGCCCAGCCCTTGGTCGCCAGCGTGATCGCGGGATCGAACAGGCGCGCCCAGGCGAGCTTGCCATGGTCGCGATGCGCCGCCTCCATCAGCCGCAGCTGGCCGGGCACCCCGACGCTGCGTCCGCCGGGGATCGCTTTGTCGTGCGGCAGCGGCTTGCCATCGGGGCCGACGAACCAGTCTGGCGTCGCGGCCTTGGGCGCGGTCTCGCGCGCGTCATAGCTGGTGAGCTTGCGAGTGCGCGCGTCGTAATAGATGAGGAAGCCACCGCCACCCAAGCCCGAATGGCCCGGCTCGACCACGCCCAGCGCCGCCATCATCGCCACCGCTGCGTCCGCCGCCGTGCCGCCCTTGCGCAGGATTTCCACGCCGGCCTGTGCGGCGCGGGGATCGGCGGCCGACACCATCGCCTGTGCGGACAAGGGCGCGGGCGCGACGGCGAGCGCGAGCAGCGCAATCCCAAGCAATCTGTTCATCGCCTTCGACCCTAACGGCTGTCCCTGAGCAGGCAAGCCGTAACGTCAGCCGGTGCCGACCGCCTCGGCGATCGAGGCGAAACCGTCGCGGGCGAGGAGCTGGGGGAGCGCACGGGTAATGCGGCGGGCGAGGCCAGGGCCTTCATAGACCAGCGCCGAATAAAGCTGCACGAGCGAGGCGCCGGCGCGGATGCGGGCATAGGCTTCTTCAGCGCTATCAATACCGCCAACTGCGATCAGCGGCAGCTTGGCGCCGGTCGCCGCGCGGAAATCGGCGAGGCGCTGGCGGGCCAGGGCGGCGAGCGGGGCGCCGGAGAGGCCGCCTGCTTCGGTCGCATGCGGCGACCGGAGCGGGGGCCGGCTGACCGTCGTGTTGCCGATGATCAGCGCAGCGATGCCGCTGTCGATCGCGGCGTGCGCAATGTCATCGATCTGCTCGGGCGCCAGATCGGGCGCGACTTTCAGGAACAAGGGCGTTCCCCCGCGCGCTTCGCCGGCAGCAGCGAGCAGCTCGCGCAGCGCCGCGCCATGCTGCAGATCGCGCAAGCCCGGCGTGTTGGGCGAGCTGATGTTGATGGTGACATAATCGGCGATCGGCGCGGCCAGGCTCACCCCCAGCGCATAATCGGCGATGCGATCAGCGCTGTCCTTGTTGGCGCCGACATTGATGCCAAGTACGCCGCGCCGCCGCGCGGCCTGCGCACGAGGCAAAGCCGCGCGGATGCCGCCATTGTTGAAGCCCATGCGGTTGATGACCGCGCGATCCATCGCCAGCCGGAACAAGCGCGGGCGCGGGTTGCCGGGCTGGGCGAGCGGCGTCAGCGTGCCGATCTCGACCGCGCCGAAGCCGAGCGCGAACGAGCCGTCAATCGCTTCGCCATCCTTGTCGACACCGGCGGCGAGCCCCAGCGGATTGGGGAAATCGATGCCGGCAACGCGCTGCGCCAGGCGCGGGTCGGCGGCCGGTGCGGCGCCCGGTGTTCCCGCCGCGCCCCAGGCGGCGAGCATCCGGATCGTCAGGCGGTGCGCGGGCTCGGCATCGAGCGCAAACAGCGCGGGGCGGACAAGGCTGAACATCGCCGCCGCCATGGCATGCGGCCCGCGTCGAATCCATCCAATACGACTCGGTGCGCCTGCGTCATGGTCCAGGGGCGACCCAAGGAGCCGAGGCAACGACGCTCCTTACTTTCGGGCCCGGCCGGGCAACTGGCCGGGCCCATTTTTGTGCCGTCATTGTGCGGTCGCGTCCCGATCGGGTATAGAAGCGTCCAACCGCACTACAGCAACAAGGGGCGCGGCGGTGGCAGACATTGGGCTGGAGTTCGTGGTGGCGCCGCCCTGCGTCGCGCACCACATCTCGCTTTTCTATCATTTTCGCGCCCCCGGGCCGGGGTTCGACGATACCGAGCGCGCGCAGATCGCGCAGCTGCGCTTTCGCTTGTCGCCCGGTGCCGCCACTTATCACTTTGCCGACGGCACCGAGCAATTCGTGGCGGGGCACCACCTGATGGGGCCGACCAGCGGCGCCTCGCGCGTCGTGGCGGAAGGCGAAGTACGCGTGTTCGGCATGGGCGTGACGCCCGCGGGCTGGGCCGCGATGGTCGGCGTCGAGGCATCGAGCTTGCTCAACCGCGTCGTCGATGCGCGGCAGTTATTCGGCGAGCGCATCGATGTCGCTGCCGCCGCGCTGGCCGCCGCGACTGAAACGGCGGAAATGGTCGAAATCGGTCGGTGCCTGGTCCACGATCTGGTCCGCGCGCCGAGCACCGCGTCCGACGATTTCATGCGGATCGTCGACGATTGGCTGGTCGCAAGCGCGTCGCCCGAAATTGAGTGCCTCATTGCCGCGACGGGGCTGTCGCGCCGCCAGGTCGAGCGGCGTTGCAACGCGCTTTACGGCGCGCCACCCAAGCTGCTGGCACGCAAATATCGCGCGCTGAAAGCGGCGGTGGCGCTTGCCTCCGGCCAAGCCGCGATCGACGATTTGCTGTGCGAGGGCTTTTACGACCAGTCGCACCTGATCCGCGAAGTGAAGCAGTTCACCGGGCTGACCCCGGGACAATTGCTCGCCGCGCCCAACCCGCTCGCGCGCATGACAATCGACCGGCGATCGGCGCTGGCGGATCGGGTGAGTCCGTTGATTAGTGGGACTTGAGGTGAGTATCCCTCGCCCCTGCTTGCAGGGGAGAGGGTTGCGCAGACTTAGTCTTTGCGTAGCAAAGGCTTAGTCGGAGCTGGGTGAGGGGTAAGTCCAGCGTCATCCAACGCGGCCGCCCTCACCAAGCTCCGCTAAGCGCTGACGCGCTAAGCTGCGCTATCAGTTCGAGGTCGGTCATGCCCCCGGCATGACCTAAACAGTGCGGGGCACTGTTTACCTCGAACTCCCGCAGGCGGGAGAGGGGTAATTACCTAAAACACCGCCGCCACCAGCTTCTCGAACGCTCGCGCGCGGTGGGTGAGCGGCGCCTTCTCTTCAGCCGTCATCTCGCCGAACGTGCGGTCGCGGCCCAACGGCACGAACACCGGGTCATAGCCAAAGCCATGCGCGCCGCGCGGCGGCCAGGTGAGGCTGCCCTCAACCGAGCCTTCGAACCATTCGACATGCCCGTCGGGCCAGGCCAGCGCGAGCGTGCAGACGAAGCGGGCGGCGCGGCTGATGTCCGGCCCCAGCGCCTGCAACTTCTCCTCGACCTTGCTCATCGCCAGCAGCCAGTCGCGGGTGCCATCGGCGGTTTCCGCCCAATTGGCGGTGTAGACGCCGGGGTCGCCGTTCAGCGCCGCGACGCACAGCCCGCTGTCATCCGACAACGCGACCATGCCCGACAAGTCCGCCGCCGCCATCGCCTTCAATTCGGCATTGGCGACGAAAGTGGTGCCGGTTTCTTCCGGCTCGGGCAGGTCGAGCTCGGCCGCCGAGACGGGCTCGATGCCATAGGGCCCGAGCAGCGCGCGGATTTCGCGCACCTTGCCCTGATTATGGCTGGCGATGACGAGCTTGCCGGGCGCGAGCTTGCGGATTGCCTGGGGCGCGGCCTCGTCGGTCATTGCCCGACGGCTTTGGCCTGCGCGGCGAAGATATCGGCGCAACCGATGCGGGCGAGGCGGAGCAGGCGGAGTAGCGCTTCTTCGTCATAGGTTGCGCCTTCGGCGGTCGCCTGTGCCTCGGCGATATTGCCGTTTTCGAGCAGCACGAAATTGGCGTCGGCGTCGGCGGTCGAATCCTCGTCATAATCGAGGTCGAGCACGGGTGTGCCTTGCCAGATGCCGCAGCTGATCGCCGCGACTTTCTGGGTCAGCGGATCGGCGGCGAGCTTGCCGTCCTTGAGCAGCCCGTTGATGGCGAGGCGGAGCGCGACCCACGCGCCGCTGATGCTCGCGGTGCGGGTGCCGCCATCGGCCTGGATCACGTCGCAATCGAGCGTGATCTGGCGCTCGCCGAGCAGCTTCAGGTCGGTGACCGCGCGCAAGGAGCGCCCGATCAGCCGCTGGATTTCCTGGGTCCGCCCCGATTGCTTGCCCTTCGCTGCCTCGCGATTGCCGCGCGTGTGGGTGGCGCGCGGCAGCATGCCGTACTCCGCCGTCACCCAGCCTTCGCCCTTGCCGCGCAGAAAGGGCGGCACACGCTCCTCGACACTGGCCGTCACCAGCACTTTGGTGTCGCCGAACCCGATCAGCACCGATCCTTCGGCATGTTTGGTGAAACGCGGTTCGATGGTGATGGCGCGCATCTGGTCGGGCGCACGGCCGCTGGGGCGCATGGGTGAGGCTCCTGATACTGGTTGCGTGGCGCTGCCTAGTCTTTCGCTTGCGGGCGCGCCAGCCTAGATAATGCGGCATGACTGCACCGCCCGTTACCGAACTCTCCGATCGTGCGCGCGACGTGTTTCGCATGGTGGTGGAGAGCTATCTCGATTCGGGCGCACCGATCGGCTCGCGCACCATTTCCAAGCTCTCTGGGCTCAACCTGTCGCCGGCCAGCATCCGCAATGTGATGCAGGATTTGGAGGAACTCGGCCTGCTTGCCGCCCCGCATACCAGCGCCGGGCGGATGCCGACCGACACCGGGCTGCGGCTGTTCGTTGATGGCATGATGCAAGCGATGGAGCCGAGCCAGGAAGAGCGCGCCGCCATCGAATCGCAAGTCGCGCAGGCCGGCCCGGTCGAGGAAGCGCTGGCGGCGACGACCGCGGCGCTCTCCGGCCTGTCGGCATGCGCGGGCCTCGTCTTCGTGCCCAAGCGCGAGCTGGTGCTGCGCCAGATCGGCTTTGTGCCCTTGTCCGCCGATCAGGCACTCGCCGTGCTGGTGAGCGAGGATGGCAGCATCGAGAACCGCGTGATCGCGATGCCGCCGGGCACCACGCCCGGCGCGTTGATCGAGGCGGGCAACTACATGAGCGCGATGCTGGCGGGCCTGACGCTTTCCGAAGCCCGCGCGCGGATCGAGCGCGAGCTGGCGGCGGGGCGCGCGGCGATCGACCAGGCAGCGCGCTCGCTTGTCGAGCAGGGCCTGGCGGTGTGGAGCGAGGACGGCAATCGCCGCCCGGTGCTCATCGTGCGCGGGCAGGGGCGGCTGATCGACGCGGCGGCCGCTGCCGATCTCGACCGGGTGCGCGATCTGCTCGATGATCTTGAAGGCAAACAGGAAATCGCCCAATTGCTCGACAGCGCGCGCGAGGGCGATGCGACCCGCATCTTCATCGGCGCGGAGAATAAATTATTCGCGCTCTCCGGCTCGTCGGTGATCGCGCGGCCGTTCCATAATCTGGACGGGCGCGTCGTCGGCGTGGTGGGCGTGATCGGGCCGACGCGGTTGAACTATGCCCGCATCGTGCCCATGGTGGATTTTACGGCAGCCACGCTAGCGCGGCTGATGAGTTGAGACGGGGTTACTGAGACACAATGACCGAGAATGACGCGATGGAAAATGCCGCGAGCGAAACCGAAACCGTGAGCGAAGCACCAGCGGCCGATGGCGCCGCGACGCGCATCGCCGCGCTCGAAAAGGAAGTTGCAGACGCCAAGCAGGCAGTGCTTTACGCCGCCGCCGAGGCGCAGAATGTCCGCCGCCGCGCCGAGAAGGAAGCGGCCGACGCGCGCGCTTATGCGGTGACGGCGTTCGCGCGCGACTTGCTGTCGGTGGCCGACAATCTGGAGCGCGGCCTGGCCGCCATCCCCGCTGAATTGCGCGAGGATGAGAAGCTGAAGGGCCTGATCCAGGGGCTGGAAGCAACCGGGCGCGAGCTTGCCAATGTGTTCCAGCGCAACGGCATCGCCCGCATCAGCGCGCTGGGCGAGGTGCTCGATCCCAACAAGCACCAGGCGATGGTCGAAATCCCAAGCGACCAGCCAGCGGGCACGATCGTGCAGGAAATGCAGGCGGGGTATATGATCAAGGACCGGCTGCTAAGGCCGTCAATGGTGGGCGTGGCGAAGAAGGCGGAGTGACCGCCGATCCATCTCAGCCTGAGGTTGAACCGCGCTATGTGAGCGGGCCGTTGATGGTGGGATTGGTTAGCCTGCCAGCGGTTTTCGTCTGGTTGCTGTTCCGGCGAGGCTATTCGCGTAGTTTGCGCAGGATCGTGCTTATTTATGCCTTTGGGCCATCGCTCATCGCGCTGATTCTGATCATTGCGCTCGCCTTGCTGAGCTCTGCATTGAGGTAATGTCGTAGATGGCCATCAATCCCAACCTCTCCACCGACCGCCCCACGTTCGTCACACATCTCGAATGCTCGATGACCGGCGAGCGCTATGAGGCGGATCGGCTCCATCAGCTCTCCCGCGTCGGGCGGCCGTTGCTGGTGCGCTATGATCTCGACGCTGTCCGCGCCGCCGTGCCGCGCGCGCTGGTTGAGGCGCGGCCCACCGATCTCTGGCGCTGGCGCGAGCTGCTGCCGGTGCGGCACACGCGCGACATCGTCAGCCTGGGCGAGATCGAGACGCCACTGATCCCCATACCCGCCGCCGGCGGCGCCAATGTGTGGGTGAAGGACGAGGGGCGCTTGCCGACCGGATCGTTCAAGGCGCGCGGGCTGGTGATGGCGGTCAGCATGGCGAAGGAGCTGGGCGTCACGCGCATCGCGATGCCGACCAACGGTAACGCCGGCGCCGCGCTCGCCGCTTATGCGACGCGCTGCGGCATCGAGACGATCGTGCTCTGCCCCGACGACACGCCTGAGATCAACGTCCGTGAAATCGCGCTGCAGGGCGCGCGCGTCTATCGCGTCAACGGCTTGATCGACGATTGCGGCGCGTTCGTGGGCAAGGGCGCGGCGGAGGGACTGTGGTTCGATTTCTCGACGCTGAAAGAGCCCTATCGCATCGAGGGCAAGAAGACGATGGGGCTGGAGCTGGCGGCGCAGTTCCACTGGAAGCTGCCTGAAGCGATTTTCTACCCCACCGGCGGCGGCACCGGGCTGATCGGCATGTGGAAGGCGTTTGGCGAGCTCGAAAAGCTCGGCTGGATCGGGCCGGAGCGGCCCAAGATGTTCGCGGTGCAATCCTCAGGCTGCGCGCCGATCGTCAAGGCGTTCAAGGCGGGCGAGGAGCATGCCGAGCGCTGGGAGAATGCGCACACCATCGCCAGCGGCATCCGCGTGCCGCGCGCGGTCGGCGATTTCCTCATCCTGCGCGCGGTGCGCGAGTCGGGCGGCATCGCGATGGCGGTGGACGACGCGCTGATCGAGGAAGCGGTGCGCTTCTGCGCGAATGAGGAGGGCCTGCTGCTCTGCCCCGAAGGCGGCGCGACGCTCGCGGCTTACCGGACGGCCTTGCGCGACGGGTTGGTGAAGGCGAGCGACCGCGTCGTGCTGTTCAACTGTGCGACGGGGTTGAAATACCCGATGCCCGATCAGAGCCGGACGCTGGATCGGCATGGCGAGATTGACTTGTCGGCGCTCTAGGCTGCTGAATTCCGGCGCGATCGTTATGCTGTCCAAGGCATATTGATGGAGGGGGGGAGTAACGGATGTGGCGCACGGTCATTCTCGCATCGCTGGCGCTGCTGACAATCGCCGCCGACGCACCTGCGGGCGAAGCGCCGACGGCAAATCTGGTCGACCCGCATTCGCTGGAGCGCGTCATCAGATTTGGGTCATTGCCGCCGAGCGTGGGCGGCAAAGCTCGTGGGGCTGTTGTGTGGCGAGCGGATATCACCTTGCCGCGCGGCACCCATCTGGACCGTGCGCAGGTGATTTACAGCAAGACGCCGGTCCTGCGGTTACGCAACGGTCGCTGTTTCAAGATCGCCATCGAATATAACGATTGGAATTATCATCCTAAGGGCGTGAAGGCCGAGGCGATGTCGTGCCCGGATTGGCCCAGCGAGACGATTGCGCATGATCCGCCGACGAAGCGGCGTGGGTTGAAGTTCGTCACCCAGGCTTGGGACATCGACGCGTATCTGGACCAGCATGCGCACGACATCGCGTTGTTTCACACCCATCAAAAGACAACCGAGCCGCTTGTTCGCGCCACCATGCGCTTGCTGGCCTTGGGGGTGATGGCATGTCCCGATTGCGGCAGCACCGACATCGTGATGATGGGAATGATTGACCACCGGCTGACCGTCATTGGCCTTGAGGTCAATGTCGATCATTCGTGATGCCGCTTACGCTCGCGCAAAGGGCGCGGTTTCGATTGTTTTGGCTAACTCGTCGATCGTTACCCCGTGAGGGAGATCAAGACCCCGTTGCCACATCCACGCATGCCGCACAATCTCCGCCTGCTGCTCGATGCCGTAGCGGCTGAACGGCTTCCCCGGCACCAGCGTGTAGCCATAGCGGCAAAAGGGGTGGCGGGCGATTGGCAGGAAGATGCCGGACTGGTGCTGCCAGACATGCGTCATCTCGTGAAGGAACAGGCCCTGGTCGCTGATTGAGCCTGCCGCATAATCCTCGCGCCAGGTTTGGCCCTTGGGGTGGCAATGGATGTGGCCGCGCGGGGCCATCACCGTCTCGCGCGGCTGGAAGAACGCCCATTTGCCCAGCACGATCCGCACCCGGCTGTAATCGATTGCCTCGCCGAACATCTCGCGAGCGAGGGCGACCTCGCCCGGCGTCAGCGCGCGGCGATGCGGCATCGTCAGGGCGCCGGATCGCCCGCCGCGATCACCGGCGCGGTTACCGAGAGGCGCGTATTGTCGGCAAAGGTCAGCAGCAGCTGGACGTTGCTGCCGGGGAGCACGCTTGGATTGACGTTGAACAGCATCGCGTGCCGGCCGCCCGGCTTGAAGGCCACCTCCGTCGCGGCGGGCACCGCGACCGACTTGATCGGCGCCATATGCGCCATATTGCCGGCGCCGGTCATGCTCTCGTGCAGCTCGGTGCGGATCGCGATGGGCGAGGTGATGCTCAGCAGCACGGTATCCGCCGGGCCGCCATGGATCGTCACATAAGCGACCGCCGGCCGCCCCGCCACGGCGGGCAGGCGGACATAGGCATGGTCGGCATGGACACGGCTTGGCTGTTGGCAGCCGGCAAGCGTGGCGGCCACAGCAACGAGCGGAAATAGGTTGCGCATCAAAACCCCTCCCATCCTGGGATTCACTGCCTCACCCTCTAGAAAGCGGATAATCTTGCGGCAAGCAAAAGCCCCCCTATATCGCCCCCATCCAATATCGGCCGTGCCTCTTGAGCAGGGCGGCCGCAACTGCAACTTGATGGGGGCCGAAAGAGGACCATGGCTAAAGTTATCGGTATCGATCTGGGCACGACGAACAGCTGCGTCGCGGTGATGGAGGGCGGCAAGCCCAAGGTGATCGAAAATGCGGAAGGCGCGCGCACCACGCCGTCGATCGTCGCGTTCGCCAAGGGTGGCGAGCGGCTGATCGGCCAGCCCGCCAAGCGCCAGGCGGTGACCAATCCCGACAATACGGTTTACGCGGTGAAGCGCCTGATCGGCCGCCGCTTCGACGATCCGGTTACCAAGCGCGATACCGAGCTGGTGCCGTACAAGATCGTCAAGGGCCCCAATGGCGACGCCTGGGTGAATGCCGGCGGCGAGGATTACAGCCCGTCGCAGATTTCCGCCTTCATCCTGCAAAAGATGAAGGAAACCGCCGAGACCTATCTGGGCGAGACCGTCACGCAGGCCGTGATCACCGTGCCGGCGTACTTCAACGATGCCCAGCGCCAGGCGACCAAGGACGCCGGCAAGATTGCGGGCCTCGATGTGCTGCGCATCATCAACGAGCCGACCGCAGCGGCGCTCGCTTATGGGCTTGAGAAGCAGGACGGCAAGACGATCGCGGTCTATGACCTGGGCGGCGGCACGTTCGACATCTCGATCCTCGAAATCGGCGATGGCGTGTTCGAAGTGAAGGCGACCAATGGCGACACTTTCCTGGGCGGCGAGGATTTCGACTCCAAGCTCGTCCAGTTCCTCGCCGACGATTTCAAGAAGGCGGAAGGCATCGACCTTACCAAGGACAAGCTCGCGCTGCAGCGGCTGAAGGAAGCTGCCGAGAAGGCGAAGATCGAGCTGTCGAGCGCGGCGACGACCGAAGTCAATCTGCCCTTCATCACCGCTGATGCGAATGGGCCGAAGCACCTGGTCAAGAACATCACTCGCGCCGAGCTGGAGCGGCTGGTCGATGACCTCATTCAGCGCACGCTCGAGCCGTGCCGCAAGGCGATGGCGGATGCGGGCGTGAAGGCGGCGGCGATCGACGAGGTCGTGCTCGTCGGCGGCATGACGCGCATGCCCAAGGTTCGCCAGACGGTGAAGGAATTCTTCGGCAAGGAACCGCATTCGGGCGTCAACCCCGATGAGGTGGTGGCGATGGGCGCGGCCATTCAAGCGGGCGTGCTGCAGGGCGACGTCAAGGACGTGCTGCTGCTCGACGTGACGCCGTTGTCGCTTGGCATCGAGACGCTGGGTGGCGTGTTCACCCGCATGATCGATCGCAACACGACGATCCCGACCAAGAAGAGCCAGGTCTATTCGACGGCGGAAGACAATCAGCAGGCAGTCACGATCCGCGTCTTCCAGGGCGAGCGCGAAATGGCGGCGGACAACAAGCTGCTCGGCCAGTTCGATCTGGTCGGCATTCCACCGGCGCCGCGCGGCGTGCCGCAGATCGAGGTGACGTTCGACATCGACGCGAACGGCATCGTCAACGTCTCGGCGCGCGACAAGGGTACCGGCAAGGAGCAGCAGATCCGCATCCAGGCGAGCGGTGGCTTGAGCGACAAGGACATCGAGCAGATGGTCCGCGACGCCGAGCAGTTCGCCGAGGACGACAAGAAGCGGCGCGAAGCGGCGGAAGCGCGCAACAATGCTGACAGCTTGGTCCATAACACCGAAAAGCAGCTCGCCGAGCATGGCGACAAGGTGGACGGCGCGCTGAAGACCGAGATCGAAGGCGCGATCGCCGAGACCAAGACCGCGATCGAGGGTGGCGACACCGATGCGATCAAGGACAAGGCGCAGGCGCAGGCGCTGGCGCAAGCTGCGATGAAGCTGGGCCAGGCGATCTACGAGAAGCAGGCGCAGACCGACGCCTCACCCACGGCGGAGCACGCCGCGGGCAATGAGGACGTGGTCGACGCCGAATTCTCCGAGGTGGACGACAACAAGGCGTAACAGACTCTTCTCCCTCTCCCCTTCAGGGGAGAGGGTCGGGGAGAGGGGAAGTTAGAGAGGCACGGCCACTAGCCACCGCCCCTCTCCCAACCCTCTCCCCTGAAGGGGAGAGGGCTTTTCTCCGATGACCACCCAGATCGACTATTACGAACTCCTCGAATGCGAGCGTGGGGCGGACGACGCCACGATCAAGGCGTCGTATCGCCGGCTCGCGATGAAGTACCACCCGGACAAGAATGCCGGGTGCAAGGAGCATGAGGCCAAGTTCAAGGCGATCAACGAAGCCTATGACGTTCTGAAGGACCCGCAGAAGCGCGCCGCCTATGATCGCTTCGGCCATGCCGCGTTCCAGAATGGCGGCCCGGGCGGCGGCGGTTTTGCCGGCGGCGAGGATTTCGGCGCGTTCAGCGATATCTTCGAGAATATCTTCGGCGAATTCATGGGCGGCGGCCGGGGCGGGCGCGGCCAGACGCGGCGCGGCGCCGATCTGCGCTACGATATGGAAATTACGCTCGAAGAAGCGTTCCACGGTAAATCGACCGAGATCACCGTCGATGTCTCGGCAGCGTGCGAGGCGTGCGATGGCTCGGGCGCGCGCTCGGGTACCGGCGCGCGGACCTGCTCGACTTGTGCGGGCCATGGCAAGGTGCGCGCGCAGCAGGGCTTTTTCGTTGTCGAGCGGACCTGCCCGGCGTGCCATGGCGCCGGCCAGGTGATCGCCGATCCGTGCCCAAATTGCCGGGGCGAGGGCCGCGTCGACAAGACCAAGACGCTCAGTGTCAACGTGCCGCCCGGCGTCGATGAAGGCACGCGCATCCGCTTGTCGGGTGAAGGCGAGGCGGGGCTGCGCGGCAGCCCCGCGGGCGACCTCTACATCTTCCTCCACGTCAAGCGCCACGCGATTTTCGAGCGCGAGGGCACGACCTTGTTCGCGCGCGCGCCGGTGAGCTTCACGACGGCAGCGCTGGGCGGCTCGATCGATATTCCCGGACCCGATGGCGAAGTGCACGAAATCCGCATTGGGCCCGGGACGCAATCGGGCCGCGAAGTCCGCCAGCGCGGCGCCGGCATGCCGGTGCTGCAGGGGCGCGGGCGCGGCGATCTGGTGGTGCGGATCGAAGTCGAGACGCCGACCAAGCTCTCAGCCCGCCAGCGCGAATTGCTCGAGGAATTTCGCGCGATCGAAACGGGCGAGGAATGCCCGCAATCGAGCGGGTTCTTCGATAAATTGAAGCGCGCGGTGGGCGGCTGAGCCAGGCGTTATCGGCGAGTTAGCTACATCGTCATCCCAGCGAAAGCTGGGATCGGTCGCTAACCGGGCGCTGCAAGCGATCCCAGCTTTCGCTGGGATGACGCTATAATTGGTGGAAAATTCACGCCCTGTCCGCCCCTTTTGCAAGGGGCGGTGGGCTGACGGGTCAGAGGCTCAACACCCCTGCCATCAGCGCGAGCGAGCCGACGAGCAGCAGGCCGCTGCCGACGCTGTCCAAATAGCGCATGATGGGTCTCCTGTGATCCGGCTCGATATGGCCGGCACGGACGCATATGGGGATAATTTCAACGCAGCGCAATTTTGTTACGTGCTATCGCAATTGCGTTTCGCGCAACCAAGCCAGCCTTAAGCCGCCAAATCCTCGACGAACTGATCGGTCGCCTTGCGCAGGCTGGTCGCGGCGCCGAGCAGGGTCGATGCCGCACTGAGCACGCCGTCCGACAGCGTTTCGGCGCGGGCGGCAACTTGGGCAATCCGCTCGACATCGCTCGCCATCGCGCCGACGTCATGCGCGGTTTCGCGCGCGGCGCGATCGATGACATCGACCGAGCGGCGTTGCGACGAGACTTCGTCCTTGATCGACTGGGCGGCTTGCGCGACTTCGTCGACGATCCGCGCGATGCCCGACAGCGTCGCGTTCACTTCGACCGCGCCATGGCTCACCGTGCCGGCAAGGGTGCGGATTTCATTGGTCGCATCGGCCGCCTGGCGGGCGAGCTGCTTTACTTCGCCCGCGACCACCGCGAAGCCGCGTCCTGCCTCACCCGATCGAGCGGCTTCGATCGTGGCGTTCAGCGCGAGCAGATTGGTGCTGCCGGCGATTTCCTGCACGCGATCGGCAAAGTCGGAAATGCTGGTGGTGCGGTCAGCGAGCGTGCGCACCGCTTCATGCCCGTCGCGCGACACGCATGACGCGGTGCCCGAAAGCTGCGCCTGCTGCTCGACCGCGGCGAGGATGGCGCTGATCGACACGCCGATCGACTGCATCTGGTCGGCCAGCTCGGCGACATTGCCGGCGGTGCGGCCGGCGGCGTGCGCGGTCTGCGCGGTCTGGCGGCTTGCTTCGAGCGCGAGGGTATTGAGCGTGCGCGCCAGATCTTCGAGCTGGCTGGCGGCGCTGGCGACGGAGAGCACCACGCCGCTGATCGTGCCCTGGAAGGACTGCGCCAGCCGCTGCAGCTCCTGGCGATGGCGGATTTTGGCTTCGCTTTCGGCACGCTCGCGGGCGGCGCGTTCGCGGGCCGCGTGCGCCTCGGCCTCGCGCGCTTCCTCCATCGCGCGCTCGACATCGCGGCGGCGGTCATCGGCTTCGGCGGCGAGCGCTTCGCTGCGGCGTCGCGCATCGTATTGCGCGGTCAGGAGTGCGCGCAAGCGGGTGGTGAGATAAGCGAGCACGCTGAATTCCATCACCACCGCGACGGCGTGGATCACGACGCGCAGCACGCCGCCGCCATCAGGGAATTCGACACTGGGTGCGACGATCGCAAAGGCGATGTGGTGCAGCGCGATCAACACCGCGGCGAGCGCGATCGGTCGCCAGTCGCACAGCACCGCCAGCGCGGAGAGTGCGACGAAGAAATACATGTGCGTGTCCATCTGGAACGGATGGCCGCTCCACAGCCACACCGCGAGCGCGGGATGCACCGCCGCCAGCGTGCCGATCGCCAGTCGGGCCGTCGCATCGACGCGGCGCGCGCGCCACATGATCGTCGGCACGATATTGGCGATGGCCGCCAGCAGCACGGCGGGGATCGTGTCGGGGGATTTGAGCAGCAGGCCCAGAATGCCCATCCACGCCGCGCACGCCCAGGCAACGATGATCAGCAAACGATAAGCGCGCTGGCGCAGCTGGTAGAGCTCGTCGATCATCGCGACGACACCCGTGGCGCCAACATGACGGCCGCCATGATCGGCGGCGGTGATGACATCCGGGCGCGCGAGACAGACATTACGCCGCCGGCCTAAACACTCATGGTTATCGCCGCGTTAACGATCCTGCGTCTTATGCGTAAGGCTGCAACGCCAAGGGCTTAGCTTTCGCCGAACACCCGCGCGAAAATCGTGTCGACATGGCGCAAGTGGTAATCGAGATCGAACCGCGCTTCGATTTCGGCGGGGCTCAGCGCGGCGGTCACTTGCGCGTCAGCCTTGAGCAGATCGAGCAGCGATAGCTGGCCGTCCGATTCCCACACTTTCATCGCATTGCGCTGGACGAGGACATAGGCATCCTCGCGGCTCACGCCGGCCTGGGTCAGCGCCAGCAGCACCCGCTGCGAGTGAACAAGCCCGCCCATCTTGTTCAGATTCTTCATCATCCGCTCGGGGTAGACGACGAGCTTGTCGATCACGCCCGTCAGCCGGGCGAGCGCGAAATCGAGCGTGATCGTCGCATCGGGGCCGATATAGCGCTCGACCGACGAATGGCTGATGTCGCGCTCGTGCCACAGCGCGACATTCTCCAGCGCCGGCGTCACATAGCCGCGGACCATGCGGGCGAGGCCGGTGAGGTTTTCGGTCAGCACCGGGTTGCGCTTGTGCGGCATCGCCGACGAGCCCTTCTGGCCGGGCGAGAAATATTCCTCCGCCTCCAGCACTTCGGTGCGCTGCAAATGGCGGACTTCGGTCGCGAGCCGCTCGATCGAGCTGGCGATGACGCCCAAAGTGGCAAAGAACATCGCGTGCCGATCGCGCGGGATGACTTGGGTGGAGACGGGCTCGACGGTGAGCCCCAGCTTGGCCGCGACATGCGCCTCGACGCGCGGATCGATATTGGCAAAGGTGCCGACCGCGCCCGAAATCGCGCAAGTCGCGATGTCCGCGCGCGCCGCGACCAGCCGCTTCCGGCAGCGGGCGAACTCGGCATAAGCCTCGGCCATTTTCAGGCCGAAGGTCACGGGCTCGGCATGGATGCCGTGGCTGCGGCCGATTGTGGGCGTGAGCTTGTGCTCGAAAGCGCGGCGCTTGATCGCGGCGAGCAGCGCGTCGAGGTCGTCGAGCAGGATGTCGCTGGCGCGGGCGAGCTGCACTGCCAGGCACGTGTCGAGCACGTCGCTCGACGTCATCCCCTGGTGCATGAAGCGTGCTTCATCGCCCACTTGCTCGGCGACCCAGGTGAGGAAGGCGATCACGTCGTGCTTGGTCACTGCCTCGATCGCGTCGATGGCGGCAACGTCGATCGCCGGATTGGTCGCCCACCAGTCCCACAGCGCCTTGGCGGCGGATTGCGGCACGACGCCCAGCTCGGCGAGCGCCTCGGTCGCATGCGCCTCAATCTCGAACCAGATGCGAAACCGCGCCTCGGGTGTCCAGAGCGCGGCCATTGCGGGGCGGGAATAACGGGGGACCATGGCGGGGCTTTCGTGGGGGAATGAGAGCAATCGTGGTGCCCGTAGCAGGGGTAAGGGAGGCGTTCAAATGGGGGCACCGGCGGGGGCGTGTATTGGTCGCCTAAGGCGATCGAGGCGGGTGCGGGCAGCCATTGCGCGGGGGCAGGCTGGTGCGGTGGGATAGGCGAATGTTCCCGAATGTTCGCACTGACCATGGGTGGTGGCGCCAAGCGGCCGAACGGCGCGCCCGGCCGTCCCGAGTCGCCCGCGACCCGCCTCCCCGAAGTTGACAAAGTTGACACTACGTCCCCCCTTTGTTGCCCACCCCGGCAGTCGCTGCTGTGGCGAAGGGCGATGGGAAGGGGCAGGAGGCGCGCCATCGGCAGAGGGTGACATCGGTTGGCGGTGTAGGACAGGAGTGGATTGGGGGCCGTTTCGTTGCTTGTCTGCCCATGCCTATGACAATGCGCGGAGTCGCGATCCGGTCGCTTAGTCGGCGTGGCCGGCTTACGCCGCAGTTACGGCCATTCTCCCATTCGTCGCCCCGTGCTTGACACGGGGCTAGGCTATTCTGCTTCCGGTGCCGAAGCGAACCATCGCTCCCACAGGTCTTCCCAATCGGGGTTGTCTGCCTCGATCAGCGCGAACTTCCACGCGCGCCGCCATTTCTTGACGAGCTTTTCCCGGGCGATCGCCACGGCAGCGGCGGAAGAAAAGTCAAGCCCCGTGTCAAGCACGGGGCGACGGTGAAAGCGGACGTCCGCTCTCCACCCCATCCCAGCCGTTTAAATCAACCCCATCTCGCGCAAACTCGCATGCCCCTTGGCACCGATGATGACGTGGTCGTGCACCGCGATATCGAGCCGCTTGGCGGCGTCGACGACGCGGCGGGTGAGGTCGATGTCGGCGCGGCTCGGCTGCGGGTCGCCCGAGGGGTGGTTGTGGATCAACCGCGCCGTATGCGGTAACCTATTGAATTAATGATAGTTTCTGGTAATTCCCGAGGGGGTGGGGGTATGAGTTTGGGGTCGGTAGATCGTGAAGTTGCGTGACATTCACTTTCGTTCAGCCTCTGTCTCAATGAGTTTATGCGAAGCACGGCAGATCACGAGATTCTTTTTGTCCCAATCCTCGAGTCCAGGCACGGGGTAAAGCACCGACTTGCCGATTTTGATGTATGGCGGACCGACGCGCTGTGCTCGCCAATTGCGAAGGGTGCCGACAGAGATCTGACCGCGGTATCGCTCGGAGACCTCTTCGGTGGTCAGAAATTTCTCTTCGGCCATCTGCACCTCCGTCGTAAATCCAAGACTATGACCCGGGATTTGGTCACCGGTCGCGCATCGAGCGGAAGCCTGCGCATGTCTCCGTCACATTGTGGAGGTGCTCGTCCCGGCTCGTCACGATGGCGCACGAGCAAGATGAGAGTTGATGCGGCTTGTGGGAAGTCGTTGTTGATTGCGATGGGGCCGCAGGATAGGCGAGGTTAGAAATCGGATGGCCATCGTACGAGACATGCCACCCGGACCTCTTGGCCCATCCCGCCTTCACGCCAATCGGTCGGCGCCGATCCGTGATATTGCGCGTCTTGGGGGCGGCCTCGTCAGCCTACCCGGCCGCATTCGAGAAGAGATTGCCTACCGGCGCAGCTTATTTAGACTTATTCGGATCATTATGAGGATAACCAGAGCGAAGGTAGCCAACGTCGCAAATATCGTGGCCTTTCCCGTAATTACCTCGTACCCACATACAATCGAGACGATGACGGACAATGTAGCCAAGGTAATGTAACTTGGAATCGGGCGCTTTATGGCGGCAATAACGACGACGATCATGGTGAAAAGATTTGCAACAAGCGTTATTTGCGTAGCACTCACTGTCGAATCCCTATCGCGATCGCTTTCATCTTGTTGCGCTGGCTTGCTGAGAATGCGCAGGCGCTGAGGGATGAGGCGCTCTTACCTGCTCGCCCGTATCAGACCACTTTAGGCATGCTCATTCTCTTGAAACTCCGGCGAGATTCCCGCGGCGCCAGATTATGCGGCATGACATCGTTATGCCGGCACTCGGTACGTCCAGCTCAAACTTGTCCGGGATGTGGATCGAGGGCTCGACTTCGAGACGGGCGCCGGACTCCGAAACATTTCGCACCATGCAATTGATGACCGAGGATTGCTGATTGAAAATTATTCGGCCTGCGAGGAGTGTGCGCCGGCGCGGAGAGTTGCGGCGATCGTTTGCGGGGACATCCCGCCGACCGCTGGAATTGTTTATCGGATTGCTCATATATCGAGCAGCCTCAAACGTTCAGAGAGCCTATGAACTGTCGAGTGCCACCGTTCATAGGGTTGCATTGATTTCAATTCCTTCCCGCGATTTAGCTAGCCCTCCCGAGGGCACCGAGTCGTATACCGAGGTATATTGTGTGGCTGTATGCGAACCGCCTGCGCGAGAAGAGCGGTCGAGATTGCCGTGCGTGCCAATACCAGGCCTGGAAACCATGATGACCTCGCACAAGATGGCAGCTTTCCGCCTTGCGGCGCCTCATCGAAATGCAAGCTTGAATCCCCAGGCGCGAATGCGATGCGAGGCGCGGAGTGTTGCCTTGGTAAAGCGTGCGTCGACCAAGCGGCGACGGTACAGCCACAGCGTTGCATGACAGAGACGGTCCGCACTCGCCAGCACGACGCCTGCCAGCCAAAGCTGTAATCGGACGGGGCGACGGCCTGCTCGGGCGCGCCGGCCCGTGTTGCCGGAACGTCTTGGTGGCTCGCGGTCGTAGAAATCTGATCCAAGGGAGGACCGCGCCAGTCGCTGGGCGGAATCGAAACCGTCGCGCGCGCACCGTTGTGGAACTGTATTCGGGGTGTTGACCTGAGCTGTACAGAGCGTGCGTAACTGTGGCTCAAAGAACGAAAATAGCGCTTGCCTAGTGCCGGTCGCTAAGTTGCGCGCAATACGGATATAGCTGGTCATAACATGCTCCCAAAGTGCGGGATGCGTCGCCAAATTCAAGGCGCGACTCTGTGTTGCTTTCGGTGTCTGGTCGGTTTTCGTCTAAGTTGGGTCATCGAGACTGAACAGATCGGTGGTTTCGTGGTAGGCAAAGACCTCCGCGTATCGCGCCCATTGCGTCACTGCCTTAAGTGTTCGGCTGGCGTAGCTTTCGGACATGAAGTCTTCGAGCTCGTCGTGAAAACGCCGGGCTTGGGATTTGTGACTTGGGCGATCGTCGAGGACGCGCCGGATGTGTGCGGCCAGGGGCACATAACTGAGAAGCTGCTGCGCAAAGATCTTCTTGCGTTCATCGACATCGGCCAGTGCATAGCGTTTGCCCGCCGGAAGAAGTTTGATGTCCCCACCTACCAATTCGGCGAAGCGGAGCAACTGCAGAACCTCTGCTATCGGAAATAGATCGTCGGTCTCATAGAGGAGACCGCTCGCAAGTTCGGGCAGATCGGCTCGGCCGTTATTGGGTTCTGCATTTATGGCCTCGATCAGACCGGCCAACGCATTCGTCGAAACAACAGGAAGAGCCATCCCTATGCCGGATCCCGGAAAGAGGCCGTCTCGGGGTTGACTGTCGTCGTTCTTTTGCGTCATGCGGACGTAGATCTGTTCGACCAGCGCACGGAAGGTCGGGTCCTGTCGGTTGCGTGGCTGCGGAATCTCCACCTTGATTTCGCCGATGACGCGCCCGGGATTTGAGGAAAAGAGCAAGATGCGGTCACACATCAGCACCGCCTCTTCGATATTGTGGGTGACGATCAGGATCGATTTGATTGGCATGCGCCCTTCGGACCAAAGGTCGAGAAGATCCGTGCGCAGCGTTTCCGCGGTTAGCACGTCAAGGGCAGAGAATGGTTCGTCCATGAGCAGGATGTCCGGATCGACAACCAATGCTCGCGCCAAGCCGACGCGTTGGCGCATGCCGCCCGACAGCTCTTTCGGATAAGCGCTTTCGAAACCGTCCAAGCCGATGAGGTCGATCGCCGCCAACGCGCGCTTGCGTCGGTCAGTCGGGGGCACGTTCTTCGCCTCGAGGCCGACTTCAACGTTCTGTAAGACCGTGAGCCATGGAAAAAGCGCGAAGGTTTGAAATACCATCGAAACGGTGGCGCGCTGTCCGTCTTCGATTTTGGGAAACTCAATGACGCCCTGTGTCGGCGTCACGAGGCCGGCAATGGACCGGAGCAGCGTCGATTTGCCGGAGCCGGATCGGCCGAGCAGCCCGACGATTTCATTCTCTTTGAGGGTGAGATCAACGTCGTCGAGGACCAGCAAATCGGGTCCCCCGGACTTTCCGTAGACCTGGCGGACTTTCTGCACTTCGACTAAATTGCGGCTCTCAATGACAACCATGAACTGATCCTCCTCTTAATCGAACCGCAGCCGGCGCTCGGCGTACCGATAGAGTGGGCGCCAAAGCGTGCGATTGAGGGTGACGACGAAGGCCGACATCACGACGATGCCGACGGCGACCCGCGGCAAGTCGCCAGCAGCGGTCGCGTCGGCGATGAAGGAGCCGAGACCAGTGGCCTGCAGACGTTTGTCGCCCCAGGAAACGGATTCGGCGACGATGCTGGCGTTCCACGACCCGCCTGACGCTGTGAGCGCGCCGGTCACGAAGTAGGGAAAAATGCCGGGCAAGGCGACTTGGCGCCACCATTGCAGGCCGCGCATGTTAAACGTCCGCGCCGCTTCCCTCAGATCGTTAGGAAGTGCGCTAGCTCCAGCAATGACATTGAAGAGAATGTACCATTGCGTGCCCAGAATCATGAGCGGCGAAAGCCAGATGTTCGGATCAAGCCTCAGCCCGATGATGATCACGACCGCGAAGGGAAACAGCACATTGGCCGGGAAGGCGGCCAGGAATTGGGCGACGGGTTGCAGGCGCTCGGACCAGGCCGGGCGTAATCCGATCCAGACGCCTATCGGCACCCAAATGATGCTGGCGATCGCAATGAGGACGGCGACACGAACCAAGGTCGCGAAGCCCAGGCCAACAATTGATATGATGTCCGCCGCTGTCAGGGATGTCGAAATAAAGCGCAGCAGCCAGAGCGATGCGCCGGAGCAGACCACGGCGATGAAACCGATCCAGAGGCCGTCGGGGACACGAATGATGTGTTTGTTGGCGCGGAGCGTTTGACGTCCAGGTGGGGCCGACCAGCTCAGCGCACTCAGGCTTCGGCCAGCCACCAGCAGAAGCTCGATGATCGACGGCAGAAGGCGCGTGCGGCGTGCGAGGTCGTATACCCAGGAGCGCGGTCGTTCACGCGACGCGGTTTGCTCGAATCTGAACTTGTCAGCCCAAGCGACGATTGGTCGGAATATGAGCTGGTCGTAGAGGACGATGACGACGGCCATTGCGAAGACTGCCCAGGCGACAGCGCCGAAATCTTTCCGCTCAATTGCGAGCGCCAACCAGGAGCCGATACCGGGCAATGCGATCGTCGTGTTGCCAACCGCGATCGCTTCCGAGGCGACAACGAAGAACCATCCTCCCGACATCGACATCATGGCGTTCCAGACCAGACCTGGCATGGCGAACGGAAGCTCGAGGCGCACAAATCTGCGCCAGGACGAAAAGCCAAACTGCCGGCTCACCTCGTCGAGATCCTTCGGGACCGTGCGAAGCGACTGGTAGAAGCTGAACGCCATGTTCCAGGCTTGGCTTGTGAAGATCGCAAAAATCGCGGCGCACTCGACCCCAAGCTGGCGCCCAGGAAATAAGTTCATGAAGAACATGACGGTGAACGTCAGAAAGCCGAGCACCGGAACCGACTGTAGAATGTCGAGAGCAGGAACGATGATCAGTTCGGCTTTGCGGCTTTTTGCTGCGAGGGTCGCAACAGTCAGAGTGAATATCAGAGATGCCGCAAGTGCCCCGAACATGCGCAGGGTCGAGAGAAGCGCATATTCAGGAAGGTGCAGGAGCTGAAGGTCGACGGGCGCGGCATTGAGAGCCGTCAGCGGTTGGCGCATTTGGCCAACCCCGACAATGACGAGCAATGCGATGACTACCACAAGGGCGATGGCGGCGAGGTCTGCCCAACTTGGCCCGGCGAGACGAGGCGCCAAGCTCCTATCGAAATGGCGGTGTTTGCCGTCACTCCTGGAAAGAAAGACCATGGCGCCCTCGTGTCAGCCGTGCCGGCCGTCACGAGCGAGCTCTTGTCTAGGCTCGGCGAAACGTCCGTGGCGGCGTAAGCTGTCGACTACCGTCGTTCGGCATCGTTCGGTTTCCTAGAACTGCTCAAGCGAGGATAGACGAGTCCCGCCAAGCAGATTTGCTGTGTCTATAGAGTGCGATCGTTGTTTGCGCTACTTATACCCGGAGGCGTTCTTCGCTCGAAAAGTGTCTGAAGAATATACTCGGGTATATTCGGCGTGGCGCTTTGGCCGTCCGCCGCGCGGATTCGCCGGTGTTCAGCGCATCGTAGTCCAGCCGCTCAATGCAAGAGCAAGAAACGCGACGGCTTCGTGCCAGTAGTTCAGGCGCGCGAGCGTCCAGGCCTCACGACGCACGAGCGCCAGACCAATGCAGATCATGCCCGATAACGCCGTCAAAGCGACGAAGGCGTAACCGAAACCCCATCGCGACGGTATTTGCGCAAGGGCAAAGACGAGAAGTATTGCGAGCTTTAACGCAAAGCGCTTCACGACGTAGCGGATGCTCGGATTGTCAGGTTCTCGTGGCCAAGCCTTGATCTTATGGTTGTTGATCGTCGTTGTTTCGATCCCGTTCAAAAGCCTGGGAGCGAGTCGGCCGCTCGGCCCGAATAGCGAGGTGATCGCCGCTCGGCCGGTCGAGGTGAGTTCAAGCGTATATTGGTGTTCAACAACGAGGCCTTCGCGAGTCAGCTCTTGCTGACCGAGTTTTCGGACGTGAGCGTCGCCAATATAATCGGTGATCTCGTCGTATCTCAGAGTATCGCCGGCGCTCTTGTGGAGCTGTGCGAACACCGCCAGGATCGCTTGGGCCCTATGTCCTAACGTGGCGGTGTGGGGCACGATCTCCGCCCTTTTCTTCTCGGAGGTACGACTCCGATAGAGCGTTGCGACAAATCAGCTCGTCGCACAACTATCCTCGGGTATATCGAGCAGCAGCGATCCGAGCGTGGCTTCTTCTACCGGTGCTCCGCAGGTCCGCTTCTCATCCTTTCCAGTTTCTCTGACATGCGTCCGAGGTCGAGCATGGAATTCGCCTGCATCTTCGTCATGATTTGCCGGCGGCAGACCTTAACGGTGATTTCGCTAAGGTTGAGTGTTGCCGCAATCTGCTTCGTGAGTTGACCCTTTGTAATCAGATCCATCACCTCTCGCTCGCGATTGGACAGCGATTGGTATCGAGCTTCCAATTCGGCATTCATCTCGAGCGCGTTACGGCGCATACGACTTTTCGCCAAGCCGCCGTTGATGGCGTCGAGGAGGTCCTGATCCCTGAACGGCTTTGTCAGGAATTCGATGGCGCCAGCCTTCATGGCGCGGACAGACATCGGAATGTCACCGTGCGCCGTGACAAACACGATCGGAATTTCAGCGTGAGACTTCGCTAACTCGACTTGAAAATCCAGCCCGTTTTCGCCCGGCATGCGGACGTCCAAGACCATGCAGACGGGTGTCTCCGGAATCGACCAGCGCAAGAATTCGGCCGTAGAGGAGAACGCCACGACGTCGAACCCTTCGGATTCACATAGATTGCTAATGGCTTTCCGGACGGACGGATCGTCATCCACGATCGCCACGGTTGATTTCTGAGTGCGGGTGGCTGGAGCGCCGAGGTTCATTGGTTTGCCTCCTGAGTCCCAGGCAGCGTGAAGTGGAAGGTGGCTCCTGAAGGCTCGCCCTTTTCGGCCCAGATGCGGCCATGATGAGCTTCAATGATCGAGCGGCAGATCGAGAGACCGATGCCCATGCCTCCGGTCTTCGTCGAAAAGAATGCATCGAAGATCTGATTGACATCAGTCGTAGTCAGTCCGCCGCCGGTGTCCTCAATGCTGACCTCGACGCCACTCGGCCGTGTCTTGCGGGATTTAATGCGAATTTCTCGGAGGTCTGCTTGCGCAGCACCGATTGCGTCGATGGCGTTGACGATGAGGTTGAGAACGACTTGCTGTAATTGGATTCGGTCACCGAAGACGCTCGGCAGGCCGTTGTTAAGTTCAGCTCGGACCACGATGCGGTTTTCGTTCAACTGAGACTGGATGAGGACAAGCACCTCTTGTATCACCGCGTTGATGTCGACCCATGCGTTTTGGGGTTCAGCGCGTGTGGTCAGGGCTCTAATTCGAGCGATAATCTCACTCGCGCGCCGTGCGTCTTCGACGATGCTTTCGATCGAACTCGTGACCTTCTGCGGATTTGGCGGCTCACTGCGGATCCAGCGTGTGGCGGCATTCGCATTCGTGATGACCGCCGTCAGGGGTTGGTTCAGCTCGTGAGCGATTGAGGCGGAAAGCTCGCCAAGTGTTGTCAGACGAGCCACGTGGGCGAGGTGCGCTTGCGCGCGTTCAGCCGTCTGGCGGGCGGTCTCGGTAGCCAGCGCGAGGTAAGCAGTTGCTGCGATCGCAGTCAGACTGATCGACGTGTTGATGACACCGAGACTGAAGGTGCTCCCGGCGGTTGGAACATAGCTCACGATGGTAAGTACGGCGCTGAGGATGCTGAGCGCGGCACAGCCTAGCGACACGAAGATGACGCCTTGCTTCCGGCAAAAGCGCAGGGACAGGAGGACGACCACGACCTGGAGGCTCGCGGCCGCGATCTCGTAGGGTGTGACCGTGTCGAAAATGAAGATGGCGATGGCGAGTGCTGCCGTGAAGATCGGTAGCATCGGCGAGAAGAGGGCCTGTGGTCGCGGGTCCAGGCGGGAGACAAAGTATGCCCATGGCCGAGCAAAGCGGCGCGCACGGTTCGGGTGTGCGGGCGCGTTCGGCTCGTCAACGCCCTGAGCTTTGGCGTGGGGCGGCATCATTACATCACCTAAGATATGTTCGCAGGACACTGACCAACTCGTCCGCGGCGTTTCGCTTGCTCTGGCTGGGCGCGCGGTTGGGGTCGACCATGTGGGTGCGGATGTGGCCGTTGATAACTTCCGCCATGATTCCGTTGATCGCTCCGCGGGTTGCAGTGACCAGGCGCATGACGTCGTCACAGGCTTCGTCGGCGATGAGAGCCCGCTCTAATGCGTCGACCTGGCCGCGCAAGCGGCGGACACGGTTAAGGAGTCGCTGCTTCTCGGCAACGACGTGCGATCTGCCCATTTCGTATACCCGGGTATAGTTGCAATATACCCCCTTGGGTATATATCAAAACCGTGGCGCTGTGAAGACCGGCAACGATTTCACGCGCCAAGGTCCAGCCTATGGTGGGCTGGATTTTCCATTGGCACAGCAAGGGATCGCTATGAACCCGCGACCTAGCAGTCTGGCCGACGAATGCGACAGTAGACGCTCGACGTCTGCTCTCGTTTCGCTGCAGCTCGGCTACGCTCAGGGCGACGACACGATTGTCGAGGGCCGCGCGATCCACTTCGCGCTGCTTTGATGCGTGCCGCCTCCTGAGCCCAGGCATCAGGAGGCAAAAAATGACCTTCCAGTTTTCCAGTGTGCGTCCGCAAGGCGTCACTTCTCCAGCGAACTGCTCGGTTCTCTCTTTCAAGCGCAGGCGCCCGCGGTTGACAGCCCGTTGGCGACTGACGGCGGGAGGGCGCCTCGAATGCCGGTGGTTTCTGTCACCGGACTGAGCGCGATCGCGTGTCGTGCGCGACAGGTCGACCCGCACGACCGCTCCAACGCAAGAACCCTCAAGTCAACGCCATTTCAAAGGCGGTTAATCATGCTGTCTAACCTCGATACTCCCGTGCGTCACGCTGTACTGGATGAAGCGCATATCGGCGACATCAAAGGCGCGCTCGGCACAATCAAGAAGAACGATACGGGTCCCAGGAACGGTTGGCGTGCTCGTTTGATGACGCTGCTGGCAATCCTTGGACCGGGCCTGATCGTCATGGTCGGTGACAACGATGCCGGCGCCTTCGGCACCTACACGCAGGCGGGCCAGAACTATGGCACCTCGCTGTTGTGGACGCTCATCCTGCTCATTCCCGTCCTGTACGTGAACCAGGAAATGGTTTTGCGGCTCGGCTCGGTGACGGGCGTCGGCCACGCGCGGCTCATTCTCGAACGGTTTGGCAAGTTCTGGGGCGCCTTCAGCGTTGTCGACCTTTTCTTGCTGAATGCTCTGACCATCGTCACCGAGTTCATCGGAATCAGTCTGGCGCTCGAGTACCTCGGGCTTCCGCGAGGCGTAGGCGTCATTGCCGCAGCGGCCGTCATTATCGCCGCGGCTGGGACGGGCAATTTCCGGCGATTCGAAAGATTTTCGCTGTTTCTCGTTTTCGGCAGTCTTCTGTTGGTGCCGGTGCTCGTCTGGGTTCATCCCCCGGTCAGCCAGATCGCCCATGATCTCGTCGTGCCGCAGTTTCCTGAAGGCGGGAAGCTGAGCGAGGTGATGCTCCTGATCATTGCCATTGTCGGGACAACGGTCGCGCCCTGGCAGCTCTTCTTCCAGCAGAGCTATGTGATCGACAAGCGCATCACGACGCGCTTTCTGAGCTACGGGCGCATCGATCTCGTCCTTGGCATTGTGCTGGTCGTCATCGGCGCAGTGGCGATGATGGCGTTCACCGCAGCGACGTTCGCAGGTCGTCCGGAGTTCGGGAATTTCCAGGACGCCGGAGCCGTGGCTGCCGGGCTTGGCGCCTATGTCGGGAAGACGGCTGGCGTCTTCTTCGCCCTTGCGCTGCTCGATGCCAGCGTGATCGGCGCGATGGCGGTCTCGCTGTCGACGGCCTACGCGATAGGCGATGTGCTGTCGCTGCGGCATTCGCTGCATCGCAAGCCCCAGGACGCCAAGGGCTTCTATGCGGTCTATGGCGGCCTCGTTACGTTGGCTGCTGCGCTGGTTTTGACCCCCGGCATGCCGCTCGGCCTGCTGACCAACGCCGTGCAGACTCTGGCCGGCGTGTTGCTACCGAGCGCCACCGTGTTCCTGCTGCTGCTTTGCAACGACAAAGCCGTTCTGGGTCCGTGGATCAATGGGCGGTGGATGAACCTGTTCACCGGCGCCGTCGTCGGTGTCCTCGTGATGCTGTCAATCATCCTGACCGCATCGGTGCTGTATCCAAACATGAGCGAGAGCACGATTCTCGCGATACTCGGGATCGGAGGCGTATTCACGCTCGCCGTCGCTGTCGCCTTCCTCTTCATCCACCGCGAAGAGCCGGCCAGCGCGAAGAACGAGATGGTGCGCGCGACGTACCGCATGCCGCCGCTGGATGAGCTTCCGTCAGCTCGGATGACGCCGATGACTCGTCTCTGGATGCTGGTCTTGCGCGGCTATCTGATCTTGGCCGGCGGGCTTGTCCTCGTGCGGATCGTGCAGCTTTCGCTCATCGGCCGGTGAAGGGGGGAGCATGTGCATACGTCATTCCACATCGCTGCGGCCTCACTCGACGACTGCGGCGTCTGGCCGGCGCCGACCAACAATCTGGGACCGGCTTGTATCGGGTTTCGCCCCGTTTGCCGATCCGGAGCTGTGGTTGCGCGCCTGCACGCTTGCGGCCCTCAGAGAGCGCGACGGCTCTGTTGGGCTGGAGGTCGTGAGCTTATCGGCTCTGTTTGGCGGAGGCAGCCATGATGACCCGCAAGATCCAGCATCGGGAGCGGCCTATCAGCGTTCGGCTGCAGCTCTGGTGGCTCGGGAAAGTGGAGGTCCTTGTTCTCAAACACGTGCCGAAAGGCCCGTTTGCGCGATCCGCTCTCGCATGGGTGGACCAGAGCCACGTGCGAATCCGGCAAAGGCTCGGTCGCAACGAAACCGGCGGGAAGCGCTGATGCGCTCTCCGCGGTCAATCGCGCGCCACTTGGAAGAACGGGCCTGCCTGTTCGGTGCGATCTGGGTTGTGAGGGTCGCGCGCATTCTTGTGCGGGAGGGGTTTCTGAACAGGCGTGGCGCGTTCGCGGCGTTTCGCCTTTCGTCGCGCCTCTCGAGGAGGTCGTGGCGCATTTGGAAGTCCGAGCGAGCCCGCCGTCGAAGCGCAATGTGGGGTGAGTCCAACTGACCTGGCTCGGTCGGCCAGCAGCGAAGTCTACTGAGGAGACGTGCAATGCAAATGAGAAAGCGAGCTGAATTCTTTCATGGCGAAAGAAGCGCATTCGGCAGCCGGTTGGTGACCGAGCGGCGACGGGACATCGTGAAAACGCGGGGACGCTCAAGCGCCGCACTTCGAGTTGCTGTCCGTCTGCGGGTCGGCGGGCTGTTGGCGGCGGTTGCCCATTGGCTCGCCCGCACTGCCTTTCAACTCGCGCGGGAGCGCTTGATTCCCGTTGCGCAAGCAAAGGCGCTTTTGCGCATGGCGGCGCAGGTCAATCGGCAAAGTATCCGCCTGCGGCAGCGTTTTAGAACAGATCGCTGGTGAGCAAACTTTGCGTACCAAATCGAAAGGAATCAACCATGCCCGAACCTCCTAGTTGCTGCGTGAGTGAATACTCACGCAGCCCCCCAACACCCCGAAAATAGAGCGGCCTCACGTCGATCACGAGATGGCTTGCTCGTCCCGTGATCAGTGGAGCTGCTGATGATCTGTGATGAAATTGAAGTTCGCAAGAAGGATGCGCCTGTACGGAATTACGGCCGTGAACCGCGGTTCGGTCGACGCGGTCTGTCGGCGCGCGCCTGCTTCCCCGTTCTGCTGCTTGTCGCCGCGACAGGCGCGGGAAACGCGCACGCCCAGGAGATTCCGGCCGGCGCCGACCGCTTGGGCACGGAACGGCGTCTTGATGTTCGGACCAAAGCGGATCGGCCGCCCAGCGAGGCCGAAATGAAGAGGGTTTATGACTGGACCGGCTTTTATGTCGGTGGTCACTTCGGCTACGGTGGCGGCCGCTTGGGCGATGACTCCCGCCCCAAGCCTGAGCAGGGCGTCTTCCTGCCTCATAGTCCGACCGGCCTCATTGGTGGTTTTCAGGTCGGCTATAACCGGCAACTCGACAATCATCTGGTGCTCGGTGTTGAAGCCGACGCGTCGTTCACGAGCCCGACCGACGAGCCGGCGTTGGCGCCGGCGCCGTTCAATTCTACGGTCGACTACGTAGGCACCGCGCGCGGCCGAGTGGGTTACGCATTTGATCGGTGGATGCCCTATGTCACGGGTGGCTTCGCCTGGGGGCATGGTCATATCGAGGTCAACGACGGCAGCGGTGCGCAACTCGGCCGCTATCAGACGGGCTGGACCGCAGGCCTCGGTGCGGAATTCGCGTTGAGCGGCAATTGGACGGCGAAAGTCGAGTACGACTATGTGAATCTTTCTGCGGCTACTTATGATCTGGGCCGCTTCGATCTGCCGAACGCCCGTCTTGCCCCCGGGCTTTACCTCGCCAAAATCGGGCTGAACTACCACTTCAACGATCTGCCGTGGGCGGCGTCCGGCTCACAGAGCGCGACGCCACGCTTGCCGGATTCGAGTGACTGGAACGTCCATGCGCAAACGACAGTGATTGCGCAGGGATATCCAAGCTTCCGCTCCCCCTATGCGGGTGCGAACAGCTTGCCGGGAGGCGGCGAGGTCCGCGAGACGTGGACGACGACCGCCTTCATCGGCGTCCGGCTGTGGCAGGGCGGCGAGTTCTATTTCAATCCCGAACTGGCGCAGGGATTCGGCCTGAATGGGACATTGGGTCTGGCGGGCTTCCCGAACGGCGAAGCACAAAAGGCTGGAGCCGCATTCCCGAAGATTCGGCCGCAACGCTATTACTTCAAGCAGACCTTTGGCCTCGGCGGCGAACAAGAGGACGTCGCCGACGGTCCCAACCAGCTCGCGGGCAAACGTGATATCGATCGCATCACGGTGATCGTCGGACGCTTTGCCATCGGCGATTTCTTTGACAACAACACCTATGCGCACGATCCTCGCGCCGATTTCATGAACTGGGCGCTGTGGTCGTCCGCGGCTTACGATTTCCCGGCGGATCTCCCCGGATACACGCGCGGCGCAATCGTCGAATTGAATAAGAAGGACTGGGCAGTCCGCGCGGCATTCGTTCAGGTGCCGTCCGAGCCCAACAGCGATGTCTTGAAATTCAACACGGGCGGCGCCGTGGTGGAGTTCGAGCAGCGTTACGCCATCGCGGGCCAGCCTGGAAAACTGCGGCTCGGCGTCTTTGGCACCCAGGGTGTCATGGGCAACTACCGCCAGGCCCTGGCAATCGAGAGCCAGGATTCCACGCAAGACATCAATACGGTGATGGCGAGTATTCGCCACGTGAATCCGAAATACGGCTTCTACGCGAATTTGGAGCAGCAGATTGCGCCTGGGATCGGCGTTTTCGGTCGCGTGAGCTGGAACGATGGGCAAAACGAGACGCTGTCGTTCACCGACATTGACCGAAGCGTGTCAGGCGGCGTTTCGATCAAGGGCAATCCTTGGGGTCGGCCGAACGATACCGTCGGGATCGGTGGGGCCATCAATGGGCTGTCTGCGGCCCATCGCGACTTCCTTGCCGCTGGTGGAAACGGACTCCTGATCGGTGATGGGGCGCTGAACTACAGCACCGAGCGGATTTTCGAAAGCTATTACGCGCTGGCGATCGGGAACGGGCTCACCTTCACCGCCGACTACCAACTGATCGTCAACCCTGCATACAACGCCGACCGCGGTCCGGTGTCGGTCTTTTCTGGCCGTCTTCACGCGGAGTTCTGAGCCATGGACCGCGTGTACTTGCCAGATGACGGGGGATGGTTCTGATGACCGGGACCGTCGTTCTATTCGAACTCGCCGGCTACGTCGGATTGCTCCTTTGGGGCACTCATATGGTGACGACCGGCGTCCAGCGGGGCTTCGGCCATGTCCTTCGGATATGGCTGGAGCACAATCTGACGCGGCGGTGGCGGGCGTTTCTTGCCGGCGTCGGCATTACGGCGCTTCTGCAAAGCAGCACCGCGACGGGTCTCATGGCCTCCGCATTTACGGCGAACGGTCTTATCGGGCTCGGGCCCGCCTTGGTGGTGATGCTGGGCGCCAACGTCGGAACCACGCTGGTTACGCAGGTGCTGTCGTTCGACGCCGGTGTCGTCGGCCCTCCTTTGGTCCTGCTCGGGGTCATGGCTTTCCGCTCGTTCGACGATGATCGGCTGCGCAATGCCGGGCGAATCGCGATCGGGCTGGGACTGATGTTGCTGGCCTTGTCGGGGATGGCGCATGAGTTTGCGCCAATCGAGAACGCGCCTTTGCTGAAAAACGTTCTCGCTGCAATCGGCAACGAGCCTCTCCTTGCGGTGTTGGTGGCAACGCTGCTCACCTGGGCTTGTCATTCCAGCGTGGCGGTCGTGCTTCTTATCGTGTCGCTGACTGCGAGTCAGACCGTTTCGCCGATCGGCGCGCTGGCGTTCGTTGTCGGCGCCAACATCGGCGGCACATTGCCCGCACTCTTTGAGGCGGGTTCACCGGTTGCTCGTCGTCTTCCGCTCGGCAACTGCCTGGTTCGAATCGTGGGCGCGGTCGTGACGCTTCCGTTGCTGGCAATATGCGTGCCGCTTCTCGCCCACATCGATCCTGCGCCGGGGCGGATCGTGGTGAACTTCCACACCGCGTTCAACCTGATCCTTGCAGCGGTGTTTATCGGGCCGTCTCATTGGCTGGCCCGGCTGCTCGTCCGCGTACTTCCCGACCCGCCGGCGCCTGATGATCCCGGAAAACCAATCTACTTGGAGGAGGCAGGATTAGGGGCGGCGACCGTCGCGTTGGCGAATGCCGCGCGCGAGACGCTTCGCATGGGCGACATGGTCGAAGCAATGTTGAAGGGCGCTTCGGAGGTGTTCCAACAAGACGATCCTCGGCGCGCCACCGCGATCAGCCGGATGGATCGGTCTGTCGACCGTCTTGGAGCCGCGATACGCAGCTATCTGGCAGATCTCGGAAATGAGCAGCCGTTGCATGACGATAGCGAAGGCGCCCGGGTCCAGGAGATATTGTCAGCCGTCATCAATCTCGAGCACGTTGGCGATGTCGTCGCCAACAACCTCATCGAATTCGTGGTCAAACGGATCAAGCGGGGGAGGCCGTTTGCGAAGGACGAACGCGATCTCATCGTTTCGATGAATGCCGAAATCCTGGAAAGCCTCCACATGGGGCTTGCAGTGTTTCTGACCCGTGATCCCGCCGAGGCGAACCGGCTCATCTCGCGAAAGAGCGCTCTGCGGCGACTGGAGGCGCGTGCGACCGCGCTCCATGTGCAGTTGCTGCGGGTCGCGGCCACCACGGCGCGAGCGGATGCTGGCGAGGGAGTCGCTCGTGTCGCCGAAGATGGCGGTCAGTTTCTGCGCATTGTCAGAGACCTCCGGCGCGTTCACTCGCACATCGCAGCGCTGGCATATCCGATCCTGAACGGTGCCGGCACCGCTGATGGGACACCGGCGCGAGAAGGAACTGCAGAAGAAGAAGCCAACGAATCCGAGCTGCAAGGCGCGCAATGATAGCGGTGGTCGCGATCAATTTGCAGGATCGTCACGCCGCGGTCTTATGACATGGACCTCGCCGACCTCCAGTTTGTGACGGCGGCGGTGGATGCAGGAAACTTTGCGCGTGCAGCGCTCGTGCTCGGGCTGCATGCGTCGACGATCAGTCGGCGTATCGCACGGCTTGAGGATGAGCTTGGCCTCACCCTCTTCGAGCGCAACCGTGCCGGTGTGCGGCTCACGCCGAGCGGACAGACGGTCATGCGGCACATTAGACGTGTCCTCGCTGAAGTCGATGCCGTGAAGGCCGCAGGTCATCACAACGGCCTTGGCACGACGGGCGAGATTCGTCTGGGCCTACGAATGCCGCCGATCGGAAAGCCTCTGGGGGACTTGTTGCGGTGCTGGCACGGACGATACCCTGGTGTTTCGGTGGTGCAATTCGAGATGCATGAACGGGAGATCGCCGCCGCGCTGGCCGATCG
Source organism: Sphingomonas sp. GlSt437 (assembly GCF_048015635.2). Taxonomy (NCBI): domain Bacteria; kingdom Pseudomonadati; phylum Pseudomonadota; class Alphaproteobacteria; order Sphingomonadales; family Sphingomonadaceae; genus Sphingomonas; species Sphingomonas sp. GlSt437. Next base: position 474,877 of record NZ_JBPGYA010000001.1, on the reverse strand, counting down.
ACGACTTGACGCCGCGTTTGTCCCGAGCTTCGCGTTGTGGCCGCATGCGGCGATGCTGCCCATCTATAGTGAGCGGCTGATGGCGGCGCTTCCCGCGAAACATTCCCTGGCGAGGCGTAAGGCGCTTGGTTGGAAGGAATTGTCGGGCGAGACGGTTCTTGTCGAAGGCTGGGGCGAAAGTCAGGCGCAGCGCGAATTCTTCGCCTCGCTTCTTGGCAGGAACGTAGACTTTCAATCGCACGCCGCCAGCAAGCAATATATTCTCGCGTTTGTGGCAGCGGGCTTTGGCGTGACGCTCGCGGCAGAGAGCCAAGCCGAGCTCGGATTTCCTGACGTGGTCTTCAGGCCGATTTCGGAGGCGAACGCATCATTTTGTGTGAATCTCGTGTGGCTTCCTGAATGCGAAGAACCCGTTGTAGGACGGTTTGTCGCGTTTATGCGCGATGAAGCGAAGGATCGCGGGCTGCTTTAGCAGAGGCAGCCTCGGCACGTCATCACGATGTCTTCTGCGACGACGAGGTCCGGCGGGTCTTTCGGAAGGCTCGGTCCGTCGCCATGAAGCGCGCCAGCATCGGTGGAATCAGCTTGGCGGGCTCGATACCGCTCTGGTTGGTCTCGTGGGAGAGCGCTTCGGCATAGGCCTGGAGGTCACGATGAACGGCCGCCGGCAGCTCGATCGTCATCTTCACCGGTTTGTCGTCTTCCAATGCGCTTAGTTTGAGTTTGCTCATCGGGCACCTAGCCTTTGTAGGGTTCGAGGACCAGGTCGTGTGTGACCATGACCCGCACGGGGAAGCCCGGCCGGATTGTGATCGTCGGCTGGATATTGAGGGAGCGGCCTACGATCTGTTCGCCAGCCTGGTTGAAGCTCTGCGACGCGCCCATCCGGATCGCCTGGGCAAGGTTGTTTTCACTATTGCTCGTTCCAGCCTCGGCGCCGACGGACAAGATGGTGGAGAGGATCGCAGCCTTGAACAGCATGCCCCAATGGTTGTCGACCTCGTCCTCAAGCCCGGCATAGCCTTCGGTGTCGGCGCCGGGCTGGCGTTCGAGCACGATCGACTTGCCGTTCGGCATGATGAGGCGGTTCCAGACGAGCAAGGCGCGCGACTGGCCAAATGCGATCTGCGCATCATACTGGCCGACGAGGCGCGACCCCTGCGGAATCAATAAGGTCTTGCCCGTCGGACTGTCGTAGACGTCCTCGGTCACCTGCGCGGTAACCTGTCCGGGCAGATCGGACCGCAGGCCTGTGATCAGCGATGCCGGAATTACGGCGCCTGCCTGCAATACATAGGGGCTTGCTGGCGGCTGGACGCGATCGGGGCTCGTTGTTCTGCGGTCGATGTTGCCATTGAGGAATGCGAGTTTGTGATCTTGCGACGTGAGATCAGACGATGTGCTCGCCGGCGTCAGTCCCGGCGAGAGAGCCGTTGGAGATGGCGCGATCGGCATGCTCGGCGCGACGACGTTCGTTGTCGCGAAGAGATGACTGGTGCGGGCGGCTTCCATCTCCTGAGCGAGCCGTTGCTCCTCCGGTGTCGGTCCCGGCATTGGCATGCTGGGCGAAGGCGCGCCGGCGTTGAGGATGGGCTTGCCGAGATCGCCGGGCAGCGGCGGTCCAAGCTGTGGCACGGGCTTTGGCAGCCCCGTATAATCGCGCGGCAGGTTCGCGAGACCATCTGGCGTGTTGCGGTTGTTGGTGTTGAAGAGTTCGGCGCCGGTTGTCTGGTGCTGCGGCTTCAAGGCGAAGAGCAGTGCGCCTCCAATGCCAATGGCCGCGGCGGCACCGACGCCAAGCAGGACCTTGCGGGACAGCCGGGTTACCGGCGGTCGCTTGGCGCGCAAGCGCATCTCCTCAGCCGGACGTGCGGCCGCGCTCGGCCCCACGTCATCCCTGGCTTCGTCCGTCACCGCGGCCTCCCATCGGTGCGGACGATGCGCACCAGCTCCTGGTGCTTGCCGCCGAGCTTCAGCTCCGCCGCAGCGAACAGGCGGTCGACGATCATGTGATTGCCGCGGACACGGTAGTTGACGAGCTGGCCGTCGCCTTCCGCGCCGATCACCCAGAGCGGTGGCAACTCACCCTGTGAGATGCCGGTCGGGAATTCGATGAACACCTGCCGGCCGTCATCGAAGGCGCGCAGCGGCCGCCACGGCGGAGTATCGCCCTCGATGCGATAGCGGAAGTTCAGTGCATTGATGTCGACGCCGGTTGCGACGGGGGCAGCGGCCTCGGCGGCCGCATTCTGCTGGCGCAGCGCGATGAGCTGATCCTGCGCATAAGCCCAAGAGACCGACGCCATATACGTCTTGTCGTCGGAATGCAGCTCGAGGTGATAGGTCCGACGGTCTGTATTGATGACAAGGTTGGTGATGAGATCCGCACGGGTGGGCTTCACCAGGATGTGGACACGTTTGGCTGGCCCGGCGCCGCTCTCGGTGTCGCCGATGATCCACCGCACGGTATCTCCGGCAGCGACGGGCCCTGAGCCCGTCAACTGCTCGCCCGGCTCGAGCGCGATGTCGGTGATTTGGCCCGGCGCGGCATAGACCTGATACAGCGCGCCATCGGAAAAGGGGTAGACCTGGATAGCGTTGAGATAGCCTGCCCGTGTCGGCTGGACGCGGGCCGCGCCATTGGCCTGATCGACGCGAGCATGCGGATCCGCAGGTTCGGGAGCGCGCTTCGTATTCCCGGGCAGCGGCTTGAGTTGTCCGGGCAGCGGCAACGGCTTCGGCACCTCGACGATCTGAATGGGCTTGGGCGGCTCGGCCTGCAGCACCGCGGGCTTCGGCGTGTTGTCGTAGCTGATCTGCGGCGGTTTCCAGGCTGTGGCGCAGGCGCCGAGGGAGACAGACGCAAGTAAGAGCGACGAGATCGCAAGCGGGCGCATCAGCCGAGCTCCTTTGACCAATTGAGGGCGTGGACGTAGACGCCGAGCGGATTCTTCTTCAGCCGATCGGCGTCGGTCGGCATCTGCAGCGCGATGGTGAGGATGGCGCTCCATCGCTCAGTCGAGGCGAGCGCGCCGTCGATGTAATGACGCTCCGTCCATTCGACGCGAAAGCTGGAGTCGGAGGCGCGGATGACGCTCGCGACGTCGACGGAGACCTGGTTCTTGCCGACCTTGGAAAACGGATCGCTCGTCCGCGCATAGTCATTGAGCGCGAGCGCCCCCTTGTCTGTGACGTAGTTGTAGGCGTCGAGCCAGTTCTGACGCAGCACCACGGGGTCGGCGGGGATGCCGCGCACTTCCTGGATGAAGCGCGCCAAGTGCCACGCGATCTGCGGGTCGGTCGGCTGGTAGTCCGCGGTGGCGGGCGCGACGGCCTGGGCCTGGCCGAGCTTGTCAACCTGCACAACCCAAGGCGTGATGGTGCCGCGGGCCGATTGCCAGACCAGGCCGCCGGCGAGCCCACCGCTGAGAACGAGTGCGCCGAAGAAAGCCAGGCGCCAGTTCTTGGCCTGAACGCGCGCGGAGCCAATCCGCTCGTCCCAGACCTGGCCGGCCTTTTGATATGGCGTCTCCGCGTCCGGCGTCTTGCCATAGCGCACGGTCGATCGTCGGAACATGAGCTATTCCCCCTCGGAAAGATCGACCTGATGCCCGCCGCTTGCCCGATCACCGGAGCGGATTGCGTGGTCGGCGGCGGTGACGCCGCGGTTGATGGTCTGGCCGCGCTTCATGCGCTGGGCCCATGCTGGCGGGCTGTCCGACGCGGCGGACGCGCCGGCGGATGACGACGAGCGCGCGCCGCCGCTCATGACGGCACGCTCGCCAGAGGCGAAGCTTTCTTGAAGGCTGCTGGCGGCGCGGCGCAGTGGGCTCATGGCGACTGAGCCGGCAGCTTGGGCGACACCCGCTGCCCCACCCGCGCGATATGCGGCGCTGGCGCCGCCCGCGACCGCGGCTCCCGCGCGCGCCGTCCCGGCGATCGCGCCGCCGGCCGCGGCGACACCCCCGGCGGTCGCCGCAATGCCGGCCGCTCCGATCCCGGCCGCTCCCAATCCTGTCGCGACAGCCGCGCCGGCGCCGAGCTGCGGTCCGCCCGCGATCAGGCCATTGGCGATGCCTGGACCGAAGATCGTGAGGCCAAGGAGCGAGAGCGCTGCGAGGATCAGCGTCAGCGCGTCGGAAATGGTCGGCGGATTGTTGAAGCCGCTGGTGAATTGATTGAAGATCGTGGAGCCGATGCCGATGATGACGGCGAGCACGAGAATCTTGATCCCGCTGGACACCACGTTGCCCAGCACCCGTTCGGCGAGGAAGGCCGTGCGGCCAAAGAGCCCGAACGGCACGAGTACGAAACCGGCCAACGTCGTCAGCTTGAACTCGATCAAACTCACAAAGAGCTGGATCGCCATGACGAAGAAGCTGATGACGACGATCAGCCACGCGACCAGAAGAATGACGATCTGCACCAGATTGGCGAAGACGCTGGTGAAGCCCATCATACCGGAGATGGCGGTGAGGATTGGCTTGCCGGCATCGATCCCGACCTCGGCGATCTTGCCGGGCTGCAGGAGCTGCGCAGCGCTCATCGTGCCGCCACCGGCCTTGATCCCGAGGCCGGCGAAGCTGTTGTAGATGATCTGCGCGAGATTGTTGTAGTTGCCGATGATGAAGGCGAAGAGGCCGATATAGAGCGTCTTGCGGATCAGGCGCGCGAGCACGTCCTCGTCGGGCGCCATCGCCCAGAAGAGCCCCGCCAGCGTGATGTCGATGGCGATGAGGACGCTGGCGAGCCAGCGCACGTCACCTTGAACGAGGCCGAAGCCGGAATCGATATACTGGGTGAAGGTGCCCAGGAAATTGTCGATGACTCCCGTGCCGCCCATGATGCTTACCTGTCGGTGTTCTTGGCTGGAGCCGGAGTCGGGTTCTTCGGTCCGGAGGCCGGCGTATAGGTGAAGAAGCGGCGGCGGTTTTCAGCCCAGGCCGCCTCGCAGGCCGGATCGTCCTTGGCCTGGTCGGCGATGAGCTGACACCGCTTGAGCTCTTCGGCGAGCGAGTCGGGCGTGTGTTTCTCCATCGCACGCGGCTCGAGGCGTGGAGGCGATGTGTGGAAGTGCAGTGCCGCCGCGACGATCGCGATGGCGACAAGCAAAAAGCCGACAGCCCGGCCGACAGCAGGCAGATTGAGAAGCCGGGTTCGCATCAATGGAACATCTGCGCGGAGCCGGCTTGGTAACCAGCGCCGTAGTTGAGGAATGCCTGTGTCTGCGCTTGTGCCTGCGCCTGCGTCTCAAGGGTCCGCGCGGCATCGAGGCTCTGCGCGCGTGCGATCGACGCCATCAGCGCGGTCAGGTCCGCAAGCTGCGTGGTCTGAAGCGCCACGAGCTGATTGCCCGACTGTGCGGCCTGCAGCGCGCCGGTCGCCGACTGGCTGGAGGACACCAAAGCGTTGATCTGCGTCCGCGTGGTGTTGAGATTGCTCACAACGCCGGCTTGCACGCGCATCGTATCTTGGAACCCGGCGAGTGCGTTCTGCCAGCGACTCTTCGCATCCGTGAGAAGCTGCTGCGACGACGTCCCGCTGGAATAGGCCTGCGGATAGGTCTGCGTGAACGACTGGTCGATGCTTGAGACGCTGTAGGCGATGCGCTGCGCCTGCGCGAGGAGCTGCTGGGTCTGGGTGATCTGCTGCTGAAGCTGCGTGAGCGACGAGTACGGCAGGCTTGCGAGATTGCGCGCCTGATTGATCAGCGACGTCGCCTGGTTCTCCAGCATCTGGATTTCATTGTTGACCTGCTGAAGCTCACGCGCGGCGGTCAGGATGTTCTGCGCATAATTGGTCGGATCGAACACGATCCATTGCGCACGCGCCGGTCCGCTGGCGAAGGCCGTAATGGTGAAAGCGGCGGCGCCTGCGATGAGCAAGGCGCGCAAGCGGTGACGGATCATGACGTGGTCTCCTGGTTGTGGGTGAGCATGTCCGCTGCCCAGTCGAGATCCTTTCGACGCAGCCAGGCGGCGGTGAAGCCGCCGCGGCCGTGTTCCGCGAGCAGCTCTTCGATGGCGGTCTGATCGGATTTCGCCGAGGCGGCGGTGAAGGCGAGCGCGACTTCGGACAGCCCGAGTTCGAATAGGCGATTGCCGCGCCGCGACTGGCAGTAATATTCGCGCTTCGGCGTCGCGCGGCTCAGAATCTCAATTTGGCGATCGTTGAGACCGAAGCGCTGGTAGATCGCCGCGATCTGCGGCTCGAGCGCGCGCTCGTTGGGAAGCAGGATGCGGGTCGGGCAGCTCTCGATGATGGCTGGTGCGATCGCACTGCCGTCGATGTCGGCAAGCGACTGCGTGGCAAAGATGACGCTGGCATTTTTTTTCCGAAGCGTCTTCAGCCACTCTCTCAATTGCCCGGCGAAGCCGGGATCGTCGAGGGCGAGCCAACCCTCGTCGACGATGAGCAAGGTGGGTCGGCCGTCGAAGCGATCTTCGATGCGATGGAAGAGATAGGATAGGACGGCTGGAGCCGCGCCCGCGCCGATCAACCCTTCGGTTTCGAAAGCCTGGACTTCGGCTTCGCCGAGCCGCTCCGTTTCCGCGTCGAGCAGTCGTCCCCAGGGGCCTGCCACGGTGTAGGGCTGGATCGCCTGTTTCAGGGCATTTGATTGCAGGAGCACCGAGAGCCCGGTGATGGTGCGCTCCTGGATAGGCGCGGACGCAAGCGAAGTCAGCGCTGACCATAGGTGTTCCTTCAGTTCCGGAGTGACGGTGACGGACTCGCGACCGAGGAGCGCCGCGACCCATTCGGCGGCCCACGCGCGCTCTCCGGGATCATCGACCCGCGCGAGCGGTTGGAGCGCGACGGGCTCGGCGGCGCTGTCGGAGAGCGCTCCGCCGAGATCGTGCCAATCGCCGCCCATCGCGAGCGCCGCCGCCCGGATGCTGCCGCCGAAGTCGAAGGCGAAGACCTGTGCACCGGCATAGCGCCGGAACTGCAAGGCCATCAACGCGAGCAGCACACTCTTGCCGGCGCCCGTCGGGCCGACGATCAAGGTGTGGCCGACATCCCCGACATGTAGGCTGAGGCGGAACGGGGTCGATCCCTCGGTCTTGGCGAAGAGAAGCGGCGGCGCCTGGAAGTGCTCGTCCCGTTCCGGCCCGGCCCAAACCGCCGAAAACGGCATTATGTGCGCGAGGTTGAGCGTGGAGATCGGCGGCTGCCGGACATTGGCGTAGACATGCCCTGGGAGAGACCCAAGCCAGGCTTCGATCGCGTTGACGCCTTCGCGCATGCAGGTGAAGTCGCGGCCCTGAATGGCCTTCTCGACCAGGCGAAGGCGCTCGTCCGCGATCCGCGGATCATCGTCCCAGACGGTAACAGTGGCGGTGACGTAGGCCTCGCCGACGAGGTCGGTGCCAAGTTCTTGCAGAGCGGCGTCGGCATCGAGCGCCTTGTTGGCGGCGTCGGAGTCCATCAGCACCGACGCCTCGTTGGTCATCACCTCCTTGAGGATCGCCATGATGCTCTTGCGCTTGGCGAACCACTGACGGCGGATCTTGCCGAGGAGCTTGGCCGCGTCGGTCTTGTCGAGGCAGATGGCGCGTGTCGCCCAGCGATAGGAAAACGCCAGGCGATTGAGGTCGTCGAGCAGGCCCGGCCAGGTCTGTGATGGAAAGCCCATGATGGTGAGCGTGCGCAGATGTGCGCGGCCGAGCCGTGGTTCGAGGCCACCCGTCAGGTCCTCGTCCACCAGGATGGCGTCGAGGTACATCGGCGTTTCCGGCACGCGCACGCGCTGGCGCCGCGTCGAGATGCAGGAATGCAGGTAGGTCAGGGTCTCGGCGTCATCGAGCCAATCCGATTCCGGCATGAAGCCTTCGAGCAGCGCGAGCACGCGATCGGTGCGGTCGACGAAGCCTTCGAGCGTGGCACGCCAGTCGGCGGCGCCCTGGGCGCGGTTCTCATAGAGCCAAGCTTCCGCGCGGGCCGCGTCATCGGCGGGCGGCAGCCAGAGCAGTGTCAGGAAGTAGCCGCTCTCGAAATGCGCGCCTTCTTCTTCGAATTGGGCTCGACGCTCGGCATCGACCAGCGCCGAAACGGGATCCGGAAATTGAGTTGACGGATACCTGTGCGCCGGCACACGCTGGGCCTCAATGAACACGGCCCAGCCGGAACCAAGGCGACGCAACGCGTTATTGAGACGCGACGTGATGGCCACCAGCTCGGCAGGCGTGGAAGAATCTAAGTCTGGACCGCGAAAGCGTGCGGTGCGCTGGAAGGAGCCATCCTTGTTGAGAACAACGCCCTTGGCGACGAGCGCCGCCCACGGCAGGAAGTCGGCGAGGCTCTGGTTATGGCGACGATACTCGGCAAGGTTCATCATTGGGCGAACCTCACGAGACCATGTGCTGCGGATAACGCAGATGCCGACGCACGACGTCGACGAAGGCGGCGTCACGCTTCGCCGCCCAAACGGCGGCGATGTGACCGACAAGCCAGATGAGGCCGCCGACGATCCAGAGCCGAAGACCGAGCCCGATCGCGGCAGCAAGCGTGCCGTTCACGATCGCCACGGCGCGCGGCGCGCCGCCCAAGAGGATCGGCTCGGTCAACGCTCGGTGAACGGGCGCATAGAAGCCGGCGATGACGCCATCTTGCTCCATCACACCGTCACCCCGCCGCCGAACTGGAAGAAGGTCAGGAAGAAGCTCGACGCTGCGAAGGCGATGCTGAGGCCGAAGACGATCTGAATGAGGCGACGGAAGCCGCCGCTGGTCTCGCCGAAGGCGAGCGTCAGACCGGTGACGATAATGATGATCACCGACACGACCTTGGCCACGGGCCCTTGGATGCTCTCCAGGATCTGGTTGAGCGGCTGCTCCCACGGCATGTTCGATCCGGCCGCATAGGCCGGCGCGGTCGCGAGGGCGACGAAGACGAAGGCGGTTGCCGTGGCGAACGCACGGCGGGCATCCTTGATTAACATCACGGTTCTCCTGCGGGGGTGAGGACGTAGTCGCCGGCGGGCGAGAGGCCCTTCACCGCGGCGAGCTCGGCGAGCCGGCGCGCGGAGCCGCGGCCGGCGAGGACCGCGATGAGGTCGATCGTCTCGGCGATGAGCGCGCGCGGAACGGTGACCACGGCTTCCTGGATGAGCTGTTCGAGCCGGCGCAGTGCGCCGATGGCGGAGCCTGCGTGCAGCGTGCCCACGCCCCCGGGGTGTCCCGTGCCCCAGGCTTTCAGAAGATCGAGCGCCTCTGCCCCGCGAACCTCGCCGATCGGGATGCGGTCGGGCCGCAGGCGCAGCGACGAGCGGACCAGATCAGACAGCGACGCAGCCCCGTCCTTGGTGCGCAGCGCCACGAGGTTCGGCGCGGCGCATTGCAACTCGCGCGTATCCTCGATGAGCACGATGCGGTCGCCGGTCTTGGCGACTTCTGCGAGGATCGCGTTGACCAGCGTCGTCTTGCCGGTGCTCGTCCCGCCGGCGACCAGCACGTTCTTTCGGTCGCGCACGGCCGCGCGGAGCAGCTCGGCCTGGTCGGCCGACATGATGCCGGCCTCGACGTAGTCGCCGAGCGTGTAAACGGCGACGGCCGGCCGCCGGATGGCAAAGCACGGCGCAGCCACCACGGGCGGCACCAGGCCCTCGAACCGCTCCCCGCTTTCCGGCAATTCCGCCGAGACGCGCGGGCTGCCGGCATGCACTTCGACCCCGACATGGTGCGCGACCAGGCGCACGATGCGCTCGGCGTCCGCGGGCGTGACGCGACAGCCGGTGTCTTCAAGACCGCCTGACAGCCGATCGATCCAGAGGCGACCGTCAGGGTTGAGCATCACCTCGACGATGCTGGGATCTTCGAGATAGCCGGAGATCGCCGGACCAAGCGCCGTGCGCAGCATGCGCGCGCCTCGGGCGAATACTTCAGATCGGAGGGAGATCGTCGTCACAAGAGCCCCGCAAATTAGCCTCCTGTGGAGGCGCAGATGTCAGCGGGGTTGAGTAGAAAGAGCCGGAACTGGGACTCCGCAACAACAACAAGGAGGCGGGAGGGCTCTGGGATAGAATGACAAGCGAGAAGGACGATCGCTATTCTGACTGCGTGTCTGCTGAACCCTCCTTTTGCGCTGGCACGTCGCGAATCACCTCGTCAGCTAGTTTGTGACCGCGCGCGAGACGACGGCCGAGCGCTTCGATGTAACCTTCGTAGCGCTCTCGTCCTTTTGTTTGCGCGGCGGCAAGCGCCGTGTCAGGCAGCGGCGGCGTGCTGGTCAGCCAAAACCGGACGAACACCGCGAGCGCTTCATTCGAGATCGTGACGTGGCGCTCGATGCGCTCCATGTCGCGGACCATACGGTCCAGGCGTCGCGCGAGCGCCGCTTCGAGTCGGTCCGCGGCATCGGGCGAAAGATAAGAGGCGAGCGCTGCCTCGACGATCAACGCCTGCGGCACGCGCTTGCGGGCGGCGTAATCGGCGAGCCTTGTAGCCAGGTCGGGTGGAAGCCGAAAGGTGTGCTTCGTGCGCACGGCTACATCTGCATGTCATCGTCCGCGTCGAGCGAGATTTGTCGCGCGCTGCCGAAATTGCGCTGCATGATCCGCTGGCGCTGGGCGTCGTCGTCTGGCTCGTCCTCGACGGGCTCGAATTCCTGCACCGGCTTTCGTGGCTCGGGAACAATCTCCTCGTGGTCCGGAAGTTCGGGTTCGCGCCGGATTCCCGCATTGTCCGGATCGTCCGTCTCTGCGGCGGTTGGCGCTGACGCGATCGCGCCGCTCCAGGTATTCACCTGGGACGTGTTGGGGGCTGGCGGTTGAAGAACAGCGTTTCCGCCCGATGATCTGGGCGGCGGAAGAATCCGCCCGGCGAGCTCGGGGTCTTCGTAATACCGAGCTTTCTTCGCCCGGACGGGCGCACTCCCCGATATCATGACGATCTCGTCGTCGGGCGGGAGTTGCATGATCTCGCCGGGAGTTAACAGCGGCCGCGCGGTTTCTTGCCGGGAGATCATCAGATGTCCAAGCCACGGACTGAGTCGGCTGCCGGCATAGTTTTTCATCGCTCGGATTTCGGTGGCCGTGCCAAGTGCATCCGACACGCGTTTCGCTGTGCGTTCGTCGTTGCTGGCGAACGAGACGCGCACGTGGCAATTGTCCAGGATGGAATTGTTCTGACCGTACGCCTTCTCGATCTGGTTCAGCGACTGCGCGATCAGGAAGGATTTCAATCCATAGCCCGCCATGAACGCCAATGCCGACTCGAAGAAGTCGAGCCTGCCGAGCGCGGGAAACTCATCGAGCATCAGCAGCAGGCGATGTCGCCGCCGCTTGTTCTCTAGCTCTTCGGTTAGCCGTCTTCCGATCTGGTTGAGGATGAGGCGCACGAGCGGTTTCGTGCGGCTGATGTCCGAGGGTGGCACGACGAGATAGAGCGTCACAGGATGCTCAGCCTCGACCAGGTGGCGGATGCGCCAGTCGCAGCGTTGTGTGACCGCCGCGACCACCGGATCTCGATAGAGGCCCAGGAAGGACATCGCGGTCGACAGTACGCCGCTGCGTTCGTTCTCGCTCTTGTTCAACAGCTCTCGCGCGGCGCTGGCGACGACGGGATGGACTCCCTTCTCGCCGAGATGCGGCGTGGTCATCATCGCCCGAAGCGTCTTCTCGATTGGTCGCTTCGGATCGGAGAGGAAATTGGCGACGCCGGCGAGCGTCTTGTCGGGTTCGGCGTAAAGGACATGCAGGATCGTGCCGACCAGAAGCGAGTGGCTGGTCTTCTCCCAATGGTTCCTGCGTTCGAGCGCCCCTTCGGGATCAACCAGCACGTCGGCGATGTTCTGGACGTCTCTGACTTCATACTCGCCGCGCCGGACCTCGAGCAAAGGATTGTAAGCGCTGCTTTGCGGATTGGTCGGATCGAACAGGACCACGCGGCCGAACCGCGCACGCCAGCCGGCGGTGAGCGTCCAGTTCTCCCCCTTGATGTCATGGACGATGCAGCTTCCCGGCCAGGTCAGCAGCGTCGGAACAACAAGACCGACGCCCTTGCCGCTTCGGGTCGGTGCGAAACACAGCACATGCTCGGGTCCATGATGACGGAGGTAGGCTCCGTGCCAGCGGCCGAGCAACACGCCGTCTGGGTGAAGAAGGCCGGCTGCGCGGATCTCGCGTTCCTCGGCCCAGCGAGCCGAACCGTAGGTCGTGGCGCGCTTTACCTCGCGCGCACGCCAGACCGACATGGCGACAGCGACGACGAAGGCAGCGACCCCGCCTGCGCCAGCGATGAAGCCGCCGGTGACGAAAATGTCGTGTGCGTAAGCGTCGAAAGAGAACCACCACCAGAAGAAGGCCGCCGGGAAATAGACCGGCCATCCGAAGAGCGAGAACCAGGGGCTGCCGAGCTGCGGCTGGAAGGCAAGCTGCCACGCCGTCCATTGCGTCGCGGCCCAGACGAAGCCGAGTGTGGTCGAGCACACAACGAAGACTTGCAGCCAGAGTATTTTGGTCGGGTTCATGGCGCCACACCAGCGCTTCCGCGATCGCTTCCTGCAAGCACGAACCGTATGGGATCAAAGGGCCGGACACGCTGGGTCAGAAATCGGATGCACCGCAGGCGCGCCTTCACAGGCCCAGTCCCCGTTTCCGTCCCGGGTCCCAGTCGACTCGTCCGCCCGGCGCCATGACGCCGCGGACTTCGCGGCCGAGGTTCTTTTCCAAAGCCGGACGCCACGGCACGAGTTGGAATCCCAACCCATCATCGATCATGGCGAAGCGCCCCGACGCGAGTGTCACCCGTTCGCGATAAACGCCAGCGACACGCTCGCCTTCAGCGGCCGGGTGGTACGCCAGACCCGTGTCGGCTGATAATCTGGCCGTGGCCTCCTCAAGCTCGCGCCGCTGGAGTGTCGAAAGGAGATCGCGGGCGAAGATCACGCGCTGGCCCTGTCGTCTGGCCAGGCCTTCCTCGACCAGGTAATCAGCGCGGGCATCCATCGCGTCGCGGACTTCGGCGCCGAAGCCGCTGCCGCTGAGCGGTGGGTCTTTCGCAAGAAGCTGACGATCGAGCCAGGTCGCTCCCGATGCCCCGACCTGATCAGAAATGGACAGATCCGACCTGGTCGCGAGCGATAGCCGTCGTCGTCCATCGGGATCGTCATAAGCGCGCACCTCGACGATCGCGCCGGGCGTGGCATCGCCGGTGAATTCGAGGTCTGCAAACCTCAAATGGTGGGTATGGCCATCGACGCCGGCGACGATGACGTAGGCCGTGCCCTTGAGCTCATCATCGAGACCACGCTGGACGAGTCGGCCCAGCACCGGATGGGAAGGCTCGTCGCCATGCAGCGCGAAGCGGCTGACGTCCGGTTCTGATCCGCTTCGGCTCATGGCTTGGTGCATCGTCTTGATGATGTCGCCGCGGATACCGAGCTGGCGCAGCGTTCCGTCGAGGCCGGGCTTGAGGGTCCAGCAGGCCGGGCCAACCGGATCGGCCAAGCCGAGACGTTCGAGCTTGGCCGCCCGTCCGAGCAACAGTCGACGCAGCTCCGGATCCTCGGCGTTCGGACCAGGCCGAAGATCTGCGACGCCGCCGCATTCGTCCGAAATGTCGCGCAGCGCCCGATCGAGACTTGTCCAGCGCTCGGCCTCCACCTCGCGTTGAAGCGCGCTGTGGATTTGCGGTTCAGTGCGCGGACCAAGTTCGAGCGTGATCCGCTCGGCGGCCCGGTCGCGGATTCCTCGGCTGATATAGTCGCGGCTGATCACCAGATCCTGGCCGTCATCGGCGCGGCCGCGGATCAGGAGGTGGACATGGGCATTGTCGGTGTTCCAGTGATCGACGGCGACCCAGTCGAGCTGGGTGCCGAGGTCCCTTTCCATGTCGGCGACCAGCTCGCGCGTGAACGTCTTGAGGTCGCCGATCTCGGCCGCATCCTCTGGAGAGACGATGAAGCGGAAATGGTGGCGATCGTCCTTGCAGCGCTCGGCGAACGCACGCTCGTCGGCTTCGTCTCCGGCCGCATCGAACATCCGCGCCGGCTGACCGTCTTTGGTGACGCCTTCGCGTTTGAGATAGGCGATGTGCTTCGGCAAAGGCGCCGAGCGGAATCGGGGACCCTGGTGGCGGACGACGCGCGCCTTGGTGACGACGCGCCGGGCATTCGAGCGCAGCCGGATCGAGACCGCGGCGCGCCGGCCACGACCGAAGCGGGAGCGGCTCCGCCCCTGGCCGGAGCGGAAGCTGTTCCCGACATGCCCGGCCTTCTTCGCGGCCCGCATCACCTCGCCGACGAATGTCTGCGGACGTTTGCCGCCGCGGTTGCCATGCTGGATGCGGCCGGGCCGGATGCGCAGGTCGTCGTCGCGCGTCGTCATCGGGCCGAATCCGGGTGTTCAGGCGTGCGACGGCGGTGCAGACATTGATTTGCTTGGACAAATCGAGGTGAGCGCCAGCAGGGGTAGTCGGTGATATCGGTAAATTGTCCAATACAACTAACCACATAAGCCGCGCCGAAGGCCGGCCTTTTCCCTTGCCGTCCGTTGGTGGGTTTCCTGCGCCGATGTTCCGCTCCCCACAATCCTTCGATCGAGCCGTCCGTCACCTTCGTCGAATGAAAAGCACTCATTGCGATCGCCCTGCAGCCGACAGGGCGACGAAGAGCCCGTCAGACTGTGGAGCAAGCCCCGTCCAATCCTGCGGCGGGCTGACGCTAGCGGCGGTCGACACCCGCGATTGGGCTGCCGTCGATTTGTCGCTGGGCGCGTCGGACCGCTGTTCGGGAAATAGCGACGCTTCCGTCCAGGAGCGCACGATGGATGCGAGCAATGCCGTGTCGTCGTTCGCGCTGCCACCGACGATTGGCGCGAGCCTCGTAAGGTAGGCGCGCGTTTCTGCCGGCAGCGGGCGTCCAGTGGCCAGGTGATCTTCCCAGCGTGCGGGACCGGCGTTGTAGGCCGCGAGGAAGCCGGGAATTCCATAGCGGTCGTGCAGCTCTCGTAGGTAGGCCGCACCAGCCATGATGTTGTCGTGCGCATCGTATGGATTGACGCCGAGACCGTAGCGCCGGCGCAGTGCAGCCCATGTCTCGGGCATGATTTGCATCAGGCCCATCGCACCTTTGGGCGAGATCGCGCGCACGTCGCCGAAGCTTTCTGCGCGCAGGACGGCTCGGATCCATGCAGCCGGAATGCCGAAGCGACGCGAGGCTTCGGCCACGAGCGCATCGAACCGGGTCGCGACGGCAACGCGCGTGATGGGACGTCCGGGCGCGGATTGGGCGCAGGCCGGCATGTAGGGTGCGAACACCCCCGCCGACAGACAAACAGCGATGAATGGGATACTCAGAATCCGAGCGAAGCACGGTTCTGAACGACGGCGTGCCGGTAAGGAGAAAGGGGCACGGAAGGGCCGCCGCGCACGGATGATGACGGTGGAGCGACGCCGCGGCATGTCAATCGTCCTCCTGCGTCCAGAGGGGATCGGCGCGGCCGACAATCGTGGTGCGGGAGAGCAACCCGAAATAGCGGCCGTCAAGGGAGTCTTCGGACTGCCAGTTCATCAGGAAGACCTGGCCCTCGGGGATGCGTTGGCATCCATGCCAGACAGGAAGCGGCCGACCGCGGGTATCGCGCTCGAGAGCCTCCCCCATCGCAACGCCATCGACCGTGATCGTGCGTTGATCCCGGCAGACCATCTGCCCAGGAAGCGCAAGCACGCGTTTCAGCATCGGCACACCCTTGGGGAGATAGCGCCGATCAGCGAGGAATTGTGCGAGTGTGTTCGGCGGCCGGACGACGACCAGCTCGGTGACATGGAGAATGCCGGCCGGTCGAATGGCGTAAAGCCCGATCGGGACACTCTCGCTGGCGTTCCAAATGAACCTGGGCGACATGGGGAAGATTGCGCTGCAGCTCGAGACCAGCAGCACCAGATACGTCGTCATGACGTAGCCAAAGCGCGTCATGACAGCGTGCTCCGCCGTAGGAGCCACGCGCGGTGCTGGTCGCGACTGTACGGGCGCGGCTCGTATCCGGCAGACAGCCGATTGTGGACGTGCCGCCAGTGATCCGGCGCCGCGTCCGCGGCTTCGATGCCAAGCGCCTCGACCGAGTCGATCGCCTTCAGAACACGCTCGACTTTGGGCCAGCCGCTGATGCGCAGCAGGATGTCGCCACCTGGGCGGACGAAGGGAAGCGTCTGGTAGGCAACGCCATGCGTGACCGACTGAACGATGTCGATGCGCGAGATGATCGTGCCGAAGTCGTTCGATGCCCAACGCACGAACGCGAACACATTGCCTGGCGCGAAGGAGAGGACGCGTCGCCTGCGGTCGAGGATCGTCTCACCGCAGTCCCGGCCGAAACGGATCCAGTGTTCGATGCGGCCCTCAAGCCACGTCAGCTCGACACGGGTGAGCAATGGCGCGGCGTCCGGTCTTGGTGCGCGCGCAAGGTCGGGTTCAAATCTCATGACTTGCCTCCATCGGTCTCGGGGAATTCGCGCGCGAGGAGCGTGCGCAGCATGTCGGCGACGGTTTCGCCGCGCTGGAAGGCTGCGATCTTGATGCGGCTACGAAGCGCGGGCGTGATGTCCACGGTCAGACGGGCGGTGTAGAGATCGCTCGCTGGTGGGGCGCCGACGCCGTGATCCGGTGTTCTGATCCAGGCTTCCGCGTCGCGCGGCCGGGACGCAAAGCTGCCGTTCTGGCGGCGCGCGGTCATGGCGCGAGCCTTTCGGTTTCGGCGGCAAACGCGGCGATCTCGCGCGCGGCGGCGCCGCTGCTCTTGTGCTCGAACACGAGCTGGCCGGTGCGTGCGGCGTCAGCGAAGATCACGCGCTGGCTGATGCGGGCAGTGAGCGCTGGCGGATCGTGATCTGCGAGGCTCTGCGCCGTGTCACGCGCGATGATCGTGCGGGCGGGGCAGCGGTTGAGCGCGAAGCGCGCGACGAGCGCGGGGCGAAAGACGCGCGCTTCGGCGATCAGCGCCAGCATCTCGGCCGAGGCCCAGCCATCGAAAGGCGACGGCTGGGCCGGCACGAGGACGGCATCCGCGGCGAGCAGCGCCGAGCGCAGCAAGGCCGCGATGCGCGGCGGCCCGTCGATGACAACGTGGTCGGCATCGCGGGCGAGCTCGGGTGCTTCCCGGTGGAGCGTATCGCGAGCGAGGCCGATGACGCCGAATAAGCGCTCGAAGCGGCGTCGCGCGCGCTGCTCGGACCAGTCGAGCGCCGACCCTTGGGGATCGGCGTCGATCACGGTCACACGCTTTCCCTGACGGGCCCAGTGACCGGCGAGATGCAGGGCGAGCGTGGTCTTACCGACGCCGCCCTTCTGATTGAGGAGCGCGACGATCACGGCGCGTCGCCTTCGGTTTTGCACCGCGCAGACGGATCGCAAACAACAGAATCGTTAGATTCTTCTCTGTTAGAATCTAAGTTAGGCGTTCCGTAAGCGATGGAATCTTCGGCAGAAAACGCGGCTTCCGGTTCCTGATGGCACGGGACCGCGGTTCCCGATGGCACGGGAGCGGCGGTTCCCGATGGCACGAGGGATTCCACAGCTTGTCCACAGCCCCCTGTGGACAACCGAGCGGGAGCAAAGGCGAGAAGTTCGTGTCCGCCGCGATCGTGCTCGACGTCGAGGCGGTAGCCGGGAAGCGGCTGCCGGCGCGCGATGTCACGCAGCTCGAAGGCGAAGCGCTTGAACGGCGAAAGGCTCGCCGACTTGTCGTAGAGATGACGGAAATCGAACCGCCAACCCGCGCGCTGTCTGCCGGCGTGCTTGCGCACGATGCGATAAAGCCAGCGCTCAAGACCGCCCGTGAGTTTGAAATATTCACGATCGATGGTCAGCACGAGCGCGTCGTCGAGGATCGCTCTGTAGAACCAGTCGGGCACGATGAGATCGATGCCATCGGCGCGACCATGGGCGTCGGCGCGTTCGGTCCATTCGTTGATCCATGAGAAGCGGTGTGCGCGGCGTTCGCTCGCTTGCCGCAGCGTGGTAGCGACGGTGGTCGATTGCAGACGGTCGAGGGCCGCCTTAAGGCGGTGGTAATCGCGTGCGCTGTCGCCGCGACCGATGAAGGTCAGAATCTCGTAGGGCGTGGCGGCCATGAGGCGCGAAGTGCGCAGGCCGTTGTCGCGCGCCTGGACAATTTGGGAGGCGGCCCAGATCAGGATGTCGGCGTCCCAGATGGTCGCCATGCCATGCTCCGGCACGGCCTCCACGCGGATGGCGATTTCGCCTGTTCGGTAGTCGATCGGCGTGATGCGATGGGTCTTGGCGAGGGAGAAGAACGGATAGGCCATGAGGTCCTGCGCATCGCGTGGTGCAAGATCGCCAGGCAGCGCCCGAAACAGTTCGAGCTGCTCGCGTTCGGATCGTGTGCGGTGGCGCGACGACATCGGGCTGTCAGCGGCGCGGGTGACGGGCTTGCTCAAGTTCCGCCGCCGAGTGGCGGCGTGCCGGTAGAACGACGGCTCTGCCGGGATCGGACGTCGACGCCTTCGCGGCCGCATCGACCCACTCCTGCAGGTCTTCGACGCGATAGACGACACGCCCGCCGAGTTTGGAGTAGCGGGGGCCTGTGCCGTAGATGCGATGCTTTTCAAGCGTGCGGATGGAGAGACCGACGAAACGCGCGGCTTCGGGCGTGCGCAGATAGCGCGGCGGAATGCCGGCGAGGCTGGTGGACATGGGATACCTCCGTGATCGTGCGGGCGGCCGTCGGAGGACGGCGGCTATTGGCGACCACGGTGGCGGAGGGGCCTCGGCCTCAATAGTGCGATGTCGCGGGGTGGTGAGAACGCACCCGGACTGGGGCGAACGTCAGATTCGGCGCCGGTAGGGATAGACGAGAAGCTGCCGGTAGCCGCCTCTCATCAACTTGAATCCGAGGCGCACGAGGCGGCCTGTCTGGTCGCGCAACTCGTGGGAGATCCAGTCGCGTTTCGAGATCGGCGCGGCGTCGAAAAGCCCGGCCGCGATGTCCGGATAGGTCGTCCCGAGGAGGCGCGCATCGAGCGCGCGGAGTGCGAGGATGAAGCGCGCCTGGCGGTCGGCTGTGAGGGCTCCGGGATCAGATCCAGGTCGGCGGCCGTTCAAGGCCCGCCACAGGCGGAGCGCGGCGGCGACACGGATCTCGAAGAGCTGATCGAGCGGCAGGAGGGCAGCGTACGGTCCAGACATATCGAGCCCTTCGATCCGCATATGCGCGCCGGCAAGGTCAACAAAGCCCTCCAGGTCCACTTGCGAGAGAGCGGCGATAAGGCTTGCGGCGATCATGAAGCTAGGATTGACGAGGCCTTCCGCCGCTCTTGTTAGCGTGACAAGACTGGGAAGTACCTTGGCCGTCCATCGAACGTCGCTTGCTGGAAGCTCCGGCAATCCGTCTTCGAAATCGAACCCCCCAGCGTTCTGCGAACGCATCGGCGTCACTGACCTCAAGCGGCCGGCCGCGCGCCTTGCGCGCCAGCCGCGCGTGGTCTGCGCGGAACTCGGGGTTACGGCGAAGAAATTCGAATGCGAAGGCCGGCGCGTCGAGCGACCGCAGCTCTTGATACGCGTCCGCCGATCGCCAATCGGCAGTACTCATTGGCGTGTCCTCCCCAACCGGGATGGGTTGGACCTTGAGCATGCGCGCTAAGGTGGCGCTCAGAAAACTAACTGGAGTCGCACCGTGCGGTGCAGAAGCTGCACGGAACTTTTTCAGTGTGGCGCACCGCCGTGGAGCAGATGACGGTATCCCTTTTCGGTCATCCAGCGAGCGCGGGCGAGGTGGCTTTCCCAGGCCCGGCGCGCACGCTCGGGTTCATGTGCTGGATCGATGTGCAAAACGATCCTCGTCACCTCCTGCCAGTCGGCGCCTTCGGCATCCGCGTCGAGGAGTCGTAGATACGTCACCAAATGCTGCTCGTCGTACCCGGTAAGGATCGCGGCCGTCGGCGCAACATCCTCCACCGGGGGATCAAGCGGCGGCGATTCCATCCCAAGCTCCTCGTGTTGGACCCCGTCTGCTGGTCGTATACTGCCTGTTAACTATGACGAGCGCGAGAGAGCCCGTCGTCGCGAAATTCCCTTCGGCGTTTCGTTGAGGAGCATTACGCCGCGACCGCGATCCGACTCCATGAACAGGATGCCGGCATTTTCCAACGCACGCCGCACCAGGTCGCGCGTCGTGTCGTGAACCGGCAGCTCGCGCTCCGATTCGAGGCGTTTCAGGGCGGTCAAAGCCACCAGGGCCTTTTCGGCGAGCATCTCCTGCGTCCAAAACAGCAAGGCTCGCGCCGCCCGCACTTGTCGGCCGGTGATCATTCATGATCACCTCCGACAGACGATCTGCGCGCACCAGGAAAACGACTATAATAGTCGTTTTCGCTGCGCTCAACACCTTCCTGAACGCCGAAATCGGGCTCTCCAAGGGTCGCCGCGGTGCTGCTTTTTCAGGGGTGATTCGCCCCGCTCAGGCGCTCTGAAGCAGGCTTCTGGGCAGCCGGGACGGGTACGAGGCTGTGTAGAAGAACCCCGCCCGGCGGGACCGGGCGGGGCTTTCGCGGAAGCCTCAGTCGCCGTTGCGCTTGTTCGGCCGCGACCAGATGAGGGTGAAGCCTTCGCCGTCCTCGTCGTCGAACAGGTTGGCGAAGATCGGCGCCGTGAACGAGGGGTCGTCGAGCTTGAGCGAGAGGTAGTCGCGGCCCTCGTTGGAGCGCTTCGACCACGCCGCCCCGATCTCGGCCCGGCCCACATAGACGCGGTGGCTGGGAGCGTTCTCGTTGGAGCGGTTGGTCTCGGCGACGATCCGGACGCCCTTGGTCTGCAAGCTCAGGGTGACGATCTCGCCCTGGAAGTCGCTGCCGACCTTCTTGAAAGAACCGATGTTAGCCATGTCACTTCTCCTTGCTGGTTTCGAGCCCGCGACCACCGCGGCCTCGATGGCGATCGACAGGCCGGGGACGATCGACGACGCACCCGCTCGCGGGCCGGAGCGCAGCGGAGGATGACGGCGGTGAGACTTTCTTGCCTCGCGAGGAATGGGCTTTAGCCCAGGGGAAGAAAGTCGAGCCGATGGCGTTGCGGCTCAGGCGATCGAGGCGCAGCCGGTCTTCGGCCAGATCAGGCCATCACGAGGCCAGGTGCGTCCGTGCTCTGAACAGCATCCTCGGGAGAAGACGTGGCTGATCTCGGTTGTCCTGCACAAGATGTCGGCGCGTTCAGGCGTAGAGAAAGAAGCCATAGCGTAGAAAAAGGCGGGATCGCTTGCCGCAGAAATACCGCGACGGAACGCTTCTGCCGAAGTTCATGTGGCGCCGGGGGATCGGTATGACGAGTCTCTGCGCTGCGAAGGGCCGCGGGTCCATTCTCGTTCTACCAACGACCTCACGAGGCCTCGATCGTGAACGAATGGTCGTCGATGTGAGGCGTGGCTCAGCCTTCGTGTGTCGCGGCCTTGAAAACCGGCTGTGGCTCATCCGTCGTTGAAACCCCGCCCGGCCGCAATGGAAGGGGTTCGGCAAGCACCGTCATGCGCGCCCATGCCGTGCCGCCGATGACGATGGCGCCGATCCAGGCGAAGCACTCGCGCCAGAGAAGCGATGGAACGCCGATCTGCGACAAGCCGAGCACGGCGTGGTAACCGGCGATCGCGGCGGGAATGGCGAAGGCGGCCGCAATGGCCGCGCGCAGGGGAATCGGCTTTACGAGTGCGAAGGCGATCTGGCCGACGCCGAGCGTCAGCGCTCCAACGACCAGCCCGACAAGGAGCGCGCCGAGCACGCCCGCGCCGCTGTGGAACGCGGCCATACCGGCGGTGAGGCCGACGAAGAAGGGCAGCGCGTAGACAGCGAGGTTGAAGATCAGCCAACAGAACAGGCCGATCCCAAAGATGCTGAGGATGAGTCCGATGACAAGCATGGCGGTGCCTCCGTGACAAAAAGAGATGTGACGGCTGCGCCTTCCACCACCACCACGGCGCGATCCAAAGTATAGTCGAAGACGGCTTGGAATGGGAGGGTAAACCCGTCCCAGCGGGCGCCGGCGGTGTCCGGACCGGGCCGAGCAGCCCTCTTGGATCACGCGGAGAGCCAATGGCGAGGCACGCAGAAAAGCTTGATTTCCCTGTGTCCCAGGTCCGGCGCTACCTGGAACCTGGGCCAATCGTGATGGTCTCGTCGGCACTCGATGACAGGCGCAACATCATGACGATGGGCTGGCATACGGTGATGGAATTCACGCCCTCCCTCGTCGGCTGCGTCATTGCCGGCGGGAATTACAGCTTCGAACTCATCCGAAAGAGCCGCGAATGCGTGATCAACCTGCCGACGACCTCGTTGACCGACGTCGTGGTCGGCGTCGGCAACACGAGCGGCGCGGATGTCGATAAGTTTGAGAAGTTCGGCCTGACAGCGCGAGCGGCGACGCATGTGAAGGCGCCGCTCATCGCGGAGTGCCACGCCAACTTCGAATGCCGTCTTGTCGACGATGCGCTGGTCGACAGGTACAACTTCTTCATCTTCGAAGTCGTGAAGGCGCATGTCGCCAAGTCGCCGAAGCATCCAGAGACGCTGCACTATACCGGCGACGGTGTGTTCATGGTCTCCGGCAAGATCGTCAGCCGGCGAAGGCTCTTCCGCCCGGAGTTGCTCGATAGCTGAGACGGCGAATGGCGACGCTCACGCGCCGCCCTCGCCATGCTTCCAGACCGGAATGCCGAGCTTCCTCGCCTTGTCGGCCAGGTTGTCCTGGATGCCGGTGCCCGGGAAGTGGAGGACGCCGATCGGCAGGATGGCGAGCATTGCGTCGTTCCGTTTGAACGGAGCTGCCTTCGCGTGCTTCGTCCAGTCGGGCTTGAAGGCGATCTGCGGCACCTTGCGGTTGCTCGCCCATTTGGAGGCGATGAGTTCGGCGCCCTTCGGCGAGCCGCCGTGCAGCAACACCATGTCGGGATGCTTGGCGTGGACTTTGTCGAGCCGATCCCAGATCAGGTGATGATCGTTGAAGTCGAGGCCGCCGGTGAGTGCGATCTTCGGTCCCGGCGGCAGCATCACCTCGGTTTCGGCCCGTCGCTTCGCAGCCAGGAAGTCGCGGCTGTCGATCATCGCGGCCGTGAGCGCTCGGTGGTTGACTAGCGATCCCGAGCGGGGACGCCAGGGTGAGCCGGTGTGGACCTCGAAATGTTCGGCGGCCTGGTCGCGAAAGAGCTCCATGCTGTTGCGGCGCTCGGTCAGCGTGATGCCCTCTGCCGTCAGCCGTTCGAGTTCGACGGATTTCACCTCCGAGCCGTTCTGTTCGCGCTGACTGCGCCGCTGCGCCTGCTCATTGTCGTCGAGCTCGCGCTCGATGCGGTCGACGGCGCGGTGGAAGAGATTGACGGTAGACCAGAGCAGGTCTTCGAGGTCGGGTTCGAGGCGCGTGTCGCTCAGGGTCGAGACGAGAGCGTCGATAATGTCGGCGACGGCTCCGGCCACGGCATTGCCTTCGGGAAGTGGCCTTGGGTCGGGTTCGTCCTGGAAGGGACGGTAGCCATAGAGCTGAAGCTCGTTGAGGACATGATCGGTCGGGGATGAGCTGTGCGGCGGTTCGAATTCGGTGTCGTCGTGGTCGGTCGTCATGGTGAGGTCCTTTGCCGGATCGGCCGCGCCCATCGCGGCCTTCGTGGCGATCACTGGACCGGGAGCGGAACGGGCCTGCACCGCGGCGCTCTTGCGCCGCGGCCGAAGCGCAGCGGAGGACCGAAGGGGGCCGGCTATTTTGTCTCGCGATGTAAAGGCGGCTCTGCCGCCGACGGAAAATAGCCGGTCCACGAGGTTGCCGGGCCGGGCCGCTTCTGGTCCGATCGCCCTCTAGAAGGCCAGGGCGCGGACTCTGTCCGGCTCTTGGGGCCTCGCCTCGACCGACAGCGACGACGCTCGAACCGCCGTGCTTCACCCCGTCTCGGCAGTCGCCATCAGCAGGAAACGGGCGACGTCCTGCGGGATGAGTTCGACCCGCAAGGCTGCCTGAAGTGCGTCGAGGCCGAACCCGCGGAGATCCTCGTTGAAGTCGCCACGCCTGGGCGACCAAGTGATCGCCTCGATACCGGCCGATTGGGCGCGCTCGGTCAGAGCCATCGCCGCCCCGTCGCCGGCCGCATCATTGTCGCGCGCGATATAGAGCCGGCGCAGAGTCGGCGGGAGCAAAAGAGCGGCGAGGTGGTTGGCCGAAAGAGCGGCGGCCATCGGCAGGGTTGGCAGCACGCAGCGCAACGACAGCATGGTCTCGATGCCTTCGCCGGCCGCGAGCACATCATTGGCCACACCGAAGCGCACGGCGTTACCGAGAAGGTCGCCCATCGCCCGTCGCGGCGTGTCGATCGGCGCCTTGCCGAGACGGACCGAATCGAAGCCATCGGGCTCGAGCCAGGTGCGATGCGCGCCGGTGATGCGTCCATCGAGATCGGTGACGCGCGCGATCATCGCGGGCCAGGTCTCGGTCGGCGAAGTGTCGTCGGGCCGATAGTAGCAACGCGGGTGGAATCGCAATGCGCCGTCTTCGTGCAAAGGCGTAATGCCGCGATTACGCAAATACGTCTCGACGAGAGTGTGCATCGGCGGCTGCGACATGGCGAACAATCGCCGTGCTGCCTCCGGCGAGCCGGTCGGTGCATTGGGTGTCCGGACGCGCGAACGATCGGACGCTGGTTCGGGATGAGGCAGGCTCAGGAAGCGGCGTGCTTCGTCAGCGACGTCGTGGAAGTCGATGAGGCCGCAGCTTTCGCGGATGACATCGAGCAGATCCCCATGCTCGCCGGTCGCGGCGTCGGTCCACTTGCCGGCCGGCCCTTTCGGCGACTCCTTCAAGCGGACGTACATCGACCGGCCCGGCGTGTTGCGGGCATCGCCGACGAGCCAGTAGCGGCCTTCGCGACGGCCGTTGGAGAGATAGTGACGGCAGACCGTCTCGGCGTCGCGCGCGAGACGGTGCGCCAGGTCGGAAGCGTCGCGCGGCATCACGCGGCCTCGCGCTCGCCGACGCGCTCGACCGGATAGCGATTGAGCACCTTCGCCAGCACCGCGATCCCACTCGCATCGGTTGGCACGAACATGCGCAGCTTCCAGGAGATGATCTCGTGGAAGAGGCCGTAAGCCTTCAGCCGGTCGCGCATCGTGTCGTTGAATCCGGACAGTTCGATGCGGTTCGCGCCCATCACGCGCACGCGGCGGAGCTGGAGGCCTTCGGCGAGATCGAGGACGGTCCGGCCGTCCATGAGAGCAACGAAGGCAGCGTCCGGCGTCAATGTCGGAGCGCCGGCCGCGAGGGCGGTCGCGACCCAGGCGGGCGAGACCTTGCGGCCGATGATGCGCTCGCCGGCATCGGTCTGAAGCCGATAGACGCGCGTCGACTCGTTCGGCAGCCGTTTCCAGATCGGCAGGAGCAAACCGGCGACGACGTGGATGGTGCTGTCGGTGAACGTGGGCACTTCGCCGAGTTCGGTCTGCCACGCCGCCGCGAAGCGTTCGCGGTCGGCTTCGGTCCAGTGGCTTTCCGCCATCACCTTCAGCGGCAGGCTGTGATGCTCCATCGGCCGGATCAGGCGGACGCGGCGCTCGATCTCGCCGTCGTCGAGCATAAGGCTCGGCGCCGGGACCTGGACGGCGGCGCGGCCCGAGCGCTCGTTGAAGAGCAGGACCGCGCGCGGATCGCAGAGACGATCGAGCGCCTCGTCCAGCGTCACGGGCTGGTTGCGGCGGCGTTCGGTGATGGTGAGCAGCCGGGTCTCGGCGCCGGTGGCGGGATGGCTGTAGATGACGCTTCGGTCGGCGACGACGAAGCTCTCGGCGCGCAACGTCTCCAGACCGGCGTCGTAAGTGCCGGATGCGATCGCGCCCTCGATGCGGGCGGTGAGCAATTGCTCGAACGCGGTGAACAACACGTTCTGCAACTCGATGGTCAGCGCCAGCATTCTGTTGAGGAAGGTCGTGATCGGCGGCAGCTCATCCTTGATGCCGTTGGCGTCCATCAGCTTCAGCCCGGTCGAGGCCTCGAAGGTCTGAAGCGAGCAGCCTTCGACCTTGCCGCGCACCAGCAGCATGTAGAGCTGGCGGAGCGCATCGCGGCCGTAGTGGCTTTCGAGATTGTCTTCGGGTCTGAATAACCCTTGGCCGCCGGTTTGGCGTTGACCACGTGTGATCGCGCCCAGGGTGTCGAGGCGGCGCGCGATGGTGGAGAGGAAGCGCTTCTCCGCCTTCACGTCGGTCGCGATCGGCCGGAAGAGCGGCGGCTGCGCCTGGTTGGTGCGGTTCGTTCGGCCGAGGCCCTGGATGGCGGCGTCCGCCTTCCATCCGGGCTCGAGCAGGTAATGGACGCGCAGCCTGCGATTCCGCGCCGACAGCTCGGCGTGATAACTCCGCCCGGTGCCGCCGGCGTCGCTGAAAACGAGAATGCGCTTGGCGTCGTCCATGAAGGCGGCGGTCTCGGCGAGGTTCGCCGATGCTGCGCGGTTCTCGACCATTAGGCGGTCGCCCTTGCGGATCACGCGGCGCGAGCGGCCGGTGACTTCGGCGACCATGTCGGTGCCGAAGCGCTGGACGATCTGGTCGAGCGCGCCGGGCACGGGCGGTAACGAGGCGAGCTTCTCGATCAGGCGGTCACGGCGCGCGACGGCCTCGCGGCTCTCGACCGGCTGGCCGTCGCGATAGACCGGCCGCGACGAGAGATTGCCTTCCGAGTCGGTGAACGGCTCATAGAGCTGCACCGGGAAGGAGTGGGCGAGGTAGTCGAGCACATATTCGCGCGGCGTGATGTCAACCTGGACGTCGCCCCAGTCCTCCGTTGGGATTTCGGCGAGGCGCCGTTCCATCAGCGCCTCGCCCGTCGAGACGATCTGGATGACGGCGGCGTGGCCGGCGTCGAGATCGCGCTCGATCGCGCCGATCAGCGACGGCGTTTTCATCGAGGTGAGAAGATGACCGAAGAAGCGTTGCTTGGCGCTTTCGAAGGCCGAGCGCGCGGCGGCCTTGGCCTGGGCGTTCAGCGTGCCGGTCTCGCCGGTGATGTTGGCCGCCTGCATCGCGGCGTCGAGATTGTTATGGATGATCGAGAACGCGCCGGCATAGGCGTCGTAAATGCGGATCTGTTCGGGTGTGAGCTGGTGCTCGATCAGCTCGTATTCGACGCCCTCATAGGAGAGCGAACGCGCCGCATAGAGCCCGAGCGCCTTGAGATCGCGCGCCAGCACTTCCATCGCCGCGACGCCGCCATCCTCGATCGCCTCGACGAATTCGGCGCGCGTGGCGAACGGAAAGTCCTCGCCGCCCCAGAGCCCGAGGCGCTGGGCATAGGCCAGATTGTGGACCGTCGTGGCGCCGGTCGCCGAGACATAGACGACGCGGGCGTTCGGTAGGGCGTGCTGAAGACGCAAGCCCGCGCGTCCCTGTTGCGACGGCGCCTGGTCGCCGCGCTCGCCCTTGCCGCCGACGGCGTTCTGCATCGCATGGCTCTCGTCGAAAATGATCACTCCGTCGAAATCGGAGCCCAACCATTCGACGATCTGGCGGACGCGCGAAAGCTTCTCGCCGCGATCATCGGTGCGCAGCGTGGCATAGGTCGTAAATAGGATGCCTTCCGCGAGGCGGATGGGCGTGCCCTGGCGGAAGCGCGAGAGCGGCGTGACTAGCAGCCGCTCCATGCCGAGCGCCGACCAGTCGCGCTGTGCGTCCTCGATCAGCTTGTCGGATTTGCTGATCCACAAAGCACGGCGGCGGCCCTTCAGCCAGTGGTCGAGCAGGATGCCCGCGACCTGGCGGCCCTTGCCCGCGCCGGTGCCGTCGCCGAGGAACCAGCCGCGACGGAAGCGTACGGCGTTCTCGGCGTCGTCGCGCGCGGCGGTGACGAGGTCGAAGGTCTCGTCGACGTTCCATGCGCCTGCCAGGAAGTCCGAATGCGCTTCGCCGGCATAAATGACGCTTTCGAGCTGTGCATCGGACAGCAGGCCATCGCCGACAAGAGTTGTGGGGAGATGCGGGCGGTAAGAGGGCTTTGGCGGCGCGACCGACGCCATCGCCGCCGATTGCACCAGCTTGGTCGGATGGGCCTGCGAGCCGGGAATACGGATCGACTGCAATCCGTATTCTTCATAAAGCGCATCCGTGAGACGGACGCCCTCGGGCGGTGTCCATTCCACGGTCTCGTAGGAAAGCTCGACGCCCTCGGGCTCGGCAATCACCGCTGCCTGCTGCCTCGTGGCAGCGCGCGCGAGATAGCCGCGAACGGTTCGAGGCGTTGCGACACCGCCGGCGGTCGGCGTGGCGAGCAATCCGGCAACCGGGCGACGCGGCGGGACACGCTCGGCGATCCAGCCGAGTAGCGTGGCGGCGTCCGGCGCGATCCCAGCGGACGCCGGAAACTGCGCCGGATCGGACGCGGGCGCCTTGTCGATCACGGTGAGGCGCGTCTCGATGGTCGTGCCGTGCTTGGCATAGACCGATCCGTCGATCGCCGCGGTGAAGACGACGGTGCCGCGCTCCTGGAGGCGCTCGAAGGCATCGCGCCAGGATGGTGTCTCGGGGCCGAAGTTCGCGCCGGTGATCGCGACCAGCCGGCCGCCGTCGGCGAGACGCGCCAGCGCCGAAGCGACATGGCGGTAGGCGGCATCCGTCATCCGGCCGCTGACGTTCGCCATCGCCGAGAACGGTGGATTCATCAGTACGGCGGTCGGCGTGATGGCGGGATCGAGGTGATCATCGATCTGCGCCGCATCGAAGCGCGTCACGCAAAAGTTGGGGAAGAGATGCGTGAGCAGATCGGCCCGGGTCTCGGCCAGCTCATTGAGGACGAGCGCGCCGCCGGCGATCTCGGCCAGGATCGCGAGGAGGCCGGTGCCGGCGGACGGCTCCAGGACGCGATCGCCGGGCGCGATGCCGGCGGCGCGGAGCGCGGCGAGGCCGAGCGGGATCGGTGTCGAGAACTGCTGAAGCGCCTGGCTCTCCTCGGACCGCCGTGTATGGGTGGGAAGAAGGCTCGCGACCTTTGCGAGCTGCGGCAGCGCCGCAGCCACAGAGCCGGCCTTGCGGAAAAGCGGCTTGCCGTATCGACGGAGAAACAGAACCGTGGCCGCTTCGCAGGCGTCGTAGCCTGTCTTCCAGTCCCACGCGCCGGACGTGTCGGAGCCGCCGAAGGCTTGCTCCATTGCCGTGCGCAGGATGACGGCTTCGACGCGCCGCCCTTGCTCGATGTGGGGAAGAAGAAGCCGCGCGGCCTCGGCGAGGCGTGGCGCGGGAGCATCCGTGCGGGCGCACGGGATCGACGCGGCTGCTGGTGCGGCCGCAGAGGCAGAAGGATGCGACATGAGAAGAGACCTCGGGAGAGCGGGACACGGGCGAGCCGGCCGGCGCTCTCTCTGAACCGCACCGGCTCAAACCCGTCCCGGCCAAACTCTCCCTCTCGTCACGCGGCTGCCTTCACGGCACGCCCGTATGACGCTTGATGAGAACCTTGCGGATTGCCGATCGCCTCCTGAGCCCGCTGCGGTGATTCGGCGATGGATGCGGCTTACGTCAGCCTTCAAAGGGCAGCGCAATGCATGAAGGCCTGACGCCTAACTGGCGCCTAAATGGGTGCGTTGCCCGCCCTTTTTGCCATGCGGCAGCGTACTGCGGTTGTGTTGCTTTTGCAGCCCATACCGGGTCATCCCCTTCGGCTTACAAATCGAAAGAACTACGGGCACGAACAGCACGAGCATGCCAGCTATCGCGTGGACGACAAGCTGGACTCCCACAATATGGATCTGGTCTTGGTGTAATGTCGTTTCAGTGGCCAACCGCGCAGCATCATCAATCAATGGAAGCTTCAGCAGCAGGATGATGGTCGCGAACGCGGTAAGAAGGAGCTTGAAAAGCACCCAATAGTGTTTGAACAATCCCCACGAGGTGCCGACCGATTGGATGACGCCGGTCACAAGAGCGCCAAATGCAAACGGTATGACGAGATCGTCAGCTATCAGCTTCATCGCCGGATAGACGACACGAACCGTTAGGTCGTCGCCGCGGACAATGCCCGATAGGGCTAGAGCGGCGAATGCCGCGATTGTGCCAAGCAACCCGACTGACAATGTAACATGCACCGTGAGCGCCAACTTGCGCAGACCAGGTGACATCATCATCGCGACGCCGGCGGTATGTGCC
The DNA here is from genome assembly GCF_048015635.2 of Sphingomonas sp. GlSt437. Lineage (NCBI taxonomy): Bacteria > Pseudomonadati > Pseudomonadota > Alphaproteobacteria > Sphingomonadales > Sphingomonadaceae > Sphingomonas > Sphingomonas sp. GlSt437. The sequence goes on along the minus strand of NZ_JBPGYA010000001.1, from coordinate 444,767 downwards.
CGATCATGTCGGCGATTGAGTGACCGAGTAGCCACATCACGACCAGATGCAGGACAAATAATAGCAGCAGCACGACGATGGTGAACTTGAATCGCTTCACCCAACGGGGTGGGTCGTGGATTGGCGGATCGGACATTTGGGTTGCCGCTGAAATCGTGGACACGGAGCCCAGAACAAGACACACTGTCCGGAATCACGTCAATGCACGGGTCGGCTCCAGCGTCCTTAACCGCACAAATCGGATGATATGACCGGGAATAGTGGTCGAGAATGGCAGGAAAAACGATAGACCGTCGCGTCAGTCGCACGCGGACGACCCTGCAACAGGCCCTCATAACGCTCATCATGAAGAAGCGTTATGAAACGATAACGGTCGAAGACATCTGCGACGTTGCCAATGTAGGCCGATCGACCTTCTATGCACACTATACCAGCAAGGATGATCTTAAGCGGCGCGGGCTGGAAGAAGCATTGCACGGCCTTCTGGAAGAACATGGACGCACACGACTCGCATCGCCAGGAAAGACAATGTTCAGCTTCAGTCTCCCCATGTTCCAACACGCGAAAGATCACTTAGCGCTCTACAGAGCACTCGCCGGCGGGCGTGGTGGCGCTTTCAGTCTCCAGCACATCGAGGAACTACTGACGAGTGTGGTACGGGATGAGCTTGTTTCATGGCGCAGAGGGAAGCCCAGCGGACCCATGCCCCTTGAAGCTGCGGTGCAATTTGTCGTGGGTGGGTATATGGCGTTGTTGACTTGGTGGCTCGACAAAGGAGCCAAAATCTCACCGCAAGAATTTGACGCCCTATTTCAGCAATTTGCCACCAAAGGCGTCTTAGAAATAGCGTAACTCAGGTCGTTGCTCGCTAGTTTGCCTACGTCGGGATTGAAGGGGCTGCGGCGTAGACGTAGTTCTCATTGGTTTTTCGTGGTTCAACCGGCGATGCGGGAACGGCTTGACCGACGGGCCGCCGCGTCCAGACAGGTCGCGGCGCGAGGGTGTCAGGAGGCCTGCTCGTCCGGCAGGGTTGAAGCCGGCGGCACATAGGCGTCGTAGGGATTGCCGTCAGCCAGGTGGCCGAACGGCGTGAATAGGAAATCCGGGCCATCGCGCCCGACGGCGCAGATGACGTAGCGGGTCTCGCCGGTCGCTGCGTCGGCGCATTCCATGAGGGCGAGGTTGCCGTCGGCCGCGGCGCGGAGCAGCGTCTGAAAGTTGGCGGTCGCGTGATCGGGAATGCTCATCGCCCGCTTCGCTTTCCTCGGGCGGATGACAGAGTTCGCGCCAGCCAGCCGCTTGTAGAGGTCCAAGCGATCGTCTCGCGGGTGGCGAGATCGAGAACATGAGCGCCGCCACCGAAGGCGTCGATGCGTGGCCGCGAGCATGTGTTGGCCCATTGAAAGCCCCAGCGGCCCTTAAGGTCGAAGGCTTCCGCACACCGAAGGACAAACGTGATGACTGTTTGCGGATCGCCGGTCACGTCATCACGGATCCAGAGCACGGCACCACCGTGCTCCGGCTGGATGGAGATGAGAAAAGCGTCCGCAGGTGGATCCTCCTGCGCGTTCTCCTGCATCAGCGCATTGTAGAGATCGAGGGCGCGCGCTGCGTTGTCGGGTGTGCCGACATCGAGCACGCATGAGAAGTGCGTGAAGAAATCAGCCATGATGGCCTCCTGAAACGACGAAGCCCGGCGCGAAGGCCGGGCTTCCTGGAATTGCTGTGATTGGGAGATCAGCCGGTTGGGCCGTCGTGGATGCGGTCGTCGTCGAATTCGACATCCTCGATCACGGGGTGGCGGCCATCGGGGGCAACGCGGTCGATGAAGGCGATCACGCCTTCTCGCCGTTCCTCGATGTCGATGTGCTCGGGATGGGCGCCCGACTCCATCGCGCGCTTTGCGGCGGCCTTAGCCTTGTCGATGGCGTCGGCATCCGATTCGGCGTCGATGGTGAAGCCGTCATAGGCGCGCAACCAGAAGCCGATCTTGACGATGTACTCGGTCATGGCGCGTCTCCTTCCTTTGAAACCGCGGCGTGTTCGTCGGCTCCGGCGCCGGGCGCTGTGTGATCGCTCTCGTTTTCGAGGCATGTGAGCGCGACGCCTTCTGAAGCGGCGTAGTCGGCGGCAAGGTCGATCGCCCACCGTCGAGCCATATAGAGTTCGTCGTTGTAGGATTCCCATTTGCCGGCGACGCGCGCACAGCCATCGTTGATGAAGCGCGGCAGGTCCGGGTGATCGGCGAAAACCTCGCGCGCTTCTGCGAGCGTGTCCTCGACGGTCAGAACGAGAAGCGGATGCCAGCCGGCCGGATACTCGCAATCGAGCATGATCCGCTGAGCCCCGTCGGGGTCGAGACAGCCGCGAAAATACGCCCAGGCGCGCGACAGACGCGCCAGGCGATGGCGTGCGCGAAAACGCCAATGGGCGATGCGGTCGGCGACACGCGGGCATGCTGCTTTGAGACGATCAAACACGACACACCTCCCGGATCCGGGCCGCGAGGTCCCGCGGGCGATTGAGAAGGTCCAGGGAGGCGAAGTTGTTGGGACCGCCGTGGTAGTCCTTCCGCCCCTCGCAGGTGCGGAAGAGGACGCCGGTGTCGTGGCCGGTGGCCGGCTGGCACGCCTGCACATAGAGGTGATCGGCGTGCAGCGTGACTTCGCCGGAGACGGCTATGCCGCCCTGGTTGGAGCGTAGATCGTAAGCGGCGGGCGACAGGCCGAGGGCGTCGGCAAGCCGTTTGAGCTGGTGGCGGGCGTGACTGTGAAACGCGCGCTTTGCCGGCGCGTCGTAGCAGACACGGCGCCGGAAATCGAAGACGATGGTCTTGGACATGGTGGGGACTCCGAGAGCGGATCGCGGGCAAGCCCCAAGGCCGCGCTCTCCTCCGACCTCCGGGCTTACCCGCGTCCCGGCCCGCCTCTCACTCTTCTTGGTCGGACGGCGGCGTTGGATCGGGTCGTTTCAGGCCAGCCCCATCCGAGTCATCGAGGCCAGCTTCAGCGAGGAAGTCCTCGATGAGATCGTTGGTCGACTTGCCGATGATCGTGTCCGGCGTGATGAGGACCGCCATGCCGCCGAAGCCGTCCGGTCGCATCTTGCTGCAGGTGAAGGCCGCGACGACGCTGACATAACGCAACGTCTTCGACCGCTTGACGATGTCTTGAAAGAAGAATTCCCAGGACGTGCCGCTCAGATCGAGCTCGACTTCCGTGTCGTCGGGATCAAGCTCGGCGAGTTGCTCGACGACATGGCGATGAGCGGCGCTGTCCGGTTCCGGGGCAGCGCCGAGCGCCGCTTCAAGCTCGGCGCGCGTCGCGAAGATCATCGTCGAGGGGCTTTCCTCGGCGAAGAAATACCAGCCGTCGTGATCCGGCTCACAGCCGAAGATGCGTGACAAAAGCAGCCGTTCGAGCGGCGTCATGTCGGCATCGGGAATGGTCTGCTGGATCACGGTCTGTTCGAAGTAATCGGCCATGGGGTGTCTCCAGAAACAACAAACCCGGCACAATGGCCGGGCGGGTGGAAGGGAATGGCTGGCGCTGTCAGTCAGGGTCTCTCGCGTCTGCGAGAATGGCTTCGGCCTTCGCGATCGCAGCGTCTGCACGCTCACGCCAGTACGCTGCGTCAGCCGGGCCGCCCTCGGGCGCGTGCGCGAAGACTTTGAGGAGCCCGAGCAGGACCTCGTAATGCTCGGACTTGCGTTGGAAGCTCTCTCCGAACTGCGTGGGGATTGCTAACGCCGGCCCGCTGTAGGGCTGTGTGTCACCAGGCCAGGCGCCGGTGACATAGGTCTCGCCAGAGGACTCGTAATCTTCCTTCTGGTCCGACCAGTCGTCGTCTTCGATGGCGAGACGACAGGCGGCTGCGAGTGTATCGGCTTCGTAGCTGTGCTGCCGGAAGATCGGCAGCCTATAGGTGGTTTCGATGGTGAATTTGGCCATGATGACCTCCTTGAAATGCGAAAAGCCCGGCGTGACCGGGCTTTTGCGAGCAGAACGGGAGTGGTTGCGGCTAGGACGGTTCAGGCGGCTCGGGCTCGGGATTGCCGATCTTTCCGTCGATCACACGAACGTCGAGCGTGTAGGTTCCGATCAGGGTATCGGCGTCGAGGAATCCCGCGCCCATGAGGCGCGACCGGATGGCGTCGTCGGTCGCTTCGGCGGCCCAGATATATTCGCGACGATCCGCGATCGGATGGCCGTCTTCGTCCTCAAGGTCGAATTCGAGGATAGCTTGAATCTTCATGACGTCCTCCTCACGCTCGGGCAGCTTGCCGCACCGAGGGGGTTGCGGCAGGTTCATGATTGCCGGATGTTGCCGCGAACGGATCGACCAGCTTATGGATCGGCTGCGCGCGACCCATCCAGGGTTCGGGCCGGATGCAGCGAACCCAGTCGGCGAAGCTCGGGATGAACCCGAGGTCTTCGATGACGTGCTGTTCGCCGATCAGGCGGACCGGCACGACACGGCCTGTCGAGATGGTGATCGTCGGGCCGAAGAATCGCTCCAGCATGAAGATGCCCTCGGCATGATGCCGCAGCGCGCGATGCCGGAAGTCGGCGGTGATCGCCTTCGATTCATCGAACCATTGGTGCAGCGGCAGATAGTCTTCCGCGACGCCGCCCCACTTCCTCGCCGAAGAGAGCGCATGGTGATAGCAATGTCCCATCGCTGCCTCCTCAGAATGTGTGGGTGTAGTTTTCGGACGCCGTGTAACGCTCGTTGTAATCGAGCGCGATCGTCCGTTCGGCGACATCGAAGGTGAAATCGCCATAGGCGCCGTCGTTGTTCTCCCAACCACAGTGGGTGTCGGCGAGCAGATCGTAGACGAGACGATCGATCTCGTCGGCGATGCTGATCGTTGTGCGGCCGGGCTCCGGCTGACCCCACACGGCTTCAGCAACCTCGATCCTGGCTTCGGGCATAGTGATGATCGTATCCCCGGCTTTCACCTCGACATTTTCGATCTGGCCGCTGTCGCCATAGCCGTCGAAGCTGACGATGACGTGCGTGACGCCGGCGGCCGCGAGTGCATCGAACAGGGCGGTCTTGTTTAGCGGTTGCAACTCGGCATGCAGTTGGTCCTGGGCGGCACGTTTCGCCTCCCAGGCAGACGGGTCGTTGTTGTCGACTGCGGGGATGTCGGAAGGATTCGTCATGGTTGTCTCCTGAAACAAAATCGCCCGGCGCGACGGCCGGGCGGAGTGAGGTGGATAGGGAGATGAGCGGGACGGCGCGTGCCGCCCCGCTCCCGGTCGTTACTCGGCGGCGACCGCAGCGGGCTCGTCGGTCTCGTCCTCGCCGCTGCCGTCCTCGTCGTCGGCGAGAAAGGCGGGGAGTGCTTCCTCGTCGCCATCGGCGTCGGCATCGGCCGTGTCGGCACCCATCGCCTCAGAACCCCGGAGCGGCTCAGGCAGCCAGCCGGTGCCGTCGAGCAGCCGTTCGGCTTCCTTCGCCATGTCCGCCTTCTTGAGATGGTCGATGAGCTGCGCCGATTGCTCGCCCTTCGCCTCCCGTACCGCTTCCAGGATGCGAGGCTTGGTGACGCGGCCGAGATAATTGTCGACCGTCGGCCGCCATCCGGCGTCCACCATGTCGAGCCCGACGGCGTGCGCGAGCCGGTCGGCCTGGACGAGACGACGCTGGACGCCGTGAACGGAGACGCCAGGACCGCCGTAGCGATCGCCCTTTTCATAGAGGGCGTTGACGCCGAAGGAGACGCAGTGCGCCAGCAACGCGCCCCGGCTGGCGTCGTCGAGTGCAGCGAGCCAATCCCACAGCGCAGCCTCGTCTTTCGGCATGTCGGCCTTCCAGGCGTCGTGCCGTTCCGCGACCGCTTTGGCGGACGGGCTGTCCTTGAGGTCGGCAGACTGGATCGAGAAAAACACCTGCCGCACCGATGCCTCGAGGCAATTGCCCGCGGCGCTGTGCTGGAAGCTGTCGAGGCAGAGCTTGTGCAAGAGCGCCGTCATCGCGACATGCGGGTTGTTCGCTACGGCATCGCGGAGCGCCAGCGTGCGGTAAGCGGTCAGCTCGCTGACCAGCCGATCCGGCAATGGCTTCACAACATCATCGTCGTCGTCCTCCGGCTCGGGTTGGCCGCCGATGGTGATGATGGCGCGTTGAACTGCCGGCGTGGCGGTGTCGGTCCCAGCTTGCTCGACGGAGGACTCGTCGCCTTCCTGGTCAGGTTCGATGACCGGCGCCTCGTCCTCGGGACGGACATAGCCGCGATCGACCAGGAGCTGGCCGTCATGGTCGATGCTGACGAAAACGCCGGCACGGGCGATGTCAGCCGGATCGAAGATCTGCGGCCGGGTTTCGAACGCCTGAAGCGCGGTTTCGATCTCGCCGAGCCGCTGGTCCACCTCGTCGGGCAACTCGTCGGCATCCTGATATTGCGCCTCGAGCTGGTCGTACTCGGTGCGCAGCGCCTCGCGCGTGGCGCGCTCCTCGTCGGTGAGATCGGCCGGCACACCGTCGAGTTGGCGCAGGCCGTGGTCATGGCCATAGGGAAATTCGATCCCCACGGCGATCCACTTCCAGCCCTCGGCTGCGACGGTCTCGGCTTCGGCCTTCAGCTTCTCGGTGACCAGGGTTTCGAGAAGGCCGACATTCTCCAGCCAGCCGCCATCGTCCTGCTGGAAGAGATCGCGCATCACGATGCCTCCGGCGCTCTCGTAGGCGTCGATGCCGACGAACAGCACGCGCTTGTCGGAGGCGCGGACCGTCTTCTCCGTCAGCATACGACGGATCTGATACGGCTCCTGGCCATAGGAGCGCTGGAGCGCATCCCAAACCTGCTCCTGGCGCGCATGATCGGTCGTCACGGTGAACGCCATGAGCTGTTCGAGCGAGATGCCATCCTCGGCATAGACGTCGAGCAGCTTCCCGGAGACCGCGGCGAGGCGTAGCCGCTGCTTGACGACGTTCACGCCGACGAAATAGGCGGCGGCGATGTCTTCATCCGACAAACCCTTCTCGCGCAGGGTCTGGAAAGCCCGGAACTGGTCGAGCGGGTGCAGCGGCACGCGCTGGACGTTCTCGGCCAGCGAGTCGTCCTCGGCGAGAATCTCGGTCGAGGGATCGCGGACGACGCAGGGGATCGGGGCGGTCTTCGTCAAGCGCTTCTGCTTGACGAGAAGCTGCAGCGCCTGGAAGCGCCGGCCGCCGGCGGGCACCTCGAACATGCCGGTCTCGGCGCCATCGGCATCGAGCACCGGCCGGACGTTGAGGCTCTGGAGCAGGCAGCCGCGACGTGCAATGTCGGCGGCGAGGTCCTCGATCGAGACGCCGGCCTTCACGCGCCGGACGTTCGACTGGGAGAGGATGAGCTTATTGAGGGGAATGTCGCGCGAGGCGCTGAGGGTGATCTTCTGAACGGCACTGGCCATCGGGATATACTCCGCGACGGGCGCCGGGAGACTCTCTCTCGGTTTTCGACCCGTCACGAAGACCGGCGCAGCCCTCTTCCTCTCGGAGGACCGCGCCGCAAAGCCGACGAACCGGAAAGACGCGAAGCCGGAATCCCGCATTTCCGCATTTCCGGATTTCCGGGAAATCAGACCCCGCACATGCCTTCACACTCGTTGGGCCAGAGATCGAGCTGGCGGTGATCGCCGGCGTTGGAGAGATCGGCCTCGTCGAGCGGCACGGCGGAGCGATGCAGGAAGACCTGGCCGCGAATGCCGCGAAAGCCGGTGCGGATCGCGCGATCGACAAGAACAGCGTCGGCCCAGGCTTCGGCATCGCTGTCCCGCATCCGGCGCCAATGGGCGTCGGAGTGGAAGGGACAGCCGATGCAGGCGCTCTTCGGCGGAACGGGATAGTCGTGCCGTGCCAGCCAACGGAGGCAGTCGTGCCGCGTCATTCGCCGCTCGATCAGCGGCCAACGATTGACCTGCCAGTCCTCAAACGAGGGTTTCATGCGGATCGCCTCGTCGAGCGAGATCCCGATCCATTGCTCGACGATGGGAGCGCGGGGCGAGCGGCGGCCCGCGAGTCCGACGAGCTCGCGCACCTTCCGTCGGATCGGCACGATCTTGTAGTCCTTGGTGCATTGGCGACGGATCATCCCGACGTCGATGCGGTCGGTGGCCACGATGCGTTGGCCGACGACGATGAGTTCGCCATTGTCGTCTTCATCGAGAACCGGGATGGCCGTGCCTGCGCGCGTCACGTTGCGCGTGAAGGCGGGGATCGACGCCCACCTTGCGCCCTGGGCGCCTGCGATCAGGTCGTCGCGGATGTTGCCGCCCGAGACGATGTGGACGGGGTACGGCAGTACGTTGGGCGACATGAGCCAGGCCAGGTGGTCGTAGACGGCCTTCGGCTCCCAGCCGGTGTCGGAGAAGATGGCGCAATCCGGCATCGGCCCAACCTCGCCGTGGGCGGCCATGAGCGCCAGCGTCGTCGACTGCACGCCGGCGCCGAGGCTGAGCACCCGGAGCCGGATCGAATCCGGCACAGGGGCGTCGCTGAGAGCCGTGGGTGTGAGGAGGTCCAGCATCACGCCGCCTCCGCTGTGGATGCGGCGTGGGTGCCGGCATCGGCTTCGGGCAGGAAGCCGAGAATCCAGTCGGCCGCCTTGCTGGCCTGCGACGCCGCTCGCACGACGGCGCGATTGTCCTCGCGCATCACCTCGAGCCAGGAGCCGATGTAGTCGGCATGGCGCACGGTTGGGACGATGCCGAGCGAAGCGCAGCAGAAGGCTGCATTCATCTCCGCCACCAGCTCCTCGAACGCATACTTCTTCGTGCCGAAGGCGCCGGTGAGGTCGCGGCCGAGGCGGGAGGGGTGGCCGCTGGCATGCCCCAGCTCGTGTTAGGTCCTGCCCACAGGATGTCCTTTCTGTCCTTTCAGGGCTATCCAGAAGGACACCCTGCACAGGCCCCACTCTCCTTCTTCGCCGAATGGGGTGGGCCCGAGGGCCCACCCCATTCGGCAGCGATCGAGGAGAGGTATGGCGGAGTTGTTGTTCTCGGCAGAAACGTTCAGGCCCGATGGCTCATCGGTTCTGGGCGTGCCGATGCTGCTCGACGCGAAAATGCGACTGATCGAGCCGGCCTGTGCCTGGCTGATGCATGTCGCGCTGGTGCGTGGGCGGACGCGCAGCCCCGAGACCTGGCGCACCTACGGCGAAGCGCTCTATGACTGGTGGCAGACGATTGAGGCGAATGACTGGCGCTGGGACAGTGTCGGCTCTGGTGAGATCGCAGCATACCGGGACAATATGTTGCATCCACCTGATGACGACGAAAAGCCGCTGGCGCGCAGTACGATCAATGGCCGGTTGCGCACCATCGCCCGGTTCTACCACTGGTGTGCCGGGACCGGCCTGATTGATCGAACGCCGTTTACGGCAAGCGACGTCGCACTGTCGCGAAGCCGCCCGCCAGGCTTCTTCGCTCATATCGATGCGAGTGGCGGCCGCGAGCGCGTCAACGAGCTGACCGTGCGCCATGTGACGATGCTGCCGCGTCCGCTGGCGCCGTCGGCGATCCGGCGGATCATAGCGGAAATGCCGGTCAGGGACCGGCTCGTTGTCGAATGGGCGGTCACGACCGGGATAAGGCGCATGGAGATCGCCGGGTTGAAACTCCGCCTTCTTCCGAAGGCCTGCGCCGAACCGATGATGCCGGTGCGAATCGACGCAACAAAGGGCGGAAAAGCCCGCGTCATCTATCCGCCGCCCACGCTTCTGGATCGGACGTGGGCTTATGTGCGGGAGGAGCGCGCCGTCACGGTTAGAAAAATGCAAGCTCGCGCTGGGCCCACTGACCCTGACGCGCTGTTCCTGACCGTAAGGGGGCAGCCGATGACGCCCCGGCGGGTTGGCGCGATGTTCAAAGCGGCGGCAGACGGCGCAGGCGTACCGGCGACGTTCCATGCGCTGCGCCACACGTTCGCGGTAGCGATGCTGAGGTTCCTGCAGCGCGAGGCACAAACCCATCCGGACCTCAATCCGCTGCTCGCGCTGCAGGTGTTGATGGGGCACGCCGATCTTGCGACCACAGCGATCTACCTCCGCGTCGTCGCAACCGACCTCTCGATCATCGAATCCTCAGTCGATGATCTCTATGCGGCACTGCTGTAGTGGCACGCCGCCGGAAGAATTATCGGGTCGCACCATCGCCGATCCCGCTGATCAGCGAGCCCGGTACGCTCGTCGTCAACTTCGTACAAGCAGACGGCACGCTCAAGCGTTCGTTCGATTTTACAATGTTCGGAAAAGTGCCGATGGCGGCCGAGCTGGCGCTGGCGTTCCGACATCATCTTGGCGACAAAGCAGCGTCAACTCGCATCAGCACCTATCGTCGGCTTCCCCTGTGGTTCTCGTTCATCAAGGAACATGATGATGCAATCACGTCGATGCGTGACGTCGATACAGCGGTGCTGCGCGCGTTCATCGCATCGCTCGATACCAAACCCTGGGTGAAGGCGACGAGACATGGGGCATGGTCGTGCATCAAGCAGTTGATCGCATGGTTGCAGCGAAACCGGCCCGAGCTGACCCACTCCGACCTTGATATCCCGTTCAACGCCTTCCCACGCAAGAATGCCGAGACACCGCCTCGAGCGGTGCTGAGCCGAAACGAGATGGAGCGCGTGCTAGCCGCAGCCCGCGCCGATATCACTGCCAGCTGGGCGGTGTTCCAGGCTGGGTGCGCGGCGCTTGCGCGCCTCGACCGTGCCGCGATCGCGGCTGAGGACGATCTGGCGCGGCTTGATCTGGACGATATCGGGGTTCTGCTTGCGATAATCTGCGATCGGTTCGGCGGGATCGTGCCACCGACGCGGGTGATGTCGAAGCCGGGAGCGAAACTGTGGCGCCTTCACTTCGCGATGCTGCGCCATGGCGCCAATCTGAAGGTGGCGGCTCATCTCTACATGATGCCGGAAACGATCGTGCCCTACATGATCGCGATCGGCGCGCAGACCTACGCCAATGCCGAAGCGCTGCGCTTGCTTCGTCGCGACTGCATGAGCGAGCACCTCCTGCTTGACGGCCGCGTGCTCGTCACCTGGAGCAAAGGGCGCTCGAGCCGCGAACAACGGCGCAGCTTCCTCAAGGATAAGAGCTTCTCGGTCCCGACGTTGATCGAGCAAGTGCTGGCAATGACGGCTGCGCTCATCCCGCATGCGCGGCCCGAGGACCGGGACCGCCTGTTCCTGATCGACAATATGAACAGCTCGCGGATCGTCGGCGTGATACCGAACTATCTGGTATCGGCGCATGTCCGGCGCTTCGTGAAGCGTCACGATCTGCGAGACGATCTGGGCAGGCCCTTGCAACTGAGCATCGCCGCGCTTCGGGCATCTGGGCTGACGCTGGCGCATGAGAGGCTGGGCCATGATATCCTGAAAACCCAGGCGCTGGCGAACCATGCGACGCCGGACACCACGCAGCGTTATGTGGATCGGCCGCTCGTCCGACAAGCCCAAGCCATCGCCGTTGGCGCCTTGCAGGCCCGGTTCGTCGAGATCGTGCGGGGGGAGCCGGATGCGGAAATACCCGAACAGCCTGACGTCGACGTTCGCCGTGCGTCGGCCTCGGGCTTCATCTGCGCCGATCCGATGGGTGGGGCGGCGGAAGGCCAGCGTGCGGGCCAACTCTGCACGGCCTGGCTGGGGTGCTTCACCTGCCAGAACGCGGTCATCCCGCTCGATGTGGAGATGCTGGTTCGGCTTAACGCGACGCGATCGGCGCTGATCGACGCGCGAAACGGGATGGTGCCGGGTCGTTGGCGGCTGCTCTATGCCCCCAAACTGGAGATCCTCGAACGCGATATTCTGCCGCGCTTCCCGGACACGCTGCATGATGCAGCGGTCGACCGTGCGCTGCCCGTGCTGCCGCCGATCGAATGAGCGTGCGGCCACAAACGAGGGCGGGGGCGCCGGCCTGGGAAGATATGGCCGTCTCGCCCTGGAGCCGATTCGGCGACGACGAATGGCGCCTCGACATCAGGACGTCGGGTCGCCGCGCCGATCAGAACCGGCTGCGCTGGGTCGTTGCGATGCCAAAGGATGCGAGGATCGGCATCGGGGAGCGCGCGGCCCTGATCCATGCCGCGAAGCACTTCCTCTGGTCGATGCGCGTCGATCCGCCAGCGGGACGAAAGCGATCATCGCTCGCGTCGCTTCATATGAAAGGCCTGATTCTGCGCACGCTGATCGGGTGGATGGCGATCGAGGGGCTGCGCCGCTTCTCCGACATCGACCCGAGCGCTGTCGATCGCCTGTGCGTTTGGTTGCGCGGTCGTCCCGCCCGCAATGGAAAGGCGCGGGTCAGCCCAAGCACGGTGAGCAACTACCTGCTCGCCATAAAGGATCTCTATCGGCAAAGAACCAAGCTGAGCGATGCTCCGCGCGTCGATCCGCTGCCGTTGGACACGACCTTCGAGGCGGCGGGCGTCACGCGCGCGACCAAAGGGACAATCCCGTTCATCCCGGATGAGGTCGCCGTCGCGATCCTTGGCGAAGCGTTGCGCTGGGTGGAGGAGCATGGCGAGACGATCATCGAGGCTGAAACGATCCGCTTACGAGCCAGGGCCATCGGCCTCGCTACCGGCATCTCCCGCCAAGCCTCCTACTATGTGCGCAGGGCGCTGCGGCAAGCGCATCTGACGGGACCGCTGGGGGACAAGTTGGATGGCGCTTACGCCGTCCGTCACGCCGCATGCCACCTCGTCGAAGCCTGCTACATCGTCATCGCGGGCTTCGTCGGGATGCGGGTGAGCGAGATCCTGTCGATGAAGGTCGGGGCGATCGAATACCGCCCGATCGGCGAGACCGGCGTGGATCAGGCCTATGTGGTGGCGCGGTTGTTCAAGACGGTAGACCATCCCGAGGGGCGGGAGGAACGCTGGGTTGCCCCCGCGCCGGTGGTGCGGGCCGTCGATCTGCTCGAACAGCTGAGCGCCCCGCTGCGTGCCGCGTCGGGACGCGATGAAATCTTCCTGGTCAAGAACACGCAATATGGCGAGATCGTGCCGGTGACCCACATGCACATCGGTTGGCGGATCAACGACTTCGCGCGGCACGTCGGCGTGCCCGAACATGAAGGAAAGCCTTGGTCGTTCAGCACGCACCAGTTCCGCAAGACCTTCGCTCGGTTCGTGGCACGGCGGGATCGATCACAGCTTCTCGGGCTGGCCGAGCACTTCAAGCATGCGTCGGTCGCGATGACGGCCCGAAGCTATGTGGGGAACGACTTCGATCTGCACGGCCTTATCGACCATGAGAGCCGCGCCGAAACCGCCGCAGCGCTCGATCAAATGCTGACCAGCAAGCGCCTTGGTGGCCGGATGGGGGAGCGTATCGTTGCCGGCAATGTCCGGTTCCGCGGCCGTGCCGGTGAGCAGGTCCGGCGCGACTATATCGCATTTATCCTCGCGGAGACCGATCTCCGGGTGCATGCCTGCGATTATGGCTGGTGCGTGTTCCAGCAGGAAACGGCGCGCTGCGGCGGTGAGGCCGGGCCGAGCGAAGCCGGGAGGGCGCCAGCGGTGTGCCTGTCGTGCGCGAATATGGTCGTTGAGGAGCAGCATGCCGGCTACTGGCGAGATCGGCGTGCGCGCAATGCTGCCCTGCTTCCCCGAGCCGGAGCGATGACAGCGGCGGTGCTGACCGAGGCGATCGAACAGTGCGACGGCGTGCTGGCAAAGATCGGAGGGCAATATGAGGGGAACTGATGCGTTGCGCCGATCTGACGCGGTCGCAAGGAGCTACCGGGCTGCACTCGCCAGACTTGTGCGCGGCGAAGGGCGGCATGCCGATCATGCTGGGCGCGTCGTGCGGATCAGCCCGGCTTCGGTCGCGCGCGAGGCTGGGCGTAGCCGCAATCCGCTCTACACGACCCATCGCGACATCCTCGACGAGATCGAGGCGGCGGCGGGTGGCCCAACACCGGCGACCGATCTGGCAGCGCGCATCGCCGAGCTTGAATCCGATCTGGCGGACCTGAGGGCAGCCGCGCGCCGTCATGCGGAAGAGAAGCGTCTTTTGGCGAGCGAGAACCTGACGCTGCTTCATCGCGCGAGGACGGCCGAGGACCGGCTCGCCGGCAGCCTACGGCGGATGCCGGACGCACCCGCCGCAATCCCAATTACGCCGCAGCGCTGAGTTGCAGCGCCGGCTGCTGTGCGTGCATCCAGTCGACCCCCGCCTGGGCTTTGCTCGCCGCAGTGAAGATGGCGGAGGTATCGTTCTACAGCACCCTCGCCCGCGCCGCCCGCGACAAGGACACTTGCGATGTTACCTACTTCATGCAGGGCCGTGCGATGCCAGTTGATCGGTTCGAAATAGGCCTGTGGCGGCGGCACCATCACGAAGTCGGGGTCTGGCGCGTAGAAGGCGCGGTTACCGCCGATGCGGAAGTCGACGCCCGTCGCGCGGATCAGGGTCTCGACCCGGGGTTCGATCAGGTCGGGCGGCAGCGGCGGTGCGACGGCCGCCACGTCGGCCGGCAGGTTCTCGCACTGCGCGGCGTTGAAGACGGTGAACCGCTTCAAGAACGGGATCGCGGCGGCTTCCTCGCCGGTCTCACGCGCCCGCCGCTTCTCGTCCTCGGGGGTAAAGCGGTCGGCATAGACGACGGTGGTGCCGTGTTCGCCCTTGCGCACGTTGCCGCCGAGGCCGAGGGCCTGGCGAAACGTGAGCCAGCTCTGGGCGGGGAAGCCATGCTCGATGACGGCGCCCCAGAGGATCAGGACATTGATTCCCGAATATTGCCGCCCGGTCGCGGCGTTCTTTGGCATGGCGAGCGGCGCCTTCGCCGCCGCCGTGCCCCACGGCTGGACCCAGGGCAGTCGGCCTGCCACCAGCTCGGCGATGATCTTTCCGGTGATTTCGTCATAGAGGCTCGCCCGGTCCTGGCCGGGGCGCGCCGAAGCGGTCTTTCTGGACATCGCGGATCTCCGCGACGGGCGCCGGAGGCCTCTCCTCCAGCCCTGAACCCGTCACGGCGAACCCGGTCCGCACTCTCACTCTAAAGGGGGCGTTGCGGGGCAGGCTGTGCTAAAAGTCGCAGCCGCCACGATCATATCGCAGCCGCTCAGGCGGCGCGGAGCGCCTCGATCAGCGGACAGCCTGGATCCTGCCCCGCGTCGCAAGCCCGCACCGAGTCGGCCAGCACCCGCTCCATCCGCTTCAGGTCGGCGATGCGCGTGCGCACGTCTTTCAGATGCGATGCGGCGAGGTTGCGCACCTCGGCGCAGGACGCGTGCCCGCCGCCTGCAAGGCCCAGCAGGGCGCGCACCTCGTCCAGCGTGAAGCCCAGCTCGCGGGCCCGTCGCACGAAGCCGAGGCGGCCCACGTCGTCCGCGCCATAGCTCCGGTAGCGGCCCCGCCGGGGCGGGGCCGGCATCAGGCCGATCCGCTCGTAGTAGCGGATCGTTTCGATGTTGCAGCCCGTGCGCCGGGACAGTTCGCCAATCGGAATCGCGGTATCCGCCATGCTGTTCGCGCCTCTCAATTTTGGGCTTGAGTCTGTAGTCGCTACAGATCGTATGTAGTGATCCTCAGCCCCCACGGGCAAGCTGCAGTCCTGATTGTAGCGTCGCTCTGACGGTTCCACGAAGTCGCCGAGGCTATTGCGATGCCCATCCAGAATCCCCTCACCCGCGCGGCCGACAAGGCGGGCGTCATCGGCTCGATCGTCACCGCCATGGGCTGCGCGGCGTGCTTCCCGGCTCTTGCGAGCCTTGGCGCCGCGCTGGGCCTCGGGTTTCTGAGCCAGTACGAAGGCGTCTTTATTCGTTACCTCCTGCCGCTGTTCGCCGTGATCGCCCTCGTCGCCAACGTGGTCGGCGGACTTCGCCATCGCCGGTGGCCGCGAATGGCGCTGAGCGTCATCGGGCCGATCTTGGTGCTGGCGGCGGCTTTGCTCATGGCCACCCGCGGTTGGCCGACGGCGTGGCTCCTCTATCCCGGACTGACCTTGATGGTGGTCGTCGCGATCTGGGATCTCGCTGCACCGCCTCGCAATGCGCCCGCGCCACCCCGCGAAAGGGCTGTTTCCTAACGTGATGGCGGAGTTGATCGGAAGGAGAGTCGACTTGTCAGAACCCAAAAGCGGCCGCAGTGCGTTGGCGCTAGGAGGCGTAGCCGCCATTCTGGCATCGACCTGTTGCCTCGGCCCGCTCGTCTTGGTCGCCCTCGGGTTCAGCGGCGCCTGGATCGGCAACCTGACCGCGCTGGAACCGTATCGTCCGTTGTTCATCGGCGCAGCGCTGATCGCCATGGTCTTCGCCTACCGCCGAATCTTTCCCCCGGCCCGCGCCTGCGAGCCCGGCGAAGTCTGCGCCGTGCCCAAGGTCAGGACCACCTACAAGGTCATCTTCTGGGCGGTCGCAGCGCTCGTCCTTGTCGCGCTGGCGTTCCCCTACGTCCTGCCCCTGTTCTACTGAAAGGAAGTCCCCATGAAGACGCTCGTCTCCCTGATCGCCCTGATGGGCGCGCTCAGCTCGCCCGCGTGGGCCGCGACGAAGACGGTCACCCTGGCGGTGCCCGGCATGACCTGCGCGGCCTGCCCGATAACCGTCAAGACGGCGCTTGCCAAGGTCGACGGCGTCGAGAAAACCGAGGTCAGCTTCGAAAAGCGCGAGGCCGTCGTCTCCTACGATGACGCCAAGACCACGGTCGCCGCCCTGACCAAGGCGACGGCGGGCGCGGGCTACCCGTCCACCGTGAAGCGCTGAGGAGCCTGCCCCGTGACCGCCGCGATCGCCCTGCGCATTGACGGAATGACCTGCGACTCGTGCGCCACGCACGTGAGGGAGGCGTTGGAGCGCGTCCCAGGCGTGCGCTCGGCCGCCGTCTCCTATCTGAAGGCGCGCGCGGAGATCGCGGCCGATGCGGGGGTTAGCTCCGAGGCCCTTGCGGCCACGGTCGCGACGCTCGGCTATCGCGCCTCGGTCGCCGACGCGGGCGGCGCGCAACGCGGCGCCGGCGGCGTCCCGCTGCACATCGCCGTCATCGGCAGCGGCGGCGCGGCGATGGCGGCGGCGCTGAAAGCCGTCGAGCAGGGCGCGAAGGTCACCCTTGTCGAGCGCGGCGTCATTGGCGGAACCTGCGTCAACGTCGGCTGCGTGCCGTCCAAGATCATGATCCGCGCGGCGCATATCGCCCATCTACGTCGCGAAAGCCCGTTCGATGACGGGATCGGGGCCTGTACGCCAGCGATCCTGCGCGAGCAGCTGCTGGCCCAGCAGCAGGCGCGCGTCGATGAGCTGCGGCAGGCGAAATACGAGACCATCCTGGCCGACACCCCGTCCATCACGGTGCTGCGCGGCGAGGCCCGCTTCGCGGACGCCCACAGCCTGCTCGTGCGCCAGTCCGACGGGGTCGAGCAACATGTGACCTTCGAACGCTGCCTAATCGCCACCGGCGCCAGCCCGGCCGAGCCGCCCATTCTGGGGTTGTCGGATACGCCGTACTGGACCTCGACGGAGGCCCTTGAGAGCGAGACCCTCCCATCGCGCCTAGCGGTGATCGGCTCATCGGTCGTCGCTGTCGAACTGGCCCAGGCCTTCGCTCGGCTCGGCAGCAAGGTGACGATCCTGGCGCGCCATACCCTGTTCTTCCGTGAGGACCCGGCCATCGGCGAGGCGGTCACGGCCGCCTTCCGCGCCGAGGGCATCGAGGTGCTGGAGCACACCCAGGCGAGCAAGGTCGCCTACGCCGATGGCGAGTTCGTCCTCGCCACCGGCCAGGGCGAACTGCGCGTGGACAAGCTGCTCGTCGCGACGGGCCGGGCGCCCAACACCCGGACGCTTGTCCTGGAGGCGGCCGGCGTCGCCGTCAACGCGCAGGGCGGCGTCGTGATCGACACGGCCATGCGCAGCAGCACGCCGCACATCTACGCCGCCGGCGACTGCACAGACCAGCCTCAGTTCGTCTATGTCGCGGCGGCGGCCGGAACCCGGGCGGCGATCAACATGACCGGCGGTGAGGCCGCCTTGGACCTGGCCACGATGCCGGCGGTCGTGTTCAGCGATCCGCAGGTCGCCACGGTCGGGCTCAGCGAGGCGGAGGCCCACCGCGCCGGGATCGAGACCGACAGCCGGCTCCTGACCTTGGACAACGTCCCGCGCGCGCTCGCCAACTTTGACACCCGCGGCTTCATCAAGCTGGTCGCCGAAGCTGGTAGCGGCCGGCTCATTGGCGTCCAGGCGGTGACGCCGGAGGCGGGCGAGATCATCCAGACGGCCGCGCTCGCCATCCGGGCGCGCATGACCGTCGGCGAGCTGGGCGACCAGCTGTTCCCCTATCTGACCATGGTGGAAGGCCTGAAGCTCGCGGCCCAGACCTTCTCCAAGGATGTGAAACAGCTTTCCTGCTGCGCCGGTTGAAGGTTCAGTTTGGGTGGCGAGCGGAGCGCGCGTGATGACGACGCCCACCTCACACGCTGAAGCCACCGGATGGCCCGCCGTCGAGTTTCGAGGCGGCGTGATCATCCCAGACTGGGGAGCGGTCACGACACCACAGGCCCAAAACGCCCTGAGGGCCGTCGTCGAGGCCTTCATCGGCCCCAAGTGGGATGGGCTGGATGAGACCGAGAGCCGAATCCACGGCATCGTCCTGAGCGCCTACGCCATGAGCGGGCACGCTCCGGAGGCCGCGGACGTCGCCGCCGGGGCCGGACTCGCCATCGCTGAGACCGACAGCGTGCTGCGGCGTCTGGCCGGGCGCGACCTCCTCATTCTCAACGTTGCCGGCCGGATAGGCGGCGCCTATCCGTTCACCGATGGTCCGACTGAGCATCACGTCGAGACCGGCGGGCTCTCCGTGGGCGCCATGTGCGCCATCGACGCGCTCGGCGTCGGGGCGATGCTGGAGCGCGACATCACCGTCCGCTCGGCGTGCCGTCAGTGCGCCCGTGCGCTCGCCATCCACACACGGAGCCACGGCCGCCAACTGGATCAGGTCGAGCCTTCGGGGATCGTCGTCTGGTCCGGCCATCGCTACGCCGCCGGTTGCGCGGCGTCTTCGCTCTGCACCCTGCAGGCCTTCTTCTGCGATGACGCTCACCTGGAGACCTGGCGCACGAACAGCCTGGCCGCCGATCAGGACGGGGTGCGCCTGAGCCTGTCCGAAGCGCTGGAGGTCGGCCGCGCGATCTTCGCGCCGATGCGGATGGAGTTGCGGCCATGGCCTACGACCTGATCGTCATCGGCAGCGGCACGGCGGCCCAGGTTGCCGTTGCGAAGGTCCGCGCCGCCGGCTGGTCCGTCGCCGTGATCGATCACCGGCCGTTCGGCGGCACGTGCGCGCTCCGCGGCTGCGATCCCAAGAAGATGCTGGTAAGCGGCGAGGAAGCGATCGACGCGGCCAGGCGCATGGCCGGGCATGGCGTCGAAGGCGCCCTAGCGATCGACTGGCCCGGCCTGATGGGGTTCAAGCGGACCTTCACCGATCCCATCCCCGCCAAACAAGAACATCGCTACGCCGAGTTGGGCGTCGACGCCGTCCACGGGCTCGCCCGCTTCGCCGCCCCAGACACGATCGAGGTGGACGGCCGGACCTTGCAGGCCCGCCACGTGCTGATCGCTACCGGGGCGCGGCCGATCCCGCTTGGCATCCCGGGCGAGGGACTGGTCGTCACGAGCGACACCTTCATGGAGCTTGAACGCCTCCCGCGCCGGATCGTGCTGATCGGCGGCGGCTACGTCGCCGCCGAATTCTCGCACCTGGCGGCGCGCGCCGGGGCCGAGGTCACCATCCTGCAACGGCCTGCGCGGCTGCTGCCGAATTTCGATCCCGACCTGGTCGGCTGGCTCATGCCGCGCTTCCATGAACTCCGCATCGCCGTCGAGACCGGCGCTACGGTCACCCGTGTCGAGCCGGTCCAGGGCGGCCTGCTAGTCCATGCCAGCCGTCCGGGCGCGCCGGACCTCGCTGTCCCGGCCGAACTGGTGGTGCACGCCGCAGGCCGCGGGCCCGACCTCGACGCATTGGACCTCGCGGCGGGCCAGGTCACCGTGCGCGACGGCCGCATGCAGCTAAACGACCATCTGCAAAGCGTCTCCAACCCGCGGGTCTATGCCGCTGGCGACGCGGCCGGCGTCGGGCCGCCCCTGACGCCGGTCTCCAGCCACGACGCCAGGGTGGTGGCCGCCAACCTGTTGGACGGCACGTCGCGCAAGCCGGACTATCGCGGGGTCCCGAGCGTTGCCTTCACCGTGCCGCCGATCGCCGCAGTCGGACTCTCGGAGGCGGAGGCCCGTCGCCGCGGGCTGGTGTTCCGCATCAACGCCGCCTCGACGCCGGACTGGTTCACCGCCCGCCGCTTGGCCGAGCGGGTCTACGGCCACAAGGTGCTGATCGAGGAGCACAGTGACCTGGTCCTCGGCGCGCATCTTGTGGGGCCGGGCGCCGACGAGGTGATCAACCTCTTCGGCCTGGCGATCCGCCACGGCCTGACCGCCGCCGACCTTCGCTCCACCATGTTCGCCTATCCGACCGGCGCATCGGACCTGGGTTACATGCTGTAGCGCTCGCCAATGCCTTAGACTGAAGGCCCTCGGCCGATGTAGGAAAATCTCAGTGTACGAACGCAAGACTGTGACTACGTCTGTCCGAGAGGCGCGAACACTACTAGAATCTACACCTGATTCAGGCCTGCCCTGAGGTGTTCGTGAGCTTTATCGAAGGAACAGAACGCGGTCAGGCCAGCCTGCTTCCGCCTTGCCTCGACGATTATGTCGCCCCGGACGCGCTCGTGCGCATCGTCGATGCGTTCGTCGCTAGTCTCGACCTGACTGAACTGGGTTTTGGCCGCACCGTCGCCGCGTCCACCGGCCGTCCTGGTTACCGCCCGGGCGACATGCTCAGGCTCTATATCTGGGGCTATCTCAACCAGCTCCGATCCTCGCGCCATCTGGAACGCGCATGCACTCGCGACCTTGAAGCGCTCTGGTTGCTCCGCCGATTGGCCCCAGACTACCGCACGATCGCCGCCTTCCGGCACGACAACCCGGAAGCCATCATCGCTTCGAGCGCCGCCTTTATTCAGTTCTGCAGGGAAGCCGGCCTGATCAGCGGCCGTCTCGTCGCACTGGATGGGACCAAGATGCGCGCGGTCGCCAGCTCCAAGAATATCGCCGGCGCAGATCGGCTTGCGCGCGACCTGGCGCACACGGAAAAGGAGATCGGCTACTACCTGGACCGGCTCGACATCATGGACGAGGCGTCGGCCAAGGGCTTCGACGATCAGCCGAAGCACCGCCAGGCGTTTACGGATGCAATCGCCGCTCTGCGCCGCCGAAAGGATCGTCTTGTGCGCCGCCAGCAGGTTTTGGCGGATCGCGATGAGAAGGTGCTCGTTTTCGGCGAGCCTGACGCCAAGCCTATGGGCTACGGCCGCGCGCCCAAGTTCCCTGCGTACAACATGCAAAGCGTCGTCGATGTCGACAGCGGACTGATCATTCATCACGACGTCGCCAACGAGGCGAACGACAGCCAACTCCTTCACCCCATGTCGCTGGCGGCGATGGAGGTGTTGGAGATCGACCGGCTCAAAATCCTGGCCGATGGCGGCTACTCGAACGCCCAGGCTGTCGCCGAATGTGAGCGTGACAACATCGAGGTGGCTGCGCCGATCAAGCGTGGCGCGATGAGCTCCGACTTCTTCCGGCCGATCCAGTTTACCTACGATGAAGTGTCCGACACCATCCGATGTCCGGCCGGCGAGACCCTGAGGCCGTCGGGCAAGCACACGCGCAACCGCGCCATCCGATACCGAACGTCCACGTGCAAGGACTGTCGACTGAAATCCCGATGCACGCCCGGCGCCCAGAGGACGATCCATCGACTTTTCGATCAGGCGGCCCTCGATCGGATGGAGGCTAGGATCTACGCCGATCCGAGCTTGATGGTGACGCGCCGATGTACTGTTGAGCACCCGTTCGGCACGATTAAGCGAATGTCGGGCGGCGGCAGATTCCTCACACGAGGGCTCAGAGCGGTGAAAGCGGAGGCCGCGCTCTCGATCTTGGCTTTCAACATCCTCCACGCGGTGAACGCCTTCGGTGCGGAGCGTCTAACGCCAGCGGCCTGAGCCGCACGGCGCATCGCTGCAGTCGCCGGTGCTCTGTGCCGCCGAGTTTTGGCACAGCCTGGGGGTCTCCCCGCAGATGGGGGTGTGCCGGCGACCGCGGCGCCGGCCAGGGGGAAGACTTTCCCCTTCTAAATCAGAGAGTCTTGGTTCACGGCCGTCTTGCGCTTGACCCAAGGCTCAGTCGTTCGATTCATCTCAATCAGGTGGTCGGGAAAGCATCGCTTCTGAAAGTCCATCAAATCGTCGAACGTGCCGTGGAGCCACTGATCGTATTCGTGCGCCAGCAAGAGCACCGGCATGCGGTCATGGATAGGCCTGATCGCCTCGTTGCAGTCGGTCATGGCGCCGGAATAGACCGGCCCCCATTCCTCGCTGTCGCGCCACAGACCGCCCCAGCCGAAGATGGGCTGGTTTTTGACATTGAACCACGTGCGGGTCTTGGAGCCCTTCGCGCCCTCGGCCTCGGCGAAGCTTGTCACCGGGATGATGCAGCGCCATTCCGGTTTGCGCGCGAGCCCTATCCAGAAACCCTTCGCGAGATCGGCGATATTGTTGACGGGAATGGGTTTTGACCCCGGCTTCATTGTCTTCAGCCGTACTGGAAAGCCCCAGGTCATCGACTGAAGGACGCGGGTTCCGTCGACCTCACGCATCACCATGCCGGGGGTGCCGGGATAGACCTCTTCGCCGGCGTTGGTAGCCGGCGTCGTCGAGACGCCGAAGTGGTCGGCGAGATCCTGCAGGCTGCTCTTGACGGTGTAGAGGTTGCACAAATCTATCGACTCCGGCGTCGTTGGGCTGCGGGGTCGCAGCGTATCACGTCCGGGTCGACCATGCGCAGGAGGGCTGCCGGGTCGCCAGGAGCGTCGCCCAGCCAGACCGGCCAGTCCGCGGCCTCGAGGATCAAGGGCATGCGGTCATGAAAAGGAGCGATGGTCGCGTTGGCCTCGACGGTGATCACGCAATAGCTGCGCTCGACGCGATCACCCGGCCAGACGAAGGACTCCCATAAGCCCGCCCAGGCCATCGGCTTGCCATCGGCGCGGGTGACCACGTAGCGCTGCGGCCGGCCGTCCGTCTCGGTTCTGACGTAGTATTCTGTCGCCGGCACAATCGCCCGCCGGCTTCGAAAGGCGTCGGCGAACATCGGCAACTCTTGAACCGTTTCCGCCCGCGCATGGATCGGCCGCACCGCCGTCGCCGGCCGCTCGGTCTTGTACGGAAGCAGGCCCCAGACCAGGTCGCCGAATTCGCGCTGGCCGGATTTGGGATTGCGGCGAATGACCTTGGCGACCGCGCCGGGCTTACCTTCTTCCATGATCGCCTGACGCCTCCTCGGTCCTGTCGAGCGCTTCCAGACGGTCGGGCATATCGAGCATCTTCAGGGCGGCAGCGGTCAGCGCCTCGGCCATCGTCGGATAGGTTTCGGCGGAACTCATCGAGACTCCGTCCGGAAAGGTCACGGTGGCCTGATAGCCGTTGCCCTTGGGCGTGGCCGACAGCGTGATGGTGGACATGGGCGCGGCTCCCGTATTCCCGCGTGGCGATGAAGTTTAGCGTATGGCTGAGCTTTGAGACATTCGTCGGCTGCTGGAGAGATCAGTGGAAGTTCCGGCTCTTCACCTTGATGGTGTCGATGTGAAGGTCGGGAATATAGATGTCGCGGGTGCGCAGCCCCTTGGGCGGCAACTCGCGCGGATCGGGCCCGCCGCCAGCATGGGTGACTTGGTCGCCTCGGCCGTGCGGCAGTGGGAAGGCGTCTCGCTCGCCGACTGTGCCAAGCTCGGCCGAGAGGTCGGTGAGCTTGTGCGCGACCAGGTGAACGACCTCGCCCTCGCGCTGGATGCGGCCGCGGACGGCCATCATGCTGGCGCCCATCACGACGCGGCGGAATCTCTCGAACACCTGTGGCCAGACCACGAGGTTGGCGATGCCGGATTCGTCTTCCAAGGTGATGAACATGACGCCCTTGGCGCTGCCCGGCCGCTGGCGGACAAGCACGAGGCCGGCGGCCTCGAGCCAGCGGCCGTCGCGTGCCTGCATGGCTTCAGTGCAGGTGACGACACGACGTGCGATGAGGTCGTCGCGCAGGAACGCGATCGGATGGCGGCGCAGTGTCAAGCCGACATGACCATAGTCCTCGACCACCTCGCTGCCGGCCGTCATCGACCGGAGCGTGACGGCCGGCTCGTCGATCTCTGGGAGGGGTTCATCGTCGCGCGCGGCGGCCGCGAAGAGTGGAAGCGGCTCGTCCCGCAGCGCCTTGATCGCCCACAGAGCTTCGCGGCGTGCGAGCGCGAGCGACGGCCGGAAGGCGTCGGCTTCGGCGAGCTGGACGAGCGCTGCGGCGGGCACGCCGGCGCGCCGCCAGAGGTCATCGATCGAGACGAAAGGCCGGTCAGCGCGAGCGGCGACGATCGTGGCGGCCTGGGCGTTGGCCAAGCCCTTTACCATGCGCATGCCGAGGCGCACCGCGAAGCGATCTTCGTCGCCAGCGGTCTCTAGCGTGCAGTCCCAGCGGGAGGCGTTTACGCAGACCGGGCGAATTTCGACGCCATGGGCCTGGGCGTCGCGAACGATCTGCGCCGGGGCATAGAAGCCCATGGGCTGCGCGTTCAGGAGCGCCGCGCAGAACACGTCGGGATGCCAGCACTTCACCCAGGACGAGGCGTAGGCGATCAGTGCAAAAGAGGCTGCGTGGCTTTCCGGAAATCCGTAGCTGCCAAAACCCTCGAGCTGCTTGAAGGTCTGTTCGGCGAATTCCTGCTCGTATCCATTGGCGACCATGCCAGAGATGAGCTTCTCGCGGAAAGCCGAGACGCCGCCGGTGAACTTGAAGGTGGCCATGCTCTTGCGGAGCTGGTCGGCCTCGCCGGGCGTGAAGCCGGCACAGACGATCGCCACCTTCATCGCCTGCTCCTGAAACAAGGGCACGCCGAGCGTCTTGCCGAGCACCTGTTCCAACTCGGGTTTGG
Organism: Sphingomonas sp. GlSt437; assembly: GCF_048015635.2. Taxonomy (NCBI): domain Bacteria; kingdom Pseudomonadati; phylum Pseudomonadota; class Alphaproteobacteria; order Sphingomonadales; family Sphingomonadaceae; genus Sphingomonas; species Sphingomonas sp. GlSt437. The sequence goes on along the minus strand of NZ_JBPGYA010000001.1, from coordinate 419,723 downwards.
GATAGACGACGGGCTCCAGCCCCTCGCGTCGGCGCAGATAGGGATGCACCATGTCGCCCTGGATCGGGCCCGGCCGGACAATCGCGACTTCGACCACCAGGTCGTAGAAGGTCCGCGGTTTGATCCGCGGCAGCATCGACATCTGCGCGCGGGATTCGATCTGGAACGTCCCCAGCGTGTCGGCCTTACGGATCATCGCGTAGGTGCGCGGATCTTCGGCTGGGATCGTCGCGAGATCGAGGTTGATGCCCTTGTGCGCGGCCAGCAGGTCGAACCCCTTCTTCATGCAGGTCAGCATGCCGAGCGCCAGCACATCGACCTTCATGAAGCACAGCGCGTCGATATCGTCCTTGTCCCACTCGATCACCTGGCGATCGATCATGGCGGCCGGCTCGATCGGCACGAGGTCGTCGAGGCGGTCATGGGTCAAGACGAAACCGCCCGGGTGCTGGCTGAGATGGCGCGGCGCGCCCATGAGCTGGCGGGCGAGATCGAGCGCCAAGCGCAGGCGCCGGTCGGAGAGATTGAGGTTCAGCTCTTGAACGTGCTTGTCCTCGACGCCGTCTTCCGACCAGCCCCAAACCTGCGAGGACAGCATCTTGATGAGATCCTCGGTCAGGCCGAGCGCCTTGCCGACATCGCGGATCGCGCCCTTGGTGCGATAGCGAATGACGGTCGAGCAGAGTGCCGCGTGGTCGCGCCCGTACTGCTCGAAGATCCACTGCATGACGATCTCGCGCCGCTCGTGCTCGAAATCCACGTCAATGTCGGGCGGCTCGCGACGCTCCTCGGAGACGAAGCGTTCGAACAAGAGGTCGTTCCTGGCCGGATCGATCGAGGTGATGCCGAGCACGTAGCAGACGGCGGAGTTGGCGGCGCTGCCCCGGCCTTGGCAGAGGATGTCTTTCGAGCGGGCGAAGCGGACGATCGAAAAGACGGTGAGGAAATAGGGCGCATAGCGCAGCTTCTCGATCAACCCCAGCTCATGGCGTAGGGTCTGCACGACCTCGTCGGGAAGCCCCTCGGGATAGCGCCAGGCCGCGCCCTCCCAGGTCAGCTTCGCCAGCGTCTCCTGCGGGGTGAGCGACGGGTCAGCGCGCTCTTCCGGATATTGGTAGGCGAGCTCGTCGAGAGAGAAGCGGCAGCGCGCCACGATCTCGAGCGTCCGCGCCAGCGCCTCGGGATAGCGCGCGAACAGGCGGTGCATCTCCTCGGGCGGTTTCAAGTAGCGATCCGCGTGACGCTCGCGGCGGTCGCCGATCTCGTCGATGGTGGCGTTGTGGCGGATACAGGTCACGACGTCCTGCAGGATGCGTCGGCCCGGCTCATGGAAGAGCACGTCATTGGTGACGATGGTCGGCACCCGCATGGACGTCGCGAGATTGGACAGTTCGTGAAGGCGGAGCTGGTCGTTGGGGCGGCGACGCAAGGAGAGCGCCATGTAGGCGCGATCGCCGAAGGCCTCGCGTAGGCGCCGCAGGTGCAAGCCACACTCCTCGTCGGCGGTGTCCGGCACGAGAACGGCAATCAGGCCGTCGCCATAGGCGACGAGATCGGCCCAGGCGAGGTCGCACTGGCCCTTGCCGGCGCGCTTCTTGCCGAGCGACAGCAGCCGGCAGAGGCGCGAATAGGCAGGCCGGTCCGTCGGATAGACCAGGACTGATACGCCGTCGTGGAGGTCGAGGCGACAGCCGACGACAAGCCGGACGCTCGTGGCCTTTGCGGCCTCGTAGGCGCGCACGATGCCGGCCAGCGAGTTGCGATCGACGATGGCAAGCGCCTCGATGCCCATGACCGCGGCGGTGGCGAACAGCTCGTCGCAAGACGATGCGCCCCGCAGGAAGCTGAAGTGCGAGGTCACCTGCAATTCGGCGTAGCGCGGGCTGCTCATCCGAAGATCCCATGCAGGAACCAGCGCTGCGAGCCGGTCAGTGGATCTTCGCCGTCGCCGGCGCGGAAAACCCAATAGCGCTCGCCCGCGTCGTCCTCGATGCGAAAATAGTCACGCACCGCATCCAGCTCGGGATCGCGCTTCCACCATTCGCCGAAGACGCGCTCGGGACCGTCCGCGCGCTTCACCCGTCGGCGCATGCCGCGCCAGGTGAAGTATACGGGCGGATGGTCCGGCAGTAGGGCGACGGTGTCGATCGGTTCGGGCGGGGCGAGCAGGCGCGAGGGCCGTGGCCAGTGGCCCGGCCACTCCGCGCCGGTCTCCGGCGCCAGCGCGTGGATGCGCCGCACTGAACGCTCCGGTACATCGCTCGCCACAGGCGCCGCGCGATAGAGGTTCGCCTCGCCAACGCGATTGGCGAGCAAATCGATCAGGCCGGACACATCCGGCTCCGGCTCTTCGACCAGGCTCGACGCCGCCTGCTTCGGCGCCAGCGGTTCTGCGAAGGTGGCGGCGAGCGTCATGACCTCGATCCCGAAACCCGGGTCGATGGTCTCGATCTTGTCGCAAAGCAGCCGGGTCATGCGCTTCGCGTCGCGCAGGGGCAAGCCGGTGCCGACGCGCACCGCCTGCGCGCGATTGTCGACGCGCTGGCAGATCAGATCGAGCCGTCGCGCGCCGAGGCCCTTCAGTTCCAAGGCGTCGCAGAGCTGGACGGCGAGCTTGCCGATATAGCGCGCGATCGTCTCCGCCGCGCCGATGGGCTCGGCGAAGGCGCGGCGGACTTCGATCAATGCCTCGGGACGGACGGGCTCGATCGGCTCGGCGAGGCGGCCGGTCGCCTGGTCAAGGCGCCGGCCTACTTCGGGACCGAAGCGCAGCGTCAACGGCGCGCGTGGTTGCGACAGCAGGTCGGCGACACGCTCGAATCCGAGCACCCGAAGATCGGCCACCAGGACGGGTGCGAGCCGCAGCGCCGCGAGCGGCAGCGGCGCGACATCGCCTGCGACCGCCCCCGGCTCCGACACAAACCCTGGCCGGGCGCAGAAGCGCGCCAGGGCATGAGCCGCGCCCCAGGAGTCAGCGATGGCGGCGCGGGCGCGCAGACCGACGCTGGCGAGCTTCTCCACCAGCATCGCCACCATGGCGGCCTCGCCGCCATGGAGGTGATCGGCGCCGGTGGAATCGATGACGATGCCGTCGGGCGGATCGGCGGCGACGATCGGCGCAAAGCGTTGCAGCATCCAGAGCGCCACCCTCTCCAACGCCTCGGCGTCCGCCGCCGTGTCGGCGTCCTGGATCACCAGGCCCGGCACCAGCGCCTGGGCCTTGGTCGCGGGCATGCCGACGCGCAGGCCGGCGGCCTGGGCGGCGGCATCCGCCGCCAGAACCACCCGCCTTTGCCCGTCCCGGCCGGCCAGGATCAGCGGCGTCTCAGGCGGAGGCGCTGTGTTGCCCGCCTTCCGCCTGACCCGGTCCGTGGACAAGGTCGGCAGGAAGACGGAGATGACCCGTGTCATCGCACGCCTCCAGTTCGAAGTCCGCGCTCTCCCCGGCGCGGCAGCGGATCAACTCGACCAGCCAGCGCGGGCGGCCGACGCCCGGGACAGGCAGCGCGGTCGAAGGCAGCGCCGAAATGCGCCAACGGGTCGTGGCGGCGGTGGGCTGACCGAAATCCGACGCTTCGGTCTGCCGGCGCCAGCGACGCAGCGCGATGCCGATTGTTCCAGACCCTTCGGCGGCGAGTTGCAGCCGCCGGGAGGCTGTCATGTTTAGCCGGGCGACTTCCGCCACCACGGCGCCGAGACCGCCGTGCCGCAGGCCCTCCTCAACACAGGCGAGGACCGTCTTTTCGTCGCCACCCTCGAGGTAGATGACGCGGTCGGATTTCAGACCCGCTTGGGAAAGCGCCGGCGCGAACAGGTCTGGCCTGGTGACACACCAGAGCACTTTGCCCCGCGTGCGCGCTGCAATGCCGGCCGAAAAGAGTGCGGCGGCGGCGCCATCGATCGCCCCGTTCCCGCCGCCAGCGACTTCATGCAGCGCACCGCACGGGAGCCCACCGTCTGGAAGGCGCGAGTCCACTGCGGCGAGACCGAAGGGCAACACCGTTGTGCCACGCCGGTGCCGCCCCTCGATTTGGCGGACTTGGGCGCGCAAGGACTCGATAGCGGACAGCGGCCGCACGTGTAGCGTTGACCTCTTGAGCGGAAGGGGACATAATGTTCCTTATTTGTTCTACACAGCATGCGTCAGAGTCAAGAGCTGTTGCGCGCGGTCGTAGGCAACCGTCCGACGATCACCGTCCTCGATACGCCATTGGGTCAGGGTATCGGTTGACCGTGCCATCGGGGTTCAGGCAATCGGCGCGGGATGCTTTTAGAATGAGGCTGCTGGACTCGTAGATGACCCCGCCGAGCCGCCAACTGAAAATCCCTCGCTGTTCGACAAAGGTCAGCAATGGCGCTCCGCTGCAGCCGCCAAGCGCCCAATCGCTGGGGATGCTGGGACGCAACCCGACATCGAAGTCATGCTCATGGTCGAACACCAGAGTGATATCGGTGTTGCTAACGCCACTGGCAACGGCGAGCGCGGTGTAACCGACCCAATCGATTTCCACGAGCGAATTACCCCGATAGGGGCGCATCTCCCGGCCGTCGCCAGGAAAGCCCACAAAGAAGACGCCGCAGTCGATCGCCGGCGGCGCGGGCGGCCACGACATCTGACTGCCGGTCAGGATGATCTTGCCGTTGGCGTAGTTGGCAAGCTTGTCGACTTCGTCATGGGCGACCCGGAACGTCGCAACGTCGTAGGCAGAGTCAGAGGCGATGTGTCGGCTCGCCAAGTCGAAGCGGACATCGCCGACCATGCAGACTGCGTCGGGGTGCTCGTTCTTCGCCGCAAGGAAGCCCTGATAGACATGGTTCGCTGTGACCAGAAACGGACCGGCGCCGCAATCGAGCAGAAAGGCGGACCCGTTGTCGAGGATCAAAGGCTTGCGATCGCGCGCGGTGATCCAGCAGATCGGCATGACATAGCTCGCGGCGAGGTCCCGCATCGCCTTAGCCAAACCGCCGCGCATCAAGCGGATCGCTTCGTCGCGCGAGGGTTGGCTGACGGAAGCCAGCCCGGCGGCGGGTTCTGCGAGATTTCTCCCTGCTACGGCCACGGCGCCTGTTCTGCCCGGAATTCACGCAGACACGCTTCGATCTCCCGGTCGCATTTCCCCTCGGGGTCGTCGAGCCACTCCTTCCAGTCCGGGGTCTGCATCAAGTCGAGCACGGTGGGTTCACGGCGATCGGGATCGTCGAGGGTCTCACCATACTGCTTGCGCACCAACGGCGCGGCCAGTTTGGGTGGGATCGGCACGCGGGCGTGCGGATTATGATACAGGTCGATCACCAACGCGCAGCCCGAAGGTTGGCGCATCACCGCGACCGCGCTGATCGAAGTGTTGTCCTGGCGGGTCAAGGCCGCTTTCCTTCCGTATCGCGTCCCAAGGAAGCGCGGCTCGTGTGCCGGGTCAGCCGAGACCTCGAAATGCAGTGTGTCGCGGCCGAACATGGCTTGGAGGACGTGAACCCGCTCCAGGTGAAAACCGATCGTCTTGTCGAAGAAGCAGACGACGGTGGGGAAGCCCCGCTTAGACGCCTTCCGCAACTGGGCTGACGCGGCCTTGATTGGCCGCCGCAGCCTGGCGCCTGGGTCGACCCAGCGAAAGCCGGCGCCGCCATCCAGCATCTCGCCCATCAGCGCAGAATCCTCGGGCGTTTCGTCGAGTTCCTTGATCTCGACGAAGCACCAGTGCGGCTGGAGGTGGAGGGCGTAGTCGGGGCGCTTATGGCCTGGGGTATGCGCTTCGCGGATGCGCCGATAGGTGACGCCCTGTGCTCGGCACCAGGCTTCGAAGGCGAGTTCAGACTTGGTGGACACGACACTCATGGCGGTCGGACTGGTCCGGGTTGCAACTGCGTCGGTCAAATGTGGCGTGCCCAGCCTGCCGCAACAAGTCCGCCGGCCGGTCGGCGCTCTCCACCTCATTCAGGCTGCGCTCAATCGTTCCGTCGCACGAAGGCCCCAAGTCCGGCGAAGATCTGATCGACGGTCGCCAGGCAGTGCTGCACGAACGTCTCGCTCAGATAGAAGACCCACGGTTTGCCGTCGCTGGTCGCCTGGTTGAACCAATCCTCTGGCCAACCGGCCGCCACGATTCTGCGTTCGAACGCGCTCCGCTCATCATCGGGCCACTCAAAGCCGAGATGGAACATCTTGTTCCGGTAGCCGAAGAGCGCCGACAGCGTCTTGTGCAGATCAGCCGGCAGGTCTGCGGCAAGTCCGGTCGCATCTGCCAGCTCCACAATGCCGTCGACCAGATGAGGCCGATCCGGGGACGCGCGTCGGCAGTCCCACTGCTTATCTTTCGGCATGGTCCATCGCGCATGAGGGATGGGAGCTCGGCCGTTGCGGTCCAAAAGATCGCGGATGCCGGGAAACGCTTGCTTGAATAGCGACTCGACGAATGGAGCCAGCATGCCCACCGCCGCCATGCTGTGCGCGGCATCCTGAAATACCGACTGATGCAGGTGATCAATCCAATCATCGACGGCGCGCTCGTTCGCGCTGCCGGATGCCTGCTTGGCGAAGGCTTCGATCTCCTTGATTTCGTTCGAAAGCGCTTCGTCGGCTTGGCCATGGAGACGCAGCAAACCACGGATGGCGTAGAGTTGGGCGTCATAGTCTGGCGAACCCAGGACAAACGACGCCAGAAACCGATCGTCAAACTCTGATAGATCCATCGGCATGTGTAGCTCACCGTCCGAATTGGAGGCGGCGCAGGAACGTCCGTGCCGTGATGAGGACCAGGTGCAGCCGGAACGTGCTGTGGTCCTCGTCGGAGAGCCCGGGATGCGAACCTTCGGTATGCAGCATCTTGAACACGCCGTTGATGTAGTTCTTGCCGTCCTGAGTCCATTCGTTTCTGTCGACAGCTAGAAAGCCGATCTCGGCGAGCAGGGCCCGGCGGTTCTCCGACGTTGGAAGCTGGGCGGCCTCGGCGGGGCGGACGTTGCGAGCGATATCGTCGAACAGGCTCTCCATGAAGGTTCGAAGCTGACTATTTGCAGCGGCCCAGTCGCCCCGCGTGTGCGCCTCGATCGCTTGGCCGAGGTGGCCCAGCGGTGTTTCGAACCGGAAGGTCTTGAGGAGCTGATGAACCTCGTCGTCGGTGACGGGCAGGTTCAGTTCGTCTGGCAAGGCCGCGCGCAGCGTGGGATTCCGCCCGTAGTCGTCCCACGACAAAACATAGCCGTCGCGGGCCAGCCCGCGCGCGAACGCGGTCTGGATGGGGAGTGTGGGTTCGCTATGGGCGAGCTGAACGGCCTCCCGCACGATAGCCTCGGCGAGCGTCATGCTCCCCTCGGTCGTTTCAAGGACTGCCGCCGGCCTTTGAACAACGATCCTGCCGAGGAGGTCGCACTTCTTGGTGACGCTCAAGCCAGTGCTGGACGGAATGTCATCCTCCAAGCCAAGCCGCAGTACCATCTGGTTGAAGCGACCTTGACTATGCCCTTCGAGAAGCTCGACCGCAGCGATCAATGTGGGCCGCGTGAAGGGCATGGTGCGCATGAAGTACTACCTCGCTGGTGATCGTCGCGGTCGAGACTATGCCATTTTGCCCACCGATGACGCTGTCATCTCAGAGATCATATCTCGATAGGCGTAGTGAATAAGGTCTCGCACCAATTCGAGGAGGCCGCTCCAGGGAAGACCATCGAACGGATCGCCGTGGGCCATACTATTGCGGATAGCCGCCAGCGTAGTCTGCGGAGGTGACTGCGTTGCTTGGCGCGCAGTGCGCGCGGCATCAGTCTCGTACAGGTGCGGAAGGACCGAACCGCCGTATTTGCGCACGAAGGACAAGGCGCCGTCGGTGAGGCCGTCGCCCTCGACCATATAGCGCAGCAGACCTTCTAGTGTTGCCGGATGCCGGCCGCGCTTTGGCGCCCGGGCGCCATATCGGTCGCGCAATGCCAGTTCGAGCGCGGTGAGCGCCACGAGTTCGCCGGCCTTGATGAGGTCGAATTCTAGCCAGGCGAGCGTGTAGAGCTTCTGGGCGCGCCGATATTTCGCCGACACAATCAACGGCACGGCAGGATGAAGATCGTGCTGTCGCAGAAACGCCAGCCATTCGGAAGCGGCGCGGAATTCTAGCATGCCGCCGATGTTGCCTCTCGTCGGCCATGGGACGATGAGAGGCAACGCGGTCCGATCGGGCCAATCAAAGAAGATCGGCGACTCCTCTGGATCAAGCATCGCGGCTTTTGTCAGTCAATTCAGCCAGGAACGCCGTGCCCACGGAGACGGCTTGTTCGGCGGCGTCCGGGTCAACCTCGACGCCGTGAGACGCTTCATTCATGACGCGCAGCGCCTCTATGAATTTCCGCGTGGTCGGTGGGGCCAAGCCGCGCCGCTCGAGATCCTGCAACATAGGGCCGATGCCGGTTGGGCGCGTCGGGGCAAAGCCATTGGCTGCAGCGTAGTCGCGGAGCGCGCGTTCGATCTCGATGCGCAGCTTCACCACGGACATCAACGGAAACTCCCGTCCGAGTTCCTCGATCGTCGGAAGCTCCTTCTGGAGTCGAGACGGTAGCGACGGGGAGACTTTGTATTGGGCGACCCCCATTGGCTTGGCGGTGTCGCGGAGTGAGTATTCGACCACCACCTCGTTGCGGCCCTTGCAGAGGATAATTCCGATAGTCGGTTGGTCATCCTTATGCCGTAGTTGGTCGTCGACGGCCGAAAGATAGAAATTCATCTTGCCGGCGAATTCGGGCTTGAAGTCCTCGATTTTAAGCTCGATCACCACGAAGCAGCGCAGGCGCAAATGGTAGAAGAGCAGATCGAGATAATAGTCCTGACCGGCGACTTCGAGATGATATTGGCTGCCGACAAACGCGAACCCTTTGCCAAGCTCGAGTATCAGCGCGCGGAGATGCTCGATCAAACCGCGCTCAAGATCCCGCTCCAGCATCTCAGGTCCGAGCGATAAGAAATCAAAGCTGTAGGGGTCTTTGAGAATCTGCTGCGCGAGTTCGGACTGACCGGCTGGCAGCGTCCGGGTGAAATTCGTAAGGGCGCTGCCTTGGCGGGCAAACAGGCCACTTTCGATCTGGTGGACGAGGACGTTGCGGCTCCAACCGTTCTCGATAGCCTGGCGAGCGTACCAGGCCCGCTCCGGGGGCGCCTTTACGGCGTCAAGCAGGCGGACGTTATGGCCCCAGGGCAATAGTGCAACAACCTGTTGCACAAATTCGAGATCGGGCCATGCCTCCGCGAACGCACGCATGTATTTGAGGTTTCGGGCGGAAAGGCCAGTCATTTGTGGGAAGGCGCGCCCGAGATCGACCGCAAGCCGGTCGATGACCTTGGTGCCCCAGCCCTCGCTTTCCTGACGGGAAAGGATGTCTCTGCCGATCTCCCAGTAGAGAAGCACGAGTTCGCGGTTCACCGAAAGCGCCGCGCGCAACCGAGCCTCGGTGATGCGCTGCTTCAGTTCCTCGACGAGCGCGGCGTATCCATGCGCGTCCCCGCTAGGAGCCGCGGTCGTGGTATTCCCTAGGTGGTGGTCCCCCTTGGTGGGCCGTGCTTTGGGGGAACGTCGGCCCGCCACTGGTCAGGCCGCTTCCTGAGACTGCGCATCAGTCGTCGCGACAATCCGCAAAGACTTCTCCTTTGCCGCCCTCGTGCGCTTCTTGTTCAGCATCGCCACGACGAACGCATTCCACTTCTTCATCGCGGCCCGCTTCTCTGGCATGTAATTCCACCGATCGTAGCTCTTCGAGCTGACGTCCTGGAGCGTGTGATTTTGGAGGCGGTCGCGAATCTCCTTCGACAGGCCAGCCTGGCCAGCCAGCGTCTTCCAGGTGCGGCGCAGATCGCGGTTGGTTACAACCGGGATCACCTCCCGCTCTCGTTGACGCCACATGAACGAATAGAGCGTCCCGTGGCTTACGGGTTTGGTCGGGTCGGTCGCGGATGGAAAGAACCAGCCATGCGCGTTGGGCTTGATCGACTCGATCAACTCAGCCGCCACTTCCGGTACGGGGATGGCATGCGGCTTACCATTCTTGGTCTTCGACCAATCGATAATCCGTTCCTTGGCGTCCCATTGATCGATATGCAGGCGGGCAATCTCTTCGACGCGCTGTCCGGTGAGCATCAGAATGCGTACGGCCCGAGTGTAGGGTGGGTGTACTGGCGCATCAGGACATTCCAGCCAGCGATACAGACGCATGAACTCCTCTTCGTCGAGCCAACGGGTTCCGACGTTTTTAGGCTCTGTCGGAATGCCGGCCGCGGGATTGTAGACGAGCCGGAATCGCCGCTGCGACGCGCTTCGGTAGTCATGTTCCGATTTCAGGCCCCAGCTATATGCGGATCGAATGTAGCTGCGGACGTGGTCCGCCATTGAACGCTTGCCGCGATCGTAGATCGGTCGGATGAGGTCGGTGATTTCATCGGGCTCGATGTCACGAGCAGGGCGGTTCCGGCCCAGCGTGTCGGCGATCTTGTTCAAGCCCTTCTCTGCTTCTTTCCAAGACGATTTGCCCGATGCCTTGAGGTGGGCGACGTAGGCTTCGAACAGATCTGCCACGGTGCCGGGTCGGGTATCTCCAGCGATCTTGATGCTGCGACCCTTCTGGATCATATCGGCGAAGTCGCGGGTGAAAACTTCGCGCGCCTTGCTGAGCGACATTGACGGGTAGGAGCCCAGCTTCTTCTTGAGGCGTTTTTGATCGCGCCACTGCTGCGCCATCCAATCGGCTGTGACGCGAGTTGGCATCGGCTTCATAACGAGGACGAGGCGGCCGGTGCCGTGTCCCTCGCCGTCGACCAGACTTAGCTGTTTGCCGGTCTGCTCCACCTGCTTCAGGGCGCGGCGGATTTCTCCATCGGTAAGGCTTGGCACTGGGCTCTCCCATTGGCTCTCAAGTGGGGTCGCCAGCCGGGTAGCAGGGGTCGGCGACTGGGGTCACGAGGGCGACTGATCCCCCTCGAAACCGACCCCAATATGCCACAGCGTCCGGCTCTACGACAAGCCAGAAAATCCAAGTGATTCAATAGGAACGAACGTGATCGAGCGTGATCTAGAAAGCCAGAGTGGGATGGTTGTGGACGAGGATCATCGCCGCCGCGCCTGATTCCATCGCTCCCTTGATCACCTCGCGAACATGGACGGCGGCCTGGTCGACGGTGCCCTCACTCATCAGCAGGTCGGCGATCAGCTCGTTCCTCGAATTGAGGTGGAGCACGCGGAACGCCTCGCGGGTGCGGCCGGCAAGATCGACGCGGAGGTAATCGAGCAGCGCTTGCCAATTGCCGAGCACCGGCCGGTTGATCACTTGCGCTTTCAATTCCCGGTTGAGGATCGCCTTTACCAGCCGGATTGCCGCGGCCGACGCGTCGCCCATGCCGTCGACCTTGGCAAGCGTCGCCGCATCCGCCGCCAGCACGCCCGAAAGACCGCCGAACCGGGTGAGCAGCGCCTTGGCGAGCGGCTTGGTGTCGCGGCGGGGGATGGCGAGGCCGAGCAGATATTCGACCAGCTCATGATCGGCGAACGCCTCGCCGCCCGCGTTCAGCAGCCGCTGGCGCAGCCGGGCGCGGTGGCCGTGATGATCGGGGGTGGGGGCATCCATATGCTGTGGTTAATCTGGCGACGGGGCGGGGGCAATTGATTGTGCGCGGACAAGAAACTGCCTTTCTTCCCGCGTCACCCCGGCCTTGAGCCGGGGTCCCGCTCGATCCCGGCAGTCGAAGAAGCAGGACCCCGGCTCAAGGCCGGGGTGACGGGAAAATCTTGGTAAAGGACCGCTGTGACGCCGCCCTGACAAGCCCGCATCGCCCAACGGTTGACTCGACCCCCGGTGCTTTCTAAACGGGCCGCGCTTTGGGGGCTTGGTCTTCCAGTGCCGGCTGTCGCCGCCCTTTACCAAAGGCGGCGGCATTTTCTTATCAGGATGGGCTGTGGGTTTCGCGTTGGCCGACGATCGCCAGAACGGATCAGACGACCTTAGCGCGCGCATCGCGCGGGCGAAGGCGGCGGCTGAGCGCCCGGCGGTGGGCGACAAGATCGCCGAGACGCGCGGCTGGTCGGTCGCGATCGAGTTCGTCGGTATGGTGCTGGTGTCGGCGGCGATTGGCTATGGCATCGATACTTATGCGGGGCTGGGCACCAAGCCGTTCGCGCTGATCGGCATGCTGCTGCTCGGCTTTGCTGGCGCGGTGTACCGCGCGATCCAGGAATCGCCGCAGTTCGACGTCGATTCCGGAAACGAGAAGGATTGAAGGCGACCGACATGGCCGGCCCGATGGAACAATTTGCGATCAAGGTGCTGAAGCCGCTGGCGCTTGGCGGCTATGACGTGTCGTTCACCAATTCTGCGCTGTGGATGGCGGTCGCGACCGTCGCGATCGCGGCGTTCCTGTTCATCGGCACCGCGCGCCCGCAGCTGGTGCCGGGGCGGATGCAGGCGGCAGTCGAATATCTCTACGATTTCGTCCGCAACATGATCGACGCCAATGTCGGGGCAGAAGGCCGCCGTTTCGCCCCGCTGATCTTTACGATCTTCATCTTCGTGCTGGTGTGCAACCTGTTGGGGTTGATCCCCTGGGCCGGGACCTTCACGCCGACCAGCCATGTCTCGGTGACGTTCGGGCTCGCGCTGATCGTCTTCGTCACGGTGTGCATCGTGGGCTTTGCCAAGCATGGCTTGCATTTCTTTTCGCTGTTCTGGCCTTCGGGCACCAATGTCTTCATCGGCGCCTTTGTGTTCGTGATCGAGATTCTCTCGTTCCTCAGCCGCCCGTTCACGCTCGCTATTCGTCTGTTCGCCAACATGACCGCGGGGCACGTGCTGCTGCAGGTGTTCGGTGGCTTCGTGATCGCGCTCGGCTCGATCGGCGCGCTGCCTTATGTGCTCGGCGCGGTGCCGCTGGCGGTCAGCGTGGCGCTGTGCGCACTCGAGCTGCTGATCGCGGTAGTGCAGGCCTATGTTTTCGCGCTGCTCGCGTCGCTCTATCTGAACGACGCGATCAATCTTCACTAACGTTTTGACCTATCAAGAGAAGGAAACGACAATGGACGTGGCAACTGCAGCTAAGATCGGTGCTGGCCTGGCAGCGATGGGCGCCGGCTTCGCGGCAATCGGCGTGGGCAACATCTTCGGCCAGTATCTGAACGGTGTGGCGCGCAACCCGGAAGCCGACGCCAAGCTCGGCGGCCGCGTGATCTTCGGCTTCGCGGTGACCGAAGCGCTCGGCCTGATTGCGGCGGTTATCGCCTTCGTGCTGGCGTTCCGCTGAGTATTTCACCTCTCGGCTGATCGGATCGACCCTTGCCTCAGTTTGAATTCGGCACTGTCTTCTGGCCGCAGGTCTTCTGGCTCGCGGTGTTTTTCGTCGTCCTGTATTTCGGCGTCGTCGGCCCGACCCTGCCCAAATTGGGCCGTGTGATGGCCGAGCGCGAGAACAAGGTGACGGGCGACATCGCCCAGGCCGAGGCCGCCAAGGCTGATGCTGATGCGCTGCAGGCCAGTCACGACGCGAGCGTTGCCGTCGCTCAGGACAAGGCGCGCGCCTTGGTGGCCGAAGCACGTTCAAAGGCCAATGCCAAGGTCGAGGCCAAGCTGAAAGACGCCAACGCCAAGCTCGACGCCCAAGCGAAGGCTGCCGATGCCGCGCTGGCGCAGGCGCGCGGCAAGGCGCTGGCTGAAATCGAGGCCGTCGCCGCGGATGCTGCCGCGACGATCGTCGACAAGCTGACCGGCGTGCGGCCTGCCGACAACGCTGCCCAGGCAGCCGCGCGCGCGGCGCTGGGCTGAGGGGGGCGCGACGATGTTCGAACTGCTCACTGCCGCCGCCGGCGCCAATCATGCGGAAGGCCCGGTGCTACTCGGCTTTGACGCCGAGGGCTGGGTCTATATCGGCCTGTCCATCTTCATCCTGCTCGCGATTTTTGTCGGCAAGGCGCCGCAGAAGATCACCGAGACGCTCGATGCGCGGATCGCCGAAACCAAGCGCCAACTCGACGAAGCCGCGCGGCTGCGTGCCGAGGCCGAAGCGCTGCTTGCCGAAGCCAAGGCCCGCAACGAAGCGAGCGCGGGCGATGCCGCCGCGATCATCGCCAATGCTGAGGAAGAAGCCAAGGCGCTGATCGCCAAGGCGGAGACCGACGCCGCCGATCTGGCGCAGCGCCGCGCCAAGATGGCCGAGGACAAGATCGCCGCGGCCGAGCGCGCCGCGATTGCCGAGGTCCGCGCCACTGCCGCCGATGCCGCCGCGCGCGCCGCCGCCGCGATCATCGCCGAGCGCCACGATGCCGCCGCCGACAAGCCGCTCGTCGACCGCGCGATTTCGGGGCTCGTGCGGATCAACTGATCCTGCCGGGCGGCCGCGACAAGCGACGCCTTTATTCCGCCGCACCGGTTGCGTTAAGCTACCGATCAAGCTCCCGCGACTCGCGCGGGAGGATATGGAAGGATGCCCGCATATGAAGTCCGCTGCTGCCATTGCCTTGCTTGCCCTGACGACCGCCGCGCCCGCTTTTGCGCAAACCGCGCCGACGACGCCCGCCGCGCCGACCGCGCCTGCGGCGACCGGCAAGTTCACGCTCGACACCCCGATCGAGACGATCGTCGCCGATCCCAAGGGCAAGGCGGTAATCGACGCCGATATTCCGCCGCTCACCAGCCACCCGGCCTATGATCAGTTCAAGTCGATGAGCCTCAAAGCGCTGCAGCCGCTGTCCAACGGCGCGATCACCGACGATCTGCTCAAGAAGGTCGCCGCCGACCTCGCCGCGATCAAGTAAGCGTTGCCCCCGCCGCTGCCGGTTCCGCCAGGTCCGGCAGCGGCGAGGCCTGGCCGGTCACTTCCCTCTTGTCGACGGCGCGGTACGCGCGCACGATAGGGCGTTGCTCAATGGTCGAGGGGAGCGATCATGCGTGCGATCCAGCTGCTGATTTCGGTCGTCATTTACGCGATTTTTTTTGCGACATTTCTGTATCTGATCGGCTTCACGGTCGATTTGCCGATGCTGCCGATCACCGTCGACCGCGGCCCGGCGGCGCCGCTGGGTGAGGCGCTCGCCATCGATACGCTGCTGATCGCGGCGTTCGGCATTCAGCACAGCGTGATGGCGCGGCAGGGGTTCAAGCGCCTCTGGACGCGCATCGTGCCGCCGGCGATGGAGCGCAGCGTCTACGTGCTGGCCGCGAGCATCATGCTCCACATCCTGTTCGTCGGCTGGCGGCCGATCACGACGCCGCTCTGGTCAGTCGGGGGATCCGCCGCGCTGGTGCTCTGGGGCGTGAACGCGCTCGGCTGGGCGATGGTGCTGCTCTCGACCTTCCTGCTCAACCATTTCGAGCTGTTCGGCCTCGCCCAGGCATATCGCGCGCTTGCCGACCGCCGCGCCGCCGATCCTGCGTTCCACACGCCGTTGCTCTACCGGCTCGTGCGCCACCCGCTTTACCTCGGCTTTTTCATCGCCTTCTGGGCGACGCCGGTGATGACCGTCGGGCATCTGGTGCTCGCGCTCGGCATGTCGGTCTACACGCTGATCGCGATCGGCTATGAGGAGCGCGATCTGGTGGCGGCGTTCGGCGACCAGTATCGCGCTTATCAGGCCCGCGTCGGCATGCTGGTGCCGGGGCTTGGCAAAACGCGGGGGTGACGGATCGCGCGGGAGTGCCCAGACGGGGCGTCCTCCCGCGCCAGTCCGGCCGCTGTCGATCAAAGCTCGGCGAAAAGATCGACTCGGTTGCCGTCGGGGTCGGCCAGGAACGCGTAGCGCTGGCCCCAAAAGGCGTCCCAGGGCTCTTTGAGACCAGTGTGGCCCGCGGCCACCATATGCGCATAGACCGCGTCGACTTCGGCGGCGTCGTCGCACCGGCACGCAAAGGTCACGCGCTGGCCGACCGGGGTAACCCAATGCGGGTTGCTCTGCCGCACCATCTGCTCGCTCACCAGGCCGATCGTCGGCGCGCCGGGCGTGGCGATTTCGACCTGCGGCTCGTCGGCGCGGTCGAGCGGGGCGTTCAAGCCCAGCGCGGCGTAAAAGGCTAATGACTTGCCCATGTCGCTGACAACGATATCGATGGTATTGGGGACAACGGCCATGGGATCAACGCTCCTTGATTGATTCGATACGCTACGGTAGCGTTTCATATGACTGAGTCAATCCCAACCGGTCGGCCGCGCAGCGAGGAGACGCGTCAACGCTTGCTTGCGGCAGCGCTGACCTTGCTGGTCGAGCGGGGTTATGCCGGGCTGTCGATCGAGGCGGTCGCGGCGGCGGCAGGATCGGCCAAGACGACGATTTATCGCTGGTGGCCGAGCAAAGCCGAATTGGCGGTGGACGCCTTTTTCGACGGGACCGAAGCTGATCTCCGCTTGCCCAATGGCGGCGCGGCGCGCGACGATTTCCGAGCGCAGATCCTGGACCTTGCGGAGCTGCTGCGCGGCGACCGCGGGCGAGCCTTTGCCGAAATGCTGGGCGGCGCGCGCAGCGACGCGGTGCTGGCCAAGGCGCTCGGCGAACGCTGGCTGGCGCCGCGCCGCCGCTGGGGCTTTGAGCGGATGCAGCGCGCGGCGGCGGCGGGGGAGTTGCGCGCCGGCGTCGCGATCGGCCCGGCGCTCGCGCTGCTCTATGCGCCGCTCTACACCCCGCTGCTGTTCGGCGAGCCATTGCCCAATCGCGACACGGTAGAGGCAACGCTGGCGCTGGCGTGCAGCGCCATCTTCGTTTGACCTTTGCGCAAGCCCGGGTGCGACCCTAGATCGGCGCTGCAATGACCGATCCCAATGCCCCGACGCGCTTCAACGAGGAAAAAGCGACCTACGCCGTGCGCGGTGCCGACGCGCCCGATCTGGAGGCGGGCGTCGCGGCGATCCGCAATGTGCTGAAAACGCTGCCGGCGCGGCCCGGCGTGTATCGCATGCTCGATGCGCGCGGCGATGTGCTTTACGTCGGCAAGGCGCGCGCGCTGAAGAACCGCGTGACCAATTACACCCAGGTCGAGCGCCTGCCCAAGCGGCTCCAGCGCATGGTCGCGCAAACGCGCGCGATGACGATCGTCACCACCAATAACGAGGCGGAAGCGCTGCTGCTCGAGGCGCAGCTGATCAAGCGCTATCGCCCGGCGTACAACGTGCTGCTGCGCGACGATAAGTCGTTTCCGTTCATCCTGCTCCGCGCCGATCACGAATTTCCGCGCATCCAGAAGCATCGCGGCGCGCGGCGGATCAAAGGGGACTATTATGGCCCGTTCGCCAGCGCTGGATCGGTCAACACCACGCTGAACGCGCTGCAAAAGCTGTTTTTGCTGCGGAGTTGCACCGACGGCTTCTTCAAGACGCGCGACCGGCCGTGCCTGCTCTATCAGATCAAGCGCTGCTCGGCGCCGTGCGTCGGGCGGATCGACGCGGCGGGCTATGCCGAGCTGGTGAGTGATGCCAAGGATTTCCTGGCGGGCAAGTCGACGCAAGTGCAGGCCAAGCTCGGCGCGCAGATGCAGGCGGCCGCCGAAGCGATGGATTTCGAGCTCGCCGCGATTCTGCGCGACCGGTTGCGCGCGCTGACCTTCATCCAGGGCAGCCAGGCGATCAATGCGGAAGGCGTGGGCGACGCCGACATCTTCGCGCTCGCCGCTAAGCAGGGGGTGATGGGCATCCAGGCGTTCTTCATTCGCGGCGGGCAGAATTGGGGGCATCGCAGCTTCTTCCCCGCCCACACCGCCGATGTGCCCGAGGAGGAAGTGCTGACCAGTTTCCTCACCCAATTTTACGAGGAAGTGCCACCCGCGAAGAATGTGTTCGTCGATCGCGAGCTGCCCGAGGCGGCGCTGCTGACCGAAGTGTTGAGCACCCAGGCGGGGCGGCGCGTCGAGCTGTCGGTCCCGCAGCGCGGCACGCGCCGGCGGCTGCTCGACCAAGCCAAGCGCAATGCCAAGGAAGCGCTCGACCGGCGGCTGGCGGAGTCGACGACGCAGGCCAAGCTGCTGCGCGAAGTCGCCGAGCTGTTCGAGCTGCCCGAACCGCCGCAGCGCATCGAAATCTACGACAACAGCCACATCCAGGGCACCAATGCGCTGGGGGCGATGGTCGTCGCCGGGCCCGAGGGGTTCCGCAAGGGCCAGTATCGCAAGTTCAACATGAAGCGCGCCGAGACCGTGGCGGGCGACGATTACGGCATGATGCGCGAGATGTTCCAGCGGCGGTTTGCTCGCGCGCAGGATGAGGATCCCGATCGCGAGGATTGGCCCGATCTGGTGCTGATCGACGGCGGGCGCGGGCAGTTGAACGCGGTGCGCGAGGCGCTGGAAGAGCTGGGCATCGAGGATGTCTGCTTGGTCGGCATCGCCAAGGGTCCGCATCACGGTCGCGACGGGCGCGAGGTGTTCCACCTGATGGACGGGCGCGAATTCCAGCTGCCGGTCAACGCGCCCGTGCTGTTCTACCTCCAGCGCTTGCGCGACGAGGTCCATCGCTTCGCGATCGGCGCGCATCGGGACAAGCGCGCCAAGGCAATCGGCGCCAGCCCGCTCGATGAAGTGCCCGGCATCGGCCCGGCGCGCAAGAAAGCGCTGTTGATGCACTTCGGCACCGCCCGCGCGGTACGCGGCGCGAGCCTGGAGGATTTGCAGAAAGCGCCGGGGGTATCGGCAGCGGTCGCGCGGCAAGTCTACGATTTCTACCATAGCCGCTAAGGGCACGCTTGCCCCTAGCGGCCATGGCAATCATCAGAAGCGGATGCCGAAGCCCGCCAGCGCGCGATGGCGTGAGGTGTGGTCGTTATATTGCGAAAAGCGATATTCGGTATCGATGAAGAAGTGCTTGCCCAGCGCATATTCGGCGCCGCCGCCAACGGTGAAGCCCTCGCTATTATACCGCTGATAATAGCTGCCGGCGCCGCCGGGCGCGCTGCTGTTGAAGAATTTGCGCTGGTAATTGGTCACGTAGCCGCCTTTGCCGTAGATCAGCAGCGCCGGCGCGACTTGTAAGCCGACGCGCGCGGTGGCGGCGACTTCGCGGAAGCTCTTGGTGCAGGCATTGCCGCCCGATTGCGGCGCGCAAACCTGCGCATCATCGCCGCGATAATAGCTCACTGAAGGCCCGATCACGACCGGGCCGATCTGCCCGTCAAACCCCGCTTCGGCGCCATAGCCGACGCCGTCATGCGTCTTGCCGAGCGCCTGGAAGCGATCATAGGCGACCTGGCCGGCGACGCGAAAGCCCAGGAAGCGCGACCCGTTGGTATCCGATTCGTTTGCGGTGCCCTCAGGCGCGCTCGTGGTGGTGTCGGGCGCGGGCGCAGGGGGAGCGGGTTGATCCTGGGCGAAGGCGGGCGCTGCCGCGATCGATAGGGGCGCGAGCGCGCAGGTGGCGATGAAACGCAGGGTACGCATGGATTAACCTCCGAGAACAGGCCGATTTTCAACGACCGCCCCCGAACCACCGACCGCTTCGATTGGTTCCGCGCTGGTGTCAATTCGTGACACAGCAGCGATTCTTGGCGGCGAGGTGGTGCTTGGCAGCAACAGTTGCGCGCGGCATAACCGCTGCCGGGGTAAAATCCGTTGGGGACGGGGAGTATGGCGTCAGTCGCGGGGGCGTTCGGGTTGGAGCAGCAGCAAGTCGCGCAGCCGGAGCAACGGCGTGGAGCAGCGGCTGCCGAACCACGCCCCGCCAAGATCGCCGATGCCGCATTGCGCGCACTGCAGCACCGCCTGATCCCGGTCGATATCGCGCTCGATGATGCGCTGGCGGGGCGCTTGCCCGTGCTGCCGGTGCTCGATCGGGCGGCACAGGGCTATGCCGTGGCGGGGCTCGCGGTCGAGAAGCTCGACGATCTCGCGACGGCAAGCGGCGGCATGATCGCGGTGGTGCGGCGTCACCATGTCCGCAGCTATGCCGAGCTCGCCGGCGGGTTCGATCGCTATTTCGCGATGCTGCCGCCGCGCACGCGCTCGATGCTCGCTGTGCAGGCGGAACGGATAGCGGCGCTGTCGGGCGGAGCGGTGGCGGTTGCGCGTTTTCATCATGCCGCGGCGGTCGAGCCGTTCCTCGATCAGGTTCATCGGCTGGCGCGGCGCGGGGTGCAGCATCGCGCGCCGGGCGCTCTGGCTGCCGATGCGGATGTCGAGCGCGGTCTTGTCGCCGCCGCCCAGCACAACAAGCTGCGCTGCTGGGTGCTCAGCATCGCGGGCGAGCCGGCAGCTTATCTCCACGCGCGCATTGCCGGCGATACCGTGCGGATCGAGCATTATGGCCAGGATCCCGCCTTTGCCGATCTGGCGCCGCTTGCGGTGCTGCTGCTCGATGCGATCCGCGACTTGTTTGGCGAGGAGCGGTTGCGGCGAGTGGATTTGAGTGCCGCCCGGTCGCGGTTGTTCGACGATCTGGCGACGGGCGGCGTCGCGAGCGTCGATGTCACCTTGCTGCGGCCGTCGCTCGCCAATCGCATCGGCGGGGTAGTGCTGCGCGGTTATGATCGCACCCGGCGCATGCTCGCGCCGCTAGGCGGCATGGTGCGCTTGCCCAATCTGCGTCGGCGCCAGCCGCAGGATTGAGCCCGCGATTTCCGCCGCGCCGGGCGCCGTGCTAGCGCGGCGGCGATGCAGTTTCGCGGTGAAGCCCTGGTCCTCGCGGTTCGTGCGCATGGCGAGCATGGCGCGATCGTCCGCGCGCTGACGCGCGAGCATGGTGTCCAGCCCGGCTATGTTCGCGGCGGCCATTCGCGGCGGCTGCGCCCGGTGCTGCAGCCGGCCAACCGCGTGATCGGCGAATGGCGCGCGCGCACCGAGGAGCAATTGCCGGCGCTGACGGTCGAGCTGATCCACAGCCTGGCCCCGCTCCACGCCGAGCCGCTGCCCGCTGCCGCGCTTGACTGGCTGACCGTGCTGACCGTGGCGGCGCTGCCCGAGGGCCAGGCATTTCCCGCGCTGTTCGACACGCTGGAAGCGGTGCTGGCGGCAGTCGAGGCAGCACCGGCGGCGCGCGGCTGGGCAGCGGCGCTGGCGCGCTATGAGCTGCTGTTGCTCGCTGAGCTGGGCTTCGGGCTCGATCTCAGTCGTTGTGCCGCAACGGGCGCGACCGACGATCTCGACTGGGTCTCGCCCAAAAGCGGCGGGGCGGTGAGCCGCGCGGCGGCAGCGGGGTATGAAGCGCGGCTGTTCCCGCTGCCGGCGTTTCTGCGCGCGGGCGGCGAGGCGGATTGGCCCGATATCCTCGCGGCGCTGGCGATCACCGGGCATTTCCTGGCGCGCGATGTGCTGACCGATCGGCAGGCGGAAATGCTTGTGGCGCGCGCGCGGCTGGTCGATCGGTTGAAACGAGCGGTTGCGTGAGGCGCGTCGCGCTCGCAAAGCGGGTGCAAGGAAAGGGGACCATCGTTTGACCTTGATCGCAATCCTGCCCGGTGACGGCATCGGCCCGGAAGTGACGCACGGCGCGCGCCGCGTGCTTGAGGCGCTGGGGCTCGGCCTCCGCTTCGAGGAAGCCCTTGTCGGTGGCGCGGCGTATCACGCGACCGGGCATCCGCTGCCGCCCGAAACGCTCGATCTGGCGCGCCGCGCCGACGCCATCCTGTTCGGCGCGGTCGGCGATCCCAGCTGTGATGCGCTCCCCCGCGCCCTCCGCCCCGAGCAGGCCATTCTCGGCCTGCGCAAGGAGCTCACGCTCTTCGCCAATCTCCGCCCGGCAAAGATGTTCGCGGGCCTGGAGGATGCCTCGGCGCTCAAGCCCGATGTCGCCGGTGCGATCGACCTGCTCATCGTCCGCGAGCTTAACGGCGACGTCTATTTCGGCGAGAAAGGCCTGCGCACCACGCCCGCGGGCCTGCGCCAGGGCTATGACGTGATGAGCTATGACGAGGCCGAGGTCCGCCGCATCGCCCATGCCGGCTTCCAGGCGGCGGCCAAGCGGCGTGGCCGGCTCTGCTCGGTCGACAAGGCCAATGTGCTGGAAACCTCGCAGCTGTGGCGCGATGTGGTGATCGAGGTCGCCGCTGATTACCCTCAGATCGCGCTCAGCCATATGTATGTCGACAATGCCGCGATGCAGCTGGTGCGCAATCCCGGCCAGTTCGATGTGATCGTGACGGGCAATCTGTTCGGCGACATCTTGTCCGACCAGGCGAGCATGTGCGTGGGGTCGATCGGCTTGCTGCCGTCTGCCTCGCTCGATGCGGCAGGGAAGGGGCTGTACGAGCCGATCCACGGCTCGGCGCCTGACATTGCCGGGCAGGGCAAGGCCAATCCGTGTGCGGCAATCCTCTCGGCGGCGATGATGCTGCGCCATTCGCTGGGCGAGACGGGGGCGGCGGATCGGATCGAAGCGGCGGTGGCGACGGCGCTCTCAGCAGGCGCGCGGACTGCCGATCTGGGCGGCACACTTTCGACCGAGGCGATGACGGAAGCGGTGCTGGCGGCGCTCGCCTAGGGCCAGCTCGCCAGCCACATCCAGCGGAGGAACGCATCCGGCCCCTCCAGCGCCGCAGCGGAGAGGATCGGGTAGAACCACAGGAAAAGCGCGGTGCTCACCGCTACCGCGATCCACCCCAAACGCCGCCGTCCGTCCGGGTCGAGCGCATGCGCCATCCCCGCAATCGCCAGCGGCAGGCACAGGCTGGCGCCGTAATAATAATAGAAAAAGCCGATTTTCTTGGGGATGATGATCCACGGCAGATAGGCGCCCGCCCAGAGCGCCACCGGCGCCAGCAGCGGCCAGGCGCGGCGGCGCGCGCCCTCGATCAGGCCGTAGCCGAGCCCGATCAGCCCGCCCCACATCACCGCCGGATTGCCGAGCATCAGCACGCCGCGCTCGACGCCGTCGACGGGCTCGTAAAGATACCAGATCGGCCGCAGATCGAGCGGCCAGCTCCACCAATTCGATTGATAGGGGTGGCTCGGCATCGGCAGCGTCTGCTCGGCATAGATATCGGCCTGGAACGGGATCAGCGTGGCGAGCGTCAGCGGCTGGTCGGCATAGAAAAAGGCCGGCGCGAAGGTGATGAAATAGGCAAGCACCGCCGGCGCCGCGAACAGAGCGCCCGCCGTGATCGGGCCAAGTCCGCCAAACAACCCGCGCGGCCGCAGCGTCGCCGCGCCCAGCGCCAATCCAGCCAGCCCGAACCACGGCAGCGCCGCCCATTTCGCCGCGACCCCCAGCCCGAACAGCGCGCCGGCGAGCGCCACATAGCGCCCTGCGTTCCGCGCGTGGACGGCGGCGAGCAGCACTGCGATTGCCGCCAGCGCTAGCGCCGCCATCGGCCCGTCGAGCATTGCCAGCCGCGCTTCGACGAACAAAGTGAAGCCGGTCAGCGCGATCAGCGCGCCGACGATCGCCGGCCTCACCTCCCGCCACAGCTGCCAGCCGATCGCGAAAATCGCTATCACCGTCGCCGCGCCGCACAACGTCATCGGCACGCGCCAGCCCCAGGCATTGTCGCCGAACAGCAGGATGCCGGCGGCGATCAGCTCCTTGGCGAACAGCGGATGCTCGATATTGACCGGCCCGGTCAGCGCGAGCAGCGTGCGCGCCGCCGGCACATAATGCGTCTCGTCGAAATAGGGGCGGGGATCGCGCGCCAGCCCATTTAGGAACAGCACTTCCGCCGCCGCGCCGAGCCCGATCATCGGGCGCCAGGGGAAGCGAGCGGGGTCGGCCATGCGACCGCGCTTATCGCCCGGCCAAGATTTGCTGTCACGCCCTATCGCGCTTGGGCATTGACGCGGGCTTGGCGGGCGCGGCAAAGCGGCTCGGATGAAGCGCCGCACCGGACAGGACCGATCGATCACGCAAGCCTGGCGTCCTGCCACCCAAGCGGTGCGCGGCGGCACCGCGCGATCCGAATGGGGCGAGACGTCGGAAGCGCTCTTCCTCACCTCGGGCTATGCTTATGATTGCGCGGGCGACGCCGCCGCGCGCTTTGCCGGCGATCAGATCGGCATGACCTATTCGCGGCTGCAGAACCCGACGGTCGAGATGCTCGAACAACGCATCGCGCTGCTCGAAGGCGCGGAGGCGTGCCGGACGATGGCGACGGGCATGGCGGCGATGACCGCGGCCTTGCTCTGCCAGCTCCAGACCGGCGATCATGTCGTCGCCGGGCGCGCCGCGTTCGGCTCGTGCCGCTGGCTGGTCGATACGCTGCTGCCCAAATTCGGGATTGCGACGACGGTGGTCGATGCGCGCGATCCCCAGGCGTTCATCGATGCGGCGCGGCCTACGACCAAGGTCTTCTTCTTCGAAACGCCGGCCAACCCGACGATGGACGTGGTCGATCTGCAAGCGGTGTGCGACATCGCGCGGGCGCGGGGCATTACGACCGTGGTCGACAACGCCTTCGCCACGCCGGCGCTGCAGCGCCCGCTCGAATTCGGCGCCGATGTGGTTGCTTATTCGGCGACCAAGATGATGGATGGGCAGGGCCGCGTGCTCGCCGGCGCGGTGTGCGGCACCGAGGAGTGGATCACCGGCACATTGCTCCCCTTCACCCGCAACACCGGCCCCACGCTCAGTGCGTTCAACGCCTGGGTGGTGCTGAAGGGGCTTGAAACGCTCGACCTGCGCATCCGCCGCCAGAGCGAGAATGCCGTGAAGGTCGGTCGCTTCATCGAAGGCCGCGTGCCGCGCATCCTCCATCCCGGCCTGCCCAGCCACCCCCAGCACAATCTCGCGAGGAGCCAGATGGCGGCGTGCGGGCCGATCTTCGCGTTCGAGGTCGCCGAAGGGCGCAAGCAGGCGCATGGCCTGCTCGATGCGCTGGGGCTGATCGACATCAGCAACAATATCGGCGATTCGCGCTCGCTGATGACGCATCCCGCCTCCACCACGCATTCGGGCGTCGCCGAGGACAAGCGACTGGAGATGGGCGTGACCGAGAATATGCTGCGCCTCAATGTCGGGCTGGAAGACCCGGAGGACCTGATCGAGGATCTCGATCAGGCGCTGACGGCGGTGGGGCTGTGAAAGCGCTGTTCCCCTTCACTGCCGAAACGCATGGCGTCACCGTGCGCGTGTCGGTCAGCTATCTCGCCGAACAGTCCGAGCCGGATCGCGGCCGCTGGTTCTGGGCGTACCATATTCGCATCGAGAATGAGGGGCCGGTCGCGGTGCAGTTGCTCACCCGGCACTGGATCATCACCGATGGTCGCGGCGCGCGCCATTCGGTCGAGGGCGAGGGCGTGGTCGGCGAGCAGCCGTTGATCCTGCCGGGCGCGAGCTTCGATTATGTCTCGGGCTGCCCGCTGGCGACGCCGACCGGATCGATGCAAGGCAGCTATCACATGATCGACGCCGACGGCGCGGGGTTCGACGTCGCTATCCCGAAATTCGCGCTCGTCGCGCCGGCGGTGGCGAGTTGAAGCGGACCCATCTGCCCTTGAACGGCCTGCGCGTGCTCGATGCCGCCGCGCGGCATTTGTCGTTCACGCGTGCGGCCGATGAGCTAGCGGTCACCCCCGCCGCCGTCGGCCAGCAGATCCGCGCGCTCGAGGAAACGCTGGGCGTCGTCCTGTTCCGCCGCACGACCAAGGGCCTGGAGTTGACGCCCGAGGGCGAAGCGGGGCTGGCGGCGCTGCGCCATGGCTTCCTCCAGTTCGAAGAAGCGGTGCGCGCGATGCAGGCGGGGCAATCGTCCAAATCGCTCACCATCGCCGCGCCGCGCGATCTTATGCACAAATGGCTGATGCCGCGCCTCGCCGAAATCGCGCGCAATGATGGCGAGCTGCGCTTCGTGCTGGTGCCCGCCGACGACGATCTCGATTTCACCGAAGCCAATCTCGATCTTGCGGTGCGCTGGGGCGAGGGGCCGGGCGAGCATGAGGGCGAGGCGCTCGAGTCGGACGGGATGATCACCGTTGAGCGGCCCGGCGGCGGTGTCGATACGCGGATTTCCTGGCCGGGCTGCCTCAACGATCCCGAGGTGTCGCTGGTCCGCGTCGGCGATGCCGGGTTGGCGATCGACGCGGCGGCGGAAGGGCTGGGCCGCGCGACGGTGCCCGAATTGCTGGTCCGCGCCGATCTCGCCGCCGGTCGTGTCGTCGCGATTGGCGAGCCGCGCCCGTATCGGTTCGGCTATTGGCTTGTCGCGCCGCTTCCCCAATGGCGGCAGAAGAAGGTTCGAGCGCTGGTCGATGCGCTGACCGCATGAGCGAGCGCTTCGCAAGCGCCCGGCTCGACATGCGCCCGCAAACCCCCGACGATGCCGAGGCGCTGTTCGAGGCTTATGGCGATATCGAGCTGATGACTTATTGGTCGAGCGCGCCGCATGCCGATGTCGAGCAGACGCGCGCTTATCTCGCCACGCGGTTCAGCCCGACCGGCGGCTATGACCCCAATGCCGATTGGCGCGGCTGGTCGGTCTACCTGAAGGGCGATAATCGCGCGATCGGCACGCTGGCGGCGGGGCTCAAACGCAACGGCGTTGTCGAGATCGGCTATATGGTCGTGCGCCGGCTCTGGGGGCAGGGCTATGCCCGCGAAGGCGTGACGCGGCTGCTCGACTTGCTGTTTGTCGAGGAACGCCGCCGCCGCGTGATGGCCGATACCGACCCGGACAATGCGCCCTCCAACGCGCTGCTCAAATCGCTGGGCTTCACGCTCGAAGGTCATCTCCGCGGCGAGTGGGACACGCATATCGGCATCCGCGACAGCCTGATCTGGGGCTTGTTGCGCGACGAATGGCTGGCGCGGCGTTAGTCGGCTGTAACCGATCAGCGACCTCCTACGAATGCTCCCTCGTCTCACTCTTGGGGGTTCATCATGCCATCTCGTTTTCCCGCGCCCAGCATGGACAGCGCGATCACCGTGCTCCGCTGGTCGCTCGTGTTCATCTTCCTGTTCTTCGGCACCGCCAAGTTCGCGGCTTATGAGGCGGAAGGGGTCGCCAAGATCGCGAGCCATTATCCGCTGTTCGCGTGGATGTACCCGCTCTGGGGTCCCTATGTGGCGAGCAAGGTGATCGGCGTCATCGAGCTATCGACGGCGGCGGCGCTGGCGCTCGGCCAGTGGAACACGCGGATCAGCCTGCTCGGCGGGCTGATGGGCATGGCGACGTTCCTCGTCACCTTGAGCTTCACGCTGGGCGCACCCTTATGGGAAAAGGGATATGGCTTCCCCTTCATCGGCGCGATCGCGCAGTTCCTGTTCAAGGACGCCGGGCTGTTTGCGGCGAGCTATGCGGTCTTTGTATTCTCAGCGCAGCGATTGCGGGCCGCCGACACCTCGGCCGCCTGAATGGTCCAACGGTTTAGTTGCTGGCGGCAGGCTTCGCGGGCGGCGCGTCCACGGAAAGATCGAGCATCTCGATATGGCCGTCGACCGACCGTTGTTGAATGCCCGTCCCCGTGCCTTTTCGCCAGAGCGAGGTAAGGGTGTAGCGTTCGACGCGCGCCACACCAGGGTCATTGGCATCGCGGTCGAGCGGCAGATAGCGGCGGGCGGCGATTGACGCGAGCAGCTGTTTTACCCAGCCCGAATCGTCCAACTTGCTGCTTTTGCGAATAACGTCGGGCTCGCTGACATGGCCGTCTGGTGTTACGAAAAACGCTATGTCGACCCATTGGTCGTCAAAATTTTGCGTTGCCAATTGGTCGAGCTGGGTTTCCCAAGCGCTTCGACCCGCCGGGCTGGTCGGAGCGACACCCTCAATGAAATCAGCTCGCCCGTCCACGCCGCGCGCGCTTTTGCCGATATCGGCGATCGACGGCGCGAAGACCAATACCGGCCGGGACGTTCCCGGCAGCGTCTTGATCGCCTGCTCGACCAGCATCGGGGCGCGGGGATCATGCGCGCGATTGGCCATCTGCGCTTTCAGCAGCAGCGCTGCGCCGACAAATGATTTTTTTTGAGGGTCCTTTTCGGCGATCATCCCGTCCAGAATGCGTTCCGCCTCGGGGCTTAGCTTGCCTTCCTCGCTGCCCTGCTTGTCGAAAAGATTTGCCAGCCGCAGCAAGGCGAGGCCCTCGACATTGGCGACCCCCAACCGCTTGGCGCGATCAGCTGTGTCCTCGTAGATGCGCTGCGCTGTCAGCAGCGCACCCAGCCGCGCCTGCATGTCGCCGATCTCCAGGCGCCCCGCCAAGACACGGGGATCGTCGCCGGGCAGGCCTTGCTTCAGTGCATCAAGGGCGTCGATTGTTTCGATGCGATAGCTCTCCCCTTCGCCCAAATGAGCAGAGACGCGCGCGCTGGCCCGGACCAGACTGGCAACCTGCACGGGGAATTTGCTGGCGAAGCGACGGTCGCGCCCACGCGCGGCGTTCAGCGTGTTGCGGGCACCTCGATAGTCCCCGCTGATGAACTGATTTTCGGCATGGGCGAGGGCAGCGGCGATGTCCTGATCGGGCGGGCAGTGGCGCTCGACGCAGCGTCGCACCGCATCGGCACTGTCCTTCAGCCTGATCGCGGTGACGATAATTGGCTTCTGTGCATTGGTAGCGGCATCAGCCTTGTTCGCCGGTTTGGGCGCGGCAGCTTCCAGATCGGTACCCGCCAGGACGAGCAGTGACGCCAAAAAAAGCATGTCCGTCTCTCCGCTACTTCACCCGCGCATCGTATCATGCGGCCATAACAGCGGCAAGTGAAGGACTTAGGGCGGGCAAGCCCTTATCGCGCCGCGTCTAGCGACCTTGGGTTGGGTAGGTCGGCTCCGGGAAGTTGTTCACACCGAAGGACACACCAAAGGAGCGTTGATCAGGCACATAGAGCGAGCGGTTATCATCGCGGCGCGGGCGATTGACGAAGGCAAGCATCGCACGCGCATCAGCGCGCAGCGCCGGATTTGTGCGATCATCCTGGATCACCTCGAGCAGGGCAAACCTGACCCAACGCTCGTCGCGCGCGATCAGCTGAACATAAGCGGCCTTGACCTTCAGCTCGTTCGCCAATGAGGAGTCGCCCAAGCGCGCTGCGCTGCGCGACAATTGGAGCAGTTGCGCAGACGTGCGATGGATTGTCTCGGCATCCCGCGGCACAAAGTCTCGCTCGACTTGCTGGGCTTCGACCAAAATAGCGCGGCGATCAGTAACGTTGACGGTTGGGTTGGCAGGAGCGGCCAACGCGATTGCCAGGGCGATGCAGGGCAGCATAATATTGTCCCCGCTTGTAAATGCCCTTTACTATCTTATGGCTTGTGAGGGCGAGTCAAGTAGCCGACTTGACTAAAGAATTTACGCGTCGATCGCGTCTTCTTCCACTCGCGCGGCATTTTCCTGGATGAAGGCGAAGCGGTGGGCGGGGTTGTTGCCCATCAGCCGGTCGACCAGGTCTTTTACGCCGGCCCGCGCTTCATATTCTTGGGGCAGGGTGATGCGGATCAGGCTGCGGCTCTTGGGGTCCATGGTGGTTTCGCGGAGCTGGCCGGGGTTCATTTCGCCCAGCCCCTTGAAGCGGCCGACTTCGACCTTCTTGCCCTTGAACTCGGTTGCTTCCAGCTCGGCGCGGTGGGCGTCGTCGCGGGCGTAGAGGCTCTTGGTGCCCGCCGTCAGCCGATAGAGCGGCGGCTGGGCGAGGTAGAGATGCCCCTGGCGGACGATGTCGGGCATTTCTTGGAAGAAGAACGTCATCAGCAGAGTCGCGATATGCGCGCCATCGACATCGGCGTCGGTCATGATGATGACGCGGTCGTAGCGGAGGTTGGCGGGGTCGCAATCCTTGCGGGTGCCGCAGCCGAGCGCCTGCACCAAGTCGGCGATTTCCTGGTTCGCCAATATCTTGGCACTGGTTGCTGAGGCGACGTTCAAGATTTTGCCGCGAATGGGCAGGATTGCCTGGGTCTTGCGATCGCGCGCCTGCTTGGCCGAGCCGCCGGCCGAGTCGCCCTCAACAATGAACAGCTCGGTGCCTTCGGGGCTGTCGGCCGAGCAATCGGTGAGCTTGCCGGGCAGGCGCAGCTTGCGGGCGCTGGTCGCGGTCTTGCGCTTGACGTCGCGCTCGGCCTTGCGGCGCAGGCGCTCGTCCATCCGTTCGAGCACATAGCCGAGCAGCGCTTTGCCGCGCTCCATATTGTCGGACAGGAAATGGTCGAAATGGTCGCGCACCGCGCGCTCGACGAGCGTGGCGGCCTCGGGGCTGGTCAGGCGATCCTTGGTCTGGCTCTGGAATTGCGGATCGCGGATGAAGACGCTGAGCATCAGCTCGCTGCCGGTCATCACGTCTTCGGGCGCGATGTCCTTAGCCTTTTTCTGGCCGACCAGATCGCCGAACGCGCGGATGCCCTTGACGAGCGCGGCGCGCAGCCCCGCTTCGTGGGTGCCGCCATCGGGGGTGGGGATGGTGTTGCAATACCAGCTATAGCTGCCATCGGACCAGAGCGGCCACGCGACCGCCCATTCGACACGGCCCTGGCTGTCCGGGAAGTCTTGGCTGCCGGAGAAGAAATCGGCGGTCGCGCAGTCGCGACCACCAAGCTGTTCGCGCAGATGGTCGGCGAGGCCGCCGGGGAACTGGAACACCGCCTCCGATGGAGTGTCATCGGTGATGATCTCCGGCGCGCATTTCCAGCGGATTTCGACGCCGGCGAACAGATACGCCTTGGATCGGGCCAGCTTGTAAAGCCGCGCCGGCTTGAAGTGCATCTCCGGCCCGAAAATCTCGGTATCCGGCACGAAGCTGACCGAGGTGCCGCGGCGGTTGGGCGTGCCACCGAGATGTTCGATCGGGCCGAGGGTGACGCCGCGCGAGAATTTCTGTCGATATAGCTCACGGTTACGCGCAACTTCTACCACAGTGTCCGAAGACAGCGCGTTGACGACGCTGACGCCCACGCCATGCAGCCCGCCGCTGGTCGCATAAGCCTTGCCGGTGAACTTGCCGCCGGAATGGAGCGTCGAAAGAATGACTTCGAGCGCGCTCTTGTCAGGGAATTTCGGGTGCGGGTCGACCGGGATGCCGCGGCCATTGTCGGTGATGGTCAGGCGGTTGCCGGGCTCCAGCACAACCTCGATCCGCGTCGCATGGCCGGCGACCGCCTCGTCCATGGCATTGTCGAGCACTTCGGCTGCGAGGTGGTGCATGGCGCGCTCGTCGGTGCCGCCGACATACATGCCGGGGCGGCGGCGCACAGGCTCCAGCCCCTCCAGCACTTCGATCGCGCTGGCGTCATACTCGGTCGACGCCTTGGATTGGGAAGCGAACAGATCGTCGGACATGGCGCGGCTATAGGGGGCGGCGAGTCGCACGCGCAAGACGCGTGCTCAACGGCGCTGTGGATGACTGGCCGGTGAGCGCAGCGTTTGCGGCGTGCGTCAGCGCACGCGCGGGCCGCCGAACGGCAGCGGCGGCGGCGGGCGACGATCGCGGCGCGGCAGCTGCGCCTGATAGGCATGGCCGCAATGATCGACGCAATAGGGGAAGCCGGGATTCACCTTCTCGCCGCAGAAATGGAAATCGGGCTCGCCAGGGTGACCGATCGGCCATTTGCAGATGCGGTCATTGAGGTCGAGCAGCGTGGTCTTGCCGGCAATCTCGGGCGAGGGCTTGGCGGGGACGAGCCGGCGCGGTGGCGCGGGCGCGATCGGTGCCTGCTGCTCGCCGGGTGCCTGGCGCAAGAAGCCGCCGGGGCCGACCGAGCGCATGATGACGGTGGGTGCGGCATCGCTCGCCGGTGCGGCTGGCGTCGCCGGGGCAGGCTGCGGCGGCACGGGATTGGCGGCAACGGGCGCGGGTCGCGGTTCGGCCTTAGGCGCCGGTGCCACAGCGGGTTTCGGCGTCGCAGCCTTGGGCGCAACGGGCGGGGGCGCGGCGGCGGGCTTGGCCTCGGGCTCGTTGGGCTTGACCGGGGAAGGGCGCGCCTGAAGGCCCAGGCGATGGGCCTTGCCGATCACCGCGTTGCGGCTCACGCCGCCCAGCGCCTCGGCGATCTGGCTGGCGGTCATGCCTTTTTCCCACATCGTCTTCAGCGTATCGATCCGCTCGTCGGTCCAGCTCATTCACTCTCTTTCACTCTTCAGCCGTCGCGCTTCATGCCTGCTTGGCAGATGGCGCGCCAGCGA
The DNA here is from genome assembly GCF_048015635.2 of Sphingomonas sp. GlSt437. Lineage (NCBI taxonomy): Bacteria > Pseudomonadati > Pseudomonadota > Alphaproteobacteria > Sphingomonadales > Sphingomonadaceae > Sphingomonas > Sphingomonas sp. GlSt437. The sequence goes on along the minus strand of NZ_JBPGYA010000001.1, from coordinate 387,773 downwards.
TTACCGGCGTGGTGATGACTGACCCAGTCCCCAGCACGCCCCGGGCCGCATCGCCCGCAATGATCAGCACCGCACCGGGCGTGCCGGTGATCAAGAGCGTCAATTGGGGCGGGATGCGCACCCTCTATGTGAAGGAGGTGCGCCGCTTCTTCAAGGTCCAGTTGCAGACGATCTGGGCACCGGCGGTGACGACGCTGCTGTTTCTGGTGATCTTCACGGTCGCGAGCGGCGCGCGCCGGCCGGTTTCGGTCGGTGGCGAGACGGTGGCGTTTGCCGATTTCATCGCGCCGGGGCTGATCGTGATGGGCATGCTGCAGAACAGCTTCGCCAATTCGAGCTTTTCGCTGCTCGTCGGCAAGATCCAGGGGACGATCGTCGATTATCTGATGCCGCCCTTGTCGACGGCCGAACTGCTCGTCGCGATGGTCGGCGGCGCGGTGACGCGCGCGGTGCTGGTCGGGCTGGCGGTGTTTCTGGCGATGCAGCTTTGGCCAGGCGTGCACGTGTTTCCGCGCAACATCGGCGCGGTGCTGTGGTTCGGGCTGCTCGGGGCGAGCTTCCTTGCGCTCGTCGGCATCACCACGTCGATGTGGGCGGAAAAGTTCGATCACGCCGCCGCCATCCAGAATTTCCTGATCGCGCCACTGACCTTGCTGTCGGGTACCTTCTATTCGGTCGATCGGCTGGCGCCGGCGTTCCGCGCGTTCAGCCATGTGAACCCGTTTTTCTACATCATCTCGGGCTTTCGCTATGGTTTTCTGGGAGTGAGCGACTCGCCGGTGTGGATCGGCGCGATCGTCGTGTTGGGCTTGGACGTCGTCATGGCAGTGCTGTGCTACACCCTGCTCAGGCGCGGTTGGCGGCTGAAGAGCTAGCCCGAAATCCCGTATCCGTGCCGCAACAATATCAGTTGCTGGTTGAAACCTAATCCGCTAAATCCGCGCCATAACAGGAGGTGGGGATGCGGTTGGGGGTTGTCGCAATACTGGGCGCGCTGGCGGCGATGCTCGCCGGGTGCAGCAGCCCGACCACCACGACCGCCGCGCCGCCGCCGCCAGAAGTCCGCATCGCGACGATCGGCGCGACCGATCAGCCCGCCAGCGTCACCGGCGTCGGCACCGTTGCGCTGCGGCGCGAGGCGCAGCTCGGTTTCACCAGTGCCGGGCGCATCCTGAGCATCGCGGTCAATGAAGGCGATCGCGTCCATGCCGGGCAAGTGCTCGCGTCGCTCGATACGACCACCGTCCGCGCCGACCTCGCCCGCGCCGCGGCCGAGCGCGATCGCGCCGTTGCCGAATATAAGCGCAGTGCCGTGCTGATGGGGCAGGGGTGGATCACCCGCCCCCGCCTGGAAACCGCCAAGGCCGCGCTCGAAGCTGCCGATGCTGCTGTCGCCCAAGCGCGCTTCCAGGCGAGCCACGCGACGATTGTCGCACCCGGCCCGGGCGTCGTACTGTCGCGGCTCACCGAGCCCGGCCAGGTCGTCGCGGCAGGCACGCCAGTGCTCAACGTCGGCGACGAGGCAAGCGGCTATGTGCTGCGCGTGCCGCTCTCCGATCGCGATGCCGCTCGGCTGGTGATGGGCGCGCCCGCGCGCGTGACGCTGGCGGCGCTCGGCGGCGCGACGCTTACCGGCCCGGTGATCGAAATCGGCGGCCGCGCCGACAAAGCGACCGGCACCTTCATCGCCGAAATCCGCTTGCCCGCCGATCCGCGGCTCAAATCGGGGGAAATCGGCGACGCAACCATTACCGCGACCGGCGCCCCCGACCGGCAATTGAGCGTGCCCGCGCCTGCTATTTTCGCCGCGCGCGCCGGCACCGGCTTTGCTTATGTGCTCGATCCGGCGCGGCCGATCGTTCACCTTCGCCAGGTGTCGATCGGCGAGGCGACTGATGACGGTATCCGCGTGCTCGTCGGCCTGTCGCCGGGCGAGCGTGTCGTCACCTCGCGCGTCGATCGGCTCAAGGACGGGATGACCGTCCGCGTCATCGGGCCAGCTAAGTGAACCTTACCGCGCTGGCCGTCCGGCGCTGGCAGCTGACGCTGCTCGTCTTTCTGCTGCTCGTCACGATGGGCGTCTCGGCGTTCCTGTCGATCCCGCGCTCGGTCGATCCGCATTTCCCGGTCCCCAACATCGTCGTCATCGTCAATCTGCCCGGCGCCGACGCCGCCGACATGGAAGAAACCGTCGCCAAGCCGATCGAGGATCAGCTCCAGGGTCTCGACCATGTCCGCGAAATCCGCTCGACCTCGACCGACGGCTCGGCGAGCGTAGTAATCGAGTTCGAGCACGGCACCGATGCCGAGCAATCGCTCGACCGGGTGGTGCGCGAAGTCGGCTCGATCCGCGATCAGCTGCCGCAGGGCATCCGCCAGATAACCTATCGTCGCTTCCGCACCACGGAAGCTGGCGTGCTGCAGCTCGCGCTGGTCAGTGATACCGCCGATTGGCTGCGGATGAACAAATACGCCAAGGATTTGCACGACAAGCTCAACGTCGTCCCCGGCGTGCGTGCGACAGTGATCGACGGCGCGGCGAGCCCGGAAGTGCGCGTCGCGGTGGATAGTGGGCGATTGTCGGAGGCGCGGCTGCCGGCCTCGGCGGTGTCGAACGCCATCCAGCAAGGCGGCATCGATGCGCCGGCGGGCACGGTGACGGGCGGCGGCCGGCGCTTCAACCTCGATGCCGGCGGCGCGTATCGCTCGCTCGACGCCATCCGCGCCATCCCCTTGCGCGCCAGCGACGGGCGGCTGGTGCGGGTGGGCGACGTCGCCAATGTGAGCTGGGGGATTGCCGAGCAGCTCCACATCGCGCGCTTCAACGGCCATCGCGCGCTGTTCGTGACGGTGAAGCAGAAGGACGAGGTCGACGCGGCAACGCTGCGCAAGGCATTGGTCGATGCGGTGGAGGCGTTCCGCCCCAATCTGCCGCCCGACATCAAGCTGGAAGTGGCGTTCGACCAGACGCAGGACATTGCCCGACGCCTCAACCAGCTCGGCCGCGATTTCGGCATCGCGCTGGCGCTGGTGCTCGTCACGCTCTTCCCGCTCGGCTTCCGCCCCTCGCTGATCGTGATGATCTCGATCCCGTTGAGCCTGGCGATGGGCGTGCTGTGGCTGGCGCTGCTCGGCTATTCGCTCAACCAGATCAGCGTGTCGGGCTTCATCCTGTCGCTCGGCCTGCTCGTCGACGATTCGATCGTGGTGACCGAGAATATCGAGCGCCACATTCGCGATGGCGACACGCCGGTCGACGCCGCGATCAACGCGACGCGCGAAATCGGCGCGGCGGTGCTGGGGGCGACGGGGGTGCTGATCTTCGCTTTCCTGCCGCTCGCCTTCCTGCCCGAAGGGTCGGGCGATTTCGTGCGCGGTCTGCCCGTGTCGGTGATGGTCACGGTGGCGAGTTCGCTCGCCGTGTCGCTGACGATCATCCCCTTCGTCGCCAGCCGCTTGCTGCGCCCGCACCACCAGCCCAATCGCGCGCTGCAACTGGTGATGGCGGGCATCCACCGCCTCTACGCGCCGGTGCTCCACGGCGCGCTCAACCGGCCGCTGCTATGGTTCTGGGGGGCGCTGGCGCTGTGCATCGGCGCGTTCGCTTTGGTGCCGGTGCTCGGCTTCAGCCTGTTTCCGCCTGCCGAGACGCCCTATTTCGTCGTCCGCGTCGAAACCCCGCAAGGCAGCAGCCTCGCCGCGACCGATCATGCCGTCCGTGATGTCTCCGCCATCATCGCGCAGGAACATGGCGTGGTCACGCGGATGGACAATGCCGGGCGCGGCAACCCGCAGATCTTCTACAACACGCCGCAGCAGGAGCTGAACGCGCGCTATGGTGACATTTTCGTCACGCTCGACAAGTGGGACCCGGCGAGCTCGCCCCAGCAGATCGAGCGGTTGCGGGCACGGCTGAACCGCTATCCCGATGCACGCGTGACCATCAAGATTTTCGAGAATGGCCCTGGCGTCCAAGCGCCTGTCGAGGTCCGCATCAGCGGCCGCAATCTGGCGGAACTCAAGCGCTTGTCGGACGAGGTGGTTGCGCAAATGCAGCAGGTCGATGGGCTGCGCGATATCGATAGCCCGATCGCTTATGACCGCGTCGACATGGATTTGGGGCTGGACGAGGCCAAGGCGGCGCTGCTCGATGTGGCACCGGGCGAGGCACGCCGCGCGCTGCGGCTCGCGATCAGCGGCGAGCAGGCAAGCCGGCTGCGCGACAGCGAGGGCGATAGCTGGCCCGTCACCGTGCGCCTGCCGCTCGGCGATACCCAGCCGATTTCGGTCTTGAGCCATGTTTATGTGCCGACGCTCGCCGGCGGCAGCGTGCCCTTGCTGTCGATCGCGCAGCCGCATTTGAAAAGCGTGCCGCCCGAAATCACGCGCTACAAGCTCAAGCGCACGGTCACGGTGACGGCGTTCAACAAATCGGGCTATCTCACCTCGAAGCTGACGACCGAGGTCGTGAAGCGGCTGAAGAATATCGCGCTTCCCGATGGCTACAGCTTCAGCCTGGGTGGCGAGGCAGAGTCGGCGCAGCGCAATTTCTCCGGCCTTGGGCCGATCATCCTGCTCGCGACCTTCGGCATCATCGGTGTGCTGGTGCTGGAGTTCGGGCGGTTCCGCGAGACCGCGGTCGTCGCCGGCGTCATCCCGCTCGGCACGTTCGGCGGGCTGATCGCGCTGTTCCTGACCGGCAACTCGCTGAGCTTCCTCGCGATCATCGGCTTCGTCGCGCTGATCGGCATCGAGATCAAGAATTCGATCCTACTCGTCGATTTCACCACCCAATTGCGCGAGCGGGGCATGGCGTTGCGCGAAGCGATCGAACGCGCGGGCGAAATCCGCTTCCTGCCGGTGCTGCTCACGTCCGTCACCGCGATCGGCGGCCTGCTGCCGCTCGCGGTCGGCGGCTCGGCGCTCTATTCGCCGCTCGCCTGGGTGATCATCGGCGGGCTGGTGAGCTCGACCCTGCTCAGCCGCATCGTGACGCCGGTCATGTACCTGCTAGCGGTGCGTCGGAGCGAGCCGACGCATGGTGTTGCACTCCCCGTCACCACCCCGTAAAAAGCGCCTCCAGGCGGCCGCTGGGGTCGCCTTTTTGCGTTAGGGAGCTTTTCCGATGCCGATCACCCCGCTGATGCCTGTCTATCCCCGGAGCGGGGTGCGGCCGGTGCGAGGCGAGGGCGCGTATCTGATCGGCGAGGACGGCCAGCGCTATCTCGATTTTGCCAGCGGCATCGCGGTCAATTGCCTCGGCCATGGCCATCCGCGTTTGGTGCAGGCGATTGCCGACCAGGCGGCGGCGCTGATGCACGTCTCAAACCTCTACGGTAGCCCACAGGGCGAGGCGCTGGCGCAGCGCATCGTCGACATCAGTTTCGCCGACACGGTGTTCTTCACCAATTCGGGCACCGAGGCGATCGAATGCGCGATCAAGACGGCGCGGCGCTATCACTTCGCCAATGGCCAGCCGCAGCGGCACAAGCTGATCACCTTCAACAACGCCTTTCACGGCCGCACGATGGGCGCGATCAGCGCGACCAACCAGGCCAAGATGCGCGACGGCTTCGAGCCTTTGGTGCCGGGCTTCGCTTATGCGCCGTTCAACGATCTCGACGCCGCGCTGGCGCTGATCGACGATACGACTGCCGGTTTCCTGGTCGAGACGATCCAGGGCGAGGGCGGCATTTCGGTCGGCAGCCCCGAGTTCATCACCGGTCTGCGCAAGGCCGCCGATGAGCACGGCCTGCTGCTTGTGCTCGATGAGGTCCAGTGCGGATATGGCCGCACCGGCAAGATGTGGGCGTACGAGCATTACGGCATCGAGCCCGACATCATGTCGGTCGCCAAGGGCATTGCCGGCGGCTTCCCGCTCGGCGCGTGCCTGGCGACCGAGGAAGCCGCCAAGGGCATGGTGATCGGCACGCATGGCTCGACCTATGGCGGCAATCCGCTGGCGATGGCGGCGGGTATGGCGATCCTCGACGTGATGGGCGAGCCGGGCTTTCTCGATCATGTGACCGCGATGGGCGATCGGCTGCGCGCGGCGCTCGAGCAGATGATCCCCAATCACGATCACTTGTTCGAAAGCGTGCGCGGCAAAGGGCTGATGATCGGCCTGAAGCTGAAGGACGGCGTCACGCCACGCGATTTCGTCGCGCATGCCCGCGACAATCACCAACTGCTGACGGTGGCGGCCGGCGACAATGTCGTCCGCATCCTGCCGCCGCTGGTGATCGACGAAAGCCACATCGCCGAGGCGATCGAAAAGCTGAGCGAGGCGGCGCGGGCCTATGTGCCTGCCGAGGCAGCGTGAGGGCTAACCAAATCCTCCCCCATGGGGGGAGGTGGCAGCCGCGCCAGCGGCTGACGGCGGGGGTGGAGGCCCAGCGATCGTCGCTCGCGGCTAACCCCCTCCACCACTTCGTGGTTCCCCTCCCCCGGCGGGGGAGGATTTAGCGGTGCGCCACTTCCTCAACCTCAGCGATGCGGGCGGCGACGCCATCGCCGCAATGATCAACGACGCTATCGATCGCAAGGCGGCGCGCGCCGGCTGGCCCAAGGGGCGCCCAGATGCTGACGCGCCGCTGGCCGGGCATGTGCTGGCGATGGTGTTCGAGAAGAACTCGACCCGCACCCGCTTCAGCTTCGACATGGCGATGCGCCAGCTTGGCGGCACCACGATTGTGGCCGAGGCGGGCAGCATGCAGCTCGGCCGCGGTGAGACCATCGCCGATACCGCGCGCATCCTGTCGGGCTATGTCGACGCGATCATGATCCGCACAGATGATCACGCCAAGGTCGAGGAAATGGCGGCTTGTGCCAGCGTGCCGGTGATCAACGGCCTGACCGATTATTCGCACCCCTGCCAGATCGTCGCCGACCTGCTGACCATCATCGAAAGCGGCAGGGCGCTGCCGGGGCTGAAAGTCGCTTGGCTGGGGGATGGCAACAACGTGCTGACCTCGATCGTCGAGGCGGCCGGGCTGATGCAGTTCGACGTCACCGCCGCTTGCCCGCAGGGTTTTCAGCCCGCCGATGAGGCAATCGCGCTCGGCAAGGGTCGGGCGCGCTGCGTCTCGAGCCCGCAGGAAGCGGTCGAGGGCGCCGACATCATCGTCACCGATACCTGGATTTCGATGGGTCAGGCGCATGCCGACACCAAGCTCGCCGCGTTGATGCCGTATCAGGTCACGCCCACGCTGATGGCGGCAGCCAAGGCGGACGCGAAATTCCTCCACTGCCTGCCTGCGCATCGCGGCGAGGAAGTGGTTGCGGAGGTGATCGACGGCCCGCAGTCGCTGATCTGGCACGAGGCGGAAAACCGCCTGCATGCGCAGAAGAGCATTCTGCGCTGGTGCTTCGGGCAGATCGGGTGAGTTGAACGGGCCGATAGAGAGCCTATCTTCGGCGCTTTCCGTTGCACTTCCTGCAGCAATGACCCGTCATGCCGGACTTGTTCCGGCATCCACCGCGCCATTGCTTGCAGCGATTGCGATGGCGGCACCGTGGACCCCGGCACAAGGCCGGGGTGACGAAAAGGATTGCGCGCGTCACGCTCGCTGACGGGATGATAGGATGACCATGGACACCACCCCCAATCTCGACATCGCGCTCGGCTTCACCATCCCCGATCGGCACGCGCGCGGCCGGTTCGTGCGGATGGGGCCGGTGCTCGACGAGATATTGTCGAAGCACGCTTACCCGCCGGCGATCGAAAAGCTGCTCGCCGAAGCGCTGACCGTCACCGCGCTGATCGGCTCGACGCTCAAGGATGCGGGCGGCCAGCTCACGCTGCAGACGCAATCGGAAACCGGCGTCGTCCGCTTGCTGGTCTGCGATTTCAAGGGCGGCGAGGTGCGCGGCTATGTCGAGTTCGACGCTGACCGGCTCGCCACCGCCCCCGCCGAGCCGACGCTGTTCGCGCTGTTCGGCCAGGCGTATCTGACGATCACCTTCGATCAGGCGCTGACCGGCGAGCGCTACCAGGGCATCGTGCCCTTGGACGGCGATACGCTGGCCGAAGCGGTGCAGAGCTATTTCGTCCAGTCCGAGCAACTGCCGACGCTGGTGCGAGTCGGCATGCGCAAGCACGCCAATGGCCATTGCATCGTCGGTGGGCTGTTCCTCCAGCATTTGCCGGAGGGCGAAGAAGGGCGCGAGCGGCTGCACACTCGGCTCGACCATCCCGAATGGCAGCATGTCGAAGCACTTGGCGCGACGATCGAGGCAGATGAACTGACCGATGCCGACGCGACGCTGGAGACGCTGATCTGGCGCTTGTTCAACGAGGAGGGCGAAGTGCGCGTGCTCACCGCTTTGCCGTTGGCGCGCGGCTGCCGGTGCACGGCGGATTATATCGCGCAGGTGATCTCGAAATTTCCGATCGAGGAACGGCGCGCCATGGCTGACGAAAATGGCGTGATTACCGTCGATTGCGCGTTCTGCGCGACCAAATTTCCGTTTCCGGTGACTGATCTCGCCGCGTAACGGTCATTGCTAAACCGCTCGCGATACCCCATGATATAAGGTGACGGGATAGAACAACGTCGCGCCGTCGCATGTTACCCCGGGCGAGCTGATTGGGGGCTCGCCGGTTGAGTGCAGGAGCGGCAATGATGATCAGGCAAGGGCGAATGGGTTTGAGCGAGCGCCGCGTCGCGCTGGCGGGCGCTGCTTTGGCGGCGCTGACCGCCGCCGCGCCGCTTCATGCGCCGATGCTCGCCGTGATGCGGGCGATCGAGCCGGGCCAGTGGGAATTGCGCGAAGTCGGCTCGTCGGCGGCACCCCATCTGATGTGCCTGATCAGCGCCGATCAGCTGATCCAGCTGCGCCATGCGACCGCAAGCTGCACGCGCTATGTCGTCGAGGACAAGCCCGAGACCGCGACGGTCAATTATAATTGCCAGGGCGCGGGCAGCGGCCGCACCACGATCTCAATCGATACGCCGCGCCAGTTCCGCCTGCAGACGCAAGGGATCGCGCAGGCCGCGCCGTTCGATCTCGATTATGCCGGCAAGCGGGTCGGCGCCTGCCAGACGACGAGCCGTTAACCGCGGCTTTACCGGTGTTTGCTAGGGAGGGTGACGTGTCTTCTTGGGCACGCTTTCCTCCCATGGCTTCTTGAAAGAAGCTAACTGGGCCGCCTCCTTCAAAAGGGGCGGCCCGCTTCTTTTGTGGCCGTGATTGGCGGACCACTCAAAATCCTCCCCCGCCGGGGGAGGTGGCAGGCGGAGCCTGACGGAGGGGGCAGCCCCCTTACGCGCCATGGGCATTCCTCCCCCTTCACCAGCTTCGCTGGTCCCCTTCCCCCGAAGGGGTAGGATTGATTGGTGACACCGGTTGCACCCGTCGCCCCTAGCCATTAGCTCGCGCAGCGATGACTATACCCCAATCCCTTGCCGTCGCGCTCGTGTCCGGCGGGCTCGACTCGATGGTCTCCGCGGCGCGCGCGCGCGAGGAGGGCCATCAACTCCTCGCGCTGTCGATCGATTACAACCAGCGCCATCGCGTCGAGATTGCGGCGGCGCGGCGGATCGCGGCGGCGCTCGGTGCGGTCGAGCACATCGTGCTGCCGATCGATTTGTCGGCGTTCGGCGGATCGGCGCTGACCGACGATATCGCGGTGCCCAAGGATGGCGTCGGGCCGGGCATCCCGGTGACGTATGTGCCGGCGCGCAACACGATTTTCTTGAGCCTGGCGCTGGGCTGGGCAGAAGCGGCGGGCGCGAGCGACCTCTATATCGGCGTCAACGCGCTCGATTATTCGGGCTATCCCGATTGCCGGCCCGAATTCATCGCCGCGTTCGAAGCGATGGCGAAGCTGGCGACGCGCGCCGGCGTGGAAGGCGCGCCGTTCCGCATCCACGCGCCGCTCCAGCACATGACCAAGGCGGAGATCGTCAAGGAAGCCGCCCGCCTCGGGCTCGATGCGGGGATGAGCTGGTCCTGCTACGATCCCGCGCCGGGCGCGCTGCATTGCGGGCTGTGTGATAGTTGCCGGCTGCGGCAACGCGGTTTCGAGGAAGCGGGCGTTCCCGATCCGACCGTCTACGCCGCGCACCCCTGAGCCGCCGGATGAGCTACGCCGTCAAAGAGATGTTCCTGACATTGCAGGGCGAAGGCGTGAATGCCGGGCGCCGCGCGGTGTTCGTCCGCTTTGCCGGGTGCAATTTGTGGTCGGGGCGCGAGGCGGATCGGGCGAGCGCGGTCTGCCGTTTCTGCGATACCGATTTCGTCGGCACTGATGGCGATGGCGGCGGCCGTTTCGCCGATGGCGGCGCGCTGGCGGCAGCGGCGGTGGCGCTGTGGGGCGCGGGTAGGGCCGATCGCTTCGTCGTGCTGACCGGGGGCGAGCCAATGCTCCAGGTCGATGATGCGCTGGTCGAGGCGCTGCACGCCGCCGGCTTCGAAATCGCCATCGAAACCAATGGCACGCTTCCCGTTCACCCCGGTATCGACTGGGTGTGCGTCAGCCCCAAGGCTGGCAGCGTCGTCGTCCAGCAAGCGGGCGATGAACTGAAGTTGGTCTGGCCGCAACCGGGCAGCGATATCGACGCGATCGAGCGCTGGGATTTCCGCCACTGGCTGATCCAGCCGATGGACAGCCCGACCGCCGAGCAGAACCGCCAGGCCGCGATCGATCTGGTGCTGGAACGCCCGCGCTGGCGCCTCAGCCTGCAGACGCACAAGCTGTTGGGGTTGCGGTAGCGAGGACCTCCCAACCGTCATCCCAGCGAAAGCTGGGATCGCTGGCAGAAAAGTCCGTCGCTATCGGCAAGCGATGCCAGCTTGCGCTGGCATGACGTTAGTCGCGTCAGCTCGGCTGCGGGCCGCAGCGCTTGGTGTCCCATCGGTTCTTGCGGATCCAGCAATTGGGGGCAGTGAGCCGCGTGTCGAACAAGGTTTCCTCGAACGGCCCGCGCCCGGGGAATTGCTGCTCGCCCGCCGGTTTCAGGCTGTTGCGCAGCTCGCGCAGCCGGGCTGCCGCCAGGTCGCTGAACCCGCCGCGCTTGGTGAAGATCGCATCGGTCGCGATCTGCGAGGCGGTCAGGCAGAAAATATATTGCGCGGTCACCGTCGAATAGCCCGAATAGAGCCGCTCACCGAAATGGTCGAGCGCGGTGGTGCCCTTGGCCTTGTTGCCCTTGTTGGTCCGCGCGAAATAGCCCTGCAGCGTCGCCCATGATTTGGCGAGCTCCGCCTTATGGTCGACGAGGATCGCGTTGTAATTGTCGACCGCCAGCAGCTGCGGCTCGAACTGGCATTGCAGCGCGGCGACGTTGAGCGCCGAGCGCATCGCCCAGGTCATGCCCGCGCGCAGTTCCGCCGGCGTCGCGCCGGGCAGTTGATAGCCGATATCGGCTTCGTCGCCATTCATCGGCGCGCCGGTCATCACGGGATTGCGCAGATAGAATTGCGCCGATGCCGGCATTGCCGCCGCCAGACTTGCCCCGGCGAGCACCAGACCAATGACCAAACCCCGCACCCACGCCATGTTACGCTACCCTCATGCTGAATCATTCCCGGCGGTGCCTGCGTTAAAGGCTTTGCGCGTCAATCCCAAGACCCATTCGGCGCAGCCCTGACGCGTTCTGCCCCGCCGCGGGGCATCGAAAGCAGTGCATAACGAAAAAGGGCCGCCCGTTCGCCGGACGACCCTTTCCTCAATGCAACGGGCGGCCGCGCGCAGCGGCCGGCCTGATCAATGCTTGTTCGACGCCATCGCGTCGCCCGACGACATCGCGTCGTTCGAGGCCATCGCATCGTTCGACGCCATCGCCGCGTCATTCGAGGCCATCGCGCCATCGGTCGAGGTCATGTTGTCGGTCTGCATTTCGTCGGTGGTGTTCAATTCCGAAGTCATCGCATTGTCGGTCGTCGCCTCGGTCTTGTGGCCGCAGGCCGACAGCGCCAGCGCCGCGCTAGCGACCATGGTGCCGGCAATCGTCTTGGTGAAGAGTGCACGCATTGAAGAAGCTCCCGGAAAATAGAGACGGATTTGGCCGGCTTGGCTTGCCCTGATGTCCAAATCTGCGCCGCATTTAACCGGATAGGGCAGGCCCCTCAAGATTCTAATTGTCGCAGCTTGTAAAGCTATTGAGAAAGCTTGAGAATTCATGGCGCAGCGCCAGATCGAACGCGGCCATATCGGCAGCAACGCCAAGGTCCGCGACGCTCGTCACGCCGAAATCGCTGATCCCACATGGCACGATACCGGCAAAATCGGCCAGGTCCGGCGCGATATTGACCGAGAAGCCGTGGAGCGTGACCCAGCGCTTCACCCGCACGCCGATCGCGCCGATCTTGGCTTCGGCGCCATGCCGGTCGATCGTCCAGATGCCGATGCGGCCCTCGGCGCGGAATGCCTCGATGCCCAGCCGCGCCAGCGCCGCGATCACCCAGCCTTCCAGCGCGTGGACGTAGCAGCGCACGTCGCGCCCGCGCTGCGCCAGGTTGATCTGGACATAGCCGATCCGCTGGCCCGGCCCGTGATAGGTATAGCGGCCGCCGCGACCGCTCGGGAAGACGGGGAAGCGCGGGTCGATCAGCTCGACCGGATCGGCGCTGGTGCCGGCGGTGTAGAGCGGCGGATGCTCGAGCAGCCAGACGAGCTCGCGCGCTTCACCGGCCAGGATTGCGGCGGCACGCGCTTCCATCGCCTCGACGGCGGCGGGGTAGGGGACAGGCGCGGTATCGACACGCCACTCGATGTCATCGGGAGCCGGGCTCATGCCCGTGCCGATGCGCCACTCGCGTGCGCCGCGCAAGCATTGGCAAGCGACGCGGCAATCGATTAGAGTTGAGCGGATTGCGGTTATCATGGCTGCGATAGGGAGACGGGGCGATCATGGTTCGAATGAGCGATGTGTGGGATCGGGCAACCGAATTTCTGGGTGACAATCTGCGCGCGCTTGCCCCGATCGGGCTGCTGATCGCGCTGCTGCTCGCCTTTCAGCAGGGGCTGACGGTGATGAAGGATGGCGCGGCGCCGGGGACCAGCGCGCTCATCTCGATCGTCGGGTTCGTTGCCTCGATCGTCGCGCTCGTGGCGCGGCTCGGGGTGCAGGCCTTCGCGATCGACACCAATGCCGGGCTGAGCGAAGCGCTGGCGCGCGTCCGGCGGCGCGTCTGGGTGGTGATCGGCGTGTTCTTCCTGCTCGGCATCGCCGCGGTCGTGCTGTTCATTCCATTCTTTGCGCTGATGATCGCCGGCGGCGTGCCGCCGACTGCCTTTAATGGCAACAAGATCGATCCGGCGGTGTTCCAGAGCATGCCCGGCTGGGTTGGCTGGTCTTTGTTCGTCTACGGCTTGGCGCTGGTGGTGGGCCTTTTGTGGATTGCCGCGCGACTGTCGCTCACCGTGCCGGTCGTCCTGTTCGAGCAGCAGGGCATTGGCGCGTTCGGTCGCTCGTTCGAGCTGACGCGCGGGCTGGCGCTGCGCATCCTCGGCGCGCTCATCCTGATCGGGCTGGTTGGCGCCGTCGCGGCCCTGGCAGCGAAGGCGGTGTTCGGCTCGGTGCTGCGGCTCGCGCTTGGCGATGGTGGCCCACTCGGCGCGGGTGCGGTGCTGACCATCCTGATCGTGGCGATCGTCGCGACGGTGTTCTCGCTGATCGGCGATGCCTTCACCGGCAAGCTTTACGTCGCCGCGCGTGGTGGGCTCGCGGACGCCGGCATCGACGCTGCATGACGATGGATCTGCCCCAGGCGGTGACCGCCGCCTGGGCGATGTTTCGCCGCGACCATGAGGTGATGGTCGCGCTGGCCGGGCTGTTCCTGCTCGTGCCGTCGCTTGCCGTGCTGTTGCTGGTGCCTGCGCCGCCGCCGCCCGTCGCCGCGAGTGCTGGCGAGGCCGCGATCGAACATTGGGTGGACCTTTATTTCACCTGGGCAGGGGCGAATGCGCCGGTGATGCTGGCGGGGGTTGCCTCCTCGCTGTTCGGCGCGCTTGCCATCACCGTTTTCGTCATGGATCGCGCGCGGCCCAGCGTCGCCGAGGCGATGGCGCGCGCGCTCCGGTTGTTTCCGGTCTATGTCGTGCTCTCGGCAGGCGTGGCGATCGTCGCGTTCCTCGGCATGCTCGCGCTGGTCGTGCCCGGGCTGTGGATCGCGGGCCGGGCGATGCTGATCGCGCCATCGCTGGTTGAGGAAGGGACGCAGCCGCCCGGCCCAGTGATGCAATCGCTGCGGCTGACGCGCGGCAATGGCTTGCTGGTGGCGGGGCTCGCCGGCATCGGCCTGTTCGGGGCGCAGCTGGCCGCGCTGCCGCTGCTCGCGCTCGACGATGCGTTGCGGGCAAGCATGCCCAACCCCATCGCGATCACGCTCGTCGATACGCTGATCGCCGCGATCGAAGCATCGCTGGCGCTGGCGCTGGTGCTGATCCGCATCGCGCTGTACCGCCAGGCGACCGGCGCGGCGCGCTAGGCTCGGCTCAACTCCACGTCGCGAGCGGCGGCAGGCTCATCAGGATCGCGTCGATATTGCCGCCGGTCTTGAGGCCGAACAGCGTGCCGCGATCATAGACCAGGTTGAATTCGGCATAGCGCCCGCGCCATTCGAGCATCCGCGCGGTGTCCTCCGCCCCGAACGGCGTCGCCATCCGCCGGCGGACGATGCGGGGATACACATCGAGGAATTGCCGGCCGATATCCTGGATGAACGCGAAATTGGCGGCGAAATCGCCTTCCAGATGATCACAGAAAATCCCGCCGACGCCGCGATGGACCTTGCGGTGCGGGATGTAGAAATACTCATCCGCCCATTTTTTGTAGCGCTCATAATAATCGGCGCCGTGCGGGTCGCACGCGGCTTTCATCGCCGCGTGGAATTCGGCGGTGTCCTGCTCGTACGGCGTCGGCGGGTTCAAATCGGCGCCGCCGCCGAACCAGCGCTTGGTCGTCACCAGGAAGCGCGTGTTCATGTGCACCGCCGGCACATGCGGGTTGGCCATGTGCGCAACGAGGCTGATGCCGGTGGCGAAGAAGCTCGGGTCTTCCGCCGCGCCATGGATCGACTTGGCGAAATCGCCTTCGAACGCGCCGCCAACGGTCGAGACGTTGACGCCGACCTTCTCGAACACCTTGCCCTTCATCACCCCGCGCACGCCGCCACCGCCCGGCGCGCCTGAAGGATCGGTGCGGTCCCAGCCGGTATAGTCGAACGCCGCGTCCGAGCCTGCTTCGCGCTCGATCGCCTCGAATTCGGCGCAGATCAGGTCGCGTAGATGCTCAAACCACTGGCGGGCGGCGGTCTGCTGGTCATCGAGAGGCTTCATCGGTGTTCCTGGTGCGGATGTTAGTGGTGATCAGGGCAATCGCGATCGAGCTCGCGGTCGATCAGCGCTTTCACGTCATAGCCGAAGATGGTGAGGCCAGTGATGTTGGCGTCGGTAATGGCGACGCCCGAAAGGTTGACATTGTTGATCGTCGCGCCGGCGAGGTTGATGTTGTCGAAGCGTGCATTGCCCAAATTGACATTGTCGAACTCGGCATCCTTCAACGAGCAGTCGTTGAAGCGCACCCCGTCCCAGCGTTGTCCTTTGATCTCGCGTGGCGCGTTCATGCGTCTGCCTCCCCCGGCCAGCCCCCGGTCTGGCGCAGCGCTTCGGCAAGCGCAATCCCCGCCGCAATCGCGACGTTGAGCGAGCGCCGGCCCGGTGCCAGCGGGATGGCGACGCGGGCATCGGCGCGATCATGGACATGCGCCGGCACGCCGCTCGATTCCGCGCCCATCAGGATGATGTCGCCGGACGTGAAGGCGAAGCGATCGATCCGCTCGGCGCCCCGCGTTGTCATCAGCACCAGCCGGCCCGGCGTCGCAGCGAGGAAAGCCTGCCAATCGGCGTGGCGGCGGACCTCGGCTTGCGCGGCATAATCCATGCCGGCCCGCGCCAGCGCGCGGTCGCTATAGGCAAAGCCCATCGGTTCGATCAGGTCGACGGGCACATCCAGGCACGCGGCGAGGCGCAGCATGGTGCCGACATTGCCGGCGATATCGGGCTGGAACAGCGCAAGCCGCATCTGCAGCGCTATGGCCAAGCGGCAAACACACGTCCAGCGACAAGCATAACGGCGCTTCCGCCGCGCTCGCAATATGGTCAAAATGCTGTTGGCAAAACCGCGAGCGCGCGTCTATCAGGCCTCGAATCGCTGCCCTCACCGGGGCGGCGGCGCAATCGTATTGCCGGGGTCTCAACGGGCCGATCCTCGCGATATCAACTGTGCAAGGGAAGCTAGATGGCAAGTCTTGAAACCGCTGCTCCGACCGGCGACCTGACAGGCCAAGGGGAAGGCGGCCATCGCCGGCGCGATTTCCTCAACGTCGCTGCGGTCGCCTGGGCCGGCGTGGGCGTTGGCGCGGTCGCGCTGCCGCTGATCAACCAGATGAACCCTTCCGCCGACGTGCTGGCGGAATCGACCACCGAGGTTGATCTCTCCAAGATCGAGCCCGGCCAGGCGATCAAGGCGCAGTTCCGCAAGCAGCCGCTGTTTGTCCGCAACCTGACGCCCAAGGAAATCGCCGAGGCTGATGCGGTCGACATTAAGACGCTGCGCGATCCGCAGACGCTGGAGCAGCGGACCAAAGGCAAGAAGAACTGGCTGGTGACGCTCGGCGTCTGCACCCATCTGGGCTGCGTACCATTGGGTGCGGGCGAGGGCGAGGAAAAGGGCCAGTTCGGCGGCTATTTCTGCCCGTGCCATGGCAGCCAGTACGACACCGCCGCGCGGATCCGCAAAGGGCCGGCGCCCAAGAACCTGGCGGTGCCGGATTACAAATTCACCGGCGATACCAAGATCGTGGTCGGTTAAGGGGTAAAAGACGATGAGCTTTTCCTGGGCCAAGAAGTACGAACCCAAGAACCCGTTGATGAAGTGGGTTGATGAGCGCTTGCCGCTCCCCCGCTTCGTTTATGACGCGGTGGGCGCGGGCTATCCGGTGCCGCGCAACCTCAACTATTTCTGGAATTTTGGCGTGCTCGCGGGCGCGGCGCTGATGATCCAGATCGTCACTGGCGTCGTACTGGCGATGCATTATGCCGCCAATGGCGCGATCGCGTTCGACTCGGTTGAGCACATCATGCGCGACGTCAATAATGGCTGGCTGATCCGCTATGCCCACGCGACCGGCGCGTCGATGTTCTTCATCGTCGTCTATATCCACATTTTCCGCGGCCTCTATTTCGGCTCCTACAAGGCGCCGCGCGAAATGATCTGGCTGTTGGGCGTCGTCATCTTCCTGCTGATGATGGCGACCGCGTTCATGGGCTATGTGCTGCCCTGGGGCCAAATGAGCTTCTGGGGCGCGCAGGTGATTACCGGCTTCTTCTCGGCGATCCCGGGCGTGGGCGAGACGATCCGCATCTGGCTGTTGGGCGGCTATGCGCCGGACAATGCCGCGCTCAACCGCTTCTTCTCGCTCCACTTCCTGCTGCCCTTCGTGATCCTGGGGGTGATTATCCTCCACGTCTGGGCGCTGCACATTCCGGGCTCGAACAACCCGACCGGCGTGGAAGTGAAGGGCGAGCAGGACACCGTGCCGTTCCACCCCTATTACACCGCGAAGGACGGGTTCGGGCTGGGCGTGTTCCTGCTGGTGTTCGCGGCGATCCTGTTCTTCTTCCCCAATGCGCTGGGGCACCCGGACAATTACATCCCGGCCAATCCGCTCTCGACGCCGGCGCACATTGTGCCCGAATGGTATTTCTGGCCGTTCTACGCGATCCTGAGGGCGTTCACCGCCGATTTCATCCTGCCCGCCAAGCTGTGGGGCGTGCTGGCGATGTTCGGGTCGATCATCCTCCTGTTCTTCCTGCCGTGGCTGGACTCGTCGCCAGTGCGTTCGGGCAATTATCGGCCGACTTTCAAGATCTTCTTCTGGATCCTGGTGGCAGACGTGCTGGTGCTCGGCTGGTGCGGCGGTTCGCCGGCGGAGCCGATCTACGTCATCACCAGCCAGATCGCCGCGGCCTATTATTTCGCGCATTTCCTGATCATCCTGCCGATAATTGCGGCCATCGAGCGGCCCAAGCCGCTGCCCAATTCGATCACCGAGGCAGTGCTGGCGAAACATGGCGGCGCGGCGCCGGCGCATGCGGTTCCGGCGGAATAAGGGGGCTATCGTTCAATGCTTCGTGCAATCCTCGGCCTCGTCGGTGCTGGCTTCGTGCTGGTGCTCGGCATCGCGCTCTACAGCAGCATCAGCGGCGTCATCACCGATCCGCCGGTCAAGACCGCGCAGGAGGAATTCCACCTCCACCCCAAGAATGTCGCTTTCCCCTCGGACGGCGTGTTCGGCAAATATGATCTGGCGCAGCTGCAGCGCGGCTTCAAAGTCTATCGCGAAGTCTGCTCCAACTGCCATTCGCTGAGCCATGTCGCTTTCCGCGACTTGACCAAGATCGGTTATTCCGTCGCGCAGGTGAAGAAGATCGCCAGCGATTGGGACGCCAAGAACAAGCAGCCGACGCTCGACCCCAAGACCGGGGAGCGCAGCGATCGCGGTAACACGCCTGCCGACCATTTTCCGATCGTTTATTATCCTGGCCAGGGCAATCCGCCTGACTTGTCGCTGATCACCAAGGCGCGGCATGGCGGCGGCGCTTATGTCTATTCGCTGCTGACCGGCTATGCCGATCAGAATGGCTACAAGAACCCGCCGGGCTCGGACTTGCCGCAGGGTGTCGAGCTGCTGAAGCGCTTCCCCGACGCCAAAACGCCGGACGGTCTCTATTTCAATCCGTATTTCGCCAACCTCAACATCGCGATGCCGCCGCCGCTGAGCTCGGACGGGCAAGTGACCTATGACGATGGCACCAAGTCGACCGTCGACCAGAACGCCAAGGACGTCGCCGCGTTCCTGACCTGGGCAGCCGAGCCCGAACTGCCGGCGCGCCACGCACTCGGCTATGCGGTGATCGGCTTCCTGCTGTTCTTCCTCGTGCTGGTCTATGGCGCGTATCGCAACATCTGGCGCGATACGGCGCATTGATGGCGACCACCACCGCGCACGAGGAGATCAAGCGCCGCATCCGGACGATCCCCGACTTCCCCAAGCCGGGGATCATGTTCCGCGACATCACGACGCTGCTGCTCGATGCGGAAGGGTTGAAGCTGACGGTCGATGCGATGGTCGCGGCGACCGACGGGCCGGTTGATCTGGTTGCGGGTATCGAGGCGCGGGGCTTTCTGTTCGCCGCTGCCATCGCGGTGCCGCTCAACGCCGGCGTCGTCTTGATCCGCAAGGACGGCAAGCTCCCCGGCGTGACGATCGCCGAGGATTATGTGCTGGAATACGGCATCGATCGCATCACCATGCACGAGGATGCGTTGGTCCCCGGCCAGCGTGTGCTGCTCGTCGACGACTTGATCGCGACCGGCGGCACCGCGCGCGCCGCGATCCGCCTGCTCCGCAAGGCTGGCGCGCACGTGACGCAAGCGCAGTTCGTCGTCGATCTGCCCGAGCTTGGCGGCGCCGACGCGCTGCGCAGCGACGATGTGCAGGTCGACGCGCTGGTGGCGTTCGAGGGCCACTAAACGCTACCCAGATCCTCCCCTGTAAGGGGAGGGGGACCATTCGCGGCACGCGAATGGTGGAGGGGTATGGCGCGATCGAGCGGGCGACACCCTTCCGTCAGCGCTGCGCGCTGCCAGTTTGGGGTCGGATCGTCCCCCGGACGATCCTTGGCCGTGCGGGGCACGGCCAACCGCAAACTCCCCTTGAAGGGGACGATTTAAGTCAGCCCGTCGGCCGCGTCCGGATCAGCCCGATCGAGATCACCGACATCACCGGCTCGTCATGCTGGTTGAGGACAATCGTCTTGCCGCGATAGCTGCCCATATCGGGCCGGCTGGTCGAGGCGCGCTTGTCCAGCACTTCGCTTTCGCAGCGCAGCGTGTCGCCGGGATAGACCGGCTTCAGCCAGCGCAGCTCGTCGATGCCGGGCGAGCCCAGCCCCGCCTGCTGGTGGTTCTTCATATCCTCGACCAGCATCGCCATCATCATCGCGGCGGTATGCCAGCCCGAGGCGGAAAGCCGCCCGAAATAGGTCTGCGCCGCCGCCTCGTCGGAGAGATGAAAGGGCTGGGGATCATATTTCGAGGCAAAGTCGATCACTTCCTCGCGCGTGACCCGATAGCTGCCAAACGCCCGCCGCGACCCGACCTCGATATCCTCGAAATAGCGCATGTTTCCGACTCCCTTCGGTTTCAAATCGTCGAAACCGTCATCCCCGCGAAGGCGGGGATCCATTGTTGCTGAACGCTCAGCTTCTCACAACCACTGGCCAGAATGGATTCCCGCCTGTGCGGGAATGACGAGGCAGCGAAATCGGTCTGCTGCTACACATTAAACCTAAACAGCATCACGTCGCCGTCCTGGACGATATAGTCCTTGCCTTCCTGGCGCAGCTTGCCCGCCTCGCGCGCGCCGGCCTCGCCGTTGAACTGGACGTAATCGGCGAATGCGATCGTCTCGGCGCGGATGAAGCCGCGTTCGAAATCGCTGTGGATCGCGCCCGCCGCCTGGGGCGCCTTGGCGCCGCGCTCGACCGTCCAGGCGCGCGCTTCCTTGGGGCCGCAGGTGAAGAAAGTGATCAGGTGGAGCAGATCATAGCCGGCGCGGATGACGCGGGCGAGGCCGGTCTCCTCCAGCCCCAGCTCCGCGAGGAAATCGCCGCGATCCTCGGCCGGCATCGTCGCAATCTCGGCTTCGATCGCGGCGGAGACGATCACTGCCTTGGCGCCTTCCGCCGCCGCCTTGGCGAACACGCGTTCGGACAGCGCATTGCCCGTCGCCGCATCACCCTCATCGACATTGCAGACGTAGAGAACGGGCTTGGAGGTGAGCAATTGCGCCTGGGCGAACACGCGGCGCTCATCTTCGTCCTTGGGCTCGGTCAGCCGAGCGGGTTTGCCCGCGCGCAGCAGCTCCAGCGCCTGGCCGAGCACGCTGGCGGCGGTCTTGGCTTCCTTGTCGCCCTGCGCGGCCTTCTTGGCGAAGTTAGGCACGCGCTTCTCAAGGCTCTCCAGGTCGGCGAGCATCAGCTCGGTCTCAACCGTCTCGGCATCGGCGATCGGATCGACCTTGCCCTCGACATGCGTCACGTCGCCATTTTCGAAGCAGCGCAGCACATGGACGATCGCGTCGACCTCACGGATATTGCCGAGGAATTGGTTGCCGAGCCCTTCGCCCTTGCTCGCGCCGCGCACCAGCCCGGCAATGTCGACAAAGCCGAGCTGGGTTTCGATCACCTTGGCCGAATGCGCGATCTGGGCGAGCTGATGCAGCCGCGGATCGGGCACCGCGACGTTGCCGACGTTCGGCTCGATCGTGCAGAAGGGATAATTGGCCGCCTGCGCCGCCGCCGTTTCGGTCAGCGCGTTGAACAGGGTGGATTTGCCGACATTGGGCAGGCCGACGATACCGCAACGAAATCCCATGAGTGTCCCGGAAATGATGAAAGCTGGATTGCGGGTGCGGATAGGGCGTTGCCGGGGCAATTGCCAGCATCAAGACAGGGCCATCAATTCGTCGCTAAAGATGCACGGTTAATCGCTCGGTAACCATAGCGACGGTGCGGGCTGCTCTTGCTCGCGTCGTCAGCTTTCGGGGTGCCGCGTGAAGACGCACGCCGCGGCGCCGCCAGGGAGGGGATGCGCGAAGTGCCATCGTATGCGGGGGGTCGCATCGGCACTTCGCGCATCGACCCGGCTTCAGCGATAATTGAAGCTGATGCTGATCCGCTCATCCGTGCCCTTGCCGGCATGCGGCATCACTTCGTGGCGCAGCCAGCTTTCCCAGAGCAGGATGGTGTCGGGCTTCGGCTCGACATGAATGAAGGTCCGCAGCGCCTCGGGCGCGTCCTCGCGGCGCGTGGGCGCCGCCATCATCAGGGATAGGCGCGGGTCCTCGAAGCGGATCGCGCCGCTCCCCGGGGGCACCGCGATATAAATCGTGCCCGAGATGATGCTGTGCGGGTGGATATGCCCGCTATGCGTCGCGCCCGGCTTCATCACATTGACCCACAGGCTGTCGAGTTTGGGCTTGCGGGTGCCGAGATCGAAGGCGCACTGGCTCGCGAAGCCTGCGGCGTGGCGATTGAGCGCTTTCGCCAGATCGCCGAACGCCGGGTCGCGCTGCGGCAGGTCGTTGAGCGAGGCGTAGGAGGTGTAGCCGCGATAGCCATGCGCCTTGCTCCACGCGCGCCCGGCGGTGTCGTCTTGGGCAAGCGCGAGGCAGGAGCGATGCAGCTCGGCGAGCAGCGCGTCGTCGGCAAGCGCAGCTTCGTAAAGCGGGGTGGTGAAGAGCGAGCGGGTCGGCATTGCCATCGGTTAGGGGTGGCGAGGGCGTTTGGCCAGTGGTTCCCGCCCTCGCTTCCCCGGCGAAGGCCGGGGCCCAGCCCCGACAGATAAGCGCGCGGCAGCGCGCTCTGCGCTCCCGCGCAGAACTTTGCCGGACTGGGCCCCGGCCTTCGCCGGGGAAGCGGAGAAGTTATCCTGCCGGCTGGACCCCGGCCTGCGCCGGGGAAGCGTGGGAGGCTCAGCCGGACGCTAATCCGACTGCTGCAACCTGAGCGCCACATCGTTCATGAAGCGCGCATCATCGCCTTGCGCCAACCACTCGGCTTCCGCCGCAACCGCGCCGAGCATCGCGGCGAGCGGGTCCATCTCGGCCTTGGCGTAATTGCCCAGCACATGGCCGTGCACCCGGTCCTTGTGGCCCGGGTGGCCGATGCCCAATCGCACGCGGCGGAAATCCTCGCCGATATGCGCGACGATCGAGCGGATGCCGTTATGCCCCGCCGTGCCGCCGCCGCGCCGCACCTTGACCTTGAACGGCGCGAGATCGAGCTCGTCGTAGAACACCGTCACGTCTTCAGGCGACAGCTTGTAAAAGCGCATCGCCTCGCCGACCGCGCGGCCGCTCTCGTTCATGAAGGTCGCGGGCTTGAGCAGGACGAGCTTTTCGGTGCCCAGCCGCGCCTCGATCGCCCAGCCCTGAAAGCGCTTCTTGGGCGCGTCGAAATTGTGCAGTTCGGCAATGGCGTCGACTGCCATGAAGCCGACATTGTGCCGATTGAGCGCATATTGCGCTCCCGGATTACCAAGACCGGCCCAGAGCTGCATCGTCAATCACCCCTCCCCTTCAGGGGAGGGGCAGGGGTGGGGACTCACCGCAAGCCAAAGCCTCTGCCGCACAGCCCCATCCCCAACCCCTCCCCTGAAGGGGAGGGGCTCCGTTGCGCTGTTACTCCCCGCCCGCAGCCGGGGTTTCGCTGTCGCCTTCGCTCGACTTGAGCGCTGACGGTGCGACGATCGTGGCGATGGTGAAGTCGCGATCCTCGATCGCCGATTTGGCGCCCTTGGGCAGCGTCACCGACGAGATGTGGATCGACGCGCCGACCTCGAAGCCCTTGAGCGACACCTCGACATCGTCGGGGATTTCCGCCGCATCGACGACCAGCTCGAGCTCGTGGCGCACCACGTTGAGCACGCCGCCGCGCTTGATGCCCGGGCACTCGTCCTCATCGGTAAAGCGCACCGGCACCGAGACGTGCACGGTCGAATGCTCGCCGATGCGCAGAAAGTCGGCATGGACCGGGCGATCGGTGACGGGATCGAACGCGACGTCCTTGGGCAGCGTGCGCACGGGCGCGCCGCCGACGTCGATCATCACGACCGAATTCATGAAATGGCCGGTCATGAGCAGGCGATAGAGCGCCTTTTCCTCGACATGGACGGCCTGGGGATCCTGCTTGTTGCCGTAGATTACGGCGGGCACGCGGCCGTCACGACGCAGTGACCGAGAGGCTCCCTTGCCAACCCGATCGCGCGTCTCGGCAGCGAGCGTCAACACTTCGCTCATCTGTCATTCTCCGAAACATGGTATCAACCCGGCCAAGCCTCCAGGGATGACCCTGACCGGAAGCGCGGGTGCATAGCGGAAAGGGCGGGGCAGGGCAACGCTATTCGATGCGGGTGACGCGCAGGCCACGGCGCGCGAGCAGTGCCAGCAGCGATTGCTCGCCGGCGAGGTGACCGGCACCCACCGCGACCAGCACTGCGCCGGGCTGGTGCAGCCGGCTCGCGATCCAATCGGCCCAGCGGCGATTGCGCTCGGTGACGAGGCGCTCGGCGAGCTTCTGGGGCAATGGATCGGCGAGCGCTGCCAGCCTGCCCGCTTCCCACGCCGCCAGGGTCGCTGGATAGCGCCGGGCCGGGTTGGCGAGATCAGCGAGGGTCGCGCTCAGCAGCGCGCGCTGCTCCGTCTCACTCAGCGCATCGAACAATGCGAGCTGGCTGTGGATCGTTTCAAGTGCGGCCTGTTGCTTGTGCGCGGCGCGGAAGCGGCTGGCGAGCACGGCTTCGGGTGCCGCGTCACGCTCGGCGCCATCCGCCACCGCATCGCCCGATCCGATTGCCGTCGCGATTGCCCAGGTCTTCAGCGCGGCGGCGGTCTCGGGCGCCAATCCGGCAGCGGTGAGCGCCTTGACGAGGGCAGGGCGCTGCTCAGCGGCTACCCGCCCGAGCGCCGGCACGGGCGGGTCGAGCCGTGCCAGCCGGTCATAATCCGGCGCGCCATCACGAAACTCGGCGTCAGGGATTTCGGTCACCAGCGTGTCCGCCCGATCGACCGCCGTGCGGATCGCCGGCGTCTGCCAGTCCACCCCGGGCGGCAGTGCGTGGATCGTGCCGAACAGCCAGATCACCGTATCGGCATCGCGCACCATGAACAGGGCCGGCCGCGCCGGGGTCGAGCGCGGCCGGGAACAGGCGGCGGGCGTCAACACCGCCGCCAGCAGGGCGAGCGCGGGGCCAAGCGCTCGCCAAGGGGGCAGCAGCCGGATCAATAAGCGATCCGCTCGGCCTTGATATGATATTTGGCGGCGAGCTGCGCCTGCACGCTGTTCGCGCCCGCCAGATGCCCGGCGCCGACCGCGATGAAGATCGTGCCCGGCTGCTTCAGCCGCTCGTTGATCCAGTCGGCCCAGCGGCTGTTGCGATCGGTGAGCAGCGTCTTGGTGATCAGCGGGCTCTCGTCATAATCGCGGTTCATCACTTCGGCGAGCTTGTCCGGCTGGCCCTTGGCCCAGTCGTCGACCATCTCGGCGATCGTGCTGTCAAACTTGTCGGCGTCCTTGATGCCGGACAGCAGGAACTTAACCTGCTCGTCCTGCGGCAGATCCGCGAAATAATGGAGCTGTTGCGACAGCGTTTCCAGGCCGATCACCGGCTTGTGCTCGGCCTTGGCGGCGGCATCGAGCGTGCGCTCGGCACCGCTTTCGGGGTTGTAGCCCGATTTCAGGAGCAGCCCGTTCGACAGCGATATTGAGGCGAACCAGGGCTGGAGCGGATCAAGCTGTGCCGGCTGCACGCCAAGCTTGGCGAGCCCCGCCTGATAGGCCGGAAGGTTGGCCGGCGGGATTTTCGACGTCAGCGTCTTGCCGCTGGAGTCGATCGCAAGCGGCAATACGATGCCCTTCGCTTCTTCGGGATCGGGCAGCGGGATTTCGAGGACGAGCTGATCGGACTTGTCGAACGCCGTCTTGACCGCGTGGTCAAACCAGCTGAGGCCGGGCTTCAACACATGGACGGTGCCGAACAGATAGATCGTCGTGTCCTTGTCCTTCACCACCCACAAAGCGGGGTCGGCGGGGATGGTCGCAGCGGTGGGGGCGGGCGTGGCGGCTGGCGCGGTCTGCGCCATGGCGGGCCCGGCGAACAGCAGCGCGAGCGATGCACTGAGAACGGCTTTACGGAACATCATGAATTCAGTCCTTTTCATGGAGCAAAGCAAGCTTCGTCACGCCCGCCAGTGCTGGTAAGTCGCGACCACCAGGAGAACCAGCAAGGCGCCGAAAAACGCGAGGGTAAGGTCGATTTGATTGTCGAACGCGGCGTTCCACGAGAATACCAGTGGCGCGCCAAATAGAATGATGGCGCCGAAGATCGCGATCGTGTTGATCGCCCGGCGGCGCTTCAGCTCGTCGGCTCGGCGCCACCCGAGCCATCCGCCAACCGCTGCGATCAAGGTTGAAAGCGCGGCCGGTGCCGCGTGAACCCAGCGCGGCTCTGCTGCGGGGCCGCCCGTCAGTCCATTGAACAGTCCGGCGGTGAAAGGCAGGCCAGCCACCGCGATCACCAGGCCGATAATCAGGAAATCCCTGATCCGGCGGACCTGACGCAAGCGCTCGCGCTCGGCCGCTTCGCCAATGCCGGGTTCCAAGCTATGCAACTGAGCATCGGTCATTGCCTGTCTCCTCAATCCGCTTACTCAACAGCCAGTCGGTCAATCACGCACCTTGAACACCAGGTACATTGCGACCATGCTGAAATATCCGATCAGCCAGATGCCGAACGCGCTGGGCTGCGGCACCAGCCGGCCCGCCGCAAGCAATTGCCAGGCCGGGTAGCCGCCCAGCACGGCGAGCAGCCCGCCGGTCATGCTTTGCAGGTTGCGGCGGACTTTCAGCTCGTCGACCTGGCCGAAAAAATAGACGGGGAGGCCGACCAGACCGATCACGAAGCCAAGCGCCAGCACCGTGGCGGCAATGGGGCTCAGCACCAATTTGGCAGGATCAAACCAGCCATTGGTAGTCGCGTGCCCTTCCGCCACCGCCGCGCCGATGAACGCGCCCAGCACGCCGCCGAACAGGCCGCAGCCGGTGAGCACGATCAGCCGGTAGCGCGCACGCTTGCGCGCGGCGAGTTCTCCCGGCCCCAATTGGCGTGCGTCAGTCATTGCCATCCCCATCATCGAAAATCTCCTCGATCCGCAGGTCGAACAGCCGCCCGATCTTGAAAGCGAGCGGGAGCGACGGGTCATATTTCCCCGTCTCGATCGCATTAACTGCCTGGCGCGACACGCCGAGCCGGCCGCCAAGCTCCGCCTGGCTCCAGTCGCGTTCGGCGCGCAGCACTTTCAGCCGGTTTTTCATGTCGTCGTCCATCGCCCCGTCATCGCGCGATGACGGCGAAAAATGAGACGAAGACGGTGAACAGGCTCGAGCCGAGCACGATCCACTCGTCGCGGCGGCTCATCCGGTTGTTGCAGCCTCTGCGCATCGTCAGCACCTCGTTCGGTCGCCCGACCCAATGTCAGGTGACGCTGACTAAATGACAGCGAGTCGCGACATTGTCAAGTGACCCTTACTAAAGGTCGCTGGTGCCTGACGTGCTACTCCACCCGCACCACGCGCACACCGCTGGCGCGCAGATGCTCGATCACTGATCCCGTGCCGATAAAATGGCCGATTCCTGCGGCGAACAGGTAGGTGCCCGGCCGGCGCAGGCGGCGCTTCAGCTCAGTCGCCCAGGCGCGGTTGCGGTCGATCATCAGCGGCTTGGCGAAGGCCGGCGTCGCCCGAATCGCGTTGAGCTCGCGGGCCAGCGCCGAATCGGGCGTCACGTCGCCGCGTGCCCAGGCGTCGAGCGGGGCGTGGCGCTGCGCCGCGGTGCGATCGGGAGCGTCGAGCGCGGCATCCAGCAGGCGGCGCTGCTCGGCCTCGGGCACGGCGTCGACCGCGCGCAGCACGTCGCGGGTACGGTCGATGCCGATCACCGGCTTCTTCGCGGCGCGGAACTGCTCGGTCAGCCAGTCATCCGCGCCGGGGCCGGGCACGTCGCCGGCGCGCACGTCGCGGGTGTAACCGATCGCGACCGCCGCGACCCAGGTGGGCAAGCCGTCGAGCAAGGTCGCAGCATCGGGCGGCAAGCCGGCGACGAAGTGGCGCAGCGCCGCGCGGTGATCGGGCGACACGCGCTCGGCAAGCGGCGGCAGCGCATGGCCGACCGGCGCCTGATCGATCAGCCGCGCGGCATCGTCATCATCGCCCGCCGATTCGACGATCAGCCCGCGCGAGCGCCGCGCGATCGCTTCGAGCAGCGGCGTTCGCCACTGGAAGCCCGGCGGCAGCACATGGATGGTGCCGAACAGATAGATCGCCGCGCGCCGGTTGCCGATCCGCCAGATCGCCGGGCGCGGGCGATAGCTCTGCCGCGCGCCGCCCACCGCCATATCCTCGGCAAGCTCCCGGGCACGCGCGGCGCGGGCATTGGCGAGCGCGGTGTCGCGCGGCGCGATCCTGAGATCGGGCGCGAAGCTGGGATAAGGCAAATGCGGCCCGCGATCCGCCGTCGCCGCGTTCGTCGCCAGGAGCAACGCCGCCGCGATCAGCCGGCCGACCGTCTTGGCGCCCGATCGCGCGGAGGGGGTCGGCGGCGTGCGCATGGCCTGCGCCTTAGGTGCGGCGGCTCGTCGCTCCGGTCAATCCTTTCATCGCAATCGCGGGGCCAGCAAGTGCCAATACGAAGCATTGACCCCTTGGGCCGCATCGGTCAAAGCGCGGCGCAGTTCGTTTTGCAGGTGCGAAGGCCACCGGTTTGACTGCCCAACCACTCAGCTTCCAGCGCATGATCCTGACGCTCCACGATTATTGGAGCGCGCGCGGCTGCCTGATCCTCCAGCCTTATGACATGGAAATGGGCGCGGGCACTTTCCACACCGCGACCACGCTGCGCGCGCTGGGGCCGGACCCGTGGAACGCCGCCTTCGTCCAGCCCTGCCGCCGGCCCACCGATGGCCGCTATGGCGAGAACCCGAACCGGCTGCAGCATTATTACCAATATCAGGTCATCCTGAAGCCCAGCCCGCCTGACCTGCAGGAGCTGTATCTGGGCAGCCTCGCCGCGATCGGCATCGATTTCACGGCCCATGACATCCGCTTCGTCGAGGACGATTGGGAAAGCCCGACGCTCGGCGCGTGGGGGCTGGGCTGGGAAGTGTGGTGCGACGGGATGGAAGTGACCCAGTTCACCTATTTCCAGCAAATGGGCGGCTTCGACTGCAAGCCGGTCGCGGGCGAGCTCACTTATGGGCTGGAACGCCTCGCCACGTACATCCAGAACAAGGACAGCGTGTACGATCTCGCGTTCAACGACGCGCAGGGCAACACGCCGCAAATGACCTATGGCGACGTCTTTCTCGAAAACGAGCGCGAGATGAGCGCGTGGAATTTCGAAGTCGCCGACACAGAGTCGCTCTTCGACCAGTTCCGCAAGCATGCCGCCGAATGCGAAAACAGCCTCGCCGCCAACCTGCCGATCCCGGCTTATGAGCAGGCGATCAAGGCGAGCCACGTCTTCAACCTGCTGCAAGCGCGCGGCGTGATCTCGGTCGCCGAGCGCCAGGCCTATATCGGCCGGGTGCGTGACTTGGCGAAAGGCGCGTGCGCGGCGTGGATGGCGAAGAACGGGTGGAGCGCGTGATGAGGCGCGTTTCCGCTCGCTCGCTGCCTTCCCCGGAGAAAGCCGGGGGCCAGTTGCGTGCGGTCCAATGCTGGGCCCCGGCCTTCGCCGGGGAAGGCCGGTGAGATGACCGACTTCCTCCTCGAACTCCGCTCGGAAGAAATCCCCGCGCGCATGCAGTCGAAGGCACGCGAGGACCTAGCGCGGCTGTTCGCGGCCGAGCTGGACAAGGCCGGGCTCAAGGCGGGCGAGCTAGTCACTCATGCCACGCCGCGCCGGCTGGCGCTCATCGCGCGCGATTTGCCCAATGAAACCGCAGCGGCGTCGGAAGAAATCAAGGGCCCCCGCGCCAACGCCCCCGAACAGGCGCTGGAGGGCTTCCTCCGCAAGACCGGCCTGACGCGCGATCAACTCGTCGAGCGCGACGGCGTGCTCTTCGCGGTGATCGACAAGCCCGGCCGCGCGACGGTGGACGTGCTCGCCGAGGCGATCCCCGCGATCATCCGCGCGTTCCCCTGGCCCAAATCGATGCGCTGGGGCGAGGCGTCGCTCTCGACCGAAAGCCTGCGCTGGGTGCGGCCGCTCCAGGGCATCGTCACGCTGTTCGGCGGCGAGGTGGTGCCGTGCGAAGTCGCCGGCATCACTAGTGGCCGGGCCACCATCGGCCATCGCTTCATGTCCTCGGGCGTAATCGCGATCGAGAGCCCCGCGACTTATGCCGAGCAACTCCGCGCCGCGCACGTCATTGTCGATCAGGACGAGCGCGCCGCTCTCATCCGCACCCGCGCAGCCGAACTCGCCGCCGAGGCTGGCCTCGCGCTGATCGAGGACGAGGGGCTGGTCGCCGAGAATGCCGGCCTCACCGAATGGCCGGTGCCGCTGCTCGGCCGCTTCGACGACGCGTTCCTCAGCGTGCCGCCCGAGGTGATCCAGCTGACCGCGCGGGTGAACCAGAAATATTTCGTGTGTAGCGACAGCGCGGGCAAACTTGCCGGGCCCCATCAAAGTAATACTTTGATGGGATCCCTTGCCAACGCCTTCATCTGCGTCGCCAATATCGCGGCGGCGGATGGCGGCGCGAAGATCGTCGAGGGCAACCGCAAAGTGCTCGCCGCGCGGCTAAGCGACGCGCGTTTCTTCTTTGAAACCGACCTCAAGGTGCCGCTGGAGGCGCAGGCGAAGAAGCTCGACCGGATCGTCTTCCACGAGAAATTGGGGACGGTAGCGGACAAGGTCGAGCGCGTCGCCAAGCTGGCGCGCTGGCTGGTGGAGTCCGATATCGTCATCCCAGCGCAAGCTGGGATCGCTGGCGATCACGCGGAGCATAGGCTGCAAACGACCCCAGCTTTCGCTGGGGTGACGAAAGAGGAACTCGCCGCCCTCGCCGAACGCGCCGCCCGCCTTTGCAAAGCCGATCTCGTCACCGGCATGGTCGGCGAATTCCCCGAGCTGCAGGGCGTGATGGGCGGCTATTGCGCGCTCGCGCAAGGCGAAGACCAACGCGTCGCCGCCGCGATCCGCGATCACTACAAGCCGGTGGGCGCAGGCGATGACGTGCCGACCGAGCCGGTGACGGTGGCGGTTAGCCTGGCGGATAAGCTGGATACGTTGGTTGGGTTCTTTTTAATTGATGAGCGTCCCACAGGATCAAAGGACCCGTTTGCTCTGCGTCGGGCGATGCTTGGATTGATCCGGACCGTAGTCGAAAACAGAATGCGCGTAGGACTTACATCCCCTTTCCAGACGGCGATGGTTTTGCAAATTCAAAATATTGCTTGGCAGCAAGTCATTCCATTTGAGGAAGACTTTTGGGCAATCCAATCCCGACGATTTGCCGAGACACTGAGACCGTCCTTAGCCAACGCAGCGCTTGAGGCCAAAGACGAGAAACAGCGGGATCTAATCGAGCGGGGGATAGACAACGCTAGGTTACTGAATCAATTCCTCGCCGACCGCCTCAAAGTCCAGCAGCGCGAAGCGGGCGTTCGCCACGACCTGATCGATGCGGTGTTCGCGCTGGGCGGCGAGGATGATCTTGTCCGCCTGCTCGCTCGCGTCCGCGCCCTCCAATCCTTCATCACCACCGAGGATGGGGCGAACCTGCTCGCCGGGTACAAGCGCGCGGCGAATATCCTGAAGAAGGAGGGCGCCGCCCCCCTCCCTGGAAGGGAGGGGCTGGGGGTGGGTCGACCCACGCGCGGCGCTGCCCAGCTTCTACCCACCCCCGACCCCTCCCTTCCAGGGAGGGGAGTGGAAGCCCTGTCCTACACCCCCGAAATCGCCGAAGCTGATCTCATCGCCGCGCTCGACGCCGCCGCGCCTGCTGCGGCCGACGCCATCGCGCGCGAGGATTTCGAAGGGGCGATGGCGGCGCTCGCCACGCTGCGCGCGCCCATCGATGCGTTCTTTGACACGGTGACGGTGAACGACAGCGATCCCGCCAAGCGCGCGGCGCGGCTCGCACTGCTGGCGCGGGTGCGCGACGCGGTGCATGCCGTGGCCGACTTCTCGAAAATCGAAGGATGAGCGGGGCCCATGGTCACTGCGAACATTCGCGAACATTCGCCGATTTCTCTTGGCGGATAAGCTACTTAGCGAAGGCGGGCGAACCAGCATGACAAAGTACGTGTATCGCTTCGGCGGCGGCGTGTCGGATGGCGGCAAGGGCGACAAGAACCTCCTCGGCGGCAAGGGCGCGAACCTTGACGGCATGGCGTCGATCGGCCTGCCGGTGCCGCCCGGCTTCACGATCTCGACCGAGATGTGCACGCGCTATTATGAAGACGGCGAGGTCTTCCCGGACTCGCTGCGTGCCGAAGTCGCCGAGGGGCTGACGCATATCGAGCGCGTGACCGGCAAGGCGTTCGGCGATGCCGCCAATCCGCTGCTCGTCTCGGTCCGCTCGGGCGCGCGGGTGTCGATGCCGGGGATGATGGACACCGTCCTCAACCTCGGCCTCAACGATGCGACAGTGGAAGGGTTGGCGGCGACCAGCGGCGACGCGCGCTTTGCGTGGGACAGCTATAGGCGCTTCATCCAGATGTATTCGGACGTGGTGCTCGAGCTCGACCATGGCGCGTTCGAGGAAGCGCTGGAAATCGCCAAGGAAGACCAGGGCTATTTCCTCGATACCGAGATGACCGCTGCCGACTGGCAGGCGCTGGTGGCCGAATACAAGGCGCTGGTCCAGAAATTATGGGGCAAGCCCTTTCCGCAGGATGTCCATGACCAATTGTGGGGGGCGGTTGGCGCGGTGTTCGGATCGTGGCAGTCGGAGCGCGCGAAGGTCTATCGCCGGCTGAACGGCATCCCCGGCGATTGGGGCACCGCGGTCAACGTGCAGGCCATGGTGTTCGGCAATATGGGCGACACCTCGGCCACGGGCGTGGCGTTCACCCGCGATCCGTCCAAGGGTGACCGCGCTTATTATGGCGAGTTCCTGATCAACGCGCAGGGCGAGGACGTCGTCGCCGGCATCCGCACGCCGCAGTACCTGACCAAGGCGGCGCGCGAGGCGGCGGGGGCCAAGCCGCTCAGCATGGAAGAGGCGATGCCGGAAACCTATGCCGAGCTCGCCCGCGTGTTCGACCTGCTCGAAACGCATTATCGCGACATGCAGGACATCGAATTCACCGTCGAGCGCGGCAAATTGTGGATGCTGCAGACGCGCTCGGGTAAGCGCACAGCCTCCGCCGCGCTCAAGATCGCGGTCGACATGGCCAATGAAGGGCTGATCACCCGGGAAGAAGCGGTCGCGCGGGTCGATGCGCAGGCGCTCGATCAGCTGCTCCACCCGACGCTCGACCCCAAAGCGCCGCGCGATGTGCTGACTCGCGGTCTGCCGGCGAGCCCCGGTGCCGCCTCGGGCATTGTCGTGCTCGACAGCGAAAGCGCGGAACGGCGCGCCGAGCTGGGCGAAGCGGTGATCCTGGTCCGCGTCGAAACCTCGCCCGAGGACATTCACGGCATGCACGCGGCCAAGGGCATCCTCACCGCGCGCGGCGGCATGACCAGCCACGCGGCGGTGGTGGCGCGCGGCATGGGCCGGCCTTGCGTGTCGGGCGCGGGCACCATCTCGATCGACCTGAAGGCGCGGGTGATGCGCGTGACCGACGCTGGCGGCGTCCGCGAAGTGAAGGAAGGCGACACCATCACCATCGACGGCGCGACCGGCGAAGTGATGCTGGGCGCGGTGCCGACCGTGCAGCCCGAGCTTGCCGGCGATTTCGGCGTGCTGATGGGCTGGGCGGACGAAGTGCGGCGGATGAAGGTCCGCGCTAACGCTGAAACCCCGCTCGATTGCCGCACCGCGCGCGAATTCGGCGCGGAAGGCGTGGGGCTGTGCCGCACCGAGCATATGTTCTTCGATGCCGCCCGCATCACCGCCGTCCGCCAGATGATCCTGGCCGACAACGAAGCGGGCCGGCGCGCCGCGCTCGACAAACTGTTACCCGAACAACGCCGCGATTTTATCGAAATTTTCGACGTGATGGCGGGGCTGCCGGTGACGATCCGCCTGCTCGATCCGCCGCTCCATGAATTCCTGCCGCATGAGGAAACCGAGTTCGCCGATGTCGCGGATGCGGCCGGCGTCGGCATTGAGGCGCTCAAGCGGCGCGCGGCCGAGTTGCACGAGTTCAACCCGATGCTCGGCCATCGCGGTTGCCGGCTCGGCGTGACCTATCCCGAAATTTACGAAATGCAGGCACGCGCGATTTTCGA
Organism: Sphingomonas sp. GlSt437; assembly: GCF_048015635.2. Taxonomy (NCBI): domain Bacteria; kingdom Pseudomonadati; phylum Pseudomonadota; class Alphaproteobacteria; order Sphingomonadales; family Sphingomonadaceae; genus Sphingomonas; species Sphingomonas sp. GlSt437. The sequence goes on along the minus strand of NZ_JBPGYA010000001.1, from coordinate 353,796 downwards.
AGCGGCGATCGAGGTCGGCAAGCGCACTGGTGCCGCACCGATCCCCGAAGTGATGATTCCGCTCGTCGCCACGCGGCGCGAGTTGGAGCTAATGAAGGACGTCGTTGATCGCGCGGCGAAGGCGGTGTTCGCGGAAGCTGGCGCGACGGTCGACTATCTCGTCGGCACGATGATCGAGCTGCCGCGCGCCGCGTTGATGGCCGACAGGATCGCCGAGGTTGGCGCGTTCTTCTCGTTCGGTACCAACGACTTGACGCAGACTGCACTTGGCGTCAGCCGCGATGACGCCGCGCGCTTCCTGACCGCTTATGTCGACAAGGGGATCTACGAGCGCGATCCGTTCGTCAGCCTCGACATCGAAGGCGTCGGCCAGCTGATCGAGCTCGCCGCCGAGCGTGGGCGCAAGACGCGCCCCGACATCAAGCTCGGCATTTGCGGCGAGCATGGCGGCGATCCGGCGAGCATTGCGTTCTGCGAGAAGGTGGGCCTCGATTATGTCTCGGCCTCGCCCTATCGCGTGCCGATCGCGCGGCTAGCAGCGGCGCAGGCGGCGCTCAAGGCGCGCGGCTGATGCTGCTCGCGGCGGCACTGGCGGCGGCGCAGGTTGCTCCTGTGCCGCCCGACGCGCTGGCGCATGCGCAAGCCGAGGCGCTGATCGCCGGGCTCGACGAGCAGCTGCTGGCCACGCGCAGCGCCACGGCAACGCTGGGGGAATGGTGCGCGGCGCATAAGCTGGCGGCGGACCCGACGATCGTCGCGGTTGCCGATCACGGCCCGCCGGTCGCACCGACGCCAGAGCAGCGCGCGCATCTCGGCATCGGCGCCGACGAGGCTGTATCCTACCGTCGCGTCCGGCTGATGTGCGGCGGCCATGTGCTGTCGGTGGCGGAGAACTGGTTCGTCCCCGCCCGGCTCGACCCGGCAATGGTGACGGCGCTCGGGAGCACCGATACGCCGTTCGGCCGCGTGATCGCGTCGCTCAAACCCTCGCGGCAGACGCTCTCGGCCGAGCGGCTGTGGCATCCGGTACCGGCCGGCTGGGAACAGCGGTCAGCAAGCCCGGTCGCGCGCCGTTGCGAGGCCGTACCCGCCGAATTGCTCCGTCACCGCGCGCTGGTGCTCGACGGCAAAGGCCGCCCGCTTGCCGAGGTTGTCGAGACCTATCAGCGCGATATGCTCGCTTTCCCGACGCCCTGGGCGCGCCGCGCGGCGCTGCGTTGCGCAACCGGCCGGCGTTGATCTAAACTGGCGCGCATGCGGGGGCTGGTTCGCTATCTGATCGCGATCGTCATCGGCGGGCTGATTGGCACCGGCGGCGCCGTGCTCGCGGTGCGCGCCGGCGGCTTCGGCACGCAGGAGCGGATCGGTCCGTGGACGACGGGCAAGGATTTCGGCACCACTCAAGCCAGTGCCTATACCCGCGCGGTCGTGGCGCTCTACGGCCTGCTCGCGCTGCCGGCGAGCGAGGCGCGCTACTACACCGCCGATAGCGACGATGCCGGCAGCCGCTCGATGCCAAATGCCGCTATCGCGTCACCGGCGGCGCGCTGCCGGCGGCGTGGTGGAGCCTGACCGTCTATGATCGCGCCGGCTATCTGATCGCCAACCCGGCGAACGTCTATTCGGTCGGCAGCATCGCGTTGCCGCCCGCCGAACCGGCGCATTGGCAAGTGGTGGTCGCACCGACTGCGCAACCTGGCCACTGGCTGCCGAGCGGCGGCGAGGGTAACATCGCGCTCACCTTGCGCACCTATCTTCCCGCCGAGAGCGGCAAGGTCAGCCTGACGCGCGCGCAAGTGCCGAGCATCGTCAAGGAGGGCTGCTGATGGCCTCGCGCTGGCTGGGGCCGGGGATCGCCGGTGTGGTGGTCGCGGCGGTCGCGTGGCACGTCACGATGCTGGCGGTGCCGCGCGCGCTGATGCACCTCGCTGAGTATCGCATTGCCAGCGTTGCCGGCATCAATCGGATGATGCACGGCCCGATCGTCACCGCGCAATCGCGCGCCATCGTCCGGCCGAGCCCCGATCTGCTCTATTCGACCTGCGTCTACAATGTGTCCCAGCACCCGGTGCTCGTCGATGTCCAGCCGGTCGCGGCACCTTACTGGTCGCTGTCGGTGTTCGATCGCAAGACCGACGTCGCGTTCGTGCGCAACAACCGCCAATCGGGCGGCGCGGCAATCCGAGTGGCGATCCTGCACGTCGGCCAGGTGGCGCACGCCGGCTACACGCCGGTCACGGTAGTGGGGTCAAGCGGCGTCGCGCTGGTCCGCATCCTGATCGATCGCACCAAGCCGACCGACGCGATCGACGCCGCGCGCCGGCACTCGACCTGCCGCGCGGCTTAGCGCTAGCGATCAGGCGTCGACCAGCGCGTAACGCTCGTTGAACTCGGCTTCGTTGCCGGCGCGGAGCAGCGCGGCTTGCGACCGCCATTGCTCGCGCGCGATGAAGCCGGCGGGCACGCCCAGCCGTTCCTCGAGCGCGATTTCGTCTTCGGCGCTCAGCTTCTCGATCTCTTCGAAGCGCGTGACGCCCAGCGCGCCGAGCTTGTGCGAGAGGTTCTCGTCAAGGCCACGCAGTCGCGTGAGGTTGTCGGCAGCGTGCGCCTCGGCGACGGGAGCAGCGGCCTCGGTTGCCTCATGGGTTGCCACAGCCTCGTCATGGGCAGCAGCCGGCGCGTGAGCCTCATGCGCTGCTGCTTCATGCGCTGCTGCGTCGGTGGGCGCTGTCGCGGCGATTTGCGACATGTCGGGCACCGGCGCGGCCCAGGCGGGCATCGCGACAGCGGGTTCGGGCGCCGGAGCAGGTTCGGGCACAGCAGCCGGCGCTTCCACGACCGCAACGGGCGCCGCTGGGGCCTCGACATGCTCGGGTGCTGGCGCCGGCGCTGGAGCTGTTTCGACGACGGGCGCCGCCGCCTTGGCAGTCTTCGCCGCGGCCAGCTCGCTTTCCAGCTCGGCAATGCGCGCCTTCTGGGTGCGAAACATGTCGTCCGCCTGGGTGCGATAGGTGGCGTAGAACTCGCTTTCCTGCGCATAGCGCTTGCGCCATTTGCGGCCCGAGCCGCGCAGAGCGAAGCCGAGGAGCAGGCCGAGCACGGCTGCACCGCCGGCGGTTTCCCACGCCAGCTGCGGCTGGCTCAGCACCTGATGAACGATCGGCTGGTCGGTTACGCTACGCACATAGGGAGCAAGGCTCGAAAAATCGGGCAAGCTTGGCATCGCGGCGCCTTTTCCTGGAAGGAGTCGTTACGCCTCGTATTGTGCCGTTTTAAGCCCCGTCGATCAAGCGCCGTCTGGCCCTAAATGCCGTGCTTGAAGGCGTCCGAGATCGAGCACGCCGCCGGGCCGAGAATGACGACGAACAGCGTCGGCAGAATGAACAGGATCAGCGGCACGGTCATGATCGCGGGCAGGCGCGCGGCCTTCTCCTCGGCGCGCATCATGCGCTCGTTGCGGAATTCGGCGGAGAGCACGCGCAGCGCGGAAGCCAGTGGCGTGCCGTATTTTTCGGTCTGTACCATGGTGGTGACGACGCCTTTGACCGCTTCCAGATTGACGCGCATCGCCAGATTCTCGAACGCTTGGCGCCGATCGGTCAGGAAGCCGAGTTCGATCGAGGTGAGGCTGAACTCGTCGCCCAATTCAGGGTAAGCGCGACCGAGCTCCTTGGCGACGCGCGCGAAAGCGGCGTCCACGGTGAGTCCCGCTTCGGCACAGATGACGAGCAAGTCGAGCGCGTCGGGCAAGCCCTTGCGGATCGCGTCCGATCGCTTGGAAATCTTGTTCGACAGATAAATGTCGGGCGCCTTGTACGCGACGATGAAGCTCACCGCGACGACGCCATAGGCCTTGATCGGCGACCAGTCAGCGAAGGCGTTGGTGCCATAGACGAGATAGACCATGAATCCGCCGAACACGATCGGCGCCACCATCCGCGCGAAAATGACCGCAACCGCATATTCCTTCGAGCGGATGCCGGCCTGCATCATCTTGATCTGGATTTGCTTGACCTGGCTGTCCTGCAGCACCTTCAGCGACTGCAGCACGTTGCGGATGCGGTCGGTCGTCTGGTTCTGCTTGACGAGCTTGGCGCGGCGCTTGGTCGATGCGGTGATGCCCGCCTTCAGCTGCTCGCGACGGTCGTTGAGCGCTTTGACGCGCTTCGCCATCGGATCGCGGACCGTGGTCGCGGCGTAGAGCGCGACGAGGACCATGAACGCGGCAAGGCCGGCCAGCACCGTCGCGACGCTGATCACGTCGACGCCGAGCAGGGTAGGACCGGCATGAGTGGTGGGCACGGCGTCGGTTCCCTAGATCTCGAAGTTGATCATCTTGGCCATGATGAAGGCGCCAATCGCCATCCACAGCATGCCACCGCCGCCAGCGACCATCAGCCGCTGATCCTCGAAGAACTTCTGCATATAGCTGCCGTTCACGAACCAGATCAGCACGAACACGATGAATGGCAGCGAGCCGATGATGTAAGCCGATGCCTTCGATTCCGACGACATCGCCTTGATCTTGAGCTTCATCTGGCCGCGCTGGCGCAGTACGGTGGCGAGGTTCGACAGCGTTTCCGCCAGGTTGCCGCCGGTTTCGCGCTGGATCGCGATCGAGATGACGAAGAACTGGAATTCGGGCGTGCCGAGCCGGTCAGCGGTTTCCTGCAGCGCCAGGTCCATCGACTTGCCGATCTTCATCTTGTCGGTGATCGCGCGGAACTCGACGCCGACCGGGCCGTCAATCTCGGCGCCGACAACGGCCATTGTCTCGGTGATCGGCAGACCCGAGCGCAGGCCGCGGACGAGCAGCTCGATCCCATCGGGGAACTTGGCGTTGAACTTGGCGACGCGACGCTGAATCAGCTTGCCGATGAACCAGTGCGGCAAGCCCGCACCCATCAGCAGGCCGACGAACAGCGCGAGCAGCAGCGGTGCGCCGCGCAGCCATAGCAGCATCGCCGGCACCAGGATCAAGCCGCCCGACACCATGCCGTACTGGCCGACCGTCCAGGTACGGCCCGTCATCGCGAGGCGCTTCTTGAGGAGCGCGGGGTTGGGCAGGAAGCGCATCACCGCTTCGTCCATCCGCGTATTGCGGCCAGCCGAGATGCGGCGCGCGATCTGTGCTTCCACGACCGCCGCAGTCGCTCCATGGCGACCACGCACCGCCGTGAGGCGACGGTTCATCACGCGCTGCGGTGAGGGCCCGCTAAAGGCAAACGCCAGCATGCCGATAACGATGATCGCGGCGGCGGCCATGATGAGCATCGGCATTGAAAGCATGTGCCTGGGTGTCCCCGGTTACGCGTCGGTCAAACTGGCGGGCCGCCCGCTTGCGCGGGCTGGACCGGTTACTTCTTCTTGCCGCCCTTCGGCATGATCGATTTGAGGTCGGCGAACTTGCCGAGCAGCGACTGGCCGGCGCTCTTGGCCTTGCCGCCCTTGGGCTCGGCCGTGCCGCCGGCGGCGCCATCGAGCGCGTCGATCAACTGTTCGGTCAGCTGGTAAAGCGGTTGAGCGGTCTTGCTGCCTTTGCCAGCCTCCGCGATCGACTTGCCGAGCTTGGCCGCTTGGGCGGCCAGCTTTTGATCGAACGGCACGACGAAATCGACTTTGCGTTCGATCGAGCTTTCAAAATCCTTGCGTGAAATTTCGAGCTGCGGGCTGTTGTGCACGCGGTTGGCGAGGATCACGATCTGCGACTGGGCCGCATTGGTCTTCATCCACGACAGCAGGCGGATCGTGTCGCGCGCCGACGCCAAGGTCAGCTCGGTGACGATCACCGTGGCGTTGATATCGCTCATCAAGTGCGGATATTGCACCAGCATCAGCCGCGGCAGATCGGTAATCGTGCACTCGAACGCCGCGCGCATTTCGTCCTGGAGCTGATAGAAGGCAGAACCGTCGCTCAGCACCGGTGCGTTGATGGGCGCTTCGGCCGAGAGAATGGCGAGATTGTCGTTCGCCTTCACCATCGCGCGTTCGATGAACAAGCCGTCGATACGGCTCGGATTCTCGATCGCGTCGGTCAGGCCACGGCCGGGTTCCAGATCGAGCGCGAGGGCGCCCGTGCCGAAATGCACATCGAGATCGAGCAAGGCAGTGGTGCGGTTGATCTTGCTGCTGGTCAGCCAGGCAAGCGACGTCGCGATGCTTGACGCGCCGACGCCGCCGCGCGTGCCGATCACCGCGATCGAGCTGTGCGGCCGTTCCGGCGCGCTATCGCCCGCCTTGGGCGCACTCAGGATCGCCATCGCATTGGCGAAGCTGTCGCGCAGCTGATCGGGCGAGAGCGGCTTGAGCAGATAATCCTGAATGCCACTCGCCACCAGATCGCGGTACAAGCGCACATCGTTGACCATGCCGCTGGCGATGACCAGCGTGCCGGGCTCGCAAACCTCGGCGAGCGCGTTGATGTCATTGAGCGGATCGCCCGACTCGGACAAGTCGACGAACAGGATATTGGGGCTCGCGCTGACGGACAGCGTCTGCACCGCGTTGCGCAGGCCGCCCTTGTTGACCCGTTCGGGCTCCCAGCCCATTTCAACCGCGATCGGCCGCAGAATTTCCGCCGTCGCCTCGTCGCTGACGAAAGCGATGAAGGGATCACGCAGACCCGCGCGCATGGTCCAGGGAGCGTTCATTACTTGGTTGTCCCTTCCGACTTCAACCCGGCCGCGCCCGTATTGGGCGCCTTGCGCAGCGTTTCGATCGCCTTGGTCGCGATGCGCGTGTCCACCGTATGGGCGCCAGGCTGGCCGCGGACGAGATCGTCCGGGTTGGCGACCATCGCCGCCAGCGAGCCGTTCACGCCGCAACCGAAGTTGGACGAGGTGTGGCTTTCAAAATTGGGCTTGTTGTCGCGGCTGAAATCGGGGCAGCCAGGAACGCTGGCGCTCGAGCGGATAACGACTACGCGGACCGATCCGGGGGCAATTTCGCCCTGGGTGATCGGCGCCGCTTCATCGAGGAACATGCCGTAATCGCCCAGCACGCCGGCGATTTGCGCGCGCGCGCCATGGCCGACGCCAGCCGGATCGTCGACTGCGACATGGTCGCCATAGCCAAGCCGCATGGAGGCGAGCCAGCCTTGCAGCCGCGCGTCTTCGCCAGCAGCGAGATAGCCGCCATTGGTGACGACATCGAAGGCGTAATTCTCGTGATGCACCACAGGCTGATGCGCCGGCTCGATGCCGCGATTATAGGTGCCGGTGCACGCTGCCACTGCCATCAGCGGCGCGGTGAGGATCAGCTTTGCGTAGCGATAGTCCATCTCGTTCGTCCTTCGCGTACAATCAGTTGAGGCTGAACCCGGGCGCGGCGCCCGACGGCTTGGTCTTGTCGGCGCGCGGGCTGTTGGGCGGTGGCGCCTTTGGGTCGATTGCGTCCGGCCTCTGGCGCGGATCGTTGGCGGGCGCGGCCGGCGCGGGGGCGCCATTGCCGACGCCAGGGGCGGCACCAGAGCCCGTATCCATCGACGGCTTCGGACGATCGCCGCCCGACTTGCCGCCGCCGAGATTGCCCAGGAACACGCGGCCAAGGTCGGTCGGCGCTTCATAGCCGTCCGTCGGCAGCTTGATCTCGTTGGCGTTGACCGGCTTCACCAGATAGGGCGTGATGACGATCACGAGTTCGGTCTCGCCACGCTGCCAGCTGTTCGAGCGGAACAGCGCGCCCAGCACCGGCACATCGCCGAGACCGGGTGTCTGGTCGATCGAGTTATTGTGGTTGTTCTGGATGAGGCCGGCAATCATCAGGCTCTGGCCCGACCCCAGCTCGACGGTCGTTTCCGCGCGCCGCGTGGTAAGCGCCGGGATGGTCGTGCCGTTCAGCTGCACCGCACCTGCCGAAGTCAGTTCAGAGACTTCGGGGCGCACGCGCAGCGAGATGCGGCCGTCGGCAAGCACTGTCGGCGTGTAAGCGAGGCTGATGCCATAGTCCTTATATTCGACCGATACGGCGCCGAGGCCCTGGCTGACCGGGATCGGGATCTGGCCGCCGGCAAGGAACGTGCCCGTCTCGCCCGAAATCGCGGTCAAGTTGGGGTTGGCGAGCGTCGTCACCTGGCCGTTGCGCTCGCCGAGATCGAGCGAGGTCAGCAAGTCGGCGCCGAACAGATGCCCGGCAATGCCGATTGCCGTGCCAATGCCCTGGCCGGCGGGGAAGCCATAGCTGGTCGCCCCGGGCAACAGCCCCGAGGCTACATAGGGGACGGGATTACCCTGCGCATCGACCGGCGTGCCATTGGGCGTGAAGTGATCGATCGGCGCGCCGGGCTGGGTCGAGATGGTGCCCTGGCGGCCTTGGGTGATGTTGAACAGCGGCTTGCCGGCAGGCGCGACGCCGCGGTTCTGCAGGTTCACGCCGATATTTTTCACGAAATTGCGGCTGACTTCGGCAAACTTGACTTGCAGGTTCACCTGCAGCGGCGTTGCCGCGTGCAGCCGGTTGACCACCGCGATCTTCAACGCTGCCGATGGATTCGACGTGTCGATCCCGGGATTGAGCAGGGACGTGACCAGCCGCTCGGCCTGCGCGCTGTCCTCGGGCGAGGCGACGATGCCGTTGAGCACGGCGATCTGCCCCACGGTGGTTATTTTGATGTCGGCGTCAGGCATCGCCACTTTCATCATGCGGTCGATCGAGGTGATGTTCTGGCTGACGCGAACGTTGGTCGCGTAGACGACTTCGCCGCTCGCGCTGGTGGCAAACACCGTCGCCTCGCCGAATTCCTTGCCGAACAAGTGAATCTGGTGCGGGTTGCTGATATAGACGTCGGCCGCGCCCGGGTTGGATACCCACACATCGGTCGCAGCCGCCGGCAGCGTTATGAGCTCGCCCTGGCCAATCGACAACAGAACCTCGCTGGTCGGGCGCTGGGCGCCCGCCGGCAGCGATGCGACCCGTGCGGCATGGCCGCCCGCGCGCAGCGCCGGTCGCACGACCCGGCTGGCACCGCCTGCATAGGCAGGGCCGATTGGCCCGGCGGTAAGCGCGACGGCGACCGTCGCCCCCACCGACCGGTGCAAGAAGCTCTTGATGCTCATCTTAGTTCTTCCCCCCAACCGGAACGACCGTCACGTTGTTGCCCCGCGCAACGCGCACGACCGGGCCAACGACCGTTCCCCCAATGCTGCCGCCTGCAGGCGCGCTACCGCCGCCAAGAACCTGTGGCGCGACCGTTTCCGCCGGCTTGCCGGGCACCGTGGTGCGCTGGAACCGCGATACCTCGCCGCCGGTCACGAAGGTCGATTTGCCCGACATCGGCATGGCGGCCACCTTGGCCATCATCTTCTTGTCGGCATCGGGATCGTTGCTGTCGGGCACCTTGACGTCACCCGAGGCAATCGCTTCCTCAAGATCATGGCTGGTATCGGCGATCGAGCGCAGCGCGAGCGAAAGCGTGCCGAGCTGCTGGACGACCGCCAGCTTCTCGGCGAGCTGCGGCGTCGCTTCCACCGTCACGTTCGAGAAAGTGCGAACGACGGTCTTGCCGTTTTCGTCGACATTGTCGGTGCGCTGGTCGGTCGCGAGGACGCGCAGGTTGCGCAGCACCGTTTCCGAAACCTTGAGCGGCGGACCATCGCCGCCACCGGGGACCGACTGGGTTAGTACGAGATCGACCCGGTCACCCGGGAAAACGAAGCCCGCCACCGCGCTCGCACCCGAAATCGGCACGGTGACGGCGCGCATACCCGGCCCGAGCGCGGCCGCGAGGAAGCCGCGGTCACCCGGATGGACGAGCGCGCCCTGCGTGATCGGCTGGCCCGCCGTGATCGCGGTGCGCACGACGGTGCCTTGCAGCGACTTCATATCGGTGTTCTTGCGCAGGAAATATGCGTTCTCGACCAGGTCCTTCGGCCAAGGCTGAAAGCGCAGCGCCGTCGCGTCGAGAATGGTGCCGACCGGCAACGCCTTGGTCGCGACGAGGATTTCAGGCCCATCGACGGGCGGCGGTGCCACCACGGCGGCGCCGGCCTGCGGCGTGGCCGATCCGGCGACGAGGCTGCGCGCCATGAAAGCGGCCAGCGCTGCTATCAGCAGCGCGCCGACCAGAAGGACCATCTTCCTGCTATCCATGACGCTTCAGACCTTTCGGGCGCGACAAAAAAAACCTGTTCCGCCGTTAATCTTTCAACTGAAATGGTTAAAAAGCGGTTCGCGAAACGCGATCAGCGCTGCCATCGCGATTGCAACGCCGTAGGGGATCTCCAGCGCGGCCTGCCGGCGACGCCAGCGGTGCTCGATCAACATCACCAATGTGAGTACCCCGCCGAGGATCGACATCAGCACCAGCATGTGGAGCAGCGGCAGCGCGGGCAGCCAGAGACCGAGCGCGCCGATCAGCTTCACATCGCCGCCGCCCATCTGGCCGAGATAGAAAGCCGCACAGAACAGCGCGAATACGCCAAGGCCGACGCCAAGCTGGATGGCCATGCCAGGCCAGGGTTCCAAGCCGTTGGCATACCACCACAGCGGCGCCAGCAGCGCGATCGCGGCGTTCTTCCAATTGGCGATTTCGCGGGTGCGCGCATCTTCAATGCCTGCCGACACCAGCAGCAGCGCCAACACGCCCAGAAGCGCAATCGTCATGAAGCCCCAGCCCATGACGCAATTCCCTAGACGTGACGGCTTTCTAAAAAGTAACCAGCGGTCATGCTTAGTCCGTTGCTGTATCGCCGCGCGATTCCCGCCAGTGCCCGCATTACCGAATGGACCGGCCCCGATGGCTGGGCATTCCGTCGCTTCGATTGGCCGTCCGAGCAGGCGGTGCCGCGAGGCCGCATCCTGTGGCAGGGCGGGCGCGGCGATATTTTCGAGAAATATCTGGAGCTGTTCGCGCATTGGCACGAGCAGGGCTGGGCGATCACTTCGCTCGATTGGCGGGGGCAGGGCGGCTCGGGCCGGACAACGCCCGACCCCCATGTCGGCCATATCGACGATTTCGCGCACTATATCGCCGATTTTGCGGCCTTTTGGGCGACCTGGTCGAGCGAAGGCACCGGGCCGCTGGTGCTGATGGGGCATTCGATGGGCGGCCATCTGGCGCTACGAGCGATGGTGGAAGGTGCCACACGCCCGGATGCCGCCGTGCTCGTTGCGCCGATGATGGGGGTGCGCAGCCCGCTGGGCGCGGCCTGGGGCGAGCGCTTCGCGCGGATCATCGGTGGCATCGGCAACGATGCGCGGCCGGCATGGAAAGCAAATGAAAAGCCCGGCACGCTCGAAACGCGCCAGTCGCTGCTCACCCATGATCGCGATCGCTATGAAGACGAGCTGTGGTGGCAGTCCGCCGATCCCCGGCTGTTGCTCGGGCCGCCAAGCTGGCGCTGGGTGATCGAGGCATTTGCCTCGACCCGGCAATTGCGGCGCGACCCGCGGCTGAAGACGATGACGGTGCCGACGCTGATGCTGGTGGCGATGGCGGATCAGCTCGTCACGCCGCGCCATGCGCTTGGCGTTGCCGGTCGATTGCCCGACATCCGCGTTGTCCGTTTCGGCAAGGAATCGGCCCACGAAATCCTGCGGGAGGCGGATAATGTCCGCAACCGCGCGATCGGCGAGATCGACATTTTCCTGTCGTCGCGAGCGAAGCCGCAAGCGTGAGCGACCATTACGACATCGCCATTATCGGTGCCGGCATCGTTGGTGCGAGCCTCGCGGCAGAACTGGCGGGCAAGGCGCGGGTGCTGCTGATCGAAGCCGAGACGATGCCCGGCTATCACTCGACGGGCCGGTCGGCGGCCTTCTGGCATGAAACGCTGGGCGGGCCGCTCGTTCAGCCGCTGACGCGCGCCTCCTACCCGGCGCTGGCCGATGGCGGCTTCCTCAAGCCGCGTCATTCGCTCGAAGTCGCGGAAGCAGATACCGTTGCTACGCTCGACAGCTTTGAGGCCAATTACCGCGCCATCGGCGTCGGTCTTGAGCGGCTCGATCATGACGGCATCCGCCGCTGGGTGCCGCGCGCAAAGCCGATCTTGGTGGCCGGGGTGCTCGAAAAGCTCGGCGCGGATATCGATGTCGGTGGACTGCACGGCGCAGTCTTGGGCCGGTTCAAACGTACGGGCTGCAATTTGATCACCGACCGGCGGATCGAGGCGATCGAGCGCACGGGCGCCACCTGGCGGTTGGCAGCAGGCGACTGGTCGGTGAGCGCCGACATCGTCGTCAATGCCGCCGGTGCCTGGGCCGATCAGGTCGCAGCGATGGTCGGGGCGCGGTCGGTCGGCATCGTCCCTAAACGCCGCACCATCGCGCAGGTTCGCGTCGATGGTGACGATGTGCCCGACACGCTGCCGCTCACCATGGACATCGCCGGCACTTATTATTTCCGCCCCGAAGGCCCGAACCGCTTGTGGCTCTGCCCGCACGACGAAACCCCCACCGAGCCCGGCGACGCTGCGCCCGAAGAGATCGACGTCGCGATGGCGATCGACCGGTTCGAAACGGTGACCGACTGGCGCGTCGTTGCGGTCGAGCGGAAATGGGCGGGGCTGCGCAGCTTCGCGCCTGATCGGCTGCCGGTTTATGGCTTTGACCCTGGCGTGCCCGGTTTCTTCTGGTGCGCCGGGCAGGGGGGGTATGGCATCCAGACCGCGCCGGCGGCCTCGGCAATGTGCGCGGCGCTGATCACGGGTGAAACGCCAGGGCCGATTGCCGCCGATATCGATCCGGCGCCTTATTCGCCGGCGCGATTTTAGCGATATCCGTCACCCCAGCGAAAGCTGGGGCCGCGGGCGGCGTGAGACCCCAGCTTTCGCTGGGGTGACGATCATGTAGCTATCGCCTTCGCCGCATCGCTCGCCAGCTTGTCGGCGCGTTCATTGTCGGGATGGCCGGCATGGCCCTTCACCCAGCGCCAGTCGATGCGGTGCGGGCGGGAGGCGTCGATCAGCGCTTGCCAGAGATCGGCATTCTTGACCGGCTTCTTGTCGGCGGTCTTCCAGCCATTGCGTTGCCAGCCGTGGATCCACTTAGTCAGCCCATCCATCACGTAGCGGCTGTCGGTCGAGAGCGTGACGCGGCACGGTTTCTTCAGCGCGCGCAGGCCCTCGATCGCCGCCATTAGCTCCATGCGATTGTTGGTCGTCGCGGGCTCGCCGCCGGAAAGCTCGCGCTCGGTGTCGCCGAAGCGCAGCACCACGCCCCAGCCGCCCGGCCCGGGATTGCCCTTGCACGCGCCATCGGTGGCGATTTCGACGAGCGGGAGTTCGGTCATGCGAACAGGCTGGCGCTGCGCTCGGTGTAGAAATCGAGGCGGCGCAGATAAGCGAGCGGGTCCTTACGCGTCACCAGCGCGTCGGCGGGCGTGTTGAGCCAGTCCCAGGCACGGCTGAGGAAAAAGCGCAGGCAGGCGCCGCGGGCGAGCAGAGGTAGCGCAGCCAGTTCGGCATCGCTGAGCGACGTGACCGCTTTGTAACCCTGGACCAGCGCGGTTCCGACCGCCGCGTCATAGCTCTCGCCTCGCGCATCGAACGCCCAGGCACTGTGCATGACGGCAAGATCGTAAGCACGGAAATCGGTGCAGGCGAAGTAGAAGTCGATCAGTCCGGTCACGCGATCGCCGAGCATCAGGACATTGTCGGGGAACAGATCGGCGTGGATCGCGCCGGTCGGCAAGGCGCTTTCAGCCGGCCACGCGCTCAGCACCGCGTCCGCGACCGGCGCGACGCGGGCGTGCAGGGCGGGTGCAATCTTGTCGAGGTCATCGCCGCAGCGATCGAAGAGCGGCCGCCAGCTCGCAGCGCCCATCGAATTGGTGCGTGTCGGCGTGAAATCGGCGGCGGCGAGATGGAGCGCGCCCAGCGCCTCGCCTGCGGCGCGCGCCTGTGCCGACGTCGGGTGTGATACCGAAACGCCCGGCAGGAACTTGATCAGGCAGGCGGGCCGCCCACACAGCTCCTGGATTTCGACCCCCTCGCGGTCCTTGATCGCCGGCGGCACCGGCAAGCCCTTGGCAGCAAGGTGATCGAGCAGTGCCATGAAGAACGGCAAGTCCGCCGCCGCGACGCGCTTTTCGTAAAGCGTCAGGATGAAGCGGCTGCCGGTCGTGTCGACCAGATAATTGCTGTTCTCGACTCCCTCGGCAATGCCCTTGGCCGACACGAGGGCACCGACATCGTAGCGCGTCAGGAACTCGCCAAGCGCCTCGGCCGAAACCTGAGTGTAGACCGCCATCCGCGCCGCCCGATCAGGCGGCGGCGGCGGCTTCCAGCCCGCGCGGTAGCTTGAACGACATGATCTCGCGGGTGGTCTCAACCTCGCGCTCGGTGATCGCATAATGCTCGGCAAGCTTGTTGACGAGCTCGCGCACCAGCACTTCAGGTGCCGACGCGCCGGCGGTGATGCCCAAGGTCTTGACGCCTTCGAGCCATGACCAGTCGAGCGCTTCGGCGCGCGGGATCAGCTTGGCGCGCGTGCCCTGGCGTTCGGCGACTTCGACCAGCCGCACCGAGTTGGACGAATTGGCCGCGCCGATCACCAGCATCGCATCGCACTCGTCGGCGATTGCCTTCACCGCTGCCTGGCGGTTGGAGGTCGCGTAGCAAATATCCTCGCCGCGCGGCGGTTTGATGTTGGGGAAACGCTGCATCAGCACGTTGACGATCTCGGCGGTGTCGTCGACCGACAGCGTCGTCTGCGTGAGGAACGCAAGATTGCCCGGATCGGCGGGCTGGAACGCCTCGGCATCCTCCAGCGTCTCGACAAGCGACATCGCACCCTGCGGCACCTGGCCGAAGGTGCCGATCACTTCAGGGTGACCGGCATGGCCGACAAAGACGATGTGCCGCCCGGCCTCGACCAGCCGCTCGGCCTGGCGATGCACTTTGGAGACGAGCGGGCATGTCGCGTCGAGATACGTCAGGCCGCGCTCATCGGCTTTGGCAGGCACGGCCTTGGGCACGCCGTGGGCGGAAAACACGACCGGCACGCCGTCCGGCACTTCTTCCAGTTCCTCGACGAAAATCGCGCCTTTCTCGCGCAGGCTGTCGACCACGAACTTGTTATGAACGATCTCGTGGCGGACATAGACGGGCGCGCCATATTTCTCGATCGCGAGTTCCACGATGTGGATGGCGCGGTCGACACCGGCGCAAAAGCCGCGTGGCGCGGCGATGATGAGTTCCAGGGCGGGCTTGTCGGCTTCAGTCATAATATGGTGCCTCTACGCGATTGCTTGCGCCCGCGAAAGGCGGTTCCTATGGTGGACCGAGAAACGGGCAACGAACGGCCCGAACCATTTTCGGGATTATATCGATCGTGAACGTCAGCAAGTCGGCCCCAATCAGCAAGGGCGTCCTCCTTGGCGCGTCTCTCGGCGCGCTGCTCATATCGGGCTGCGCGAAGAAGGGCGAAATCACCTATAACGGCATTACCGCGGTGCGCTCGGCGTGCCCGGCAGTGGCGATTCCGGTACAGACCGGCGACATCACCCTGTTCAACCCGTCGAGCAGCCACACTGAAGAGGCGCTCGACGTGACGGCAATCATGACCAACGTCCGCTCGACTTGCGACGACAGCACCGACAAGGTCCGCACCGACATTACCTTCGACGTTGACGCCCGGCGCGCCGATGGCGGCGCTGCGCGCGACGTGACCTTGCCCTATTTCGTGGTGATGATGCAGGGCGGCACGCAGATCGTCTCCAAGCGCATCGGTCAGGCATCGGTGCATTTCGAGGCGGGGCAAGCGCGCGCGCATGTCAGCGGCCGGGCGACGGCGACGGTCGACAAATCTGCGGCGACACTGCCCGATTCGGTGCGCAAGCTGCTGCTGCGCAAGCGCCGCGCCGGTGAGGAAGACGCCGCTACCGATCCCTTGTCGCGGCCGGAAATCCGCGGGCCGCTGCAGCGCGCGACGTTCGAGGCGCTGGTCGGTTTCCAGCTGACCGACGACCAGCTGAAATATAACGCGACGCGCTGACCGCCGCGCCATCCACGATAATCGTCGCTACCACCTTAGGGGACGATTGACTCGGCCCTAGCGCCGCGTCAGGAGGACTGCGCCGATGACGGGCAACCGGCATCAGCGCGCGCGGGAGAGACCCCGGCTCAAGGCCGGGGCGCCGAAGGAGCAACCGCCCCGGAAACTCTCAGGCACAGCGGACCGCGCGTCGCTGCAAACGGCACTCTGGAAAGCGGCCCGGCGATTCGTCGTCGAGCCCACCGAAGGGGTAAGCCCGCCGGCGGTCGCGCCGGCAGGTCAAAGCTCTCAGGTTCCGTGACAGAGGGGGCACCGGGCGAGGCGGCATGACGTGCCGGCCGGTCGGGTGCCGATCCTCCTGTGCCGGAGCCTATGGTGAGCGACGAAGACGACCTGCCCGAAATCGAAACGCTCGCGTTGCCGCTCGATGGCTGGCACCGCGCCCGCGGCGCGCGGATGGTCGAGTTTGCCGGCTATTGGATGCCGATCCAGTATGAGGGCATTGTCGCCGAGCATTTGTGGACGCGGCAGAGCGCCGGGCTGTTCGACGTCAGCCACATGGGCCAGCTGCATCTGTCGGGCGAGGGCGTGGAGGCGGCGTTCGAAGCGCTGGTCCCCGCCGATATTGCCGGGCTGGGCGTTGGCCGGATGCGCTATTCGCTGCTCCTCAACGAAGAGGGCGGCATTCTCGACGATCTGATGATCAGCCGCTGGGGGCAGGGGCTCTATGTCGTCGTCAACGGCGCGGTGAAATGGGACGATATCGCGCATATCCGCATGGAGCTGCCCGACGAGATCGTCCTCAACCACATGGAAGATCATGCACTGCTGGCGCTGCAGGGGCCCAAGGCGTTAGCCGCGCTCAGGCGGCACGTGAGTGGCGAATATCCGCTGGATACGCTTAAGTTCATGATGGGTGGCCGCTTCACGATTGCCTGCGTCGAGGCGTGGATAAGCCGGTCGGGCTATACCGGTGAGGACGGGTTCGAAATATCGATTCCTGCCGATGCCGCTGAGACCGTCGCCGAGCTGTTGTGCGGTGAGCCCGAGGTGAAGCCGATCGGCCTTGGCGCGCGCGATTCGCTGCGGCTGGAAGCGGGGCTGCCGCTTTACGGCCACGACCTCGATCCCGAGACGACGCCCATCGCCGCCGATCTCGGCTTCGCGCTGTCCAAGCGCCGTCGCGAGGAAGCCAACTTCCCCGGCGCCAGGCGCGTCCTTGCCGAACGCGAGAGCGGCCCGGCGCTGAAGCGTGTCGGCCTGACGGTCGAGGGCCGCCAGCCGGTCCGCGAAGGCGCCGATGTGCTCGATGCGACCGGCAAGCCCGTCGGCCGCGTTACGTCAGGCGGCTTCTCGCCCAGCCTGCAGCAACCGATCGCGATGGCTTATGTGCCCGCCGCGCTCGCTGCGCCCGGCACCCGCATCACGCTCGGTCAGCGCGGCAAGACGCATGCCGCGACCGTGACGCCGATGCCCTTCGTTCCACACCGCTACGTCCGTTGAGGGAGGACCACCAATGAGCCGTTATTTCACCGAAGATCATGAATGGATCGACGTCGATGGCGACATCGGCACGGTCGGCATCACCAGTTATGCGCAGGAGCAGCTCGGCGACATCGTGTTCGTTGAAGTGCCCGAGGAAGGCAAGGAACTGGGCAAGGGTGACGAGGCGGCGGTGGTCGAAAGCGTCAAAGCCGCGTCCGACATTTACTCGCCCGTCTCCGGCGTCGTGATCGAAGGCAATGCCAAGCTCGGCGACGAGCCCGCGACGGTCAACGAAGATCCCGAAGGCGATGGCTGGTTCTTCAAGCTGACGCTGAGCGACACCAGCGAGCTCGACGAGCTGATGGACGAAGCCAAATATGAGGCGTTCGTCGCGAAACTCTAACGCTTGCCGTCATGCCAGCGAAAGCTGGCATCTCAGGCCAAGGCGGAACTGCCCGAGACCCCAGCCTTCGCTGGGGTAACGATTTCAGGACATCATGAATGCGCTACCTGCCCCTGACCCAATCCGACCGCCAGGCGATG
Source organism: Sphingomonas sp. GlSt437 (assembly GCF_048015635.2). Classification (NCBI taxonomy): domain Bacteria; kingdom Pseudomonadati; phylum Pseudomonadota; class Alphaproteobacteria; order Sphingomonadales; family Sphingomonadaceae; genus Sphingomonas; species Sphingomonas sp. GlSt437. The sequence continues at coordinate 335,838 of NZ_JBPGYA010000001.1, read as the reverse complement.
CTCGCGACCATTGGCGCCGCATCGATCGACGATCTCTTCGTCGACGTGCCCGCCGAAGCGCGGCTCGACGGCCCGATCCGCGATTTGCCCAATCATGCCAGCGAAATGGCGGTCGAGCGGCACATGAAGGCGCTGGCGGCGAAGAATGTGGTCGCGGGCGACGTGCCGTTCTTCCTCGGTTGCGGCGCTTATCGTCATCATGTGCCCGCCACGGTCGATCACCTGATCCAGCGCGGCGAGTTCCTGACCGCCTACACGCCCTACCAGCCCGAAATCGCGCAGGGCACGCTGCAGATGCTGTTCGAGTTCCAGACGCAGGTTGCGCGCCTGCTCGGCACCGATGTGGCGAACGCCAGCATGTATGACGGCTCGACCGCGTGCTGGGAAGCAATCGGCATGGCGCGGCGCGTGACCAAGCGCGCCAAGGCGATCCTGTCGTCGGGCCTGCACCCGCATTATGTTTCGGTCGCGAAGACAATGGCGAAATATACCGGCGATGTCCTCGAAACGGCGCTGCCCGAGCTGACGGCGGATACCGATATCGATCGGCTGATCGCGTCGATCGATGACGAGACGTCGTGTGTCGTCGTCCAATATCCCGATATCCTGGGCCGCATCGCCGATCTCAAGCCGCTGGCCGATGCGTGCCACGCGAAAAAGGCGCTGCTGATTGCCGTTGTCACCGAGCCGGTGGCGCTCGGCGCGATCAAATCGCCGGGTGAGATGGATGCCGATATCGTCGTCGGCGAAGGCCAGTCGATCGGCGTCGGCTTGCAGTTCGGCGGGCCCTATGTCGGGCTGTTTGGCTGCAAGGAGAAGTACGTTCGCCAGATGCCCGGTCGGCTGTGCGGCGAGACGGTCGACGCCAATGGCAAACGCGGCTTCGTGCTGACGCTCTCGACCCGCGAGCAGCATATCCGCCGCGAGAAGGCGACGAGCAACATCTGCACCAACTCGGGGCTGTGCGCGCTGGCCTTCTCGATCCACATGACATTGCTCGGCGAGCGAGGCTTGCGCGATCTCGCCGCGATCAACCACGCCAATGCCGTCGCGGCGGCGGAGCGGCTGGCACAGGTGCCGGGCGTGCGGCTGGTGAACGACATTTTCTTCAACGAATTCACGATCGAATTGCCGAAAGAGGCACGACCCGTGGTGCGCGCGCTGGCGGACCGGCGTGTGCTGGCCGGTGTGTCGCTCGGGCGGCTTTATCCGGACGTCGCGGCGCTGGAGAAGGGGCTGGTCGTGGCGGTGACTGAGACCGCGACGGCGGAGGATATCGACGCGCTGGCGACGGCGCTGACGGAGGTGCTGGCATGACGATCAACGCAAGCGGCTGGCGGCCCGAGATCAGCGCGGGCAGCGGCGAGGGCGCGGCGACCTTCACCGGCAATCGGGCGCTGATGCTCGAAGAGCCGCTGATCTTCGAGATTGGCGATGGCGAGACGACGGGGGTGGATCAGGGCGCCCCGGCGCCGGGCGGCGATCGCCTTGGCGCGCTGGCCCGTACCGCGCCCATCGGCTTGCCAGGCCTGTCCGAACCCGAAACGGTACGCCACTACACCCGCCTGTCGCGCCAGAATTATGCCATCGACCTCGGCCTGTTTCCGCTCGGCAGCTGCACGATGAAGCACAATCCGCGCCTTAACGAGCGGATGGCGCGGCTGCCCGGCTTCGCCGATATCCACCCGCTCCAGCCGGTCGACACTGTGCAAGGCGCGCTGGGGGTGATCAACGAATTGGCGGTGTGGTTGATCAAACTCACCGGCATGCACGGCGTCGCGATGAGCCCCAAGGCGGGCGCGCATGGCGAGCTGTGCGGCATCCTGTGCATCAAGGCGGCGCTCGAGGCGCGCGGCGAGGGGCACCGCAAGGTGATCCTGGTGCCCGAAAGCGCGCACGGCACCAATCCGGCGACGGCGGCGTTCGCGGGCTTCGCGGTTGAGGACATTCCGGCGACACCCGAGGGCCGCGTTGACTTGAACGCGCTGAAGGCTCGGCTCGGGCCGGACGTCGCGGGGGTGATGATCACCAATCCCAATACCTGCGGCCTGTTCGAGCGCGACTTGAAAGCGATTTCGGACGCGGTGCACGCGGCGGGCGGCTACGTCTATTGCGACGGCGCCAATTTCAACGCGATCGTCGGCCGGGTGCGGCCGGGCGACCTTGGCGTCGATGCGATGCACATCAACCTGCACAAGACCTTCTCGACCCCGCATGGCGGTGGCGGGCCGGGTTCGGGACCGGTCGTACTCTCCGAAGCGCTCGCGCCGTTCGGGCCGCTGCCGTTCACCGAGCGCTGGGCCGACGGGCATTTCACGCTGGTGGAAGAGGAAACCGTGGAGGACCGCCACCCGCACACCTTTGGCCGCATGACCGCGTTCCACGGCCAGATGGGCATGTTCACCCGTGCGCTGACCTATATCCTGAGCCACGGCGCCGATGGCCTGCGCCAGGCGGCTGAGGACGCGGTGTTGAACGCCAACTACATCCTGCGCAGCCTGGAGGATGTGCTCGACGCGCCGTTCGCAGCGTCCGGCCCGTGCATGCACGAGGTGCTGTTCTCGGACAGCGGCTTGCCCGATGGCTTCTCGACGCTCGACATCGCCAAGGGGCTGATCGACGAGGGCTTCCACCCGATGACGGTCTATTTCCCGCTCGTCGTCCATGGCGCGATGCTGGTCGAGCCGACCGAGACCGAAAGCAAGGCGACGCTCGATCAATTCATCGGCGCGCTGCGCAGCGTTGCCGAGCGGGCTAAGGCGGGCGACGCCGCGCTGAAATCCGCGCCGCATTTCGCGCCCCGCGCGCGGCTGGATGAAACCCAGGCAGCGCGGAAACCCGTGCTGGTGTGGCAGGATGAGGAACCGCACGCTGCCGCCGCCGAGTGACGATGCGGGAACGTTAGACCCAAGGGGGCATGAGCCGCCGCGATCCCATAAAAGGAGGCGTGTGCGCTTCCCGGCCCGTTTCCGGGGGCGTCGATGAAGCGGGCGGGTGCTTTTCGCCGTGCCGGTTTATGCGCAAATCCGGCCGGAAATGACTGGCTGAACCGGTCGTGCGAAAAGCCCGTGCGCTCGCCTGAACGGACTGCTAACGCTCGGAAATCCGATCGACGGATAGAGGGGACATGATGCAACCGCACGCCGCACCGTCACCGATGATCGGCTATGCCATCACCGCCGTTGTGGTCGTCATCGCCCTGGCGTTTCGGATGCGGGGGCTGCAGCGAGCGCGGCGGTTGAAGGTCGAGCAATTGTGGATCGTACCGGCGATTTACAGTGTGTTCGGCGTTGTGCTGTTCGCGGCCTCGCCGCCGACGCCGTTGGGGTGGCTGCTGTCGGCGGTTGCGCTGCTGCTCGGCGCGGCACTCGGCTGGCAGCGCGGGCGGATGATGCGGCTGACGGTCGATCCCGAAACGCATGCGATCAACCAGCAAGTCTCGCCTGCCGCCCTGATCTTCATCGTTGTGCTGATTGCGGTGCGAGCCGGCCTTCGAGACGTGGCGCAGTCGGGCGTTGGCGGTGTTCATCTGAATGCGCTCATGCTGACCGATGTGCTGGTGGCGATGGCGCTCGGCTTGCTGACGGTGCAGCGGCTGGAAATGTATCTGCGGGCGCGCCGCTTGTTGACCGAGGCACGCGCAGGGGCGGCGGTTTCCACCTAGGTCCCCGCGATCGCGCGCTCGGTTTTCTCGCGGCGCAGTCGATGCTCACGCCAGACGATGTAGAGCCCGCTCGCCGCGATGATCGGCGCGCCGGCCCAGGTGGACCAGCTCGGTACGTCGCCAAACACGACAAAACCGAGCAACGCTGCCCAGATGAGGCCGCTATAATCCATCGGCACGACGACCGAGACCGGCGCCGCCCCAAGCGCGCCCGTCATCATCAGCTGAGCGACGCCGCCGATCAGCCCGACGCACGCCATCAGCGCCCAGGCCTGCCAGGGATGCGCGGTCGCGGTCAGCGCAAAGGCGATCGCCAGCGGCGGGACCGACAGCAGCGAAAACCAGAAGACGATCGTCGGCGCGCTCTCGGTCTTGCTGATCTGGCGGAGCAGGATGGCAACGCCGGCGCTGCTCAGCGACCCGACCAAGCCCGTTATGACGCCGATCGACGCCATGTGTCCGCTGCCGGGCCGAGTGACGATCAGCACGCCCAGAAACCCGGTCGCCACCGCCCCCCAGCGGTGCCAGCCGGTTGGTTCGCGGAGCAGCAGCGCGCCCAGGATCGTCGCGAAAATCGGCACGGTGAATTGCAGCGCGGTCAATTCCGCCAGCGGCAGAAGCAGGATGGTCGAGAAGACGAAGACCATGCTGATCAGGCCCATCGCCGTCCGCGTCAGATGCGCGCCGATATGCCGGGTGCGGATCGAGGCGAGGCCGGGGCCGAGCGCGATCCACGCGGTTACGGGGATGAGCGCGAAGCTCTGGCGGAAGAACAGGATTTCGGCCAGTCGTGCGCCCCGGGCCTCGGCCAGCTTGACGACGACGTTCATCACCGAAAACGCCGCGACCGAGCCCAGCCGCAGCGCAATGCCGTAAAGCAGCTCGTCAGGCGCACGTTCGGTCATGCGCAAGCCCTTATCGGCGGGCACGGGGTTGCGAAAGCGGCTTATGGCGCGCGGCTGCCCATGAAGGCGGCAAGCGCGACCATGTCGTTGATGCTCATGCCGCGCGTCACTTGTGCCATCTGCACCGATGCCGGGCCGCCGCGTGCGCCGCTTTTGAAATTGTAGAGCTGGCGGGCGAGGTAGCTCGGCGATCGCCCGGCGAGCCGCGGGCCGAGGCCGCCTTGATAGGCCGCGCCATGGCAGGTCGCGCAGGCATAAGCCCCGCCGCCCCAATGCTGCGCCAGCGCCTGGCCGCGCGCGATGCTGCCCGGCGGCACATAGGCCGTGTAGCCGAGCCGGCTGTCGCGCATTTCGTGGCGTTTGAAATCGTCGGGCACTTCGATCAGCCGGCCGCCGAGCGGTTCGCTGCCCTTGGCGCCGGTATAGTGCCAGGGGCCGGGGTCGGAAGTGACATGCGGGATCGCCGCCGTCTCCACGACACGGCCGAACCGGTGCGGCTTGACGCTCGCGAAGTAGCTGGCGGCGGCGGCCAGATCGTCGGCACGGACGGCCTTGGCGACCTTCTGCATGATCACCGGGCGATGCGCGCCGTCGCCCCGCGCGCCGGCCGCAAAGGCTTTGACCTGCGCGACGATATAGGGCGCGGGCAAGCCAGCGAGCGACGCATTTTCGGGCCGGCCGCCGCCATTGGGCAGGTGGCAGGTGCCGCAGGCATACTGGTCGGCCCGGCGCACGGCGCGCACCGCCAGCGGCATTGGCGGGTGGTCCTGCGGATACCAATCGGCGGCTTGCGAAAAGTCGCGGATCTGCGCTTCGGTCAACTTCACGGCGCTGCCGGGCGGGCCGATTTTGACGACATTGTCATAGACGGGCGGCTTGGACGGCGGATTATACGGGAACAACCAGGCGGGCGGCGCCTCTGTCGCGCCAACCGCCAGCAAGGCCACAGCCACCCAATATCGCCGCATTGCGCTTCCCCCTTCAGTCTTCATTCCAGCTAAATCGATCGTTGCGCCGCTGACAAGCCCGCGGGGGTGACGCGCGCCGCCTTGCGCGCTAATCGCATCGCCATGATCAAACACGCCCTTGCCGTCACCCGCGAGCAGAATTTCGCCGAATGGTACCAGACCGTCATTTCGGAAGCCGACATGGCCGAGGAATCGGGCGTGCGCGGCTGCATGGTCATCCGGCCCTGGGGCTATGGCATCTGGGAGCGGATGCAGCGGCTGCTCGACGACCAGATCAAGGCGACGGGGCATGAGAATTGCTATTTCCCGCTGTTCATCCCCTTGTCTTACTTCGAGAAAGAGGCAGAGCATGTCGACGGCTTCGCCAAGGAAATGGCGGTCGTCACGCATCACCGGCTGATCGGTGATGGCAAGGGCGGGCTGATCCCCGACCCCGAAGCCAGGCTGGAAGAGCCGCTGGTCGTGCGGCCGACATCGGAAACCGTGATCGGCACGGCGTTCGCGCGCTGGGTGCAGTCGTGGCGCGACTTGCCGGTGCTGATCAACCAATGGGCCAATGTCGTGCGCTGGGAAATGCGCACGCGGATGTTCCTGCGCACTGCTGAATTCTTGTGGCAGGAAGGCCATACCGCGCACGCGACCGAAGCCGAGGCGCGCGAGGAAACGCTCAAGATGCTCGACGTCTATCGCCGCTTCGCTGAGGAGTGCGTGGCGATGCCGGTGGTGGCGGGCGAAAAACCCGAAAATGAGCGCTTCCCCGGCGCGGTCGCAACCTATTCGATCGAAGCGATGATGCAGGACGGCAAGGCGCTGCAGGCCGGCACTTCGCATTTCCTCGGCACAAACTTCGCGCACGCCCAGAATATCCGCTTCCAAAATGCTGAAGGACAATTGGAATTTGCCCAGACGACGAGCTGGGGTGTCTCGACGCGGATGATCGGCGGGATGATCATGGTGCATGGCGATGACGATGGCCTGCGCGTGCCGCCGCGTCTGGCGCCGTGGCAGATCGTCATCGTGCCGATGCTGCGCGATGCGCCCGAGGATGAGGCGATCATCAGCTATTGCAAGAGCTTGCAAGCCGATCTTGCGGCGCTGTCTGCATTCGGCGAGCCGGTGCGCGCGCTGCTCGATCTGCGTCCCGCCAAGGCCGCCAACAAGCGCTGGGGCTGGGTGAAGAAGGGTGCGCCGGTCGTGATCGAGGTCGGCGGGCGCGATGTCGCCGGCGGCAACGTCTCGGTCATTCGCCGCGACCGGCTGTATCGCGAGGACGGCAAGCTCGATAGCGCGATCGTGGCGCGGGCTGATTTCGTCGGACAAGCGGCGAGTCTGCTCGTCGACATTCAGACCGCGCTGCACGCCGAAGCCAAGGCGAAACTCGACGCCAATATCCGCCGCGACGTGACCGATTTCGCCAGCGTCGAAGCGCATTTCGCCGAGAGCGCGACCAATCCCGGCTGGCTGGAAGTGCAATGGTCTAAGCCCAGCGGCGCCGCGCTCGACGCCGTGGTCGAGAAGATCAAGGCGTTGAAGCTTACGCTGCGCAACGTACCGCTCGACGCCTCGCCGGCGGACGGCGCCTGCGTGTTCACCGGCGCGCCGGCGGTCGAGCGGGTGCTCATCGGCCGCGCTTACTGACATGCGCGTCATCGTTACGGCCGGCGCGAATGGCATAGGGCGAGCGATCGTCGAGCGGTTTGCGGCTGGCGGGGCGCGCGTCGCGTTCTGCGATATCGATGATGCGGCAGGAGTTGCGCTTGCCGCGCAGCTCGGCGAGGCGGTTCGCTTCCTGCCCGCCGATTGCGCCGACATGGCCGCCGTCCGCGCCTTCATGGCCGACGCGTTCGACTGGCTCGGCGGCGTCGATTGCCTGGTCAACAATGCCGGCATTCTCGTCTCCAAAACCATTCTCGACCTGACCGAGGACGAGTTCGACCGAGTGATGGCAGTCAATCTCAAGGCCGCCTTCGTCGCGACGCAGGAAGCCGCGCGGCGGATGATCGCCGATGGGACCAAGGGCTCGATCATCAACATGTCGTCGGTCAATGCTGAGCTCGTGATCCCCAATATCCTAGCCTACAACATCTCCAAGGGCGGCGTCGCGCAGTTGACCCGCAACACAGCAGTCGCGCTTGCCGAGCATGGCATCCGGGTGAACGCGATCGGGCCGGGCACGATCCTGACCGATCTCGTCCGCCAATCGATCTTCACCTCGGACGACGCGCGCCGTGCCGTGATGAGCCGCACCCCGCTCGGCCGCGCCGGCGAGCCCGCCGAAATCGCCGAGATCGCGTGGTTCCTGGCGAGCGATGCGGCGTCCTACATCACCGGCCAGACGATCTTCGCCGATGGCGGGCGGATGGCGCTCAACTACACCGTGCCGGTGCGCGAGTGACCCGATTACCGCACGCGAAGTTGACGAAGTTTACACTACGTCCCCCCTTTGTTGCCCACTTCCGCACCGCCGATGAGGCGAAGCGGGCGGCGATAAGCGGGTATCGGCATGATGGTTCCGGCTGGGTGACGGTTGCGGCATTTTGCCCGCGTCCGGCCGTGTAGGACAGCAAAGGAAGCGCGATGACGATCACCCTCCACGGCATCAAAAATTGCGACACGATGAAGAAAGCGCGCGCCTGGCTGGACGGGCAGGGCGTGGCTTATGCCTTCCACGATTACAAGACCGCCGGCATCGACGCGGCGACGCTGCAGGGCTGGGCAGCCAAGGTTGGGTGGGACAAACTGCTCAACCGCGCCGGCACCACCTTTCGCGGGCTATCCGATGCCGACAAGGCCGATATGGACGAAGCCAAGGCGATCGCGCTGATGGTCGCCAACCCCTCGCTCATCAAGCGCCCGGTGCTGGTGCGCGGCGATGAGGTGCTGATCGGCTTCAAACCCGATCAATACGCCGCATTTTTTGGCTGAGGGTGCTTCAATCGCGCTGGTGCGTTCCCCATGTCGTTGATCGCAACCCTCCGGGAGTATTCACGCATGCCGACCGCCAGCTGGAAAGGCAAAGTCCTCGCTCAGTCCGACGACACCGTCGTCGTCGAAGGCAATTATTATTTCCCCGCCGACTCGCTCGACCTGAGCCTGTTCGAAGACAGCGCGACGACCAGCGTCTGCCCGTGGAAAGGCACGGCGAGCTATAAATCGGTGATCGTCGATGGCGAGCGCAACAAGGATGCCGCCTGGTATTATCCCGATCCCAAGCCCGCCGCCGCCGAAATCAAAGGGCGGTTCGCGTTCTGGAAAGGCGTCGAAGTCAACTGACGCGCTGCCCGTTGCAAAGCCGGCCTGCCTGACGCACCATCGCCGCTGAGGCACAAGTCTCGGGGGAGGGAGCTATGGCGGTACGGGAAAAGGCGCCGGCCTGGTATTGGGTCGCGACCATCATTTTGCTGTTGTGGGCGCTATTGGGTGTCGCGGCCTTTTATGCCCAGATCAGGCTGACCAAGGCCGATATTGACGCGATGCCGGCTTATGATGCCGCGCTGCTGAAGAGCCAGCCATCCTGGCTGGTCTATGATTTCGCGCTGGGGACGATCACTGGGTTGGTCGGCGCGCTGTGCCTCGTTATCCGGTCACAGATCGCGATGCCGCTTTATCTGTTTTCGCTGATCGGCGTCGTCATCCAGTTCGGCTGGGTGCTCGGCGCGACCGACATTATCGCGCATAAGGGGCTGCTGGCGGCGGCCGGCTTTCCGCTGGTGATCTTCGTGATGGCGGTGTTCGGCTACTGGCTGGCGATCGTCGCGCGCGGACGGCGCTGGATCAGCTAGGGGATCAGCTGGCGCCGCCTTCCCAGCGGAACACTTCGTCGACGCGCTTGCCGAACACGGCGGCGATGCGGAACGCGGTTTCGAGCGTGGGCGAGTAGCGGCCTTGCTCGATCGCCGCGATCGTCTGCCGCGTCACGCCGACGCGCGCACCAAGATCGGCCTGGGTCATCTCGCCGGCCAGAAAACGCAGCGTGCGGATGTCGTTACTGATGGGGGGCTTAGCCATGCCAGCCACGCCGGTAGCTGGCGATGATGATCACATGCCGCACTGCTTCTGCCATAACGAGCGCGACGAGCGATGCGTTGATGATCTGCCAGGCGGGCGCGTAAAAGGGCATCACCACGCCCGCCACGATCACACCGACCATCAGCACATAATAGCCGATATTGGCGCTGCGGCGCGCAATCGCCCGGTCGCGCTCGTCGGCGGCGGCTTGTGCTTCGCGATGCGCACCGATCGCGAGAATCGCGGCAACTACGGTCACGATGATCAACTGGGTCAGCGTGACGGCGCCGAACAAGCCGAGCATCTTGAGCAGCGGCGGCGCGCCGTTGCGCGTCGCCGCTGCGAGCAGGCTGAAATAGATGCTGTAAGCGACGACCATCGCGAGCAGCGTGAGCCATGCGATCTTTTCCCGAAATGCCATTGTGCCATCCTGTCGATGTTCGATCTATGCGACTCCATGTAAAATAAAATGAACATTGAGTCAAATATCATTGGCATTGGCGCGCCGCGCTCTGGCGCCGGTGGCGCGGCAACGCTAGGGAACGCGCCATGTCGACCACCTACACGCTCGATACCTCGACCAGCCGCGCCAATCCGACGCCGGCGCCGATGAAGCGGCTGACCGTGCCGGCGATCCGCAAGCGCAAAGGCGCCGAGCCGCTGGTGATGCTGACGGCCTATACGGTGCGGATGGCGCAGATCATGGACCCGCATTGCGATCTGCTGCTGGTGGGCGACAGTCTGGGCCAGGTGATTTACGGCTTGCCGTCGACCGTGCCTGTCACGCTCGAGATGATGGCGGCGCATGGCGCGGCAGTGGTGCGCGGCAGCTATCACGCCGTCGTCATCATCGACATGCCGTTCGGCAGCTATGAAACCTCGCCCGAAGTGGCGTTCCAAAGCGCGGCGTTCCTGCTCAAGGAAACCGGTGCGGCGGGGGTGAAGCTGGAAGGCGGCGCGGCGATGGCGCCGACGGTCCAATTCTTGAGCGAGCGTGGCATTCCGGTGATGGGCCATGTCGGGCTGACTCCGCAGGCGGTCAACATGCTCGGCGGCTATGGCGCGCGGGGCCGTAGCCAGGCGGAAGCCAGCAAGATCATCGATGACGCGCTTGCGATTTCACGCGCCGGCGCGTTTTCAATCGTGGTGGAAGGCGTCGTCGAGCCGATTGCGGTCGAGATCACGCGCAGCATCGATTGCCCGACAATCGGCATCGGCGCCTCGGCGCTGTGCGACGGGCAAGTGCTGGTGGCGGAAGACATGCTCGGCCTGTTCGACCGCACGCCGCGCTTCGTGAAGCGTTATGACGACATGGCTGGCCGTATTTCCGCCGCGGTTCGATCCTATGCCGACGAGGTGAGACGCCGTGCCTTTCCGGGACCTGAGCAGACGTATCAGCCCAAGGATTGAACCCTTTTTTTTCAGGGAAGCCGCCGCTAAGGTCCGCGCCTTTCCCGCCCCCATGGAGCCTGCAGGTCTTGGCCGTTCCGCCGCAATCCAACGAAGCATTTCTGCGCGAAGTCGATGAAGAGCTCCGCCGTGACCAGATGGTCGATCTGTGGCAGCGCTACGGCAAGGTCGGGCTGGGCGCGGTCGGCGGCGGCTTGGCGCTGCTCGCCGGGGTGCTGGGCTGGCAGCAATATCAGCGCAGCGCGGCCGCCACGCAGAACGAGCAGCTGACGCAGGCCTATGAAGCGCTCGGTGCCGGCAAGACGGCGGACGCCGCCAAGCAACTGGCGACCATCAGCAGCTCGGGCAAGCCGATCTATCGCGCGCTGGCGCAATCGACGCAGGCCGATCTCGACTTGCGCGATGGCGCCGCGCCGGGTGGCGCCGCCAAGCTGAAGCAGGCCGCCGCCAAGTTCGCCGCGATCGCCAATGACACATCCGTGCCGCAGCCGCTGCGCGACGCAGCGCTGATCCGCCAGACCTATGCCGAGTTCGACAGCTTGCCGCCCGATGCGGTGATCGCCCGGCTGAAGCCTCTCGCAGTCAAAGGCGGGCCATGGCTGGGCAGCGCCGGCGAGCTGATCGCGATGGCCGAGATCGAGCGCGGCAACCCGGCTGCGGCGCGCGCCATGCTGCAGCAAGTCGCCAGCCAAACCGATGTACCGGATACGATCAAGCAACGCGTCGTTCAGCTGAGCAGCGCGATAGAGAATAACGCGCTGCCGACCAAAGGCGCCGCACCCACCGAGGATCACAAGAAACAATGACAGTATCGGCACGGACTTTGGTGGCGGCCCGGACGCTGATGGCGTTTGCCGCCGCGACGGCGCTTGCCGCTTGCGGCCATCATGGCGGGCGGCATCGCCATACGCCGACGCTGGGCGAGCGCGTGCCAATCCTGGCGTCCGAAAATGCGGTCGATACCGATCGCGGCATTGCCGATATCCAGGTGCTGTTGCCCCCGGCGGCGGTGAATGACAGCTGGACGCAATCGGGCGGTAATGTCGACAAGTCGCTGGGCCATGTCGCGCTGGCGGCCGATCCGTCGCGCATCTGGTCGACGTCGATCCCCGGCACCAGCCCCAAGGCGCGGCTCGGCGCGGCGCCGGTCGTTGCCGATGGCACGCTTTATGTGATGGACGTCGATGCGCGCGTCCACGCGTTCGACGCCACTAGCGGCGAGCGGCACTGGACCGAGGAAATCGCCACCGGCAAGCGCAACCGCGGTGCGCGCTTCGGCGGCGGTGTCAGCTACGACAATGGCAAATTGTTCGCGTCCGACGGGATTGGCGACGTCGTCGCGCTCGATGCCAAGACCGGCAAGCAGCTCTGGCACGTCAAGCCGGGCGGCCCGATGCGCGGCGCGCCATCGGTCGCGTATGGCCAGGTCTATGCGCTGACTCAGGACAACCAGCTCTACGCCCTGTCGCAGGATGACGGTAAGGTGCTGTGGAATGCCTCAGGCTCGCTCGAATCGCAGGGCGTGTTCGGCGTCGCGGCGCCGTCAGCGGCGCGCGGGACCCTGATCGCGGGCTTCTCGTCGGGCGAGCTCAATGCGTTCCGCTACGAAAATGGCCGCACCTTGTGGCAGGATACGCTGTCGCGCTCGGTCACCTCGACCTCGGTGTCGAGCCTGGCGGATGTCGACGCCTCGCCGGTGATCGATGATAACCGGGTGTACGCGATTGGCCAGGGCGGTCGCATGGTCGCGCTCGAGTTGCTGACCGGCCGGCGCGTGTGGGAAGAGAATATCGCCGGCATCTCGACGCCGTGGCTGGCGGGCGAATGGCTGTTCGTGATCACCGACGATGCCAAGCTTATCTGTCTGGCGCGGACCAGCGGCAAGATCCGCTGGATCAGCGATCTTGGCGGCTTCACCAACATGAAGAAGCACAAGGGCAAGCAAGTCACCTGGGTCGGCCCGGTGCTCGCCGGCGGGCGGCTGATCGCGCTCAATTCGGAAGGCCAAGTGGTCAATGTTTCCCCGGCGGACGGTCACATCCTCAGCCGGCAAAAGGGCCATGCGTCCTTCTCGCTGCCGCCGGTCGTCGCCAACAACACGCTGTATCTGCTCGACGATAAGGGGAAGCTGACCGTGTATCGGTGAACTCCTCAGCCCCTCTCCCCTGCTTGCAGGGGAGAGGGTTGCGCAGACTTAGTCTTTGCGCAGCAAAGGCTTAGTCGTAGCTGGGTGAGGGGTAATTCCTCCCCTATCGACGGCGGGAGTCCCCCTCTCCAAGCTCCGCTAAGCGCTGAAGCGCTAAGCTGCGCTATCCTCTCCCGCGAGGGGAGAGGAGTTGGCGCACCTCTAACCACTGGCGGTTTCCCGGCGCGGCGCTAGATAGCGGCGCATGGCAAAGCTCCCCGTGGTGGCGATCGTCGGCCGCCCCAATGTCGGCAAATCGACGCTGTTCAACCGGCTCGTCGGCAAGAAAATCGCGCTGGTCGACGATCAGCCGGGCGTCACGCGCGACCGGCGCGAAGGCGAAGGGCGGCTGTTCGATCTCGATTTCACCGTCGTCGACACCGCCGGCTATGAAGACGACGACGCCGCGACGCTGCCCGGCCGCATGCGCGCGCAGACCGAAGCCGCGATCGCGCAGGCCGATGCGGCGCTGTTCCTGGTCGATGCCCGCGCCGGCATCGTGCCCTTGGATGCCGAGATCGCGCGCTGGCTGCGCGGTTCGTCCACCCCGATCGTGCTCGTCGCCAACAAGGCGGAAGGGCGCAGCGGCGAGGCGGGGTTGATCGAGGCGCTATCGCTCGGGCTCGGCGATGCGGTCGCGGTCTCGGCCGAGCATGGCGAGGGGCTGGCCGACCTTTACGAACTGCTGATGCCGCCGGTCGACGCCGCCCGCGCGCGGATCGATGCCGAGGAAAGCGCTGAGGCGGACGGCGAGGAAGACGATGATAACGCCCCGCTCAAGCTCGCGATCGTCGGCCGGCCGAATGCGGGCAAATCGACGCTGATCAACCGCATCTTGGGCGAGGAGCGCCTGATTACCGGGCCGGAAGCTGGCATCACCCGCGATTCGATCGCGGTCGATTGGGCGTGGACCGATCCCGAGACCGGCGCCGCGCGGCCGGTGCGGCTGATCGACACCGCCGGCATGCGCAAGCGCGCGGCGGTGACCGACAAGCTCGAAAAGCTGTCGGTCGCGGACGCGTTGCGCGCGGTCGATTTCGCCGAAGTCGTCGTGCTGCTGCTCGATGCGACGCGCGGGCTGGAAGTGCAGGATCTGAAGATCGCCGATGCCGTGCTGCGCGAAGGCCGCGCGCTGGTGATCGCGATCAACAAATGGGATGTCGCGGAAGATGCATCCAAGCTGTTCAACGGCATCCGCGCCGCGCTCGACGAGGGGCTCGCGCAAGTGAAAGGCGTGCCGCTGCTCACCGTGTCGGCGGCGACCGGGCGCGGGCTCGATCAGTTGATCGCGGTCGCGTTCAAGACGCGCAGCGCCTGGTCGCGGCGCGTGTCGACCGGCGAGCTCAACCGCTGGTTCGAGCGCGCGATCGCCGCCAATCCGCCGCCCGCCCCCGGCGGCAAGCGCATCAAATTGCGCTATATTACCCAGGCGAAAACGCGACCGCCCGGCTTCGTGCTGTTCGGCAACCGGCTCGACGATCTGCCCGAAAGCTATCAGCGCTACCTCGTCAACGGCATAAGGCGCGATCTGGATTTCGGCGCGGTGCCGGTGCGGCTGACGCTGCGCTCGTCGCGCAATCCGTTCGACCGGTGACGCCAAAGACCCTGGTCGACGCGCGCGGGTTGCGGTGCCCCTGGCCGGCGATCCGCTTGGCGCGCGCGCTGCGCGAGGGCGCGACCGAGGTGGAGATCCTGGCCGACGATCCCGCCGCGCCGGGCGAGCTTGCTGCCGTCGCTGCCCATGCCGGCGCCAGCCTGACCCAGGCCGAGCGCGACGGCGTCGCCTTTTTCGTGGTCAAGACAAAAGCATAACGTCAACCGCTCGTTTACCGGATCGCGCTATGCCGATGCCTGGTGAATAGGGACCATGGAGGCTGAAGGCGTGTCATTCGAGGGCAGCACCTTGATCGATTGGCCGGCGTTCGCGCAGGCGCGGGCCGAATTGGGCGCGGGCTTTGTGCGCATCCTCGGCTATTTCCAGGAAGACGGCATCAAGTCGGTCGCCGCGATCGAGGCGGCGATGCGCTCGGGCAATGCTGCCGCGCTCGTCATCCCCGCGCACACGCTGAAGGGCGAATCGCGCCAGTTCGGTGCCGAGCCGCTCGCGATGGCCGCTGAAACGATCGAGACGATCGCCCGCCAATGCGTCGAAACGCGCGACACGCCCGATGCGGCGCTGCCGCACGTGGTCGGCTTGCGCAAGCTGTTCGACGATACGATGGCGCTGCTCCAGCGCGAAGCCAATCCGCTGGTCGAGCGCCGCCCGGCCGGTGCCTTCGGCCGCCGCCCGCTGTCAGGCTTCGGCCAGGGCTGAACCCAGCAGGCGCTGCGGCCGTCCCCGCGCCAGGCTGCGCCACAGCCACTCGGCGGGGCCGTAGCGGAACCGCGCAAGCCAGGGTTGTGACCAGGCGAGCATCAGCGCCCACACCGCCGCGACCACCAACATCAACTGCCAGCGTTGCAACGCCCCATACCAGCCGAAGCCATAGCCGTAGAACAACGTCGTGCAGATCAGCGACGAGGCGAGGTAATTGCTGAACGCCATCCGCCCCGCCGTCTCCAGCCGCCGGACGAGCCAGCCGCCGCGCCGCGCCAGCAGCACGATCAGGCAGGCCCAGCCGCAGATCATGATCGGTCGCAATGGCGCGCTGGCGCCCAGGGTGGTGAAGGCAATTGTCGCCACATCGAACCCCGATCGCGCCGCCAGCCAGGCGAGCACCGCATAAGCCGCGACGGTGATCGCGAAACAGCCAAGCGCGACCAGGGCATAAGTGCGCGGTCGCCACGCGCCGGTCAGCAAGCCGCTCGACAGCGCGACCATGCCGAGCAACATATAGGCCAGCGTTTCGGCACCTACGGCTGCCAATTCCTGGAACGGCGTCAGCGTGTTCTCGGCCCAGCGATCGGCGAGAATGGTCGGATAATCGCTGCGGTGGATTTTGATGTCCTTGGCGAGCGCGGGCTGGCTCGGCACGCCGAATTCGTCGTTGAAATCGGCGAGACGCTCCTGCGCGCGCCGGTCATGGGGGTGGGCGGCCGCATCCCTTTGGGCTTGCGCGACAACCCTCGGCAGCGAGAGGTATGATGCGGTCTGCATCGTCAGCAGCACCGCCGCGAAGACCAGCTTGAACCGGTTGGATCGCTTGCGCGGCAGAAAGGCAACACTGCCGACGATCGCATAATGATGGAGAATATCCCCCGACCAGACCAACCACAGATGCGCGAGGCCCAACACCAGCAGCCAGAACATCCGCGCATAATGGACGCGCCACGCGCTCTCGCCCGCCGCTTCGGCGCGGTCCGCCACCAGTAGGATCGAGGCGCCGAACAAAAAGCTGAACAGCCCGCGCATCTTGCCGTCGACGAGCACGAAATTGACGACCCACACCGCCAGATTGGCGCCGCTCGCCCCACCCCAGGCGCGCGGATTGTCATAGGCGGCCGGCGGCATGGCAAAGGCGGTGATGTTCATCAGCAGGATGCCGCACACCGCAACGCCGCGCACGACGTCGATGGTGGCGATGCGGCCCGGCTTGGCGGTCACAGCCAGGTCGACATCTGCTCTAGCGGCTTCTTGCGCAGCGCGTGGAGCGGCACGGTCGCATCAGGCGCGGCATGGCCGGCGACGACGATCATCACCGGCTTTTCGGTTGCCGGGCGGCGGCAGACGCGGTTGAGGAACTGCATCGGGTTGGGCGTGTGCGTCAGCGTCGCGATATTGGCGGCATGGAGCGCGGCGAGCAGGAACCCCGTCGCGATGCCGACGCTTTCGTTGATGTAATAATTCTGCTTGTCGTCGCCCGGATCGATGCCGCCGCGCCGCTGCGCGAAAACCAGGATCAGCCAGGGCGCGACCTCGAGATAGCTCTTGTCGGCATCGGTGCCGAGCGGGGCGAGCGCTTCCAGCCATTCGGGGCTTGCCTTGCCGGCATAGAAAGCGCGCTCCTCTATTTCGGCGGCCGCGCGGATTTGCGCCTTGATCGCGGGGTCGGCGATCGCGACGAAATGCCAGGGCTGGTGATTGGCGCCCGAAGGCGCCGTCCCCGCCGCTTCGATTGCGGCTTCGATCACTGCACGCGGCACCGGCGCGTCGCTGAAATAACGGCAGGTGCGGCGCTGGCGCAGGCCGTCGCGGAAGGCAGCGGCGCGAGCGACGCGCTCGTCATCGGGGAGCGAGGGGAGGCCGGGCCAGGGTTGAGCAGGATGGTCGAGCATGGTGCGGTCCTAACCGCCCCACGCCGCCGCGGCCATCCTCATGCGGTGCCGGTTCCCATCAATTTGGGGAAGAATCCCTCATGCGCTGCCCGCAACTCTGCCAGCGTGACGACATGGTCGTCGTCGGGCAGCTCGAAGATCAGGCGATCGAGGATGGTGCGGCCGATGCGTTGGACTTCGATCCCCGCCTTGTCGGCGGCGGTCAGCGTGTCGAGCAGGTGCGCGTCGGCGACGGTCGCGACGTAAAGCCCCTGATCCTCGCCGAACAGCGCGCAGGCAACGCCGCAGGGCAGCGGCGCGTTGAGCATCGCGCCGATATTGCCGGAGAGCGCCATTTCCGCGACCGCGACCGCGACGCCGCCGTCGGACACGTCGTGCACCGCCGTCAGCCAGCCATCATTGATCGCGCGGCGGATGAAGGCGCCGTTGCGGCGTTCGGCCTCGAGATCGACGGGCGGGGGCGGGCCGTCCTTGCGACCATGGATTTCTCGCAGCCAGAGCGACTGGCCGAGATGGCCCATCCGCTCGCCGATCAGCAGGATGACATCGCCGGTGCCTTTGAAGGCGATCGTGGCGGCCTTGCGCCAGTCTTTGATCAGGCCGACACCGCCGATCGCTGGGGTGGGCAGGATCGCCGAGCCGCCACCGGTGGCTTTGCTCTCATTGTAGAGCGACACATTGCCGCTCACGATCGGGAAGTCGAGCGCGTGGCACGCCGCTGCCATGCCTTCGATGCAGCCGACGAATTGCCCCATGATCTCGGGCCGCTGCGGGTTGGCGAAGTTCATGCAGTCGGTCGCAGCAAGCGGCGTCGCGCCGACCGCGGAGATGTTGCGATAGGCCTCAGCGATCGCCTGTTTCCCGCCTTCGACCGGGTCGGCATAGCAATAGCGCGGGGTGCAATCGGTGGTGATGGCGAGCGCCTTCTGCGTACCGTGCACGCGCACCAGTGCTGCATCGCCGCCGGGCGGCTGGATGGTATCGCCGCCGACCTTCTGGTCGTACTGCTCCCAAATCCAGCGCCGGCTGGCGAGATCGGGCGAGGCCATCAGCTTGAGCAGATCGCCGGCGATATCGGTGCATTCGGGCGCGCCGGTCAGCGGCGGGCGCTTGGGGGTCGGCACCCATGGGCGATCATAGACCGGCGCCTCGTCGGCAAGCGGGGCGAGGGGGATATCGGCGACCGTTTCGCCATGGTGGACGAGCACCATCCGCCCCGTATCCGTCACTTCGCCGATCACCGCGAAATCGAGTTCCCATTTGCGGAAGATCGCCTCGGCAAAGGCTTCGCGGCCCGGCTTCAGCACCATCAACATGCGCTCCTGGCTTTCGGAGAGCATCATCTCATACGCCGTCATGCCGGTTTCGCGCTGTGGCACCTTGTCCATATCGAGCCGGATGCCGACGCCGCCCTTCGACGCCATCTCGACGCTGGAGCTCGTCAGCCCGGCCGCGCCCATGTCCTGAATGGCGACGATCGCGTCGGACGCCATCAGTTCCAGACACGCCTCGATCAGCAGCTTTTCGGTGAAGGGGTCGCCGACCTGCACGGTCGGGCGTTTCTCCTCGGCATCCTCGCCGAAATCCGCGCTCGCCATGGTCGCGCCATGGATGCCGTCGCGCCCGGTCTTGGAGCCAACATAGACGATCGGATTGCCGACGCCCGACGCCGCCGAATAGAAAATCTTGTCGGTATCGGCGATGCCGACGGTCATCGCATTGACCAGGATATTGCCGTCATAGGCGGGGTGGAAATTGACCTCGCCCCCTACAGTGGGCACGCCGACGCAATTGCCATAGCCGCCGATGCCGTGGACGACGCCGGCAATCAAATGGCGCATCTTGGGATGATCGGGCCGGCCGAAACGCAGTGCGTTCATGTTGGCGACGGGCCGCGCGCCCATGGTGAACACATCGCGGAGGATGCCGCCCACGCCCGTCGCCGCGCCCTGATAGGGCTCGATGTATGACGGGTGGTTGTGACTCTCCATCTTGAAGATCGCTGCCTGGCCATCACCGATATCGATCACACCCGCATTCTCGCCCGGGCCGCAAATCACTTGCGGGCCGGTGGTCGGCAGCTTTTTCAGGTGGATGCGGCTGGATTTGTAAGAGCAATGCTCGGACCACATGACCGAGAAGATGCCGAGCTCGGTCAGGTTCGGCTCACGGCCGAGCGCGTGCAGGACGCGGGCATATTCCTCTTCGGACAGCCCATGCTGGGCAACGACTTCCGGCGTGATCTGGCTCATGCGCGGGCTTTAGCGAAGCGATTGCGAACTCACCAGTGTGATACGAGCTGCCTTCGCAACGCCCATGCTGAACGGTAACGGAAAATTACAATCCACCCTCTCGGTAAATCGATATGGCGCTAGCAATCAGGCCACAGACGGTTCCAACGGCGCCGACAATCCGTACGCGGTTTGGATTGCTCAAGAACGGGTAAGCTTGGTAAGTGCGCTGCTCTTCAAAGAACAAGTCGTCGCCCGCTTGGACGCGATCCTTGATCCGCTGAACGTGACGGTGTGGCCACAGCAGCATGACCAAGCACGGCAGGGTCAGCAAAACCAAGTAGATCCACATTTCGCGTTCCCTAGCCTCGGGGATCACAAACCCAAAATAGACTGCCTGGCCGGCGCTTACCCTCTCTGAGCCGAACCGGCTAGCCAGTTCGCCACTTTTGCCCCCGCCCAAGCGCCTGCGAGCTGCGCCGCGATAAACCCCGGCGCATCGACCGGGCGGATGCCCGAGAAGCTGTCGGTCAGCGCGCGGGCGAGGGTGATCGCCGGGTTGGCGAAGCTGGTCGAGGAGGTGAACCAATAGCCCGCGACGATCCACAGCGCGACGAGCGCGGGCACGGCTTCTGGTTTCGCGCGGCTGCCGGCGACGATGGTGAAGAGCAGGCCGAAGGTCGCGGCGAATTCGCCGAGCCATTGGCCGCTGCCGGTGCGCGCCTTGGTGCCGATTTCAATCAAGGGCATGTCGAACATACCATGCGCCAGTAGGACGCCGGCAAACCCGCCGGCCAGTTGCGCGAGGATCATTGGCAGCCAAACCCGGCGCGGGCTGAGCATCAACGTGACCGCCGGGTTGAACTGAGCGCCCGATATCGGCCCGAGCACTGTGATCAGCACATAAAGGACCGCGCCGGTCGCCGCAGTATTCCCGATCAGCGCGACCGCGACATTCCCGCCGGCCAAGCGCTCGGCCATGATGCCCGAACCGATGACCGTCGCGAACAGGATCAGCGATCCCAGCGCTTCTGCCGCCAGCGCGCGGCGCGATACACCTTTCACAGAATTTCGTGGACCGTCTCGGGCGGACGGCAGAGCCGCACGCCCTTGTCGGTTTCCACCAGCGGCCGCTGGATCAGGATCGGGTGCGCCATCATCGCGTCGAGGATCGTCGCTTCGTCGGCGTCCTTCAGGCCCAGCTCGGCGACCAGCTCGGCCGCGGGGGAGTTGGTCGTGCGCATGCCCTGCCGGTGCGTCAGCCCTGCGTCGCGGTGGAGCTGGATCAGCTTTTCCCGCGTCGGTGGGTTTTTCAGATACTCGATGACGGTCAGCTCGATACCGGGCGTGTCGTTCAGGATGGCGAGGGTGCCACGCGAGGTGCCGCATGCCGGGTTATGCCAGATCGTCGCTTTCACGAAGCGCACCCGCAAGCTGATGTGCTGGTCAGCGCGTCGATTGTCGCCGATGTTCCGTAAACGGTCGATGCGCCGTGCGTCAGGAAGGTTTCCCAGACCACGCCCTGAGGGTCGGTGACCCAGCTTTTCTCCGATTTGGCGTAGCAGCAGGTGGTGGAGCCCTCCTCCACGACAGGCGCGTCGGCCTTGGCGATCCGACCATAGACTTCGGCAAGCTCGGCCTGATCTTCCACCTGAATGCCGAGATGTTCGACGTCGGCCTTCCCGCCGCGCGCCGAGATGGCGAAGTTGACGCGGGGATCATCGAGCATCCACTTGGCATAGTCGGGCTTCAGCACGCCTGGCGTCGCCGCGAACAGGCTTGAATAAAAGGCAACCGAACGATCAAGATCATCGACCGCAACATGGACGTGTAACCGCTTCATGCGACGTTCCTTTCAGTCAGGGCAGTGGCACTGGAACAGTCGCCGCCACCGCAGCAATTTTCGGTGAGATAGCCGACCAGCGCATTCATCGCGGTGAAGTCGGCGGCGTAGATGATCGATCGGCCCGCGCGGGTCGGTCGGATCAGGCCGGCGCGCTCCAGCTGCGCGAGGTGGAAAGAAAGCGAGGAGGGCGGCAGCCCGAGCCGCAGCGCGATTTCTCCTGCCGCAAGCCCTGCTGGCCCGGCAGCGACCAGCGCCCGGAATGCCGCCAGCCGATGCGCCTGCGCGAGCGCCGAAAGTGCGGCAACGATGTCGTCTGACTGATTCATTTCGATATTTCGAATAATATCGAAACGACTGTCCGTCAACCCCGCGACGTTAGCCGCGTGCCGTCCGGGTCGATGCCAGCCACCACGCGATCACCGCCAGCAGCGTGTAGGCGAACAGGCCGAGGAACGCCTGCGACACCGGCACCGGATCGACGATCGTGTCGGGCTGGGGGCCGAACCAGTTGAACGCCTGCAGCGCCGCCATCGCAATGCCGAGCACCCAGGGCGCCCAGCGTCCCGCCCGGCTCGTCAGCCGCGTGCGGCGCAGATACCAGGCAAACCCGCCATAAGCGAAGAACAGCTCGAGCGGCATTTCGATGAGTGGATGGTTCCACAGCCCCAGCCCGAATTTGGGCGCGCTGCCCCATAGCGTCAGGTCAGGCGCGTGGACGAGCAGATCGATCACCCAATGCGACACGACGATGATCGCGCCGATCAACGCCGCCTCGCGGTTGCGATAGGCGAACCACAGCACGCCCGCGAACGCCGCTGCCCACACCAGCGTGCCGAGCAGGCTGTGGGTGTAGGGCATCGAATAAAGGTCCATCGGGTTCATCGCGGTCGTGCCCGGCACCAGCCGCAGATGCTCCAACCCAAGCGCGACGAACGCAAAGAAGCCGAAGTCGATCAGCTGCGCGGCGACGAACAGCCAACCGAGCCTGGGCGCACGCGGCCGCGTTGCCGCGACGAAGGCGGGACCGTAGTGACCGATGAACATGGTGCTTTTCCTCTCCGCGCTAGCGGCTTCCCCGGCGAAGGCCGGGGCCCAGCCGCCGTCGGCTGGTGGCGGGGCGATCCGCTGGCGTCGACCGGCGGTGCAGTTGGGCCCCGGCCTTCGCCGGGGAAGCGGTGGGGGATGAGGTGCGCTTGATCAGTGCCGCCAGCATCAGTGCGCCTCGGCTGGTGCAGGCGCCGGCGCGTCGGCGGTGGCGCCGGTCTTCAGTTCGATGAAGCGATAGACATCGGCCGCGCTCTGGTCAGGGCGTTCCTCCATCGGGACGTGGCCGGTCTTGGGATAGATGATGAGCTGGCTGCCGGGGATGTTGTCGGCAAAGAAATGCGCGCTGCGCACCGGGATCAGTGCGTCGTTCTCGCCCCACAGGATCAGCGTCGGCACCTTGATCGTCTTGAGCTTGGCCGGATCGGCGGGGTCGGGCGTGCCGGCGAAGCGGTCGATGGTCGCTTGGCGATTGCCGGGATAGCGCAGCAGCTCCCAATAGCGATCGACCATCGCCGGCGTGACCAGCGACTTGTCGTAAAAGGCATCCTTGATCGTGTTTTCGAGCAGCGGCCGCGGCGTGATGTACGCGGTCAGCTCGCGCAGCACCGGCGTGCGGGCAATGCGGAAAGCGAGCGGCGGCTGATAATCGGGCGCCGGCGGCTGGCCCGCGGCATCGACCAGGATGAGCCCGGCGAGATGCTCGGGATGGGCGAGCGTATACGTCCAGGCGACGCCGCCACCCATCGAATTCCCCGCAAGCACGATATGATCGACGTTGAGCGCGGCGCGTACTTGCTCGACCACTTCGGCAAAGGCGCCGGCGCTATATTCGCGGCGCGGGCTGGGGCCGGTCAAACCATGGCCGGGCAGATCAAAGCGGATGACGCGATAGCGCGTGCCGAGCCGCCGCGCCCAGGGCTCCCATGTCTGGAGCGAGGCGTTCGAGCCATGCACCAGCATCACGACCTGGCCGTCGCGCGGGCCGGTATCCAGCAGATGGACCGTCAGCCCACCGCCGAGATTGACGAACTGCGAGGGCGGGGCGCCGTACTTGGCGCGCATCTGCCCGGCATCGGTGTCGGGCGTGCGGAAATACAGGAACGCGCCACCCAACGCGACGACGATAACCAGCAGCAAAAAGCTGAAGAACCTACCCATGCGATTTCCCCCCATTCCACATCGTCATGCCAGCGAAAGCCGGCATTGCTCGCCGTTATACTCCCGATAACGCGGCGGCCCCAGTGTTGCTGGGGCGACGGCTCATAATGACGTCAATCCTCCTGCCGCGCCAGCCACGCCTCCAGCCATTTGATCGTATAATCGCCGCGCTGAAATTCGGGATCGTCGAGCAGTGCCTGGTGGAGCGGGATCGTCGTCTTCATCCCGTCAATCACATATTCCTCCAGCGCCCGGCGCAAGCGGCGCAGCGCGCCCTCGCGGCTATGGCCCCAGACGATCAGCTTGGCGATCATCGAGTCGTAATAAGGCGGTACCTTATAGCCATCATACAGCCCCGAATCGACGCGGACGTTGAGCCCGCCCGGCGCGTGATAGGCCTTCACCAGCCCCGGCGAGGGCGCGAAGGTGCGCGGGTCCTCGGCATTGATGCGGCATTCGATGGCGTGGCCGCGAAACTCGACATCCTCCTGGCGCAACGTCAGCGGATGGCCCTCGGCGATGCGGATCTGCTCGCGGACGAGGTCGAGCCCGGTAATCGCTTCGGTCACCGGATGCTCGACCTGGAGGCGGGTGTTCATCTCGATGAAGTAGAATTCACCGTCTTCCCACAGAAACTCGATCGTGCCGGCGCCGCGATAGCCCATATCGGCCATCGCCTTGGCGACGATGCCGCCCATCCGGTCGCGCTCTTCGGGCGACAGGACCGGGGAGGGGGCTTCCTCCAGCACTTTCTGGTGGCGGCGCTGGAGCGAGCAGTCGCGCTCGCCGAGATGGATCGCATTGCCATTGCCGTCGCCAAACACCTGAAATTCGATATGGCGCGGGTTGCCGAGATATTTCTCCATATAGACGGTCGCGTCGCCAAACGCCGCCTTGGCTTCGCTGCCCGCCTGCGCCATCAGGCTTTCGAGTTGGCTGTCCTCGGGCACCACCTTCATGCCGCGTCCGCCGCCGCCGGATGCGGCCTTGATGAGGACGGGATAGCCAATCTCGGCTGCCAGCTTCTTTGCGGCCGCGACATCGCTGATCGCGCCTGCCGAGCCCGGCACCAACGGCAAGCCGAGCGCGCCGGCGGTGCGCTTGGCTTCGACCTTGTCGCCCATCACGCGGATATGCTCGGGCTTGGGTCCAACGAAAATGATACCGTGCGCCTCGACGATCTCGGCGAATTTGGCGTTCTCGCTCAAAAAGCCATAGCCGGGGTGGATCGCATCGGCGCCCGAGATTTCGGCGGCGGAAATGATGTTGGGGATGTTGAGATAGCTGTCGGTCGCCGCTGGCGGCCCGATGCAGATCGCCTGATCCGCCAGACGGACATGCATCGCATCGGTATCGGCGGTGGAGTGCACCGCGACGGTCTCGATGCCCATTTCGTGGCACGCACGATGGATGCGCAGCGCGATCTCGCCGCGATTGGCGATCAGCAGCTTTTTGATTTGCGGCATGCGCTTACTCGACGACGACGAGCGGCTGGTCGAACTCGACCGGCTGGCCATTGTCGATCAGGATCGCTTTCACCGTGCCGGCGCCGGGCGCGGTGATCGGGTTCATCACTTTCATCGCCTCGATGATCAGCAAGGTCTGGCCCGCTTTCACCGCTTGGCCGACCGAGACGAATGGCTCGGCGCCGGGCTCGGGCGTGAGATAGGCAGTGCCGACCATCGGCGACTTGATCGCATTGGCGGCGGGGGTGGCGGCTGGCGCGGCTGGTGCTGCAACCGCCGCGGGCGCCGACATTGCCGGCGCCAGCGCCGGCGCGTCGACCGGACCCGTGGCACGCAGTGCGGTTACCAGGCTCAATAGATTGTCAGTGTCCTCGCCTTGGCGTGCTACTCGCACCCGGCGATCACCATCCTCGACCTCGATCTCGTTCAGGTCGGAGGTTTTAAGCAATTCGGCGAGTTGGCGGACCAGGTCGATATCGACCCGCATGCCGCTCGCGCTGTTATCTTCTGCCATGGCGGTTGTTTTCATCCCTGTTGATCGCGCGTCCTGTCAGATGCGTGCGGCCGCTTCAAGCGCTAGCAGGTAGGACAGCGCGCCGAACCCCGCAATCGTTCCGCGCGCGACCGGGCTGACATGGCTCTTGTGGCGGAAGCTTTCGCGCGCGTGCGGGTTGGAGAGGTGGACCTCGATCACCGGCGTCACGATCGCCTTCACCGCATCGCGCAGCGCGATCGAGGTGTGGGTGAAGCCGCCGGGATTGAGGATCACCGCCTTGGCCTCGGTCGCCTGCGCTTCGTGGAGCCAGTCGATCAGATGGCCTTCATGGTTCGACTGGCGCAAATCGACCGCCAGCCCCAGCACCCGGCCGCGATCCTCGAGCATGCCGGCGATGTCGTCGAGCGTGTCGGCCCCATAGATTTCGGGCTCGCGTAAGCCGAGCAGATTGAGGTTGGGGCCATTCAAGACGAAGATGGTGTCGGTCACATCGGCTTTCCGGTTGAAGCGGTTCGTCAGGGGCTCCTATATGCGGCCAGCCCCGATCTGCCAAACATCCGCCCGAAAGAGGCCGACCGCCGTCATGTCCATCGACCACAACATCTCCGTCCGCATCAATGGCGAGCATCGCCGCATCGCCGCCGGCTTGAGCATTGCCGAACTCGCGAACGAGCTGGGGCTGGTGCCGGAGAAGGTCGCGGTCGAGCGCAACCTGGAGATCGTGCCGCGCTCGACGCTGGCGCAGGTGCTGGTCGAGGATGGCGACGAGCTGGAGATCGTCCACTTCGTCGGCGGCGGCGATCATGGCGCGGCGCTGGCGGATGACAGCTGGAGCGTTGCGGGCAAGACCTTCCGCTCGCGGCTGATCGTCGGCACCGGCAAATATAAGGATTTTGCGCAGAATGCGGCGGCGGTGGCAGCATCGGGGGCGGAGATCGTCACCGTCGCGGTGCGGCGAGTCAACATCAGCGATCCCAAGGCGCCGATGCTGACCGATTTCATCGACCCCAAAAAGGTCACTTACCTCCCGAACACCGCCGGCTGCTTCACCGCCGACGACGCGATCCGCACGCTGCGGCTGGCGCGCGAGGCGGGGGGCTGGGATCTGGTCAAGCTCGAAGTACTGGGCGAAGCGAAGACGCTCTACCCCGATATGCGCGAGACGCTGAAAGCGACCGAGGTGCTGGTGCGCGAAGGCTTCAAGCCGATGGTCTATTGTACCGACGATCCGATCGCCGCGAAACAGCTGGAAGAAGCCGGCGCGGTCGCGATCATGCCGTTGGGCGCGCCGATCGGCTCCGGGCTCGGCATCCAGAACCGGGTGACGATCCGGCTGATTGTGGAGGGTGCCAAGGTGCCGGTGCTGGTCGATGCCGGGGTCGGCACCGCATCGGATGCGGCGGTCGCGATGGAGCTGGGTTGTGACGGCGTGCTGATGAACACCGCGATCGCCGAGGCCAAGGACCCGATCATGATGGCAGCCGCGATGAAAGCGGCGGTGGAGGCGGGGCGCTTGGCCTATCGCGCCGGGCGGATGGGCCAGCGCCGCTACGCCGATCCGTCGAGCCCGCTGGCGGGGTTGATCTAGCGCTGCGGGCGGAGTCCCAATAATTCCGTCATGCCGGACTTGTTCCGGCATCCACCGTGCCGCGCGGACGGGCGTGGATGGTAAGGGCATTACCCCGCCGCATGGTGGACCCCGGCACAAGGCCGGGGTGACGATGGATTTGGGTGTAACCAAAGACTTACAGACGGCGTAGGCTGGGTTGAGGAGACCGCCATGCGTTTTGCCGCCAGCCCGATTGCCTTTACTGCCCTGATGCTTGCCGCCTGCCAGCAAGGCGTCGCCGCCAACCAATCGGCGCCGGCGGCCGCATCAACCACCGCTGATGCTGGGACCACGCAGGATGTAACGCTCACCGCCGCCGACGGCACGCAAGTCTTCGGCACTTATTACCGCGCCGCCAAGCCCAAAGCGCTGATCCTGCTCTTCCATCAAGCGGGATCGAGCCGGCACGAATATGACTCTATCGCCCCCAAGCTCGCCGCCGAAGGCTATGACGCGCTCGCGATCGATCAGCGCTCGGGCGGCACGCTCTATGGGCCCAACGCCACGGTCGATCACCTCGGACGCAGCGCCGATTATCAGGCGGCTGAGGCCGATCTTCAGGCCGCGCTCGATTGGGCCGGCAAGCAAGGCCGGCCGGTGATCCTGTGGGGCAGCAGCTATTCCGCTGCGCTGGTGTTCCGGGTTGCGGCTGCCAATCCGGGCAAGGTCGCTGCCGTGCTGGCGTTTTCGCCGGGCGAGTATCTCTGGTCGCCCAACCTGGTTCATGAAGCCGCCGCCAAGCTGACGGTGCCGGTATTCGTCACCTCAGCCAAGGATGCCGACGAAATTGGCGCGGCCAGGAGCATCCTTGCCGCGGTGCCGGGGCAGACCAAGGTCCAATTCGTGCCTGCCACCGCCGGCATCCATGGCGCCTCTTCGCTGCGCAGTGACCGCAATGCGGCTGGCGCGGCCGATTATTGGACGGCAGTCGACGCGTTTCTCCACCGGGTCGCCCCGTAAATTCGCGCTCAGCGCTCAAGCGTTGTTAGCGAGCGACGAACCGCGCAACGCCCGAGCCGATCGCCCGTTGAGTAGGCCACGCGCCCGGCATCCCCCCTTCGCCGGGCGCGACCAGACAGAAGGAATTTTTGACATGGGCGAACTGACCGACAAGATCAAAGGCACCGTCAACGATGTCATCGGCAAGGCCAAGCAGGAAAGCCGCGACCCGGAAACGCGCGCCGAAGGCCTGGGCCAAGAGCTCAAGGGCAAGGCGCAGAAGGCGGTCGGCGACATCAAGGGCGCGATCAACCGCCTGTAATCGCCATTCAGGTCCTCGTGTGGCGTAGCGAGGAAAGGGCCGTCTCGGTGAAAGCCGGGGCGGCCCGGATGTTTTTTTGGGGGGAGCATCGGCCCTTCCGTCACCCCGGGCTTGACCCGGGGTCCCGCTATTACCCGGCGCTGAAAGAAGCGGGACCCCGGATCAAGTCCGGGGTGACGACGATGATATCATTGGCGTTTTACACACCGCGGAGCCGCGAGATCGTCGTCGAGTTCGTGATCACCTCGATATCGGTCTTGAGGTGAAGCAGGCGGACGCCTTGCTCGTTCAGCGCGGCATCGAGTGCGGGCGCGAATTGCTCGGTTGTCTCGACCATGGCGGACCAGCAGCCATAAGCCTTGGCGAGCGCGGCGAAATCGGGATTGTGGAGCGCGGTGCCCGACAAGCGCCGCGGATAATCGCGCTCCTGGTGCATGCGGATCGTGCCATAGCCGCCATTGTCGACCACGATGACGAGCATGTTGGCGCCATGCTGGACAGCGGTGGCAAGCTCCTGCCCGTTCATCAGGAAATCGCCGTCGCCGGCGACCGCGACGACGGTCTTGTCGGGGCAGCGAAGCGCCGCGGCGACGGCGGCAGGCACGCCATAGCCCATCGCGCCGGCGGTGGGGGCGAGTTGCGTCCCCGGCCCGCCGTAGCGCCAGTAACGATGCCACCAGCCCGAGAAATTGCCGGCACCGTTGCAGATGATCGTGTCCTCCGGCGTCAGCCGCTCCCGCATTGCCGCGACGCACAGGCCGAGGTCGAGCGTGACGCCGTCGCGGGGCTGGGGGGTGGACCATTCGAGATAATCGGCATGGGCTTCCATGCCTTTTGCAGACCCCAGCGTGATCGGGCCATCCTTAAAAAATTCAGCCGCAGCGTAACTGAGCGAAGACGCCGCATTGTGCACCGTTGTGCACACGGACAAGCTGTCCGGGGTATAGACGCGACCGATTTCTGAGGGATCAGGGTGTATGTGAATCAGGCATTGGCTGGGGTGGTTCGGCCGCACCAGCTCATATCCATCGGTTGTTGCCTCGCCCAGCCGTGCGCCAACTACAAGTAACAAATCCGCAGCCCTAATGCGGGCAACGAGCTTTGGGTTGGGACCATAACCAAGGTTGCCAGCCCATACGGACGAGCTATTCGAGATAGCGTCCTGGCGTCGAAAAGCGGCGGCAACCGGAAGACCACAAGCCTCGGCAAACAAGCGAAAGCGAACACCTGTGGCGTTGGCCCAGCCCGCGCCACCGACAATGGCGATGGGGGCTTTGGCCAGAGCAATTGCCTCAATGATTTCCACTGACATTATTTGAGAAATAGCTTGGCTTCGCCATTCCACACGCGGCCGGTCCACCGCTTCCACTTCATCGCGCAGCATATCCTCGGGCAGCGCCAGCACCACTGGACCCGGCCGCCCGCTCATCGCCGTATTGAAGGCGCGGGCGATATATTCGGGCAGGCGCCGCGCGTCGTCGATGCGCGCGGCCCATTTGGCGATGGGCGCGAACATCGCCTCGAAATCGATTTCCTGGAATGCTTCGCGATGGCGATGGCCGCGATCGATATCGCCGACGAACAGGATCATCGGCTGCGAATCCTGCCGCGCGACATGAACCCCGATCGAGGCATTGGTCGCGCCCGGCCCGCGCGTGACGAAGCAGATACCCGGACGCCCGGTCAGCGTGCCATCGGCGCACGCCATGAACGCCGCGCCGCCTTCCTGCCGGCATGTAACGACCTCGATCTCGGGCGTGTCGTGCAGCGCATCGAGCACGGCGAGGAAGCTCTCGCCCGGTAC
Source organism: Sphingomonas sp. GlSt437 (assembly GCF_048015635.2). Classification (NCBI taxonomy): domain Bacteria; kingdom Pseudomonadati; phylum Pseudomonadota; class Alphaproteobacteria; order Sphingomonadales; family Sphingomonadaceae; genus Sphingomonas; species Sphingomonas sp. GlSt437. Next base: position 305,565 of record NZ_JBPGYA010000001.1, on the reverse strand, counting down.
TTGGAACAGGCGGTCGACGCCTTGGGCGATCAGATTGTCGACAAGGATGCGGCCGCCGGTGCGAAGTTGGGTCATGGGCGGGGGTTTAGCGGGGCTTGGGGGCGTTCGCTAGCCAATCGGCCTTCAAACCCTCGCCCCTGAACTGGATGCGCAGACTTAGTCTTGGCGCGAGCAAAGGCTTAGTCGGAGCTGGGTGAGGGGTAATTCCGACGGTCGCCCGTGCGGCTGCCCTCACCAAGCTCCGCTAAGCGCTGGTGCGCTAAGCTGCGCTATCCTCTCCCGCAAGCGGGAGAGGAGTTTTCCACACCTCACGCCTGATGCACCGCCTTGGTCACGCAATAGCTTGCATAGCCCTCCGTCCCACCTTCGCTGCCGAAGCCCGAATGCTTCACCCCGCCGAACGGCGCGTCGGCGCTGCTGATCGCGAAGCTGTTGATGCCGACCATCCCTGCCTCGATCGCGTCGCCCAAGATGTTCGCGCGGCGGACATTTTCGGTAAACGCGAAGGCGGCGAGGCCATAGGGCAGGCGGTTCGCCTCGGCGATCGCCTCGTCCATCGTCTTGAACGGGCGGCTGACCGCGACGGGGCCGAAGGGCTCGGTCGACATGATCTCGGCTTCCAGCGGCACATCGGCAAGCAGCGTCGGGCGGAAGAAAAAGCCCTCGTTCCCCAGCCGCTCGCCGCCCGCTAGCGTGCGCGCGCCCTTGGCCTTGGCGTCGTCGACCAGCCGCTCGATCGCCTCGGGGCGGCGGACGTTCGCCAAAGGCCCCATGCGATTGGCGGGATCGAGCCCGTCGCCCACCGGCAATTGCGCCGTGCGCGCGGCGAACCCAGCAAGGAAATCCTCGTAAATCGACTCCTCGACATGGAAGCGCGTCGGCGAGACGCACACCTGGCCCGCATTCCGGAACTTCTGCGGCACCACCATGTCGAGCGTCTTTTCAAGGTCGCAATCGGCGAAGATCAGCACCGGCGCATGGCCGCCCAGCTCCATGGTCGTGCGCTTCACGCCGTCGGCCGCCAGCCGCATCAGATGCTTGCCAACCGGCACTGATCCGGTAAAGCTCACCTTGCGCACGATCGGCGAGGCGATCAGGTGGCGGCTGACGGTATCGGGCACGCCAAAGACGAGTTGCGCGACGCCCTTGGGCAGGCCGGCATCGTCGAGGCAGCGGATCAGCGCGGAAGTGCAGCCGGGGGTCTCCTCGGGCGGCTTGGCGATGACCGAGCAGCCCGCCGCCAGCGCCGGCGCGAGCTTCTTCGCCATCAGGTAGAGCGGGAAATTCCACGGCGAGAACGCCGCGACCACACCCACCGGCTGCTGGATGACGATCGAGCGTTGCCCTTCCGGCCGCACCAGCACACGCCCATAAGCCCGCAGCGCCTCTTCGGCATACCAGTCGAACAATTGCACCGAGCCTGCGACTTCCGCGCGCGATTCGACCAGCGGCTTGCCTTGCTCGCGGGTCATGATCGTCGCGATCGCCTCGGCGCGGTCGCGGAGCAGTTGCGCAGTCTTGTGGAGGATGGCGGCGCGTTTGGTCGCATCGGTCTTGCGCCAGACGGCAAAGCCCTTGTCGGCGGCGGCGAGCGCGGCGTCGAGATCGGCTGCGCTCGCCAGCGGCACCTCGGCCAGCGCGCCGCCGGTGGCGGGGTTCACCACCGCGCGCGTGTCGCGGCCTTCGCCGGCTGCCCAGGCGCCATCGACGAACAGCGCGAGATCGGCGTCATAAGCGGCATTGGACATGGGCGAATTCTCCTTGGCGGGTCGGGCGTCAGGCGGCAGATAGGTGCCGATACCGAACAAAGCGAGAGGATAGGGGATGGCCGAGCTAAAAATCGTCGCGGAAGGGCTGCGCTTTCCCGAAGGCCCGGTGGCGATGCCCGACGGCAGCATCATCCTGGTCGAGATCGCGGCGGGGCGGATCACGCGGGTTCGGCCGGATGGAGCCAAGGAAACCGTCGCGGAGCCGGGCGGCGGCCCCAATGGCCTGGCGCTGGGGCCGGACGGCAAGCTGTATTGCTGCAACAATGGCGGCTTCAACTACATCACCCACCCCAGCGGTCTCCTGATCCCGCACGGCCAGGCCGATGATTATTCGGGCGGGCGGATCGAGCGGATCGATATCGCGACGGGCGCGGTCGAGGTGCTCTACAAGGATGGCGACTTCGGCTGCATCCTGCGCGGGCCCAACGACATCGTGTTCGATGATCATGGCGGCTTCTGGTTCACCGATCACGGCAAGAACCGCCCGCGCGAGCGCGACATTACCGGCATCTTTTACGCCAAGGCCGATGGCAGCCACTTGGAGGAAGTGATCTTCCCCAGCGAAAACCCCAATGGCATCGGCCTCTCGCCCGATGGCAAGACGCTCTATGCGGCGGAGACTTATACATGCCGGCTGATGGCTTTCGACGTGATCGCGCCCGGCAAGGTCGACCAGACAGCAGGCTTGGGCGGCGCGGGGCGGCCGCTTTATCGCCCGGCCGGATACAAATTCTTCGATTCGCTAGGCGTCGAGGCGAGCGGCAATATCTGCGTCGCGACGATCGGCGAAAGCGGTATCTCGGTCGTGTCGCCGACGGGCGAGCTGGTCGAGTTCGTGCCGACGCCCGACCCCTTCACCACCAATATCTGCTGGGGCGGCCCTGACCTTATGGACGCCTATATCTGCCTGTCGGGAACGGGCAAGCTGGCGAAGATAAGGTGGGCTCGACCGGGGCTGAAACTGGCGTATTGAGGGGATCAGGGGCCATTAATCATCGTCACCCCGGCCTTGTGCCGGGGTCCACCAAGCGTCTTGGTCAAGGGCAGGAAGCCTGAGCGTTTCGCGTTCGGCACAGTGGACCCCGGCACGAGGCCGGGGTGACGGTTGAGTGTAGACAGGCTGGAAGGTGTTAAATGGCGAAGGACGAAGAAAAGCACCTGATCTCGCGCGTCGGCTGGCTTCGCGCCGCCGTGCTCGGCGCGAATGACGGCATCGTCTCGACCGCCAGCCTGATCATCGGCGTTGCCGCCGCGCATCAGCCGCAATCGGCGATCCTGATCACCGGTGTCGCCGGCCTCGTCGCGGGGGCGATGTCGATGGCGGCGGGCGAGTTCGTCTCGGTCAGCTCGCAGCGCGATACCGAGGAAGCCGAGCGCGCCAAGGAAGCGCTGGAGCTGAAAGTCGCGCCCAAGGCCGAGCTGCAGGAATTGACGCGCATCTATGTCGAGCGTGGGCTCGACCAGGCCCTTGCCGAGCAGGTCGCCCAGCAGCTGACCGAACGCGACGCGCTGGAAGCGCATATGCGCGACGAGCTGGGGCTGACCGCCGAGCTGGAAGCTCGGCCGGTGCAGGCAGCCATGGCCTCGGCGGCGAGCTTTACCGCGGGCGCCGCGTTTCCGCTGCTGCTCGTGCTGTTGCTGCCGATCAGTCTGGTCGCGGTGGGCGTCGGGATCGGCTCGCTCGTCTATCTAGCGGTGCTCGGCGTCGTCGGCGCGGTGGCCGGGGGTGCGCCGGTGCTTTGGCCGACCGTTCGGGTGACATTCTGGGGCGGCATCGCGATGGCGGTGACGGCGGGCGTCGGCCTCGCCGTGGGGCATGTGGGCTAGGCGTTGACCATGGCTCGGGCACGGGGCTAAGCGCCGGGGCATTGCTCGACTCTTGTCCGGAGCCCGCCTTCATGAAAAAGCTCTACCCCAATGCCGCCGCCGCGCTGGAGGGCGTGTTGTTCGACGGCATGCTGATCTGCGCGGGCGGTTTCGGTTTGTGCGGCATCCCCGAGCGGCTGATCGACGCGATCCGCGATGCAGGCGTCAAAGACCTGACGATTGCCAGCAACAATGCCGGCATCGATGGCGAGGGGCTCGGCAAGCTGCTCCGCACGCGCCAGGTGAAGAAGATGATCTCGTCCTATGTTGGCGAGAACAAGGAATTCGAGCGGCAATATCTGGCGGGCGAGCTCGAAGTCGAATTCTCCCCGCAAGGCACGCTGGCCGAGCGCTGCCGCGCGGGCGGGGCGGGTATTCCGGGCTTCTACACCAAGACCGGCGTCGGCACGCTGGTTGCCGAGGGCAAGGAAGTGAAGACCTTCGACGGGCAGGATTATATCCTGGAGCGCGGGATTTTCGCCGATCTGTCGATCATCAAGGGCTGGAAAGCCGACGAGACGGGCAACCTCGTCTTCCGCAAGACCGCGCGCAATTTCAACCAGCCGATGGCGACCGCGGGCAAGATCTGCGTGGCGGAGGTCGAGGAAATCGTGCCGGTCGGCAGCCTCGACCCCGACCAGATTCACCTGCCCGGCATTTACGTCAACCGCCTGATCCTGGGCGCGCCGTACGACAAGAAGATCGAATTTGTCACCACGCGCGAGCGGGTGTCGGCGTGAGCGACAAGCCCATCCCCATCGACCTGACGCCCTATGCCCAGAATCTGGTGGGCGCGCGCGAATTTCTGCGGATGTGGGCAACCGAGGACGGCCCCGTCTTCTGCTTCATCAACCCCGTGCCGGTGGGTGCCGACCCGATCGGCTTCGGCGTCGCCCTGGTCGATGCGATCGGCCATGCCGCCAAGGCTTATGCCCGCGCCGTGCAGATCAGCGAGGCCGAGGCGCGGGCGCGCATCTGGGAAGGCGTCGATGCCGAACGCAACCGCCCGACCGACAGCCCGATCGAATTCGTTCCCCGCAAGGAGCAGCACTGATGCCCCAAGGATCCAAAGGCTGGACCCGCGATGACATGGCGGCGCGCGCCGCGAGGGAGCTGCAGGACGGCTTCTACGTCAATCTCGGCATCGGCATCCCGACTTTGGTAGCGAACCACATTCCCGCCGGCATGGACGTGACGCTGCAGAGCGAGAACGGCATGCTCGGCATCGGGCCGTTCCCTTACCCTGACGAGGTCGATCCCGACCTGATCAACGCCGGCAAGCAGACGATCAGCGAGCTACCGCAATCGGCCTATTTCGGGTCGGAGCAGAGCTTCGCGATGATTCGCGGCGGGCATATCGACTTGACCGTGCTCGGCGCGATGGAAGTGAGCGAGGGCGGCGACATCGCCAACTGGATGATCCCCGGCAAGCTGATCAAAGGGATGGGCGGCGCGATGGACCTGGTCGCCGGCGTCAAGCGCATCGTCGTGGTGATGGAGCACACCTCCAAGAACGGCGACCCCAAATTCATTCCCGCCTGCACGCTGCCGCTGACCGGCCGCAACGTGATCGACATGATCATCACCGATCTCGCCGTGTTCCATCGCCCCGATCATGCGAGCCCGTTCGAGCTGATCGAACTGGCGCCAGGCGTGACGGTGGAGGAAGTCGCGGCAAAGACGACGGCGGCGTATAAGGTCGCGGTCGCGGCTTGAAACGGATCGTCGCCCCAGCGGAAGCTGGGGCCGCCTGCCGCATGCGATCCCAGCCTGCGCTGGGATGACGCGCAAAAGGGGCGAGAGCGCCTGATCGTCCTGCCCTGATACCGCCTATCGCCCATGCGGCGTTGCTCTTAACCCAAGCCGGCCCTATTAACGCTCCTATGTTGAACTTTATTCGCCGCCGTTACCTCGATCTACTGGGCTCGATTTACATCTATAACGAGCGCCGCGGCTATTTGAGCATCGATCGCGTGCTCGAGGCCGTGCGCGGCCGCGCACCTGACGATCACGAGCTGATCGCCGCGATCGAGAAGCATCGCGCCGATGAGCGGAAACATTACGTCATGTTCCGCCGCTGGTTCGAGCTGCGCGGAGTGATGCCGCTCAAGGTCGATCGCACCTGCGGCCATATCGATCGTTTCGTGGAAATAATGTTCCGCCGTACGATCGACGAGCTCGATACCCAGGCGATCATTGCCGACGATCGGCTGTTCGAGCGGCTGTGCCGGGTGATCTCGCTGACCGAGCAGCGCGGTCACAAGCAAGTCCATGTCCTGCTCAACCACCCGATCGTCCAGCGCGACAAAACGCTGATGAAGATTTTCCAGATCATCGAGCGCGACGAGCCGAGCCATTGGGCGCCCTATGACGGCTGGCTGAAAGCGAACGGCAAGCGCGACCCCAAATGGTGGGAACGCGCGATCGACGGCTTCATTCATGGCGAGCTCTTGCTGCTCAAGCTGCCGGTCCTGTTCCTCAATCCCTGGGTCGGCCGCTATGAGCGCTGGCCCGACGCTGACGATCCCGTCGTCGAAGCACCCGTTCGTCCCACCGCGCTGGCGGCGTAACAGCGAACCAGGGCTTCCCCGCTCGCCGGGGCGCGGTTATCGGCGACGGCTCTTGCGTCTGCACCGTCGCTCGGCGATGCAGGCGGCATGATCCGCACCCTGCTTGGCATCCTCGCTCTCCTGATCGCCGCTTTCGGCCTCTGGTTCTTCCTCGTGCCGGGGCCCGACAAGCTCAGCCAGCTCGACGGGCTTGCGGGTGGCGGGCGCGGCGCGGAACAGGCCGCGTCGGGCATCGCGTTCGGCACGCATGGCCAACGGCTCGATGTCTGGCGGCCCGCAGGGGCAACGAACGGGCCCCGCCCGGTGATCGTGTTCTTCTATGGGGGCGGCTGGCATGACGGGACGCGGCAAGGCTATGCCTTTGCGGGGCGAGCGCTGGCGGCGCAGGGCTTCGTCGTCGTCATCCCCGATTACCGCAAGGTGCCGGCAGTGCGCTTCCCCGCTTTCGTCGCCGATGCGGCCGAGGCGGTGCGCTGGGCGCGCGACCATGCCCGCGATTATGGCGGCGACCCGGCGCGCATCGCGCTGATGGGGCATTCGGCGGGGGCGCATATCGCTGCGCTTCTCGCGCTCGACTCGCGCTACCTCATCGCGACCTGCGCCGATCCGCACGTCGTGAAGGCCGTGGTCGGGCTGAGCGGCCCTTATGATTTCTACCCCTTCACCACCGATAACGCCAAGGCGGCGTTCGGCGCCTATCCCGATCCGCGCGAGACGCAGCCGATCAGTTACGCGCGCGCCGATGCGCCGCCGATGCTGCTCGTCACCTCGACCGCCGACACCACGGTCAAGCCGCGCAACAGCATTGCGCTGCGCGATCGCTTGCACGCACTGGGCGCACCCGTGGCTTTCCGTGATTATCCGGGCCTGAGCCATGAAGGCGTGGTGATGGCGCTCAGCAAGCCGTTCCGCGGCACGGCGCCGGTGCTTGCCGACAGCGTCGCTTTCCTCAACGCCCGGCTGGACGGCGCTGCGGCTGCGAAGTAGCGGCGCACCATGCGTATTTTGCTGACCGGATCATCAGGCTGGCTCGGCCGGCACCTCGCGCCGCAGTTGCGGGCGGCGGGGCATCAGGTAACCGGGCTCGATGTCGCGCCGGGGGCGTATACCGATGTCGTCGGCACGGTCGCGGATCGGTCGCTGATCGACCGGCTGTTTGCCGAGCATCGCTTCGATGCGGTCATTCACGCCGCCGCGCTGCACAAGCCCGACATCGCGCGGTATCCGGTGCAGGCGTTCATCGATGTGAATGTGACCGGCACGCTCAACCTGCTCGATGCGGCGGTAGCGGCGGGGGCGAGCCGGTTCGTCTTCACCTCGACCACGTCGCTGATGATTTCCGAGGCCATTCGCCGCGCCGAAGGTGAGGCGGCGGTGTGGATCGACGAGACGATAGCGCCGCTCGAGCCGCGCAACATCTATGGCGTCACCAAATTGGCCGCCGAACATCTCTGCCGGCTCTATCACCAGCTCCACGGCTTGCCGTGCCTCATCCTGCGCACCGGGCGCTTCTTCCCCGAGGATGACGACACGCACGCCAAGCCCTCCGGCGAGAATCTGAAAGCCAATGAGCTGCTCAATCGCCGGTTGACGGTCGAGGATGCGGTCGAGGCGCATCTGATGGCGCTCGATCGCGCGCCGGCGATTGGCTTCGATACCTTCATTCTGTCGGCGCCGACGCCTTTTGCGCGCGACGAGGCGGCCGAGCTGAAGCGCGATCCGGCGGGCGTCATCGCGCGCCGCTTCCCCGATGCAGCCGATCTCTATGCCGCGCGCGGCTGGGTGCTGCCCGAGTCGATCGACCGCATTTACGATGCCGCGCGCGCTGAGCGCGTGCTCGGCTGGCGCGCCAGGACCGATTTCGCCGCTGTCCTCGCCGCGCTGCGCGCGGGCGCGCCGCTGCCGGTGGCGCATGATCCGGCCTATACGTCGCCGATTATCGCCGCGGCCACTTGATCGCGCCTCATTCCCGGTGCGGGGCGGCAAGGCCTATTGGCCATACTTGATCGAGTCGCCACAACCCGTCATTGATGCTAGGGATTGCACCGCAACGGGGGGATTGCGATGGGCGAGCGTTTCCAGGTCTATCTGATCAAACCGACGCGGTACGACGACGAGGGCTATCCGCTGCAATGGTGGCGGTCGATGATCCCCTCCAACTCGCTCGCCTGCATGGTCGGCATCGTCGAGGATGCGTTCGAGCGTGGCGTGCTCGCCGATGTGCCGCGCGACATGCACATCATCGACGAGATCAACACCAAACTCTCGGTCGACAAGATCATCCGCAACATCCGCGACAATGGCGGACGGGCGTTCATTGGCCTGGTCGGCGTGCAGTCGAACCAGTTTCCGCACGCGCTCGACCTTGCCAAGCAGTTCCGCGCGGCGGGCTTGCCGGTGTGCATCGGCGGTTTCCACGTCTCGGGCTGTATCTCGATGCTCAAGACGTTGCCGCCCGAATTCGCCGAGATGGAAGCGCTCGGCATTTCGGTGTTCGCGGGCGAGGCGGAAGAAGCGCGGATCGACGATGTGCTGCTCGACGCGTATTCGGGCAAGTTGAAGCCGGTCTATAATTATCTGAAAGACACGCCCGGCATCGCCGGTGCCCCGGTGCCGCATCTGCCGCGCGAGCACGTCACCAAGAATTTCGCCAAATATGCGAGCTTCGATCTCGGGCGCGGCTGCCCGTTCGAGTGCTCGTTCTGCACGATCATCAACGTGCAGGGGCGCAAAAGCCGGTTCCGCACGCCCGAGGATCTGGAGCGCATCGTCAAGGCGAATGCCGAGCAAGGCATCAGCCAATTCTTCCTGACCGACGACAATTTTGCGCGGAACAAGAATTGGGAAGCGTTCATCGATCGGTTGATCGAGCTGAAGGAGGAAGGCTTCCCGGTCCGGCTCGTCATTCAGGTCGATGTGCTGGCACATCGCGTGCCGCGCTTCATGGAAAAGGTCGTCGCCGCGGGTGCCGATCAAGTGTTCATCGGCCTTGAGAACATCAATGCCGACAATCTGGAAGCCGCGAACAAGCGCCAGAACCGCGTCGAGGATTATCGCGCGATGTTCCTCGCGTGGAAGCAATATCCTGTGGTGATCACCTGCGGCTATATCATCGGCTTCCCCAACGACACCTATGACGCGATCATGCGCGATATCGAGATTCTGAAGAACGAGCTCGCCATCGATACGCTCTACATGAACTACCTCACCCCGCTGCCGGGCAGCGAGGACCATCGCAAGCTTTACGAAGCGGGCGTGTGGATGGACCCCGACCTCAACAAATACGACCTCAACCACCGCGTCACACACCATCCGCGCATGGCCGATGACGAGTGGGAGCGGGCGTATCGCGACGCGCATCGCAGCTTCTATTCGTGGGAGCATATGGAGCGCGTGCTCAAGCGGCTGGTCGCGCTCGGCTCGAACCGCCGGCTGACCACGATGCACCGGCTGATCGCGTATCGCGAGGCGGTGCGGCTGGAAGGCGTTGCCAAGCTCGAATCGGGGTGGATCCGCATCAAACGCCGCCGCAACCGCCGGCCGGGGCTGCCAATCGAAAACCCGCTGGTTTTCTATCCGCGCTATCTGGCGCACGTTGCTTGGTCGGTCAGCATCACGATCCATACCTGGTGGAAGCTGAGGCGCATCCTGAAGCGGATCATGAACGACCCCAATCGCCTGGCGTATCGCGATCTCGCGATCACCCCGGTCGAGGCGCCAAACGACTCGCACCTGCTGTCGGATACGCGCTCGACGCCGATCGCCGACAAACGGCGTGCGCAGGCGCAAGCCGCCTAGGGTTGCAGCCGCGCGGTTTGGCGTTAAGGCCGGGAGCCGATGGGGACCGGACCGAAAACGCTCTACGAAAAAATCTGGGATGCGCATGTCGTCGAGCGGCGCGATGATGGGACGTGCCTGATCTATATCGACCGGCATCTCGTCCATGAAGTCACCAGCCCCCAAGCGTTTGAGGGGTTACGCGTCGCGGGGCGCACGGTGCGCCGGCCCGACCTGACGCTGGCGGTGCCCGATCATAACTTGCCGACCACGCCGCGCGTCGACGCCGCTGGCCACCCGATCCCGATCGCCGACCCCGAAAGCGCCGCGCAGCTCGACGCGCTGCGTCGCAACGCACCCGAATTCGGCATCGACTATATCGACGCGACCGCGCCCGAGCAGGGCATCGTGCATGTCGTCGGGCCCGAGCAGGGCTTTACGTTGCCGGGGACGACCCTGGTCTGCGGCGACAGCCATACCTCGGCGCATGGCGCGCTGGGGGCATTGGCGTTTGGGATCGGCACCAGCGAAGTCGAGCATGTGCTGGCGACGCAGACGTTGCTGCTCAAGCGATCGAAGACGATGGAAGTCCGCGTCGACGGTACGCTCGCGCCAGGGGTGTCGGCGAAGGATGTGGTGCTTGCGATCATCGGCCGCATCGGGGCGGCCGGGGGCACCGGTTATGTCATCGAATATACCGGCAGCGTCATCCGCGATTTGTCGATCGAGGGGCGACTGACCATCGCCAATATGTCGATCGAAGCGGGCGCGCGAGCGGGGCTGATTGCGCCCGACGACAAGACTTTTACCTATCTCAAGGGCCGGCCGATGGCGCCCAAGGGAGCCGATTGGGACCGTGCGGTCGCTTGGTGGCGGACGCTCGCGACCGATCCCGGCGCGATCTACGACAAGCGCGTGGTGATCGACGCGGCCGATATCGCGCCCAATGTTACCTGGGGCACCAGTCCCGAGGACGTCGTGCCGATCACTGGCACAGTGCCCGATCCGGCGAGCTTTGCCGATCCCGCCAAGCAGGCCGCCGCGCGCAGGTCGCTCGACTATATGGGCCTTACCCCCGGCACCGCGATGCGCGACGTGCCCGTGCAGCACGTCTTCATCGGCAGCTGCACCAACAGCCGCATCGAGGATCTGCGCGCTGCCGCCGCCATCGCCCGGGGTCGCCACGTTGCCGATGGCGTCCGCGCGCTGGTCGTGCCCGGATCGGGGCTGGTCAAGCGCCAGGCCGAAGCGGAAGGCGTCGCCGCAACGCTGATCGAAGCGGGTTTCGAATGGCGCGAGCCGGGCTGCTCGATGTGTCTCGCGATGAACCCGGATAAAGTGCCGCCCGGCGAACGCTGCGCTTCCACTTCCAACCGGAATTTCGTAGGGAGACAGGGACCTGGCGCGCGCACCCATCTCGTGTCGCCGGCAATGGCAGCGGCGGCGGCAGTGACCGGGCGGCTGACCGATGTCAGGGAGCTGATGGGGGAGGGGTCGCAACCGTGAAACGTGCGCTGTATCTGCTTGCTTTGGGCACCATCTTGAGCGGCGCCGCCGCGGTATCAGTCAGCGGCCAGCCGAGCGGCGCGATCAAATTGTGGCGGCTCGATTGCGGGACGATCCAGGTCAACGACATGGACGCGTTTTCCGACGTGAAGGCCTATGTCGGCCGCAAGACGCGGATCACCGACAGCTGCTATCTGATCAAGCATGGCGACAGCTACCTGCTGTGGGAGACGGGCTTGCCGGCGGCGCTCAAGGGCGCGGCGATGAACAGCAAGGACACTTTCTCGCCGACCGTGACCAAGACGGTAGTCGAGCAGCTCAATGAAATCGGCGTCAAGCCCGAGCAGATTTCGCTGATCGGCATCAGCCATTATCACTTCGATCATCTCGGCCAGTCGGATGATTTCCCCAAGGCCAAGCTGATGATCGGCGCGCGCGACTGGGAGGCGATGCGCGCCAATCCGGTGCCGTTCGGTATCAATCCCGCGCTGGCGACCGCATGGACCAAGAATGGCGGCGCGGTCGATCCCGTCACCGGTGACCGCGACGTGTTCGGCGACGGCACTGTGACGATGCTAGAGACGCCTGGGCATACGCCGGGCCATCATTCGCTGCTGGTCAAGCTCGTGGGGATGGGCCCCATTCTGCTCTCGGGCGATGTCGCGCATTTCCGGGAGAATTATGACAGCAACGGCGTGCCCGGCTTCAACACCGATCGCGCCGACAGCATCGCATCGATGGAGCGCGTGAAGGGCCTGGCCAAGAACCTGAACGCCACCGTCGTGATCCAGCACGACGCCCGCGACATCGCCAAGCTGCCTGCCTTCCCTGCGTCCGCCGACTGATGGAGCCGGTCCGGCGGGTTGAAGGCGGCGCTTATCCCTGGGGCGCCAAGAATATCGATACCGACGTCATCATCCCGGCGCATTGGCTGAAAACCATTGCGCGGGCGGGGCTGGGCAAGGGCGCGTTCGAAAGCGTGCGGGCAGAGCCGGGCAATGTGTTCGACGATCCGCGTTACGCCGGCAGCCCGATCCTGATCGCCGGCGACAATTTCGGCTGCGGGTCGAGCCGCGAGCACGCCGCCTGGGCGCTCGCCGATATGGGCATCACGGCGGTGATCGCGCCCAGCTTTTCCGACATTTTCTCAGGCAATGCGTTCAAGAACGGCATCGTCGCCGTGGTGTTGCCGCAGGACGCGATCGACCGGCTGCTGGCGGTTGCTGCCGAGGGCCAGCCGATCACCGTCGATCTTGAGACGATGACGGTGACGACGCCGTTCCAGGATCGCTTTACCTTCGAGCTCGATCCCTTCCGCCGCCAATGCCTGATCGAGGGGCTGGACGAGATCGGCCTGACACTGGCAAGGGATGCGGCCATCGCCACCTACGAAGCCGGCATCGCGCATGACCGGCCTTGGATCAGCCGGGAGAGAATGCATGAAGGGACTGCTGTCTAACGCGCCGGGCGGCCCCGAGACGCTGGAGATTGGCGAGCTGCCCGATCCCGTCGCCGGGCCGGGGCAGGTGGTCGTCGCGGTCAAGGCGTGCGCGATCAATTATCCCGACGTGCTGATCATCGAGGACAAATATCAGATCCGTCCGCCGCGCCCGTTCGCGCCGGGTGGCGAGATTGCCGGTGTGGTCGAAAGCGTCGGCGAGGGGGTGACGCGGGTTGCCCCAGGGGATCGGGTGATCGCGATGGTCGGGCATGGCGGGCTCGTCGAGAAAGTTGTGGTTGATGCGGCGCGCGTGCACGCGCTGCCGGAAGGGCGCAGCTTCGAGGAAGGCTCGGCGCTGCTGCTCACTTATGCGACGACGATCCACGCGCTGCTCGATCGCGGGCATCTGAAGGAAGGGCAGACATTGCTCGTGCTCGGCGCGGCGGGCGGCGTGGGGCTGGCGGCGATCGAGCTTGGCAAGGCATTCGGCGCGCGCGTGATCGCGGCGGTATCGAGCGAGGAAAAGGCGGCGGCGTGCCGCGAGGCGGGCGCGGACGACACGATCGTCTATGGCCGCGCGCCGTTCGACAAGGAGCAATCCAAGGCGCTGGCCGATCAATTCAAGGCCGCGGTCGGCCCGGCGGGAGCGGACGTGATCTACGATCCGGTCGGCGGCGATTATGCCGAGCCCGCGTTGCGCTCGATCGCTTGGGAAGGGCGCTATCTCGTCATCGGCTTCCCCGCCGGCATCCCGCGCCTGCCGCTCAACCTGACCTTGCTCAAGAGCTGCGATGTGTGCGGCGTGTTCTGGGGCGCCTTTGCGGCGCGCGACCCGCAGGCAAACCAGGCGCATGTCGACCGGCTGTTCCGGCTGTGGAAGGACGGGGCCATTGCGCCCCGGGTGACCGAAGTGTTCGACTTTGCCGATGGCGGCAAGGCGATCGCCAAGATGGCGGCGCGCGGCGCGATTGGGAAATTGGTGGTGCGGGTAGGGGAGTAGGTCTGCCCTTTTTCGCTACCGTCACCCCGGCCTTGAGCCGGGGTCCCGCTATTAGTTAACGCTCGAAGAAGCGGGACCCCGGGTCAAGCCCGGGGTGACGTCAAATCGCTATTGGCAAGACGACCCCTTACTCTCTCGACAGTAGCCACCCCGTTGCCTTGCGCGCCGACGCATCCTATCTCCCAAACAACAGCCAGTGGAGACCCGCCCGCAATGACCACCTTTGACGACCGGGAAAAGGCGTTCGAGGCGAAATTCGCGCATGACCAGGAATTTGTCTTCCGGGTCACCGCGCGGCGCAACCGCTTGCTCGGCCAATGGGCAGCGGCGCTGATGAAGCTGACGCCGGAAGAGACCGACGCCTATGCCAAGTCGGTCGTCCAGGCCGATTTCGAGGAAGCGGGTGACGAAGACGTGGTGCGGAAGTTGCTCGGCGATTTGATTGCCGCCGGGGTCGACATGGACGATGCGACCGTCCGTGCCGCGATCAACGACAAGGCGATCGAAGCGCGCCGTCAGCTGTTGGAAGCGCTCTAATGCCGATGCCGCCAGAGGAGATCGAACGGCTGATCGTCGCGGGCATTCCCGATGCGGCGGTCGAGATCACTGACCTCGCCGGCGATGGTGATCATTATGCCGCGCGGGTAACCAGCTCCAGTTTCCGGGGCCTGCCGCGCATCAAACAACATCAGGCGGTTTATGCCGCGCTTGGCGGGCGGATGGGCGGCGTGCTCCACGCGCTGCAATTGACCACCGCCGTGCCCGATTGAAGGAAGACGCAGATGACCGATGACACCCAGGCCCGCATTGCTGACATCGTTGCCCAGAACGACGTGCTGTTGTTCATGAAGGGGACGCCGTTGTTCCCGCAATGCGGCTTTTCCAGCCGGGCGGTCGCGATCCTCCAGCATCTCAACGTCGAGTTCGGCAGCGTCGATGTGCTGCAGGACCAGGCAATCCGCCAGGGAATCAAGGAGTTCTCGGACTGGCCGACCATCCCGCAACTTTATGTGAAGGGTGAATTCGTCGGCGGATCGGACATCATGATGGAGATGTTCGACACCGGTGAGCTGGCCGAATTGTTCTCTTCCCACGGGCTGGTCGGCGCGGCATAAGCCTCGGCAACAACAAGGCTGTGCACAGCCTGAGCCGCCACGCTTGACCGGGGGGAGCGAATGAAATTGCCGGCGCCGGATGACCTTAGGGTCACGACCGGAACCCTGCCCCCGCTGCTCATTTGCGATCTGACGCAAAGCTATTCGCCCGTCGCGGGCGGCGGCGTTGGCACTTATCTGCGCGAAAAGCGCGACTATATCCTCAACCATACGCCGCACCGGCTGCTCCAGATCGTGCCGGGGCCGGAGGACAAGGTGGTGGCCGATGGGCGCCACATCTGGGCGGAAGTCGGCGCCGACCCGGTGCGCGGCAGCCCCAATTACCGCTTCATCCTGCGCACCAAGATCGTCCGCGAGCTGCTCGCGCGCTATCGCCCGGACATCGTCGAATCGCTCTGCCCCTGGGTGCTGCCGTGGACCGCGATCCACCATCGCCGCGCTTTCCCGGAAACGACATTGGTCGCGGGCTACTCGACCGATTTCCCCAATGCGCATGTCCATCGCGTGATGCTGCCCAAGGTCGGGCCGGCGCTTGCCGGGGCGTTGCGCTGGCTGTCCTATGGCTATGCCGAGATCACTTATCGCGAGTTCGACTGGGTCTACACGCTGAGCGAGGACATCCGCGAAATCCTGGCGGGGCGGAAGATTACGCGGTCCAGCGTGCTGCCGCTGGGCGTCGATACCAGCGCCTTTGCGCCTGAGCGCCGCGACCCGAGCTATCGCGCCGCGCTGGGGCTGACGGGCGAGGGGCCGCTGCTGATCTACGCCGGTCGCATCGACAATGAGAAGCGCGCCGACCGGCTGGTCGATATGTTCCGCCGCTTGCCCGCGGATCTGGGCGCGGGCCTCCTCATGATTGGCGACGGCAAGCTTGCCGAGCGGCTGAAGGCGGAAAGCGCCGGGCTCAACATCGCGTTCACGGGGTTCGAGGGCGATCGTGCCCGGCTGGCGCGGGCGCTGGCCTCGGCCGATATCTATGTATCGGCGATGGCGGATGAGACCTTCGGCATTTCGATCGTCGAAGCGCAGGCGTCGGGGCTGCCGGTGGTCGGCGTGGCGAGTGGCGCGATGGTCGATCGCGTGCCGGCGGGGCTGGGGCTGCTCGGTCCTGTCGATGACGTCGATCAGATGGCCGCGAATGTGCTGGCGGTCTGGCAGGGAGATCACTCCGGCATGGGCCGCGCCGCGCGCCAACACGTGCTCGATCGGTTCAGCTGGACGCGGACGTTCGACCTGCTGCTCTCCGACATCTATCCGCAGGCGCTGGCGCATACCGCCGAGCGGCTGGCGGGTAAGCGGCTTTGGGGCGCGCGCGAGCGGCTGGCAACGGCGGCGGCGGGCTAGGGGTTTCGGCTGGGTTTGCCGGGTGCGGGCGGATCGGCGCGAGACTGGACAGGAGAGCGACCGATCCGCCCAGCTGAAGCGATGTCGCTCGGCGTGATCCAAGCGTTGCACTGCGCGTGCCAAACCGGCAAAGCCCAGGAAAACTGCGGTCGGTGACGGTTAATGGCTGGTTGGCACTGGCCGTGATTGTCAAATATCCCGACAGCCCCGGTAGCAGCACGCGCCGTTCCATTCATCTGCCGTTCATCGCTTGCGACTACACGCGTAATCGTAACGACTACACGAGTAGTCGACGGGGAGTTGGCGATGGCCGAGCGGATCAGCGACGCGGAACATGCGGTGATGGAAGTGCTGTGGGAGCACGCGCCGCTCTCCGCTCAGGGTGTCGCCGAGCGCATCGCGCCGGAGCGCGGCTGGAGCACCAACACCGTCAAGACTTTGCTCGGCCGGCTGCTCGCGAAAAAAGCGATCACGCATGAGGAGGATGGCCGGCGCTACCTTTATCGCCCGGCGGTGGCGCGCGAGGATTATGTCGCGCACGAATCGCGGCGGCTGATCGACCGGCTGTTCGGCGGCAAGCTGACGCCGCTCGTCGCGCACCTTGCCGAGCGCGACGCGCTGAGCGAGCAGGACATCGCCGAGATCGAGGCGTTGCTGCGGGAGTTGAAGGCGTGATCGGCTGGGCGATCGACGCGCTACTCGCGTCGTCGATGCTGATGCTCGTTGTGCTGGTGCTGCGAGCGCCGGTGCGCCGAGCATTCGGGCCGGGCGTCGCTTATACATTGTGGCTGCTGCCCGCCGCGCGGCTGTTGCTGCCGTCATTGCCCGTCGCCTGGCGCGAGGAAGCCGCCGCGCCGATCGCGCGCGCCAGCCAGAGCATCGAAGTGCTGGTGATCGATCCGGTATCGACCCGGCTGCCCGCGCTGGCTCCCGCCGCAACATCGACCGGCTGGTCGCTATCGCCGATGCTGCTGCTGTGGATATGGGCGGCCGGCGCCATCGTCTTTCTTGTCTGGCATCTGATGGCTTATCGCCGCTTCTGCCGGCGGATGCTGGCGAGCGCGCGTGCTGTTGAAGGCGCGCCGGTCGCGATCATCGAGACCGATGCCGCCGCCGGACCGCTCGCCTTCGGGATATGGCGCCGCTACGTCGCATTCCCCGCTGATTTCCGCGAGCGCTATGATGCCGATGAGCGCAGCCTCGCGCTCGAGCATGAGCTGGCGCATCATGACGGCGGCGACCTGATCGCCAATTGGGTCGCGCTCGCCGTGCTGGCGGCCCACTGGTTCAACCCGATCGCCTGGTACAGCTTCCGGGCCTTCCGCGCCGACCAGGAAATGGCGTGCGACGCGCGCGTGCTCGCCCGGCGCGATCCCGCGCTGCGCCACGCTTATGGCCGCGCGATCGTCAAATCGGCGCAGGGCGGTCTGTTGGGCGGGGCGGTTTCCGCTGCCTGCCATCTCCACACCATCAATGATCTGAAAGGGAGGTTGAGGATGCTTTCGAAACTAAGGACTTCGTGGCTGCGGCTGGCGGGCGGTGCCGTTTCGGTAATCGCGATCACGCTGGCGGGGCTGGGGCTTACTGCATCGGGCGGGCAAGCGGCAGAGCGGCTGCGCAGCGGCGTCAGCGATGCAATCGGCGCCGATGTCGCGACGCTCGATGCACCGGTGGCGCCGGCGGCACCCGTCGCGCCGGCTGCACCCGGTAAACTCCGCGCGCTCGCAAAAGCGCCCGTTGCGCCCGCAGCCCCGTTGGTCGGCGAGCAAAATGCCCCTGCTCCACCCGCACCGCCGCCAGCCCCTGGCGACGATGTCGCGGTACCGGCCCCCGTGGCGCCTCCCGCGCCGCCGGCGCCGGGTGACAAGGTCGAGCGCCGCGTGATGGTCTATGCCGATGGCGGCAGTGATGAGGCCGGCGACCGCCACGTCCACAAGCGCATCCGCATCATTCGCCGCGACAGGGACGGCCGCGTCATCAGTGACGAGACGCGCGACGTGCCCGACGTTCCGCAAGTCAGCTCGACCAACTGCGGCCCCGCTGCGGGCGAAGACCATGAGCCGGTGATCCACAAGGGCAAGGACGGCAAGCGGATCATCATCATCTGCACCGACCGGATCGAGCGCATGGCCAACCATGCCGCGACGGTGGCCACCAACAGCAAGGATATCGAGCGCCACGCTTATGAATCGGCGCTGCGCAGCCTGCAGGCATCGCGTGCCCGGCTCACCGGCAAGGGCGATGAAGAGGCGAGCAAGGCCATCGACCAAGCCATCGCCGAACTCCAAGCCGATCTCGCCAAGCTGAACTAGCCCCCTGGTTGCGAAGCGAGCGCGCGGCCGGTGATCGTCGGGAGGGCGATCGCCGGCCGCCTGCGTTTGCGTGACGGCTCTTGCCTTGCCAGCGGCTAACCGCCATCTCCAACGGATGACGGCGCTCCCCACCGGTGACAGCATCACGATCGAGCCGCTCGTCGCGCGCGTGCTGGCGCCCAATCCGTCACCTTACACCTATACCGGCACCCAGACTTATGTGGTGGGCACGACCGATGTCGCGGTGATCGATCCGGGGCCTGACGATGCGCACCACATCGAGGCATTGCTCCGCGCGATTGACGGCCGGCCGGTGCGCGCGATTACCTGCACGCACACCCATCGCGATCACAGCCCGGCGGCGGCGGCGCTGAAAGCGGCGACGGGCGCGCCGATCATCGGTTGTGCACCGCTGGTGCTCGACGATGCCGGCCCGCGCGCTGACGCCTCATTCGATCGCACCTACGCCCCTGACATGGTGCTGGCTGATGGGGAGCAAGTGCGCGGCGAGGGCTGGACGATCACCGCTATCGCCACCCCCGGCCACACCAGCAATCACCTCTGCTACGCGCTGGAGGAGAGCGGCGCGCTGTTTACCGGAGACCATGTGATGGGCTGGTCGACCAGCGTCGTATCGCCGCCCGATGGCGATATGCGCGCCTATATGGAGAGCCTCGCGCGGCTCCACGATCGCGACGACCGCGTCTATTACCCCGCGCATGGCGAGCCTGTGGAGAAACCACGCCAGTTCGTCCGCGGGCTGATCGGCCATCGTCGCCAGCGCGAGAATCAGATCTTGAAGCTGCTCGGCGAGGGGGTCGGCCATATTCCCGATATGGTCGCGCGGATGTATGTCGGGCTCGACCCGCGGCTGAACGGCGCGGCGGGACGATCGGTGCTCGCACACTTGATCGACCTGCGCGACCGGGGCCTGGCGACGGGCGACCGGGACGACTGGCGAAAGGCGGCTTGATGCGGTGTCTCCTGCAATTCCTCGCCGCGCTTGGCATCACCGCCGCGTTGATCGTCGGGGGGCTGTGGGGGCTCAA
Source organism: Sphingomonas sp. GlSt437 (assembly GCF_048015635.2). Taxonomy (NCBI): domain Bacteria; kingdom Pseudomonadati; phylum Pseudomonadota; class Alphaproteobacteria; order Sphingomonadales; family Sphingomonadaceae; genus Sphingomonas; species Sphingomonas sp. GlSt437. The sequence goes on along the minus strand of NZ_JBPGYA010000001.1, from coordinate 285,816 downwards.
CCGTTACGTCCAGCACCGGCTCGACCCCGACCCGCAGACGATCGCCACCGCCAGCCTGAAAGGGCTGCAGGCGCAGAACAAGCTCTCGGCCTTCACCGCGCAATATGTCGCGGTCGTCACCTCGACGCAGACGCGGCTGGGCTTGAGTACGCAAAAGACGCTGATCATGCCTGGCCTCGTTCGCTACGAAGTCGATCTCGGCAAGCTGCGCCAGCGCGACCTGCAGTGGGACAAGGCGAGCGGCACGCTCTCGGTCACGCTGCCGCCGATCGAGACCGATCCGCCCCAGGTCGATCTGGCGCGGGTGCGCGAATATGGCGATGGCGGCCTGCTCGCGACCTTCACCAACGCGACCGAGCAGCTCGACGCCGCCAATCGCGCCGCCGCACAGACCGAGCTCACCCAACAGGCGCGAGCGCCCGCGATGATCACGCTTGCCCGCGATGCCACTCGCCGCGCGATCGAGCGCAGCTTCGCCATGCCGCTCGCCGCCGCGGGGATCGACGCCAAGGTCGCCGTCCACTTCGCTGACGAGGCGCATACCGATGATCGCCCTTGGGACGTCAGCCGCTCGGTCGGCGAAGTGCTGGGGAATGGCGAGTAGGCGCCCGACTTTATCCCGGCGCCTGATCTGCTAAAAAGCTGATGAGGAGCGAAGAGGGGGAGGGCAACCATGGCAACGCTACCGGGCAACCGCGCGTCGACGCGGGGGGATGACGGGTTTTTCCTGACCATGGCATTCGTCATGTGCGGGCTGATCGTGGTCGGGTTCGTGCAGGCACATTTGCGCGGGATGTCGACGTTCAATTCGCCGCTGATCGTCCATGCCCATGCCGTGACGTTCATGGGCTGGGTGGTCATTTACCTCACGCAGAACTGGCTCGCGACGCGGGGGCCATTGGCGCTCCACCGGCAATTGGGCTGGATCGCGGCGGGTTGGCTGATTCTGATGATCGTGGTGGGGACGGCAGTGACCATCTTCGATATCCGCCGGGGCCATACCCCGCCGATCTTCCAGCCGTTGCATTTCCTGGTGTTCGATACGCTGACGATCGTCGGCGCGACGGTGCTTTTCTATGCGGGCATTGCGTTCCGGCGGCAGACCGATTGGCATCGCCGCCTCAATTATTGCGGCATGGCGATGCTGACCGGCCCCGCCTTCGGCCGCATGCTGCCGATGCCGCTGTTGATCCCTTGGGCCTATCACGCCGCGCTGCTCTGCACCTTCATCTGGCCGCTGGTGGGGGTGATCGCCGATCAGCGCCGCGATGGCCGCATCCACCCGGCCTGGGCATGGGGCTTGGGCGGCATGCTGGTGACCGAAGCCGTGACCGACATCATCAGCTTCTCCCCCATCGGCCTCGCGCTCTACAAGCTGGTTGTCGCGGGTTCGATCGGCGAAGCGATTGCGCCTTTGGCATTTCCGCCCTTTCCGGCGGGTTGATCCCGCCGCTCGCTGGGGCCATGTGGGCGGCGCACCGGCGGGAGAAGACAAATGGACGCGCGTAACGGTATTGGCGGCAGCCTGACGGGGCTCGATCTGCGCGCCGAGATCGACCGGCTGCGCAGCGAGCGCAACGCCGTGATCCTCGCGCACTACTACCAGCAGTCGGAAATCCAGGACCTGGCCGATTTCGTCGGTGACAGTCTGGACTTGAGCCGCAAGGCACAGGCGACCGATGCCGATGTCATCGCCTTTTGCGGCGTCAAGTTCATGGCCGAGACCGCCAAGATCCTGAGCCCCGACAAGATCGTCGTGCTGCCCGACTTGAATGCCGGGTGCAGCCTAGAAGATAGCTGCCCGGCAGACAAATTCGCCGCCTTCCGCGCCGCGCGTCCCGATCACATCGCGCTCACCTACATTAACTGCTCGACCGAGGTGAAAGCGCTGAGCGACATCATCGTCACCAGCTCATCGGCCGAACGCATCCTCGCGCAAATCCCCACCGATCAGCCGATCATCTTCGGCCCTGATAAGCATTTGGGCGGTTATCTCGCGCGCAAGACCGGGCGCGACATGCTGCTCTGGCCGGGCGTGTGCATCGTCCACGAAGCGTTCAGCGAGACCGAATTGCTCAAGTTGAAAGCGCTCCACCCACACGCGCCGGTCGCCGCGCACCCCGAATGCCCGGGCTATATCCTCGATCACGCCGATTATGTCGGGTCGACCAGCGGCATCCTGAAATACGCCAACGATATGCCCGGCGACATGCTGATCGTCGCGACCGAGCCGCACATCATCCACCAGATGGAAAAGGCGATGCCGGGGAAAACCTTCATCGGCGCGCCGGGCGCCGACGGGGTCTGCAATTGCAATATATGCCCCTATATGGCGCTGAACACCATGGAGAAGCTCTACCTCGCCCTGCGTGACCTGAGCCCGCGCATCGAGATTGAGGAGGGGCTGCGGTTGAAGGCCAAGCACAGCCTGGACCGCATGCTGGAGATGACGGCTTGATCCACTCATCCTCTCCCCTTGCGGGAGAGGATAGCGCAGCTTGCCGCTGGAAGCGGCTAGCGAAGCTTGGAGAGGGGGATTCCCGCCATCGATAGGCCGGGACAACACCCCCTCACCCAACTCCGACTAGGCGGTAAACCGCCAAGTCTGCGTATCCCTCTCCCGCAAGGGGAGAGGGGGATAGCGGGATTGCTGTACAGCGAATGTGGCGGCTCGTGGCGGATAAGCTGGCGCAACGCTTACCCAAAAATCCCTGCCGCCCCGCTTGACAGCGCCGGGACTCGCCCCTAACTGCCCGCAATCCGAAAGCACGGCTGCCGGCGGCGCGGTTTCGCGCGTGCGCCGCTATCGTACGTTTTGGGTATGCAACGCGATGAGATGGGGTGCCGCCAGCCATGCGTGCCCCCGTGGAGCTGGGAGAATATCGTTCATGGCACGTATAGCGGGTGTCAACATCCCGACCAACAAGCGCGTGATCATCGCGCTCCAGTATATCCACGGCATTGGCCCGGCCAAGGCGCGTGAGATCACCACCAAGCTCGGCATCGCTGATGCGACGCGGGTGCAGGACCTGACCGATCAGGAAGTGCTGCAGATCCGCGAGACGATCGACGCCGCCTACACGGTGGAAGGCGACCTGCGCCGCGAAACCGCGATGAACATCAAGCGCCTGATGGACCTGGCCTGCTATCGCGGCCTGCGCCATCGCAAGGGGCTCCCTGTTCGTGGCCAGCGCACGCACACCAATGCGCGCACCCGCAAGGGCAAGGCCAAGCCGATCGCGGGGAAGAAGAAGTAACGAAAACAGTCCGGGGGACTGTTTTCGACTTCTTCTCCGCCGGAGGCAGGCAAGAGGCTGACCGCCCGCCGATCTCCGAACCAAGAATTCATGGTCAGGATATAAACCAATGGCACGTGAACCGCAGCGTCTCCGTCGCAGGGAGCGCAAGAACATCACTTCCGGCGTCGCGCATGTGAACGCCAGCTTCAACAACACCATGATCACGATCACCGATGCCCAGGGCAACGCGATTTCGTGGTCGTCCGCGGGCATGATGGGCTTCAAGGGGTCGCGCAAGTCGACGCCTTATGCCGCCCAGGTCGCCGCGGAAGACGCCGGCCGCAAGGCCGCTGAGCACGGCGTCCGCACGCTCGAGGTTGAGGTCAAGGGTCCGGGATCGGGCCGCGAGTCGGCGCTGCGTGCGCTGCAGGCGGTCGGCTTCCAGATCACCTCGATCCGCGACGTGACCTCGATCCCGCACAACGGCGTTCGCCCCTCCAAGCGTCGCCGCGTTTAAGCTTTCGTCCCCGTCCGCGCGCGGTTGATCGCGCAGCGCGGACATTTATCCCACGGCCGGCGCGTCGGTGTTGACGTTCCCGCCCAAAAGCAAGGGGAAGCCCGTGTCTGTCAATGCAAAGAACTGGCAGGAATTGAAGAAGCCCAATGGCCTTGAGATGAAGGCCGGGGGTGATGGGTCGCGCAAGGCGACCTTTGTGGCCGAGCCGCTCGAACGCGGTTTCGGCCTGACGCTCGGCAACGCGCTGCGCCGCGTGCTGCTCTCGTCGCTCCAGGGTGCCGCTGTTACCTCGATCAAGATCGAGAATGTGCTGCACGAATTCTCGTCGCTGGCCGGCGTTCGCGAGGACGTGACCGATATCGTTCTCAACGTGAAGCAGATCGCGCTCAAGATGCAGGGCGAGGGGCCGAAGCGCCTCCAGCTCGCCGCGACGGGTCCTGCCGAAGTCAAGGCCGGCGACATCGCGGTCAGCGGTGACATCGAGGTGATGAACCCCGATCTCATCATCTGCCACCTCGACGATGGCGCGACGCTCAACATGGAGCTGACTGCCGACACCGGTAAGGGCTATGTGCCCGCGACCGCCAACCGCCCGGCCGATGCGCCGATCGGCCTGATCCCGGTCGACGCGCTTTATTCGCCGGTGCGCCAGGTCAGCTACAAGGTCGAGAACACCCGCGTCGGCCAGGAACTCGATTACGACAAGCTGACGCTGACGGTCGAGACCGACGGCACGGTGACGCCTGAAGACGCGGTGGCCTATGCCGCGCGCATTCTGCAGGATCAGCTCGCGCTGTTCGTCCATTTCGACGACACGACGATCACGCGCTCGGCGCCGATCGGCGTTGCCGCGCCCGCCTCGTCGGGCGAGGTTGCGGGCGATACCCAGCAGATCAACCGTTACCTGCTCAAGAAGGTCGACGAGCTCGAACTCTCGGTCCGCTCGGCCAATTGCCTCAAGAACGACAACATCATCTATATCGGCGATCTGGTCCAGAAGACCGAAGCCGAGATGCTGCGCACGCCGAACTTCGGCCGCAAGTCGTTGAACGAGATCAAGGAAGTGCTGTCGAGCATGGGCCTGCGCCTCGGCATGGAAATCCCGGGCTGGCCGCCCGAGAATATCGAGGAAATGGCGAAGAAGCTCGAGCAGGAGATTATGGGTTGATTTCACACCGGTGCGCGCCGCGCCGGAGATGAAATCAACCCGGCCGGCCTCGCGTGAGTGAGGTCCGACGACGCGGAATTCACTTCCGCGTCGGGCCTGCGACGAAGAAAGCTGGACCCCGGATCAAGTCCGGGGTGACGGATTTGATGGGTGGCCACCGTCCCACCTGGCCTGGGGTACCTCATCCGGCCCCCTGACGAACGAAAGGAAGACCCATGCGTCACAAGGTTGGCGGCCGTAAACTGCAGCGGACTTCGGCCCACCGCGCAGCGCTGTTCCGCAACATGGCGGCCGCGCTCATCAAGCACGAACAGATCACCACCACCGTCGCCAAGGCGAAGGAACTGCGCCCGTACGTCGAAAAGCTGGTGACGCTGGCGAAGAAGGGTGGCCTCTCCAATCGCCGCCTGGCGCACGCCCGCCTGCTCGACGATGCGCAGCTGGTAAAGCTGTTCGAGGTGCTCGGGCCGCGTTATGCGAGCCGCAACGGTGGCTATACCCGCATCATCAAGGCCGGCATCCGCGCGTCGGACGCGTCGCCGATGGCGATCATCGAATTTGTCGACCGCGACGTGTCGGCCAAGGGCCAGGATTCGGGCCCGGTGATGACCGACGAGGATTTCGACCAGGCGGCCTAAGCGCCCCATCGACCTATCTCGACAAAGGAGTCGCGCCTGTTACGGTGCGGCTCCTTTTTCATATCCGGGGAGTCGATCGCCCATGCGTCGCGCGATGTGTTTGATCCTGCTTGCGTCCACCGCCGTTCCCGCCACGGCTCAGCCGACCCCGCCCAGCCCCGCCAGCACGAGCACCGCGATGCCCTATCCCGCCGCCCGCAAGGTCGATCAGGTCGACGATTATTTCGGCACCAAGGTCGCTGATCCCTATCGCTGGCTTGAGAATGACGTGCGCACCGACAAGGAGGTGCAGGACTGGGTCGCGGCCGAGAACAAGGTGACCGACGCCTATCTCGCGACTTTGCCCGGCCGGGACGTCTTCAAGGCGCGGCTGCAGGCGCTGTTCAATTATGAGCGGTTCGGCGTGCCCCAAAAGAAAGGCGGCCATTATTTCTACACGCACAATACCGGCCTGCAGAACCAGTCGGCCCTCTTCGTCCGTGACAGCCTGAACGGAGAAGGGCGCGTGCTGATTGACCCCAATGGCTGGTCGAAGGACGGCGCGACGGCGCTTGGCGAATGGGTGCCGTCCGACGATGGCAGCAAGCTCCTCTATACGATCCAGGACGGCGGCACCGATTGGCGCACGGTCAAGGTGATCGACGTCAAGACCGGGCAAGTGTTGCCCGATACGCTGGAATGGGTGAAATTCTCAGGGTTCGCCTGGAAGAAGGGCGGCACCGGCTTTTTCTATGCGCGCTATCCCGAGCCGCCCGCCGGCGCCAAATTCCAGTCGACCAACGAGAATCAGAAAGTCTATTTCCACAAGATCGGCGATCCGCAATCGGCCGACGCGCTGATCTACGCTACGCCCGACAAGCCCAAGCAGGGCCATGAAGTTCAGGTGACGGATGACGGCAAATGGCTGGTCATCACCACGACCGAGGGCACCGATGTCCGCTACGAAATCACTGTGGTCGATCTCACCGCGCCGAAACTGGCGCCCCGCACCATCGTTCCCGGGCTCGAAAACCAGTGGAGCCTGATCGGCAATGTCGGCGGCAATTTCTACTGGATGACCGACAAAGGCGCGCCCAAGGGCCGCATCGTCACCATGAACCTGTTCGCCAAATCGGCGCTGCCGCCGGTGACCGAATTGGTGCCCGAGGACAAGGACGTGCTGGAAAGCGCGTCGATCCTCGGCGGCAAAATCATCGCCAACTATTTGTCGGACGTGAAGAGCGACGTGCGCCGGTTTGCGCTGGACGGCAAGTCGGAAGGGCATGTCGCGTTGCCCGGCATCGGCACCGTGGTCGGCGGCAGCGGCACCGACACCGACAGCGAGAGCTTCTACGCGTTCACCAGCTTTACCGTGCCGACGACGGTCTATCGCTACGACGTGGCGAGCGGCCAGACCAGCGTCTGGGCGGCACCGCAAGTCGCGTTTGATCCTGCCTCCTACGCCGTCGAGCAGCGTTTCTACGCGTCGAAGGACGGCACGCGGGTGCCGATGTTCATTGTCCGCCGTAAGGGGACGACGGGCCCGGCGCCGACGCTGCTTTATGCGTATGGTGGCTTCAACATTTCGGAAAATCCCACCTTCTCGGCGACGCGGATCGCGTGGCTGGAGCAGGGTGGCGTCTATGTGCTCGCCAATATCCGCGGCGGCGGCGAATATGGCCGCGCCTGGCATGATGGCGGGCGGTTGCACAACAAGCAGAATGTGTTCGACGATTTCATCGCCGCGGGCGAGTATCTGAAAGCGCAGGGCATCACTGGCAAGGATCAACTCGCGATCCTGGGCGCGTCGAACGGCGGCTTGCTGATCGGCGCGGTGGTCAATCAGCGGCCCGATCTGTTCGCCGCCGCGCTGCCGCAAGTCGGCGTGATGGACATACTGCGCTTCAACCGGTTCACGGCGGGGCGCTATTGGGTCGATGATTATGGCTACCCGAACAAAGCCGAGGATTTCCCGGTACTTTACGCTTATTCGCCTTATCACAATGTGAAAGGCGGGCGCGATTACCCGGCCATTCTTGCCGCGACGGCGGATACCGACGATCGCGTCGTGCCGGGCCACACCTTCAAATATACCGCTGCGCTCCAGGCCGCGGATATCGGCCCCAAGCCGCACCTCGTCCGCATCGAAACCCGCGCGGGCCATGGCAGTGGCAAGCCGATCGACAAAATCATCGACGAAACCGCGAGCGACTGGGCGTTCATCGCGAAATGGACGGGACTGAACGTCCACCCGATCCTGGGCAATGGCGGCAAGAAAAGCTGAGGTATGCCCCCTCAGCTTATCGGCCGCACCGCGTGGAGGTTGGTGAGGTCGAGGTGCATGACGCCGTCCTGCTCGGTGATGATGTCGACGAATTCATGGTCGATCAGCACATGCTCGCGCAGATAACGCGCTGACCCTTGCGACGGGCTGGCGAGCAGCGTGTCGAGCCCGCCGACCGAGACGGACAGCATGAAGCGGTCCTGCCCTTGCAGTGCCTTGAGCATCGGGCTGTCGTCTTCCAGGACGTGGACGAGCGTCCAGGCAAGCGCGAGCAGCGGGTTGCGATTGCGCACCAGCGGCAGCTCGGTCAGGCGGCGGAAGGTGCGGCCGTCGGGCATGCTGACCGATTCAAGCCATGACATTTGCGCGGTCGCGTCAGCCAGCGGCCGCGAGCGGATCGAGGCGAGCCGCACCATCAGCGCGGGTCGCCCTTCATATTGGCCGATCACCGCGACTTCGCTGAAGGCAAGCGCCTGGCGCGGCCGGGCAAAGCGCGCAAAGATGAGGCCGGTCATCGTGGCCGAGACGAACATCCCGGTCAGAATTTCGGTCGCGGCGATCAGATGGCCGATGCGGCTGGCCGGGTACATCGCGCCGTAACCGACCGTGCCCAACGTATCGACCGAGAAGAAAAAGCCGTCGGCGATCGAGCCAGGCGTCGCATTGGCGATCGCGCCGGGCAGCGCGGCGTAGAGCAGCCCGAACGCCAGGTTGATAACGACGAACAACGCCGCGCTCAGCCCGAAAAAGACGGGCCATGTCATCTCCATGACCCAATAGTACAAGTCGGCAAGCGGGGAGGGCGCGCCCACTTTCATCGCCTGGAAATTCTCGGCCTGGACGGCGATGCGGCGGGGGCGCTGGGGCATGGCCTTCAAATCCGCCAGTTTGCCGGTCGCGTCAACCGAGCGCGCCGCTCGCGACCGCGCGCAGCATCCCGCGCAGCCACACCAGCAGCGGATCGTTTCCGCGATAGCTCGCCCACACGATCGTGATGCCAAGGCGGGGATTGGCGAGCGGGGCGGGGAGCAACTGTAAGGGCAGGGCCGGGGCGAGCGGCGCGGCAAAGGCGCGCGAGATGGTGGTCACCGCATCAGTCGCCGCGACGATCTCGGCAGCGGCGCGAAAGGTCGGCACGATCGCGGCGATCGACCGCTCGATGCCCACCGCCGCGAGCGCGGTATCGATTTCGGACGCAGCATCGCCCATCAACGAAATGACGATGCTGGGGTAGCGCGCATAATCGGCCATTGCCCAGGCGCCGCCACAAGGATGGCCTTGCCGCACGACCACGGCGACTTCGTCCTCCATCAGCGGTTCGGACGCAGCGCCGCGCGGCAAGGGCGTCGTGTCGAGGGCAAAACTCAGGTCGATCTCGCCCAACGCCATGCGTTCGGGCACGGCGGGGCTAATCGGCACCCATTCGATCACGATGCCGGGGGCGGCATCACTGACGCGGCGTACCAGCCGCGCGAGCAGCAGCGAGGCTTGCGCATCGGTCATCGCGATGCGCAGCGTGCGCTGCTCGGCGGCGGGGTTGAAGGGCGGGTCGGTCAGCAGCGCGCGCATTTCGCCGAGCAGCGCGGCGAGCGGCGCGCGCAATGCCTCCGCACGCGGCGACAGCACCTGTCCTTTGATGCCGCGCACCAGCAGCGGGTCGTCCAGCAGATGGCGCAGCCGGCCGAGCGCGCGGCTCATCGCCGGCTGGCTCAGGCCCACTTCGTCGCCCGCGCGTGTCGCGTTGCGATGGCGGAGCAGTGCGTCGAGCACCGGCAAGAGGTTGAGGTCGATCGCGCGAAGATGCTTATCGTGCATGGCATCTATAATAAGCTTGCATTTCACTCATGGTCAAACCCGGCCTAGGTCTGCGGCATCGACGGGAGACAGATGATGAGTGAGGAAATTCTGATGCTGGGTTACGGGCCGGTCGGCAAAGCGACGGTCGCTCTGTTGCGCGCGCGCGGCAGCAAGGTGCGGGTGGCGCAACGCTCGCGCCCGGCCGATTTGCCGGCCGATGTGCCGTTCACATCGTGCGATGTGCTCGATGCCGCCTTGGTGCGCGCCGCAGTGGCAGGGGCGAGCCAAGTCGCGGTGGCGATCGGCTTCGCGTACACCGGCAAGGTCTGGCAGCGCGACTGGCCGATCGCGATGCGTCATCTGCTCGACGCTTGCGCCGACGCCGGCGCGCGCATGGTGTTTTTCGACAATCTCTACATGTACGGCGCCCAGACCGCCGCGCTGACCGAAGACATGCCGCTCACCCGGAAGGGCAAGAAGCCGGCGGCGCGCGCTGCGATCACCCGCATGTGGATGGGGGATTCGCGCGTCAAAGTCGCCGCCTTGCGCGCACCCGATTTTTACGGCCCCGGCGTGACGCTGTCGCATATCGGCGAAACCGGGCTTGCCGCCATCGCGCGCGGCAAGGCGGCGATGCTCGCGGTATCGGCCGACCAGCCGCATGATTATGCCTATGTCCCCGATATCGGCCGGGCGATGGTGACATTGCTCGATGCCGGCGACGATGCCTTCGGCCAGGCGTGGCATGTGCCGTGCGCGCCGACGCTGACCTCGCGCCAGATCCTCGCCATGGGCGCGGAGGCAGCCGGCGTGAAGTTGCGGCTCCGCGTATTCTCACCCTTGACGCGGCGCTTGCTCGGCCTGTTCGTGCCGTTCCTGCGCGAGCTCGACGAAATGCAGTTCCAGTGGGACCGGCCCTATCGTGTCGATGCCTCGAAATGGCGCCGGCGCTTCTGGTCGGATGTCACACCCTATCGGGAAGGCGTAGCGGCCACGATTGCCTCGTTCGCGCCGGCTGCTTGATCAACCCGAGCTTGCCGCGCCCCCGCTGGCGTTTCGCGCGGCAGGCGACTATCTGAGCCCATGATCACCCCCAGCGATTCCATCCTCATCGTCGATTTCGGCAGCCAAGTGACGCAGCTCATTGCGCGCCGTGTCCGCGAAGCCGGCGTCTATAGCGAAATCGTGCCGTTCAACGCCGCCGAAGCCGCGTTCGCGCGGATGGCGCCCCGGGGTGTCATCCTGTCGGGCTCGCCGGCCTCGGTGCTCGAAGAAGGCAGCCCGCGCGCTCCGCAAGTGATCTTCGACAGCGGCGTGCCGGTGATGGGCATCTGCTACGGCCAACAGACGATGATGCACCAGCTCGGCGGCGAGGTCGTGCTCGGCGATAGCGGCGAATTCGGCCACGCTTTCATCGACGTGACCGATGGCTGCGACCTGTTCAATGGCCTGTGGAGCGAAGGCGAAACGCACCAGGTGTGGATGAGCCATGGCGACAAGGTGACGCGGCTCGCCCCCGGCTTTCGCGCGGTCGCGACCAGCCCCGGCGCGCCCTATGCGGTCATCGCCGACGATGCCCGCCGCTATTATGCGATGCAGTTCCACCCCGAGGTCGTTCACACCCCCGATGGCGCGCGGCTGATCGCCAATTTCGCGCGCCATGTCTGCGGCCTCACCGGCGACTGGACGATGGCCGAGTTCCGCTCGACCAAGATCGCCGACATCCGCGCGCAGGTGGGCAAGGGCAAGGTGATTTGCGGTCTGTCGGGCGGCGTCGACAGCGCGGTCGCCGCGGTGCTGATCCACGAGGCGATTGGCGAGCAGCTGACCTGCGTGTTCGTCGATCATGGCCTGATGCGCGCGGGCGAGGCCGATCAGGTCGTCTCGCTGTTCCGCAATCACTATAATATTCCGCTCGTCCATGTGAATGCCGAGACGCTGTTCCTGAACGGCCTGGCCGGTGTCACCGACCCCGAGGCCAAGCGCAAGTTCATCGGCAAGACCTTTATCGACGTGTTCGAGGCGGAGGCGAAGAAGATCGGCGGCGCGGCGTTCCTCGCGCAGGGGACGCTCTATCCCGATGTGATCGAGAGCGTGTCCTTCACCGGGGGCCCGAGCGTCACGATCAAGAGCCATCACAATGTCGGCGGCTTGCCCGAGCGGATGAACATGCAGCTGGTCGAGCCGTTGCGCGAGCTGTTCAAGGACGAGGTCCGCGCGCTCGGTCGCGAGCTGGGCCTGCCCGACATTTTCGTGGGTCGCCACCCGTTTCCCGGCCCTGGCCTCGCGATCCGCATCCCCGGCGAAGTGACCAAGGAACGCTGCGATATCTTGCGCAAGGCAGACGCGATCTATCTGGAAGAAATCCGTAACGCCGGGCTGTACGATGCGATCTGGCAAGCCTTTGCGGTGCTGCTACCAGTGCGCAGCGTCGGCGTGATGGGCGACGGGCGGACCTACGACAGCGTGCTTGCCTTGCGCGCTGTCACCTCGACCGACGGCATGACTGCGCAGGCCTTCGAATTCCCCGGCGGCTTCCTGCCGTGCGTCGCGACCCGCATCGTGAACGAGGTGCGCGGCATCAACCGCGTAACCTACGACTATACGAGCAAACCCCCCGGCACGATCGAGTGGGAGTGACCAAGACTCGCGATCACGCGGGGCGTGATCGCGGCTTGGTCACTCGGCGCCGGAAGGCGCCGCAGGGCACTCGGCGCCGGAAGGCGCCGGAAGGGACTCGCGATCACGCGGGGCGTGATCGCGGCTTGGTCACTCGGCGCCGGAAGGCGCCGCAGGGCACTCGGCGCCGGAAGGCGCCGGAAGGGACTCGCGATCACGCGGGGCGTGATCGCGGCTTGGTCACTCAGCTCAGCAAGGCGCCTGCCTTAGGCCCTTATTCGCCAGTTAACCTGACGCACAACCCCGCCGTCATCGTCACGCAACCTTAGAGTCGCTGAACTGGCATCATGCTGCGGTACCCGGCGGCGACTCGAAATCGCTCTTGTCTGGGGGAAAATCACGATGCTGAAATACGCTTACAGCGCGCTTGCGCTTGTTACGGCGCTGGCCGCGTTCCAGCCGGCTGCAGCAACGGCGGCTCCGAAGGCCGCATCGGACACGCCGGCGGCAGCGCCAGCCGCCCCGGACGCGGCTGCTGATGCCAATGCCGACGGGGCTGACATCATCGTCACCGCCAAGGCGACGCGCGCCGCCACCGCGATTCAGCATGATGAAATCCAGAGCATCCTGCCCGGTATCTCGCCGCTAAAGGCAATCCAGACGCTGCCGGGTGTGCTCTACATCACGGCCGATCCCTGGGGCTATAACGAGCAGAATGCGCAGATCTTCATCCACGGTTTTGCCGGCAATCAGCTTGGCTACACGATGGATGGCGTGCCGCTGGGCGACCAGAGCTATGGCAATTACAATGGCCTGTCGCCGCAGCGCGCGGTGATCTCCGAGAATGTCGATCGTGTGGTTGTGGCGACCGGCGCGGGCGATCTGGCGACCGCGTCGAATAGCAACCTTGGCGGCACGGTTGAGACCTACTCGTCCGATCCTCTTGGACATCTCGGCGCGCAGGTCTCGCATACCTTTGGCAGCTATGGCACGGCGCGTACCTTCGTTCGCGTCGACACCGGCGATTTCGGGCCGGGCGGCAACAACGCGCTGTACCTGTCAGGCGCGCGCCAGCGCGCGCGGGCGTGGGATTTCAACGGTCTGCAGGGCGGCTATCAGGCCAATGCCAAGTTCGTCCACAAGGACCATATCGGCAAGCTGACACTCTATTTCGATTACAACGACTTCACCCAGCCGAACGAAGACGCGACCGTTTTCTTCAAGCCCACCCCGCCGGCGGTGGCGACTCCGGTCCAGCTCTACACGCCGTACACCAAGCCGTTCTTCTACCCGGATTTCGCGACCTATCGCGGCAGCTACCTCAATCAGTTCGGCAATTCGCCGGCGACGGAAGGCAGCAACTACCGCAATTATTATTCGGACGCGCAGCGCACCGATTATCTCGCTTATGTGCGCTATGAGGCGAAGCTGACGCAGGATTTGACCTGGTCGACAACGGGTTATCACCATCACAATGACGGCGCCGGTGTTGTCGCCGGCCCGCTCGGTCAGTCGATCACGACCGCCCAGCCTTATCTCGATCCCAATTACGCGACCGATTGCCATTTTTCGGGTAACGGCAATGGCGTCGTCAACGGCAGCGCCTCGTGCGTCGGCACGACGGCGCCGCAAGCAGCCGCGACCGGTGCGGCGCTGGTCGCGGCGGCGGGCGGATCGGGGCTGATCACCCGCACGACCGAATATCGCATCGATCGCACCGGGGTCATCTCCGCGCTCAGTCTCGACATCGGCAACCACAAGATCGAGTTCGGCGGCTGGTTCGAGCATAACAGCACCACGCAGTGGCGCCGCTGGTATGCGGTCGACGTCAACAACCCCGGCAACAGCACGCCCTATATCCGGCCGCTGTCGGTCGCTCGGCCGCTGTTCACGCAATATCAGGGCGAGGCGCGGATCAACGAGCTGCAGCTGCATCTGCAGGACAGCTGGCAAGTCATCACGCCGTTGCGCGTCGACTTCGGCTTCAAGACGAGCGCGCAATGGGCCGATGGTCGCTTTCCGGTGCAGCCCGTCGCCGGCTCGCTATCGGGTTTGAGCGGTGGCTTGCCGCAGGGCAAGATCAACACGCTGCGCTGGTTTCTGCCGGCAATCGGCGCGAGCTATGATCTGAACGGCCATGAGACCTTCTATTTCAACGTCCAGAAGAACCTTCGCCAATATCCCGCTTATCTGGCGGGCGGCGGCGGTCCCTGGTTCACGGGCAGCCAGACGGCGTTCAACGCGTTCGCGACGCAGGGCAAGCCGGAAACGAGCTGGACCTATGAAGGCGGCTTGCGCACCCATCGCAGCTTTGGCGGCGGCATCGGGCTGGAAGGCCAGATCAACTATTATCACGTCGTCTTCATCGACCGCTTGCTGGCGATCTCGACCAATCCCGGCGGCATCGCGGGCAGCGGCATCACCGGCGGCACATCGATCCTGGTCAATGTCGGCAACGTCCATACTGATGGTGTCGACGCGGCGTTCACGCTGCACCTTGGCCGCACTTTCTCGCTGTACAATGCGGCGTCATACAATCTGTCGACGTATAAGAGCGACTACACCTCGACCGCAACGGGCATCGGGGCGGCGACCAACACCTGCATCGGCGGTTTTGTCGTGACCGGTGGCGTGGTGCCGACCTGCGGCAAGCAACTGCCCGGCGTGCCCAAATGGCTGAACAAGACGGTGGCCACGCTGACGGTCGGGCCGATCGATGCGCAAGTGATCGGCGACTTTGTCGGTCGCCGTTTCACGACCTTCACCGATGATGCGAGCGTGCCGTCCTATTACCTCACGTCGTTCCGCATTGCGGCGCATGTGCCGGAGGGTATCTTGCCGCTCCGCAAGGCGCAGATCGCGCTCAACATCACCAATTTGACCAACGAAAAGGGTGCATCGACGCTGTCGATCGGCTCGGCCACCAACAGCTATTCGGTCTATCCGATCGCGCCGCGCCAATGGTTCCTGACGCTGTCGGCGGCTTATTGATATTTTTCAGGGTTGAAAGCGTTCGGGAGCGGCGATCACCTCGCCGTTCCCGTTTTGCGTCACGCGTCCAGTCTTGGCACAGCGGTTAACCACCTTGTTTGCTGGCCAAAATCGTAAACGACGCGTTAACTTCAGCCTATGGCACAGGCACCCACATTCGCGCCCGCGACCGCCGGGCATCCGTTCCGCACCACGCTCAAGCTGGCGACCGGCAGGCGCGCCCGCAGCGAGGATCACGACCTGAAGCTGTTCGTCCTCAGCTTCACGGCCTTCTTCGTCTGCATCTACAGCTTCATTTCCTAAACCCCGGGGCAGGCGCCCTAGTCGCAGAGCTGGTGGAGCCGCTGGCCCAGCCAGGCAGCGACCAGGCAGCAAGCGGCAGCGATCAGCATCATGTCCTGCGGCGTCACGCCCATCGCGGTCAGCGCGATGACGATGAGCGCGCCGGTCACCATCGCACCGGCATTGACGATATTGTTGGCGGCGACGGTGCGCGACGTCTGATCCTTGGACACGGTGGTCGTCAGGAACGCGTAGAGCGGAACAACATACATGCCCCCGGTCACCGCAATCGCGGTCAGCGACCCGACGACCAGCAGCGCGCGCGGCTGCGCAATGAATTCGCTGACGGTGTAGAGGTGCCCATCGGTCGTGCCGATCCAGTTGCGCGCGAGCAGCGAGAAGGCGACCAGGAACACCCCCATCGCAATCACCGAGCCCGGCGCGTATTTCGCCGAAATCTTGCCGCCGAGCAGCGTGTTGATGATGACCGAGCCGACCGCGACACCAATCGAGAACAGCGCGATCACCAGGCTGGCAACTTCCTTGTCGGCGGTCAGCAGATTCTTGACCAGCGGCGGGAAGGTGATGATCAGCACCGCGCCGATCGCCCAGAAAAAGCTGATCGAGCAGATCGCCATGAACAGTCGGGGAATGTGCATCGTCGCGTTCACCAGCCGCCACGATGCACTGATCGGGTTGAGATCGATCGACAATTCCTTGCCCATACGCGGCGCCGGCGCGACGTTGCGCGCGACCACCCAGCCAATCCCGGCGACGCACAGCACCATGATCGATGCGGCCTCAACCTCGATCCACCCGGCGATCACCGTGCCCATCAAGATAGCAAGATACGTCCCCGCTTCGACCAGGCCCGTGCCGCCGAGCACTTCATCCTCGCGCAGATGCTGCGGCAGGATCGCGTATTTGATCGGCCCGAAAAAGGTCGAATGGACGCCGAGCAGCAGCACCGCCGTCAGCATCAGCGCAATACCCAGCGTCGACTGACCCGCACGGGCGATCATCAAGCCGGCGGCGCCGATCACCATGATCCCGATTTCCGCCGTTTTCACGATGCGGATGATCCGCGCCTTGTCGATCGTATCCGCCAGCTGCCCCGACAACGCCGAGAGCAGGAAAAACGGGATGAGCGACAACCCCGTCGCCAGCGCGTTGAAATTCTGTTCGAGCTGGGGATCGTTATAGACCTTGTAGGTGACGAACAGCACCATCGCGGTCTTGAACAGATTGTCGTTGAAAGCGCCCAGAAACTGCGTGACGAAAATGGGCAGGAAACGGCGCTCTTTCAAAAGGCCGAGCGCATTCAGCATGGCAATTTAATGTCTCCGCAGTGGCAAACTTGGGTCCGCCATAGCCGAGCGGCGCCGTCGCCCGCAAACGGATAATCGGCGGCCTCTCGTGCAGGCCACGGCTTGCCACATCGGCTGGGGCGGCTAGACGGGCGGCAATGCTGACGCTGCCCAATCTGTTGACGCTTTCCCGCATCGTCGCGGTGCCGCTGCTTGCCGCGCTGCTGTGGTGGCCGGGCTGGACGACCGGCTATCTGCTCGCCTTCCTGCTCTATGTCGTGGCGGCGGTGACCGATTATCTCGACGGTTATCTCGCGCGCGCGCAGGGGGCGGTGTCCAAGCTCGGCATTTTCCTCGATCCGATCGCCGACAAGCTTATGGTCGCCGCAGTCATCCTGATGCTGGTCGGCACGCGCGACATTGCCGGCATTCACCTGATCGCCGCGCTCATCATTCTGCTGCGCGAGATCGCGGTATCGGGCTTGCGCGAATTTCTGGGCGGCATTCAGGTGTCGGTGCCCGTCACGCGGCTCGCCAAATGGAAGACGGCGCTGCAATTGGTCGCGTTGGGCGCGCTGATCCTGGCGGGCGCGTTGCCGGCGATCGGCTGGATCAGGCCGGCGGGGTTGATCGGCTTGTGGAGCGCGGCGGGGATTACCTTGATCACCGGCTGGGATTATCTGCGCATCGGCCTGCGGCACATGGATTGAGGACGCATCGCGAATGATCGACATCCTCTATTTCGCCTGGGTGCGCGAGCGCGTCGGTCGCGGCAAGGAACGCGTCGATCCCCCGGCGCGCGTGACGACCGTCGCCGAGCTGATCGACTGGCTGGCGCAGGCGAGCGACGGCCATGCCCACGCCTTTGCCGATCGCGACCGGCTGCGCGCGGCGGTCGATCAGCGCTTCGTTGCGCTCGATGCCCCGATATTGGGCGCGCGCGAAGTCGCAATCTTTCCACCGGTGACGGGCGGGTGATCCGCGTTTCGGTCCACGCCGAGCCGATCGATATCGCCGCTGCGCTCGCCGAGGCGGAAGTGCCGGGCGCGGGGGGGATCGCGACCTTTACCGGCATCGTCCGCGCCGACGACGGCGTGTCGGTGCTCGAACTCGAACATTATCCGGGTGCGACCGAAGCGGCGCTGGAAGCGCTTGCCGATCAGGCGGCGGAGCGTTGGGCGTTGCGCGCGGTGACGATCATCCACCGCGTCGGCGCGATGGTGCCGGGCGACCGCATCGTCTTCATTGCGACCGCTGCCGCGCACCGTGCGCCTGCGCTCGACGCCTGCGCCTATCTCATCGATCGGCTGAAGACCGACGCGCCGTTCTGGAAGCGCGAAATGACGGGCGGAGACGCGCGCTGGGTCGATGCGCGCGACAGCGACGATGCCGCTGCCGCGCGCTGGGCATCGAAAACCGACTAGCCGAGCTTGGGGAGCACCACGCCGTTCACGACATGGACGATGCCGTTCGACTGGCGGACGTCACCCGTCTCGACATAGCTCTTATTGCCATGGACATCGATCAGCGTGATCATCTGGCCGTCGACCGCGACGGTGAGCGGCTCACCCTCGACCGTGGTCAGCAGCACCTTACCACCGCCGGCAGCTGCCTTGGCTTTCAGATCATCGATGGTGATCGTGCCCGGCACGACATGATAGGTCAGCACCTTGGTGAGTGTCGCCTTGTTGGCGGGCTTGAGCAGCGTGTCGACCGTACCGGGCGCGAGGCGCGAGAAAGCGGCATTGGTCGGTGCGAACACTGTGTACGGGCCGGGCTGTGCCAGGGTGGCATCGAGCCCCGCCGCCTTCACCGCCGAGACGAGCGTCGTCAGGTTGCTCGCGGCAGATGCGTTGTCGACAATGGTCTTTGACGTCGACATCGGCGCGCCGCCAACGCTGGGGTTTGATGCGGTGGCAGTGGACGCCGGCGCGCCGGTGTCTGGGGGTGCCGGCGTCGCCATCGGGTCGGACGCTGGCGCCGGCGGCGTGGTGGCTTGCGGCGCCGCAAGCGCGATCCCGGCGCTGCTCGCGAGCAGCATGCCGGTCAGCAACAGGCGCGAGGGGGCGAATAGGGTCATAAGGCTCTCCGTAAGTTGATGCTTGGCGGGGGAACGCCCGCTCGCGCGATCAACCCGCAGCGCCGCGTGGTGGTTGCGCGGCTGCGACGAACCGTGGCTTCAGCGCGCCTCGGCGAGCACGTTGGCGAGGAGCTCGAAATCCTTCTCACGCGGGGAAGCGCGGCGCCAGACCAGCGCGATCTGGCGGAGCGCGTGATCGGCCTTGAGCGGCCGCGCCTCGACCTGGGTCTGGGCGAGGATGCCCGCTTTCACGGCCATTTCCGGCAAAATCGTCAGGCCCAGGCCATTATCGACCATCTGCACGATCGTGTGGAGCGAGGTGCCCAGCATCATCGCGCTGGCGCGCAGCTCGGGCCGGTTACAGGCAGCGAGCGAATGCTCCATCAGGCAATGGCCGTCTTCGAGCAGCAGCAGCCGGCTCTCGTCGATCTCGTCGGCATCGACATAGGGGCGCGGGCCGTCGAACTCGTTGTCAGGGAAGGCAACGTACAGCGCGTCTTCGAACAAGGGCCGCACCGCCACGTCGCCGCACGCATAGGGCAGGGCAAGCAGCACGCAATCGGTGCGGCCATTCTGCAGCCCCTCGCAGGCGGTGCCGCTCGTCTCCTCGCGGAGATAAAGCTTCAGGTCGGGGTAATCCTGGCGCAGCCGCGGCAGGATGCGCGGTAGCAGGAAGGGCGCGATGGTGGGGATGACGCTCATCCGCATCTCGCCCGACAGCGGCTGGCCGGCGGCGCGCGCGAGATCGCCAAGCTCGTCTGCCTCGCGCAGCACGCGGCGTGCTTTCTCGGCGATGCGGTCACCCATAGGCGTGAAGCGGACGACGCGGCGGTTGCGCTCGACCAACGTCACCCCGATCAGCGTTTCCAGCTCGCGAATGCCGGCGGACAGCGTCGATTGGGTGACGAAGCAGGCGTCTGCCGCCCGGCCGAAATGGCCATGGTCCTTCAGCGCCGCCAGATAATGCAGCTGCTTGAGGGTAGGGAGGTACGTGGCAGTCAATCCCGCAATCCTTAGCTGGTGTTGCGGTATATATCGATTCAATCGATCAATAGTAAGCTTTTAAGTGACCAAAACGCTCACAAAGCGTGCGATCCCAGTCAGGAACGGCAGCGTCTGACCACGCTGTCACATCGCTTATGGAAATCGCGCCGCAGCGCGTCTACATAGCGGCGGCGGTAAAGGGCAGGAAAACTGGGGTTAGCAGCAATGGTCGCGCGGCTCGTCGCCTATCTCGATTCGGTGAAAGCGCGTGATCCGGCGCCGCGCAGCCGATGGGAAATCCTGCTTTACCCGGGCGTCCTCGCGCTGGCGCTGCACCGCGTCGCTCACGCGCTTTATGGCGCGCGGCTGTTTTTTCTGGCGCGGCTGATCAACCATTTCGCGCGCTTCCTGACCGCGATCGACATTCATCCCGGCGCCAAGATCGGCCGCAATTTCTTCGTCGACCATGGCTTTGTCGTGATCGGCGAGACGGCCGAAATTGGCGACGACGTGACCATCTACCAATGCGTCACGCTCGGCGGCACCAGCCCCGACAATGGCGTCGCCGGCAAGCGCCACCCGACGCTGGCCGACGGCGTGATCATCGGTTCGGGCGCGCAAGTGCTCGGGCCGATCCTGATCGGCGCCGGCGCGCGCGTGGGCGCGAATGCGGTGGTGACCAAGCCCGTTGCCCCCGGCGCGGTGATGGTCGGCATCCCCGCGCGGCCGACAATGGTCGATGGCGGCAAGGCGGACGCCGCGTTCATCCCCTATGGCACGCCGTGCAAGGACTTGTTCGACCCGCAGACGCAGAAGGTCGAGCTGCTCCGCTGCGAAATCGAGACGCTGCGCCGCCGGCTCGACGCGCTGCTGGCTGAGAATGCGGAGCTGCGCGACAGCGCCTGATGGGCAGCGTCACGCCTTTTCCGCTCAGCCATGGCCGCCAGCCGGCGCAGATCGGCTTCGATCGGCTCGAGCTGACGCGCATCCTCGATCTTTACGGCCGCATGGTCACGGCCGGGCTGTGGCGCGATTACGCGATCGAGCTGGGGCAGGATGCCGCGATCTTCGCCGCGTTCCGCCGCGCCGCCGAGCGGCCCGAATACCGCATCGAAAAGCGCCCCGCGCTCCGCCATCGCCAGGGCATGTGGGCGCTGGTCGGCGAAGGCGGGGCGGTGTTAAAGCGCGGCCACGAGCTGGCCGGCGTGCTTGCGCCCGTCGAGCGCAAGCTGCTCAAGATCGTCGAGGATTAAGCCACCTCGTCATTGCGAGGAGCGAAGCGACGAAGCAATCCAGCCGCTGAGGATGGATTGCTTCGCTTGCGCTCGCAATGACGGTAATAATTCTCGATAAAGGACTAGGCCGGAACCACCGTCTGTACCGGCGGCAGCCAGTTGCGCGCGCCGCCGAGCACGCCGACCACCACAGCGCGCATCTGGTGCCAGAACACCGATAGCGTGAGCAGCGCCGAGCCGATGACGAAGGCGGTAAACGCCGCGCTCAGTTCGACCGCACCCGCCTGCTCGAACAGCGCGTACATCGCGTAGAGCACATAGATGAGGCTCGAGACGAGCAGCGCGCGGCGGTCGATCGCCAGCGCCACAAAGGCAAAGGCAAGGTAGAGCGCCAGCACGATCACCGCCTTGGTCGCATCGACATCGGTGTTGAACACGCCGAGGATGTGGAAGATCGGGTGGGCGATCAGCGGGGCGGCGGCGAGGTGCAGCCAGAAGGCGACATCGCTGCGCCGCGTGCGGCGTTCCTTGTCCGACATGTCCCACCACATCGCCAGCAGGAAGACGAGCACGCCACCCGCCAGCGTGATCGGGTAGATCGCGTTCTTGGTCTCGGGGAACGCCGCGACGACGAGGCCGATCGCCATGCCGACCAGCGCCAGCGCGCCTGCCGCGACCGTGATCGGCACCATGAAGCGCCGCCAATGGATGTAGGTCGCAAGCGCGGTGATTGCGGCGACCCCGGCACCGATCATCGCGGCGGTGCGCTCGGGCAGATGCTGCAGATTGAGCTCCATCAGGATGCCGATTTGCGTCGCTGCAACGCCGCCGGCAAAAGCGAACACCAGCAGGATGCTCGGCAGCGCCATGCGACGGCGCTTCGTGAAATATTCGGCAAACAGCCACGCCGCGACGGCGACGCTGGCGCCGCCCAGCCAGGTGACGACGCGTCCGCCCATCCAGGCGATCGCGGTCAGTGTCAGCACCAGCGCAATCGCGACGAAAATGTCGTTGAAGCCGGTGAGCAGCCGGAAATGCTCTTCATCGACTGCCGGTGCGGATCGCCCGCTGGCAATATGGTTGCGGAACGCGGCCGCCGCCTCGGGGGTCATCACCCCCGCCGCGACCGCCCCGTCGATATCGCTTTCGCTGTACATGCCAACACCTCCTGTTGGGGGGGGTGTAGCATGGGTGTGTTATGAATTCAATACACCAGTTTCCTCTCCCCTCGAGGGAGAGGATACGGAGACTTGGCAGCTTGCTGCCTAGTCGGAGTTGGAGAGGGGGGACTCCCGCACTATCGACGGCGCGATTCCCCCCTCTCCAAGCTTCGCTAGCCGACAAGTCGGCAAGCTGCGCTATCCTCTCCCGCAAGGGGAGAGGAATGGAGACGTCACCCCCCCTGCAAATGCTTGAGGATCACCATCGACTGTTCCGCGCCCGATTGCGGCACGATTTCGCCGGTGCGGTCGGTGATCTGCGCCCAGTGCGCGGCGACGCCCTCGGGTGACAGGTCATCGCCGGTCAGCAGCACCCCCTGGCTCAGGGTCACGTATGCTGCCTGGAACACGCCCGCGCCCGCGCCGACGATCATGTTGGTCGGCGCATCTTCGGACACGAGGTAGAGCGCGGCGGGCGCGACTTTCTCGGGCGCAAAGGCCTGGAACGCTTCGGCGGGGAACAGATCCTCGGTCATCCGCGTGCCCGCGACCGGCGCGATGGTGTTGACCTTGATGCTGTTCTTGGCGCCTTCGATCGCCAGCGTCTTGGTGAGGCCGGCAAGGCCCAGCTTGGCCGCGCCGTAATTGGCCTGGCCGAAATTGCCGTACAGCCCGGTCGAGGAGGCGGTGTTGAGGATGCGGCCGTAATTCTGCTCGCGCATCGTTTCCCACACCGCCTTGGCGCAATTGGCCGAGCCGAGCAGGTGGACCTGCACGACGAAATCGAAATCGGCCGGCTCCATCTTGGCGAAGCTTTTGTCGCGCAGCACGCCGGCATTGTTGATCAGGATGTCGACGCGGCCCCATTGCGCCTTGGCCTGCGCGACCATCTCCACCATCTGGCCATAATCGGTAACGCTGCCGCCGTTCGAGATCGCCTCGCCGCCAGCCGCCTTGATCTCCTCGACGACCTTCAGTGCCGCATCCGAATGGCCAGTGCCATCGCGCGCGCCGCCCAGATCATTGACCACCACCTTGGCGCCGCGCCGCGCGAGTTCGAGCGCATAAGCACGGCCAAGACCGCCGCCCGCCCCGGTGACGATGGCGACGCGATTATCGAAACGGATGGTCATGAAAGGAGCCTCCTGATTGAACTGTCAGGAGGCTCCTATGCGAAGCTGACCGGCTAAGGAAGCGCTGGCGTGCGCTTATCGAGGGTCGTTAAGCTGGATGCACTCATCGCGCTGGCCGTGGCGACACGGCGGGTAATGCGCCTGGGGCGGCGGCGGCGGGAAGGCCTGCTCGGGCGATAGCGACGGCTGGAACACCACGGGCGAGCCGGGTTGCGGCGTGCCCTGCAACGCAGGCTGCACCGGCGCATAACCGCCGATCGCCTGCGTCGAGGCTTGTTGCGCGACCGCAGGGGCAGCGACCGCGACGGCGGTTAGAGCGATAAGGATCGATCGTTTCATAGTGTCCTCCGCTTACCGATGGTGGCGCTTGGCGCGGGCGTGATGCGCGGTACCGGCGCCGGGCTCGATGCAGCCGTCAAACTGGTTCGCCTTGCAGATCGGGTAATGATCCTTGGGCGCGGGCGGCGGAAAGGCCTGGTTCGGGTCGGCCGAGGGTTGCGCCACCACCGTCGCGCCGGGCGGCGGCGGTGGGGCAGGGGGCGGTTGCATGCCGCCGCCGGCCTGGTCCGTCGTCGCGGCATTGGCCGGCGAATTGCCTTGCTGGGCGCGGGGCCCGTCTGAGGGCGTCGGGCTGTTCGACAAGGGCGTCGGCGCAACCGCATCGGGGGCAGGCGGCGCCGGCGGCTGGTTGTTATCCGGCGCGGGGGCGGGCGGCGGTGCCGGCGGCTGATCCTGCGCAATGGCCGGCGTGGCGGCGATGGCGAGCAGTAACGGCAGGGCTAGGCTTTTCACGCTGAACCTCCTTCATGCTTGACCTGGAATGATCAGCACAACGCGCGGAGGCGCGATCGGTTCAGTGGGAGACCAAAGCGCTGTCGAACCTTCAAGACCCTCTCCCCTTGCGGGAGAGGGATACGGAGACTTGGCAGCTTGCTGCCTAGTCGAAGTTGGGTGATGGGTGTGGTCCTGCCCTGTCGACGGCAGAAATCCCCCTCACCAAGCTCCGCTAGGCGCGTGCCGCGCCAAGCTTCGCTATCCTCTCCCGCAAGGGGAGAGGAATCGGTCGACTGATCAGTTCCCCGTATCCAGCGCATACCCCGCCGAGCGCACCGTGCGGATCAAATCCGGCCGGTTGCCGATGTTAATCGCCTTGCGCAGGCGGCGGATATGGACGTCGACGGTGCGGCTCTCGATGTCGCTGTCATGCCCCCATACCGCGTCGAGCAGGCGTTCGCGGCTGAACACCCAGCCGGGATGCTCCAGGAAATGCTTGAGCAGGCGGAATTCGGTGGGGCCGAGCGGCACCACCTCACCACCGCGGCGGACCTTGTGGCCGACCGTATCCATCTCGATATCGGCAAAGGTCAGCGCCTCGCCCGCCAGCGCCGGCCGTACCCGGCGCAGCACCGCGCCGACGCGCGCGACCAGCTCGCGCGGGGAGAAGGGCTTGGTCACGTAATCGTCTGCCCCCGTCTCCAGCCCGCGCACGCGATCCTCTTCCTCGCCGCGCGCGGTCAGCATGATGATCGGCACGTTCGCGGTCTCGGGCATGCGGCGCAGGCGGCGGCAGACCTCGATGCCGCTCAGCCCCTCGACCATCCAGTCGAGCAGCACGATATCGGGCGTCGCTTCCTTGGCGAGCAGCAACGCTTCCTCGCCATCAGGGGTTTGCGAAACGTCGAAATCCTCGCGTTTGAAATGCCACACCAGCAATTCGGCGAGCGCCGCATCATCTTCAACCAACAGCATCTTGGCCCGGGCCATGGGTCTTTCTCCGTCAGGTGAGGGGGGTGGCGCCGCGTTCGCGCTCGCCCATATAGGTGCCGGTGGCCGCGTAATAGACCATCTCGGCAACGTTGGTGGCGTGGTCGCCCACGCGCTCAAGATTCTTGGCAATGAACAACAGATGCGCGACCTGGCCGATGCTCGCCGGGTTCTCCATCATATAGGTGACGAGCACGCGGAACAGGCTGTTGTAGAAATCATCGACCGCGCGGTCGCTTTCGCAGACCAGCACGGCCGCCTGGGCATCGCGCGCGGCGAACGCGTCGAGCACATCATGCACCATCTTGCGCGCCATATCGGCCATCGCGGGCAGCACCGAGATCGGCTCGATATCGCCATGATCGTCGATCGCGGCGACGCGGCGAGCGATGTTCTTGGCATAATCGCCGATGCGCTCGAGCACGCCGGCAATCTTCATCGCCGCCACCACTTCGCGCAGATCGTCGGCCAGCGGCGCGCGCAGGGCAATCAGGCGGACAGCCAGGCGCTCCACATCCATTTCAAGGCGGTCGAGCTGCTTGTCGCCGACCACCACCGCTTCGGCCACGTCGAGATCATGCGTCCGCAACGCCTGCATCGCCTTGTCGATGGCGTCTTCGGCGAGCCCGCCCATCTGCGCGATCAACCCGCGCAGCTGGCCGATATCCTCATCAAACGCTTTTACCGTGTGAACGCTCAACTCGTTTGTCCTGTCTCTCAGCCGTAACGGCCGGTGATATAGTCCTTGGTCCGCTCCTCGCGCGGGTTGGTGAAGATGTCCGACGTGGCGCCATATTCGACCAGCGTGCCGAGGTGGAAGAACGCGGTGCGCTGCGAGACGCGCGCGGCCTGCTGCATGTTGTGGGTGACGACGACGATCGCGTAGCGGCCCTTCAGCTCGTGGATCAGCTCTTCGATCTTGGCGGTCGCGACCGGGTCGAGCGCCGAGCAGGGCTCGTCCATCAGGATCACTTCGGGATCGACCGCGATCGCGCGCGCGATGCACAGCCGCTGCTGCTGGCCGCCCGAGAGCGCGGTGCCGCTGTCGTTGAGCCGGTCCTTCACTTCCTCCCACAAGCCGGCGCGGTGCAAGGATTGCTCGACCACCTGATCGAGCCGCGCCTTGGTATCGGCTAACCCGTGAATGCGCGGGCCGTACGCCACGTTTTCGTAAATCGACTTGGGGAACGGGTTGGGCTTCTGGAACACCATGCCGACCCGCGCGCGCAGCTGCACCACGTCCATGTCAGGCGCGTAAATGTCCTCGCCATCCATGCGGATGTCGCCTTCCACCCGCGCGATCGGGATGGTGTCGTTCATGCGGTTCAAGGTGCGCAAGAAAGTCGATTTGCCGCAGCCCGACGGGCCAATAAACGAGGTCACGTAATCGACCTCGATGTCGATCGACACATCGTCGATTGCCTGTTTGGGGCCGTAAAACACGTTAACGTGACGCGCCGTCATTTTGGGCGCGGATTTGGAAGCAACAGAAGTCATTACCAGCGAGTCTCGAATCGATTGCGAAGATAGATAGCCAGCCCGTTCATCGCGAGCAGGAAGACGAGCAGCACGATGATCGCCGCGCTCGTCTTTTCGATGAAGCCGCGGCTGATCTCGTCCGACCAGAGGAAAATCTGGACGGGGAGCACGGTCGCGGGGTCAGTGAGCGACGAAGGCGGCGTCGGGATGAACGCGCGCATGCCGATCATCAAGAGCGGCGCCGTTTCACCCAGCGCGCGCGCCATGCCAATGATCGTGCCGGTCAATATGCCGGGCAGCGCCAGCGGCAGGACATGGTGGAACACGACCTGAATCGGGCTGGCGCCGATGCCGAGCGCGGCATCACGGATCGACGGCGGTACGCCCTTGATCGCGTTGCGCCCGGCAATGACGATGACCGGCATCGTCATAAGCGCGAGCGTCAGCCCGCCGACCAGCGAGGCCGATCGCGGTAAGTTGAATGTGTTGAGGAACACCGCGAGGCCCAGCAGCCCGAAGATGATCGAGGGCACGGCGGCGAGGTTGTTGATCGACACTTCGATCAGGTCGGTCCAGCGATTACGCGGCGCATATTCCTCGAGATACAGCGCGGACAGCACGCCGACCGGGAACGCCAGCGCCAGCGTGACCAGCATCGTGAACAGCGAGCCCTTGAGCGCGCTCCAGATGCCGACGATGGTCGGGTCGGTCGCATCCGATCCGGTCAGGAAACCCCAGTCGAACGCGATGTGGAGGCGGCCAGCGGCGGTCAGCTTCGCGACCTTCGCCTCGGCGTCGGGCGTGCCTTCGTCTTTGGCGGCGATATCGATGCCGGTCGAGGCGGGCACGTCGATCATCGCTCTGCCGGCGACGATATCGGGATCGGCCTTCAGTTGGTCGCGGACGCGGATCCAGGCGCCGTCCGACAGCAACGTCGATCCGCCCTGCCCGTAAGCCGCTTCGGCAGCGCGCGATACGACGGCGGGCAAGTCAGCGCCCGCCAGCGCCAGATCAGCGCCTGCCCCGCGCAGCCGATCGGGTGTCAGCGCCAGGCCCGAGGCGTGGAAATCGATCGGCAGCGCGACCTCGGTCTGGGTAAAGCCGCGCAAGCCATTGCCGAGCATCGTCGCGAGCAGGAACAGCAGGAAGCCCGCCGACATCACCACTGCGGCCAGCCCGAGCAGGCGGAAGCGGCGCTCGGCGGCATAGCGCGCACCCAGGCGGCGCTGCATCCGCTGCGCTTTCCAATCGGTCGGCATCTGCTCGCCGGCGGGGCTCAAAGGGGCGGGCTTATTCATACGCTTCCCGATAGCGCCGGACCACGGTGAGCGCGATGATGTTGAGGAGCAGGGTGACGGCAAACAGCGTGAGGCCAAGTGCAAAGGCGGCAAGCGTCTTGGCACTGTCGAACGCGGCTTCGCCGGTCAGCAGGTCGACGATCTGCTTGGTGACGGTGGTGGCGCCGGCAAAGGGGTTGAGGGTGAGCGAGGCTACGCCCGAGGCCGCCATCACCACGATCATCGTCTCGCCGATCGCGCGGCTGATCGCCAGCAGCACGCCGCCGACCACACCGGGCAACGCGGCTGGCAGAAGCACCCGGCTGATCGTCTCTGAGGTGGTCGCCCCCATCGCCAGCGAGCCGTCGCGCATCGAGGAAGGCACGGCGGCGAGCGAGTCATCGGCCATCGACGAGACGAAGGGGATGATCATAACGCCCATCACCAGCCCAGCCGCCAGCGCGCTTTCGGAACTCGCATAAGTAATGCCGATCGACACGCCGAGATGGCGCACCGCCGGCGCCACCGTGAGCGCGGCGAAATAGCCGTAAACCACGGTCGGCACGCCGGCGAGGATTTCGAGCACCGGCTTCATCCAGCGGCGCACCCGCGCTTCGGCATATTGCGTGAGGTAGATGGCACTCATCAGCCCGAAGGGAATCGCCACGATCATCGCGATCACCGCGCCGATGAAGAACGTGCCCCAGAACAGCGGCACCGCGCCGAGCGAGGCGCCGGGGTCGCGCGCGTCAATCACTTGCGGGCTCCAATGCGTGCCGAACAGGAATTGCCAGGCCGGCACGATGCTGAAGAAGCGCAGCGATTCGAACAGCAGCGACGCAACGATGCCGATCGTCGTCAGGATCGCGATCAACGACGCGGCGAGCAGCAGCAGCATGATCGCGCGCTCGTTGCGGGTGCGGACGCGGAAGTCGGGGCGAACGTTGAGATAGCCGACAATCCCCCCCGCGAGCGCCAGCAGCAGCGCGATGGCGCCGCCGATCGCGTCGTAGCGGCCTCGGGCTGCGGCATAGGCCGGGGCAAGCGCGGTGGCGAGCGGGTTGAAGCCGAAGGACCTGCTGCCATCGGCGATGGTGCGGGCCTGGCTCAGGATCGCGCTGCGCTCAAAGCCCGGTGGCGGCAGCTGCGCGGCAATGGGCGACGCCAGCACTTCGTGCGCGATCAGCGAGGGCGCGATGAACGACCAGATCAACAGGAATGCGACGGCAGGGGCAACGGTCGCCATCGCGACATAAGCGCCATATTGACCGGGCAGCGCGGTGTAGCGGCGCGTCGTATCACGGCGGAAACTCACAGCACGGACTCGGCCGGTCAGCCAGCCGATCAGGCCAAGGCCGACCACCACGAACAGAAGAACGAACATCGACAAGGGATCAGGGTACTTTCAGCCAAGGCCGTTGGATGGCCGGGGACTGAACACGCGCCCCCGGCCATCGATCAATCAGTTGAGTTGCGTCGGGTCAAGCGTGGTGCCGTAGCTCAGGATGCTGGCGGATTTGTCGAGGACGTCCTTGGGCGCGGCGATCAGGCCGTGCTTCACCAGCGGCCCGTCTGCGCCCCACGATGCGGCATACTCGTTAAGGAACTGCTTCAGCCCGGGAATGGCGCCGAGATGCGCCGACTTCACGTAAATATAGAGCGGCCGCGCGCCAGGGTAGAGCCCGCTCGAAATCGTTTCGTACGTCGGCGCGACCGCGCTGATCGTCAGCCCGTTCAGCGTCGCCTTGTTCGCGTCGAGATAGCTGTAGCCGAAAATGCCGAGCGCATTGGGGTTGGCCTGCAGCTTCTGGACGATTAGATTATCATTCTCGCCGGCGTCGATATACGGCCCGTCGCCGCGGATCTGGAGACAGTCCTTTTTGTACTCGTCGGGCTTTTTCTTGCCCATCGTCAGGCTGTCAGGGAAGATCGCCGCGCAGCCGCGCGCCAGGATCAATTCGGCTAGCGCATCGCGCGTGCCGCTGGTCGCGGGCGGGCCATAGACCTGGATCGGCAGCGCCGGCAGCGCAGGATTGACGTCTTTCCACGTCTTCGTCGTGTTGGGCTTGCCCTTGGGGAAGGCCGCGAGCGCGAGATAAAGATCGGTCGGCGTGAGCGCAAAGCTCGGTCCCGATTTGGCCTGGGCAAACGCGATGCCATCAATGCCGATCTGCGCTTCGATGATGCCGGTCACACCGTGCGCGGCGCAATCCTTATATTCGGAAGCGGTCATCCGGCGCGACGCATCCTCGATATCCGGGAACCGCGCGCCGACGCCGGCGCAGAATAGCTTCATGCCGCCGCCGGTGCCGGTCGATTCGACCACCGGCGCCTTCATGCCCGGGTTCTTGTTGACGAAACTCTCGGCGACCAGCGTCGTGAACGGATAAACCGTTGACGAACCGACGATCTTGATCTGATCGCGCGAGCCGCCGCCCGACGCGCCGAACTGGTCTTGACAGCCTGCCAGCGCAAGCGCCGACGCCATCATCGCAAAAGCCGCAAATCGCATGTGAACCCTCCTGGTGTGGAAGCCCCATCCCCGCAGGGGCATGCGGTGCGCTACCACCCCGATCAACCGGCCCTTGTGACCGTTGCGTTACCTTTTGATGACAGCGGGTCCGTAACCGACGGGGTGGCAGCGCCCGGCGCCGGCGGCAGCAGCACCGAAACCACCGTGCCCTTGCCGACCGCGCTTGCGATATCGAGCCGGCCGCGATGGCGCTCGACGATGTGCTTGACGATCGCGAGACCGAGACCCGTGCCGCCCAGCGCGCGGCTGCGGCCCGAATCGACGCGATAGAAACGCTCGGTCAGGCGCGGCAGATGCTCGGGCGGGATGCCTTCGCCTTCATCGGTGATCGACACGCGCACCATGCCGGTCTGGTCTTTCCACAGTCGCGTCGTGATCGGCGTGCCTTCGCGGCCATATTTCATGGCGTTGCCGATGATGTTGTGGAGCACCTGGCTCAATTGCGCGCGATCGCCGATCACCGGGGGCACATCGCCATCGATATCGGCGACCAGATCGCCGCCGCGCCGATCGGGCGTGTCGGCGAGCTCGGTATGCACTTCCTCGAGCAGATCGCTGAGGTCGACGGGCGTATTGGGGACGCGATATTTCTCGGCTTCGATGCGCGAGAGCGAGATCAGGTCCTCGATCAGCCGCTGCATCCGCCGCGCCTCATCGTACATCACTTTCAGGAAGCGCGCGCGGGTGCTGCGCTCGTCGCCGGTCTTGTCGTCGCTCAGCGTTTCGATGAATCCCAGGATCGAGGCGAGCGGTGTGCGCAGCTCATGGCTCGCATTGGCGACGAAATCGACGCGCATCCGCTCGGCGGCATAGCTGCCGGTCTGGTCGATCAGGTGGACGACGCGGCGCCCCTCGGGCAGCGGCGCCACGTGCATTTCCCAGCGCTGGTCGAGCGTGCCGAGCCCGACCAGGCTGATCGGCGCGCCGTTGGTCGAGGCGAGCCCGCCGGTCAGCCGCTCGGCCGCGGCGGGATGGCGAATGGCGAGGCGGACATCCTCGCCAATGATGTGCCCGCCCAGCAGCGCGCGCGCGGCGGCATTGGCGTGGGTCACGCGCCCGCCGCCAACGAGCATCATCGGCGTCACCACCGCCTCGATCACATCGGCGATGTCGATCGCGGGCCCCTCGCGCGCCGGTGTTGCGGGGGCGGGGGCGGGCGCCTCGGGCACATCGCCGGTCCCGCTCGCGACGAGCACACCCGCCGTCCCGCCGACAACCATGATCAACGCGATCTGCACGTCACCGCGCAACAGCACCGCAACCAGCGCGGACAACAGCACGATCGCGATGGCGGTAGCGGTGCGGGGGCCAAATCCATTAATCATTGTGGGGCAAGCCTTAGCGCAAAGAGCGATGCGGCGCCTAGCACCAGCGCGACATTTGCCGCTGTCGTCATTCCCGCGACGGCGGGAATCCATTCGTGCAGGCCTAAAGTATTCCCGGCGAAGTCCGCGAGAATGGATCCCCGCCTTCGCGGGGATGACGGGCTGGCGATGACGCAGCCGGGAACCGGACTTTACGATTGCGAAAGGGGGGTGAGCCGATAAGACAAGGCCATGGACGAGCCCGCCGACCCCCCTGTGCCCGCGACACCGGCATCGCCATCGCGCCGCGCGCTGATGCTGGGCTCGGTCGGCGCGGCGGCGATCGTCTCGATCCGCCCGGCACTCGCGCAGACGACCGCCTCGGTCATCGCGTGCCAGATTCCGGTGCCCGATCCCGCGCGCGCCGGCCGCTATGTCGCCGCTGACGGCACGCTGGTCGCGCCGGGCACGCAAGGCGCGTTTCCGCCGGCGCCGGTGCCGTTCAAGGGCGAGGATGTGAAGCGCGCGCTGCAGGGCGGCACGCTGCCCGGCGTCAGCAGCGAGCAAAGCAACGCCTACCTCCAATATATCCGCCGCCTGCAATCGGGCACCAGCGGCTTCACTTGCTTCGCCTCGCTGCAGATGCCGCGCCCCTGATGCTGCGCTACCGCGCCGCGCCGGCTGCCGCGCTGCGCCAAGTAGCGATGGATGGGCTGGCGCTGATCTACCACCGCGCTTCGGGGATTACGCACGTTGTGGCGTCCCCGGTGCCTGAGCTGCTTAGCGCGCTTGGCGATGAGGGGCTGACCACCGAAGAGCTGATGGCGGCGCTCGCCCGTGATTATGACCTTGCCGATGGCGATCGCGCTGCGCTGGCAGCGCGGCTCGACGAGTTGGTCGCGGCGGGGCTGGTCGAGGCGGCGTGAGGCACGTCTTTCAGGTGCGGATCGGCCCGGTGGGCTTTCGCGTCGGGTCGGACTGGCGCGCGCCGGTCGCGCAGCTGGCCGATCTGTATCGCGATTATCCTGCCCCCGAGAACGGCATCCCCGATTTTTCGGTGCGGCTGTTCGCGGCGCGGCCGTGGCGGCGCGTGCTGCGCCCGTCGATCACGCTCGGCGGCGATTATGTGCTGCCCGATGCTGCCCCGCTGCCGCTCGCGCAGGGGCTGCTGGCGGCGGAAATGGCGATGAACCTGCAGATGGCGCTCGGCCAGCGGCGTTATCTGTTGCTCCACGCCTCGGCGGTCGAGCGCGACGGGCGCGCCTTGCTGATGACCGGGGAGTCGGGCGCCGGCAAATCGACGCTCGCGGCACTGCTTGCCGCGCGCGGCTGGCGCTTCATGGGCGACGAATTCGCGCTGCTCGATCCGGCGACCGGGCTGGTCCATGCCTTTCCCCGCCTGGTCAGCGTGAAGAACGCGGCGATCGAGGTGGTGCACACCGCGCATCCCGGCGCGCGCTGGGGGCCTGAACTGGCGGGCACGCCCAAGGGCACGATCCGTCACCTCGTGCCCCCGCCCGATGCCCTCGCCGCGATGGACAGGCCCGCCACGCCTGCACTCATCCTGTTCCCGCGTTTCGGCCATGCCCGCGACCGTCGCCCCGTGCCGCCGAGCGAAGCGTTCGTGCGGCTGACTCAGGCTTCGACCAACTACGTCGCGCTCGGCGAGCGCGGGTTCGCGGCGCTGACCGGGCTTGTCCAATCGGTCCCCGCGCGCGCGATCGATTATCCAGACACCGAAAGCGCAATCGCCGAAGTGGAGGCCACATGGGCAGGGCTCTAGTCGATGCGCGCCTGCTCGCCGCTGCGCTGCGCGACCCCGCAAGCACCGCCGCGCTCGACGGCGCCGGCTGGACCGCGCTGATCGCGATGGCGCGCGCCGAGCAGCTGGCGGGCACGCTCGCCCATCGCCTCGCCGGGCTCGATCTGCCGCCGCCGGTCGCTCGGCAAATGGAGGAAGCGCGCTGGTCGGCCGACCAGGGGCGCATTGCGGCCTTGTGGGAAGCGGAAATGGCGCGCCGCGCGCTGGCGCCGCTGGGCGTGCCGGTGGTGCTGCTGAAAGGCACCGCTTATGTCGCCTCCGGGTTGAAAGCGGGGGTGGGGCGCTCGATCGGCGACCTCGACATTCTCGTGCCGCGCGAGGCGCTCGATGCGGTGGAGGCGGCGCTGCTCGGCGCCGGGTGGGAATGGGTGAAGCCCGACCCTTATGACGACGCCTATTATCGCCGCTGGATGCACGAGCTGCCGCCGCTCATCCACCGCGAGAGCGACCGGATGATCGACGTTCACCACACCATCCTGCCGCTGACCGCGCGGCCCAAGCCCAATGCCGCCGCGCTGATCCGCGACCGCGTTGACCTTGGCAAAGGCCTCAGCGTGCTCGCGCCGATGGACATGATCGTCCACGCCGCAGCCCATCTGTTCGCCGATGGCGATCTCGCCGGCGGCTTGCGCAATTTGTGGGACATTCATTGCCTGATCGACGAATTCAGCACCGATGGACTGATGGAACGCGCCGCGCAGCACGGCCTCGCCCTGCATGTCGCGCGCGCGTTGCGGCTCGCTCACGCATTCTACGACAGCGCAGTCCCGGCGGATTTCCGGCGCCTCCGGCTTGCTGACCGACCGTATCTCGATCGCCTCACCGCACGCGATGGCTGGGGTCGCGCCACGCGGCCCATCCTGCGCCAGCGTTTCTATGGGCGCTCGCACCTCATCCGGATGCCGCTGCCGATGCTGGCGCGCCACTTATGGACCAAATGGCGTAGCGGGCATCGCGGTTAACCCCTTTCCCCACTCGCATCACCGCCCTAGCATTCCGGCAACGAAGAACGGTTGAGGGGGCAGGGGATGCGTCACGTCGCGATAATCGGCTCGGGGCCCGCCGGTTATTACACTGCCGAGGCGTGCCAGAAGCTGTTCGGCGACGGCGTCCGCATCGATATTATCGACCGGTTGCCGGTCCCTTATGGCCTGATCCGCTTCGGCGTCGCGCCCGATCACCAGTCGATCAAGGGTGTGTCGCGCCGGTACGAGGCGGTGGCGCTCAGCGATAATGTGCGTTTCGTCGGCCATGTCACCGTGGGCAGCGACGTCTCGATTGCCGAGCTGCTCGAGCTGTACGATGCCGTTGTGCTCGCGACCGGCGCGCCGCACGATCGGCCGCTCGGCATTCCGGGCGCGGATTTGCCTGGCGTCATCGGCTCGGCGGCATTCGTCGGCTGGTATAATGGCCATCCCGATTTCGCCGATCTCGCGCCCCCGCTGGCCGGGCCAAACGCGGTCGTGATCGGTGCGGGCAATGTCGCGCTCGATGTAACGCGCATTCTGTCGAAAACGACGGAAGAATTCGCCGGCTCGGATATCGCTGGCCACGCGCTCGCCGCGCTGGAGCAGGCGGGCATCCGCCGCATCACCATCGCCATCCGTCGCGGCCCGCACCAGATCGCGATGACGCCCAAAGAGCTGGGCGAGCTCGGCCATCTCGCCCGCGCCACACCCCATGTCGATCCCGCCGATCTGCCGCCGGCTGAGGAAGACGCGGCGCTCGACCCAGGCCAGCGCAAATCGGTGGCGCATCTCCGCGATTTCGCGGCACCGCGCGCCGCCGACGCCAAGCCGCTGACGATCGACTTCGATTTCTTCGCTGCGCCCATCGCGATCGAAGGCGATGGCCGCGTCGAGCGCATCATCGTCGAGCGCACCCGGCTCGATGCCGGCGGCAATGCGGTCGGCACCGGTGAGACTTACGCCATCCCCGCCAATCTCGTTATCAGCTGCATCGGCTACCGCACGCCGGCGATCGAGGGCGTGCCTTATGACCCGCGCGCCGGCCGCTTCGCCAATCAGGACGGGCGGATCGCGCCGGGGCTCTACGCGGTCGGCTGGGCGCGGCGCGGTCCCTCGGGCACGATCGGCACCAACCGGCCCGACGGCATTGCCGCCGCCGAGCAGATCGCGGCCGATATCGGTGAGAGCAGCGGCAAGCCGGGTCGCCCGGGGCTCGACAAGCTGCTCTCGGCGCGCGGTGTCGACATCGTCACCTTTCGCGACTGGCAGCGGATCGAGGCGGCTGAGATCGCCCGCGCACGGCCCGGCTCCCCGCGCGAGAAATTCACCACGATCGGCGACTTGCTGGCGGCGATCGGCCGGGCCTGACGCCCCTTGCGCGGGGCAAGGCGCATGGGTATAGGCGCCGCTTCCAAGCTCACCGGCCCCGCGCAACCTGCGCGACGCCGGGCTCCGTCGGGGAGTAGCTCAGCCTGGTAGAGCACTGCCTTCGGGAGGCAGGGGCCGGAGGTTCGAATCCTCTCTCCCCGACCAGATTTCAATAACTTAGATGCTCGCTAAGTTGGCCGTACGAAACGAGTACGGAAAAGAGGGGGTAAATCTACCTCTCAATCGCTCGGGCGCGTTTCATGCAAATGATTGCTTTCCGATAGCCCGCGTCGTTGGATTGG
Source organism: Sphingomonas sp. GlSt437 (assembly GCF_048015635.2). Classification (NCBI taxonomy): domain Bacteria; kingdom Pseudomonadati; phylum Pseudomonadota; class Alphaproteobacteria; order Sphingomonadales; family Sphingomonadaceae; genus Sphingomonas; species Sphingomonas sp. GlSt437. Next base: position 249,586 of record NZ_JBPGYA010000001.1, on the reverse strand, counting down.
GTTAGCCCGGCAAGGGGATTGGTGCATGTGCAACCATTATCGAACGGATCGGGCAGTACTGAGCACTTGGCGCGACTATATCGGCTGGTCGCTACCGACGCAGCCTGAGCTGCCGCTGGACTTAGCTGAGGATGTCTGGCCCAAACGACGCGGGCTGGTTGCCCGGATCGGCGACAGCGGCGAGCAGATCATTGAGACAATGGCTTGGGGTGTCCCGCGCACCATGCCGGGGAAGCGGCCAGGCACGACCGTCACTAATTACGTCACCAACGTGCGCAATCTCGACAGCCCGTTCTGGCGATCGATGCTGGTCCAGCCGACGCGGCGCTGTTTGGTGCCGTTCACGGAATTTGCCGAGCCGGTGATCGGCGGCGGACGGTCCGAACATTGGTTCCGCGTGCTTGATCGTCCCGTGGCGGCGTTTGCGGGCATCTGGCGTCCATCGGAAGCTGGGGAAGTCTATGCGTTCCTGACGTGCGAGCCGAACAGCTTGATGGCACCGCTACACCCCAAGGCTATGCCGGTGATCCTGCCTGAGGATGATTATGAGCGCTGGCTGGCTGCTCCATGGGATGAAGCCAAAGCGTTGGTGCAGCCGTTTCCGGCGCAGCTGATGGCGGTGAAAACCGGAAGTTAAGGGTCGCCTTATCGGGCAGTTAGCTTGAGTCCGATCCTTTCCCGTTGACGGCCTGCGACGGACCGATGAATCGCTGCTCTATGCGCAACGCAGCCGGTTATTATTGCGTTACTCAGCCTTCACCTTTCTTTGATTCCTCACCAGATGGCGCGGGAACCCTGCAGACCACTAATTCGCCTTCTTTTTGCAACCTTTCTTTGACTTGCGGGATAGGCACGGCCGGGTCGATGAAAGTTAGGTTCGCGCCAGATTGAGATAATGCCTGTCTAATTCGCCCAGTATGAGTGGTATCGGACACTATTACCAAATCGACGTTGCGTAGCAGTCCGCGTGGCTTGTCGGCGGCAATTTTCTCAATCCATGTCGTTAGGTTTTCGGTGTCGGGTGAACCAATTGCCCGCAGGTCGTGTGGGATCACTGCTTTCTCTGTCAGGGCCGTTCGCAGCCATTCAACGGAGGCGGCGAAGTCGGTAGCCCCGGGGGAGCGCAACACCGTCGTGGCGGGATAGGGACCATCTTGGTGTGACCGTTTGGTGCGGAATTGAGTTTCGTTTAGATAAAAATGCCAGTCTTCTTCCTTGTTGCTTATCGGGGCTTTAATGGGTTGGTTCCACAATTGCAGATATTGACGTTCGCTCACGCACATCGCCCGTGCGACAGATGCGGCTTCGTCAAGGACCGTCTTCCATTCGTTCGATTCAAGGCCCACGGGTGCGCCATCGGCGATCCTAAATGCCAGATCAGCTGTCTTGCCTTCCCGGAAAGCTTCTGCCTCATCAGGCGCCGGGCGAACAACCGGGATGATCAGTGTTGATTGATCAGCGGAAAGTCGGGGTTTTTGACGCCACCAGATCGAGCTCACCGAATGCGGAAGAGCAGCGATAAACCAATCTGGAAATAGATCGCTCAAGGCGAAATGTCGGATGAGGGTCCCGTCCCCCCGGTAAATCGCAACCGCGTTCTGGCTGTAACCCAGCCCATGCCAATCATCTAACGTGACGAATGCGGCAGCGTGGTCCGCAACAAGAACATCCACCGGCGCTATTTCATTCGGGATCGGCCCCGACCAACTCTTTTTCCATTCGCCGGAAGCGTCTTTCTGCTCGATGATGACCGTGGCTGTCCTCGCCTTCGCTCCTTGAGGTGCCCCAGCGGGTTCGCGATGGGCAACCTTATCCCTGAAATAAGCAGAGGCACTTTCGAGGTCTCGCGGCACAATGGTTAGTCGTGCTTGCTGGTCGTCGGAAGCGTAGGTTTTGCGTTCAGGAGGCTCCCACTGGTCCGCCACCGCAACGGAGCTCGCCAGCGCTAACGCGGCCAGGAATGCAAAGCGCACCAGACAACCCCGCCCAGAATTGAACTGGCCAGAGGCTAGAGGCATTTTCCAACAGGACAAAGCCGTATGTTAATCAGCTTCTGAACCGCGACACCGCCTTCTTCCACTCCCGCTCATCCGGCCAAGGCAGCACCACAGTCGGAGTCTCCGTCCCAGACGTGCCGATCTGCGCCCGCTTCTGCCCGCACCCGTTGCACTTGAACCTGAGCCGGAACGCCGCCAGCCGCTCTTCCCAGCCCTTGCGCCGGCATAGCCACCAGATCTGGTGAGGATCGAACACAGCGCGGCGCTGGCAGACCAAGCACGTCACGACGACCTGCTTGTGCCAAGCGGCGCATTCGAAAATGGTAGTCGGCATCCTCAGGCCCGAATCGTCGTATTTCGCCATGCGGGCATGGGGCACAGCGGCAAGCGTGTAGGACAGGTCGTGCGACGCGCCGCGCCTCAGTTCGGTCTAAATTTGGGGACATGCTCTCTGGCAATGGTAATTGACTCTTTGCATTTCGCGGCCATGTATCCTCCAATGTCGACGGAAAATGGCTCAGAGGACACAACTATCGAAGCGATGCCGGTTCACGCCGACGCGAACTTTCGGCGTGCCTTTGCTGACCAAACCGTGGTCTTCCCGTTGGGACGGGACATTGATTTGGCATTTCTTGCGCTTAGCCCAGTAATCCACGGCGTCACAGCAGCGCAAGGAAGCGATCGGGCAACGGTTGAAACTCATCCTGCGTTGCATGAGGTTTGCCGTATGAGGGTGTCGCCGTTCACGGCCCTCACGCTTGCGATTCAGATTATCCAACCCCTAGTAGAACAGGGCACAATTAATAAAGAGGCCCTGCTTTCTAACATTGAATCAATTCAAGCAAAAACCGTCCCAAACGACGAAGAGGAAGATAGCGATGGACAATAATATCGCACTTCGATCTTCAGACCCTATCTATAATCGCGTAGCTGAGGTTTTTGGTTCGCTCTTGCGCAATGACGAAGTAAAACAAAACACCGTACAATCTTGGCGCGGCAATGCTCAGATTGCTCACGATATAGCCTTCGGCAAAGTGCCATCCGACCTTTATAGCGATCGCTCAGGTATGCTTTATTCAAGCGGGACGGCGCAGAATATCGAAAACCTGATGCTACTAACATTTCGCAAGGCTAACTTGCCGCTAGTTAGTACGGCGACAATCGAAATTGAGCAGCTCTTCACCCAGGCAACTCACTGGCCTAAAGTCCAGGCAGCTTTCAACGCGTGGTCGTCCTTGGAGGCGGGCTGGGACGGAGAAGAGGCAGTAGCTCCATCAGCGGAGCAGCTGCATTATTGTCGCACATTCGCTTGGCATTGCCAATCTCAGGGAATTCGTGAACCAGAGCATTACATCGCACAAGACGGTGAAATCGGACTTCACTGGAAGGGCGAACTGACTGCGTCCGTTTCATTTCTTCCCAGCGGTCGTTTTCTGGCGTTTTGCCCACAGGGCAACGGCAACGATGTTCGCATTTCCGGTCCGCTTGATATTGCGACTGGCTCACCGACACTTTTCGGAGCGCTTGCTAAGGTCAGATGAGTGCACGGTTGGACGGCTCATCCGGACAGCAAACCTTGCTGCGCCAGCGGTCTGGGCGCGGTTCAGGACTCCGAAAAACTTGCGCGGCTAGTTTCTCTGCAGGTTCCCAATTTAGGTTACGTCCCATTCAGTCGAAGCGAGCTTTTGCCGCCGTCGAACAAAGCCGCAAGCAACACATGTGGGGACAAGGATGGTTGTTCGGTCCTGAGGTCCGACAGCATCAGCGAACAGCGGCTGATGGAACTGAGCTCAGAGCGAGCTCAAGCCGTAAATCTGCGAGCTATGGAAAAGTCCAATCCGCCAAAATCTGTGCGTGTGTCCAACGGAGCGCGTATTGCTAAAGCCACAGATGTCAGATCAATCCGGCTAGCTCGAAATCCCGATAAACAAGTGCTTTTCGTTTACGACGATCCCTGTGATGAGGAGCCTTGCCACGCTGTAATTAGGATGGACAATGACACGCCCGAAGAAGAGGTTGCCGGCGTTCTCGACAAAATCGCGGCAATCTTTAGGCATTCGGTCAAGCCCATCGAGAACATAGCCGCATCAAAGCCAGAGTAATAGGCTCACTCACCCCAATATCATCGCCTCAGCGATAGCCGCGATCAGCACAGCGCGCGGCACCGGCACGTTCGCTGTTACATAGCCAGGGTTTTGCGCCCGACGCATCCCATAGCGCCTGAGCCAATCCCGCCCATGCTGCCGCCAGGCCCGCTGTAGAGGCGCTACGGGCAGCAAGAAGCACAATCCCGACGGCGCGTAGGCATAAGCAATGAAATCGCACGCTAGCGGCTTCTGGACCCACCCGGGCACCCGTCGAGCCTCGTCGCTCCATTGCTCCAAAAGAATGTCCGGCCAGTCCTCGGACCTGATCTTCTCGTCCACGGTGTAGGTGCGCCCGCAGGCCAGGGTGAGCACCCGATCAACACCGCCGCGTTGTGCCCAGCCGTCGTCACGGACGGCCACCGCTGACTGCAGGCGAGGAAAGGCTCGGCGGTAGAGCGGCAGCCACCAATCGGCGTCGGCATAAGATTGGGATAGCCTAAGGCTGTCGTTGAAGTTGTGAACCCTTCGACGGGCAACAGCACCCCGACCGGCTGGCTGGGGTGCTGTGCGATGTGCTGTTGAGGGCGCCGGGTTATTCAGAAGCGGCGCTTTCGCCGTGGCGGCCAGCGAGGTGCGCCGATGGTGATGTTGGGCTTGGGTCGCGGCCTCATGCGATAATGGGCGAACCCGATGCGCAGATTACCGCGCCACCGATCGGGCACATAATCGCAGCGCGTCTCGCGGATGCGGCGGCGATGATAAGCTCGGATAGCGGGTTCTGCGAATTCGTCGGCAAAGTCGCTATCAGGCTCGGCATCGCCGTCGTCTTCGCCGTCGAAGTCAGGCTCAAGGTCCGGGTCGCCATCCGCTTGGTCGAGGTGATCAATGATGCGGGTGACGATCCGGCTCAAGGCCGGGCGGGGTAGCGACGGAATGACCGATAGCAGCTCCTACAGCGCGCTATTGGCGGTTGCACTGCTCGCCATGGTCAAGCCTCCACGCAAAGCAAGCCACGGGCTGCCAGAGCATCACGGACAAGCTGGCGGCGTTCGTCATCCAGTTCCGCGCGCAGCTGCTCGACCACTTCCGATGAGGCCGAGCCGGTCACAGCGCCGATCCAAAGCTCGTCATCGCGGACAAAGAACGTGGCGCCAGCTTCGGTGGCTTTGGCGATCCAGTCGTTGGCGTTGAAGGCGGTGGGTTGGTCGACCGGCTTATGGCCAACCATGCTCGCCAGCGAGATCAACGCGGCCAGCATCATCTGGCCAGGCCAATCAAGATTGCTGTCGTCGCGGCGCAGCGCTTGAAAGTCGCCACGCGTAATTGCCGATTCATCGGCCTTGCTTGTCGTCGCGTGATACAGGCCGACCTGCAATTGGATCATCGCGCCCCGGATCGTGTTGGCCGTAGTGGTCTGGATGGTTTCCTCGGCGGCATCGATAATATCCCATTGCTCCCGCTCGCCGGGTGCATATCCACCGGTGCTGGGCCCGTCATCGTCCGGCAGGGCATTGTAGACGGCGAACGCTTCCTGTCGGCGCTGCCATGCCGCTTCGATAACTGGGTCTCCTGCGTTCGGAGCAGCAACGGCATTGAGGCGACGCACATCAGCTTGGATCGCTGCCACCCGCTCTGGCGCCACGTCGAAGCCTTCATATTCGCCAAGAACCAGTGCCATCTTCTCATCCAGTTCGGTCAGCGACGAAACCGGGTAGCTCACCAACGCCCGGAACGCGTCGACATGCTCTTCTAAACTGCGATCGTGTTCGCACTCGATCGGCCCCACCATGGTATCGTGCAGCCCGTCACGCATCGCGGTCCAGGCGGCGAGGTCTTGCTCATATTGCTGCCACGCAGCCTTGTTTTCCGGCGTATCGTCCACCGCCCTAATCTGGGCGATAGTCATGTTTTTGATGTCCGGCAGCTCAACGGATTCAGGCTGCTTTGGCTTCGGCGCCGTGAGTTCGACGTGCGCCTCAAACCGGCTTTCCGCCTCATCAAGGGCGGTGACCAGCCGGTGGTATTCGGCTCGCTTGGCGCGATAGTCGGCAACGATTGCTGCCCAGCTGGCGTCGCTGATAGCGGGATGATCGGGCGCAACAGGAATTGCGCCCCGATCGGCGCGGGGGCTATTGGCATTCATAGTCGTGTCCCTTCTTCGACAAGGGGTTGCGATTAGAGCCGGCTCGGAAGTTGGCGCTTTCGGCCGGCTCGATTATGTGTTATCCCAAAATTGCGATGTCGTCAATAAATGATAACACAAAATCTCGTGGGCGCCCGAAGACCACTGGAAAAGGAATGCTTATCGGCATCCGAATGCTGCCCGACCTATTGGCCGCACTCGACGCCTGGATCGGCAATCAGCCCGATCCTAAGCCAACCCGACCTGAGGCTGCCCGGCGTTTGATCTGGCAAGCGTTGTCCGGGCGTTAATTCCCGAGATGACGTTAGCGGCTAACGCGCATTTTGCGGTGTTGCACGCACCGATTGGAGCGGTCAGAACCGAGGCATGAAGCTGCCGCCCGAAAGATACGACGAGCCCGAATGGGTGCGAGTCCAGCGTCGGCTTCAGTTCAACGACGCGGGGCGGGAAATTTGGTTCGGCCGGATTTTGTGGAGCTATTATCCGGCACACTGGAAAGGGCTGGCGGTCATGCTCGCGGGGATCGCGGCGACCTTGTGCCTTGTTGTTGTCGTCGACCCTCACATGTCGGGAATTTGTGTCGTGCCATTCCTGATCGGCTGGGCAGTCATGATGTGGATTTGCGAGCAGCATTCACCAAGTCGCTCATAGCTTTGCTCAACGGGATTGCTGCGACGCCGGTTTGTCATCAGTCTCGCGGTTTTAGGCAAACGTTACAGTGTGCTGGCCGAGCCGGAGAGACCCGGCCTTTATCTTGTCTTCCACTCCCAATGTCCGTATCCGTCCGGCCGTTGCACGCTGGGCGCCGCCGTGATGATTAAGCGTCGAGCACGGCAGCAACTCGTCAAGCCGTTCGACCTGGGTCGCGCGATGTTGCGGTTGATGCCGCCGCTTCAACGACAGGGTGCCGTGGACGTGCGATCCGCGCTAAGGCATCCGCATGAGCTCAGATTGCGGATGCACGCCCGTCGCCCCCGATACGAAGTCCCAGCGCCGTGTTCTCCACATAGCGCTAGGGCTCAACGCGATGATGTTCGTTGTGGAGGTCACCGCTGGCTTGCTCGCCAACTCGACGGGGCTCCTTGCCGACGGCCTCGATATGTTGGCCGACGCGTCCGCCTATGCCATCGCACTTACTGCGATTGGCCGAAGCGGGAGGTTCAAAGCCAACGCGGCGACGCTGAGTGGAGTTCTGCTTCTTATTCTCGGCTTGGGCGTGATTATCGATGCGGTTCGACGGATCATATCGGGAGAGCTACCAGAAGGCTTGTGGATGATCGGCATTGCAGCGGCTGCCCTTGCCGTCAACGCTACCGTGCTGCGGCTCCTCAGCAAGGAGAGGAACCAGGAAGTTCATATGCGCACGACATGGATATTCACCCGCGCAGATGTCGTGGCGAACACGGCTCTGATCCTCGCTGGCATCGCGGTTGTGCTGACGGGAATCCGATATTTCGACCTCATAGTCGGGATCGGGATCGGTCTATACGTGGTCAAGGAGGCGATCGAGATTCTCTCCGAAGCAAGAGAGGCGAAGCGCGCCGAAGCACCGAACGGCTGACCGCGCTGCGTCAGGCAGCGGCACGATGATTTAGCGCCCAGTTCCATGGCAGGAGTTCGTCGAGTCGGTTGGCGGGATGGCCTCCGACCATGCGGTTGAGCCGCGCGAAACCTCTTTGCAAAATCCCCGCCAAGCATTCGTTTGTATCCCGTCGCTCTCGTGCCCTCCTCATAATCTCGTTAGTTAATGGCCGCTATGGGACGCAAACTGACATGCCGCTATCGGCGGGCGGGCTTCATCCTCGCGCTGATCGCGTCGGTTTTCTCTAGTCCTTCAGAGCACGGCGGTAGATCAATTTCCGCCGTTCACGACTTGCGCGCCGATGTAAGCCCCCACGTTGCCGGCCGCCGGCGCTGACCGAGCCAATAACTTAGCCAGAGAATTACGAGTCTTTCCTGGCGTTGAGCGGGCGGCGCGATTGATTAGCGCCATGCCGGGACTGGTGTAGGGAAAACTAGCGGCAGCGCCGTAGAGGCCGGCGACCGGGTGCTTGATCAGATCGAGGGCGGCAAGACGCCCGGCCGTGCCGGTGTCCCCGACCGACGAGGGCAGCACGTCCTGCGCAGTGCGAGCCTCTTTCTGCATCAGCGCCAGTCCACGCGAGAACGACGAACGACGCGGCCCTGAAGCCATCGACTTCGCGGCCTGTAATAGGTCCGACGGGGTGAACACGCCGCCGCTGGTGGCTCGCTGACCAGCCGCCTTCTCGACGCGCGTAAACGCCGCAAATGAGGCATTCAGCTTCTTGAGCGCTGGGGCAAATTGCGGGTTCGCCTTTTCCAGCTCATCACGCGCCGCGCCGAGTATGTCATCGATGCGGTCTGCCATCATGCGCTCATTGACGCTTTGCGACCTGTGCAGCCCGCGCGATAGGCGAGTAAGCTCGCTTTCCATCGCCTTGAAATCGTTGCCTGACATCACACCGTTCTTGAAGCGGCCAAGGACTTCATCGGAGACGATGCTGTCGAGCGCTTTGGCCGCGTCGCCGGGAATCTGCTTGGCCTTGCGCAGCGTATCGAAAATGGCATCGCCGAACTCGTTCCTGAGCGGCAAGTTCACGCGCGGCAAGATACGGTTGTAGGCAGTCGAAAGCGCGCCGTAGATTTTGTTGATGCCTTCGTAGCCGATCTCATGGCCATCGTATTTCTGACCGATCGGCTCCAGCACGCGGTTGTAGATCCGGCGGTTCCAATCTTGCAGGCCAATCGCCCGCGCCGCTTTGATTTGCTGACCAAGGAAAGGTTGGGACATCAGTTTGTCCTCGGCCGACTTGGCTAAGCCGCCCGCCATCTGCCCAGGCGTCAACCGAACGCCCATGTCGATCAGTTTCTTCGCCGCGCCTGTAAATTTTGGAGCCAGCAGGTAACCGCCGCCTTCAACTACTCGGTTGCCAATGAATGCTCCGGCCGCCGAAGACGCCGCGCCTTCAACACCAGCGGTCAGCCGCTGCATAGCATTGCCTTTTGCCGTCCCAGCTCCTTCTATGCCACCATAGATCGCAGCGGGGACAAGCACGCGGCCTATGCCCGCTGCTGGTGCGATTTTGTTGATAGGCGAAGCCATGGCGCCAACAGCCCCAGCAATCGCGTTGACGGTCGGATGGGCCTTGTCGTTTGCCGCCTCCCGCGCGTGTTCAAATTGGCGTGCGTCCTGATATTCCTGCGCCAACGTCATCTTCGAACGTGGACCACCAAGTGCGTGATCTAAGGCGTAATATAGCGGGGCGCCTACGGCCGCACCAACTCGACCAATAATGTCGCCTGGAATGACGGCGCGCATAGCCGCATCGGTCGCCGACGTGAACGCATTGTCAGGCTTCGGCTGATACCGGTCAGCTACGGTGCGCTTCGGGCCAGCAGCGGCGCGACCACCATCCAGCGCAGTCACCCGCTTGCCGAAGTCCCGTTGCGCGCGCTCGGTTGCTTGCTCGGGCGTGATATTGTCGGGGGCATTTTCGTAGATGTGCTGGGAGCCATCCGCGAAGGTAACCGTGATGTTACGCGGCATGAGTCACCACTCCGAAAACGTTGGCTGGCTATTGCGGCATTGCACGATCGCCTCGACCGCTCCGATCAGGTGTCGATACGATCTGCGTCGATCTTGGATGTTGAGACTAGAGCACTTGGCGGCTCGATGAACAATACTAGCATCGCCAATCGAGCGATTTGGCCCTGCGTCTTGATCGCGGCTGGAAACACAGCGGTCAGCAGCGGGCGGGGCTAGGAGATGTGATTTGAGTGATAAAAGGGCGACCACGGCATCATCCTTGCCAATATTCGCCCGCTAAGGTCACGGTCCCTTGATGATCAGTATAACTCGCTATCTTCTCTATTTCAACAGCTCAAGATCGCCAACTGCTGCATTCATTAGCAAGCCAAACCCCACCGAGGCCAATGAGGAGACCGACAGGCTGCTAAGTAATTTGTACTCACCGAGGGTGAGCCATTAGACCGAAGAGATTGAGCGTCTCTCCGGTACGCTGATTAGTGCCCAAAATGCCTGGCTCTTTGATGTACGCGGTATCGTGCATGATTTTTGTTTGGACGTGCAATTGATGAACGTCTGGCACAAATTCCAACTTGCCTTGAAAGCGCGAAAATTTATTCATGCGACGGCGCGAATAGAATGCGTACAAGTCTGCAATCTGGATAGCTCGACAACTGCGCTTATCGACTTCTGAAACTGTGGTGTTCACGTGCAGGTTACCCCGTCGCCGCTCGGAAGCGACATAGCGGAAAATGTCAGGATTGTTTCCGCTGCCCGATTCCAACATGTAGGAAATGCCCTCAGCTTTGACCCGTTCGGCGATGCCGTACTTGCCGTTGTTACGGAACTCGAAAGAGATATTCCCAAAGCAAAAGCCAAACCCTGAGAGACTGCCAAAGACCCTACGATGCTCGGCGTCCAGCTTGAGCGCTCTTTGGCGGAATAGCTTGAAATGGTCCTTTCCGATCGAACGGCTGATACCGAACAGGACATTCCCCATGAGAGCCTGCCCGACCTCCTCTAAAAACCTCTCGATTTTCGGCAGATTCCAACCTTTGAAGCAATTGCTGCGGCCATCCAATTGTCGCCCGCGAATGAGATCGACGTCGTATTTGTCGCATATCGCCTCAGCTAACGCCTCGAAGCGCTGCCACCCATCTTCCTCGGCAAGGTAGCCTGCGATCGTCTCGACCTTTGAGACCGTCGCATCGCTATCGTCCAAATAACAAGCGAGCACAGATATAAGCCCCCCAGCGCGACCTCCCCGCGCCAGACGGATTGCATCAAAGACTCGTGGTGCGGGGCAGTTAATCACTTAGCACCCCTTTTCCGCTCAGGTACGGCAAATATAACAACGCTAATCTCCTGTTCCGCGCACATCGATCGGAAACTGTCTGAGGGTTTCATCCGAGGTCTTCAGCAGTTCCGCGATCATATGCTTGAGGGCCGTGTGATCCGCCGACCGAAGGCCGTGCTTCAACGCATTTTTGTTGCCCAGCGGCGGCCCGGGATTCCTGCCTCCATGCAGTCTGCAGCGCCGGCGCCCCTTCATAGCCGGCGACTGGCATGCCGTGCCACGCCGGGTCATGGCCAAGCAGCGAGGTGCCGAACGCGCCTTGTCTATGGGATTGTTCGCTGAATTCATTTCTCTCACCCCCGGTGTGGACGTGCTCGGCAATGACAGCCTGGCCGCCGCGATTATCGACGTGCACGTGCCGAATGACCTGTTCGCCGCCGCGTCTCATCTTCGCGAGCGTTTCAAGTTGGGTGCACATAGTCCGCTGCAATTTGGTGGCTTGGGCAATGTATGCGCCGATGACTTCGACGGTTGTGGACCGCTTCGCCGCCGCAAGCAGTTCAAGCGAAAGTTCGTTGGTTGCTGCGAGTTGCAAGCCGATGATGCTTTCCAGCTCGTTTTGGGGCTCGACTCCCGCGATGATTGCTATGGCCGCGTTGACTGCATCCTCTGACGGCAAGCCGCCACCCAGCGGACGCATGAAGTTACCGATCGACTTGATCATGTGTTTACGGAAACCCGGCGAGCACGCGCCCAGGGCTTCCGCGAGATGGTATGCGAAACCTTGCTCGTCGTCATGGTCGGAGCCGAATTTTACCGAGTTGGTTCCCTCGTCCGCCGACCAAGAACAAGTTGGTCGGCTTGGGCGTTTGGCAAAGGTTTCGCGCGCCAATGCTATGGCATGCTTCTCTCTATCGGTAGGTTTTCGACGCTCCGGGCTGGCATGACCTTGAGTAGCTGCCGTGCCACGATCCGGTTCCAGATCGTCGTTCTTTACGTGATCAGTCATCATAAGTTCCTTGGGTGCTCAAGCGGGTCGAAGTCGTCGTCATCGGGGTAGGGGACCCCGCCCAAAGCGGGGGTCCCGATCCCCTTACGTAGTAAGGGGGTATGTGTGCGGGGTGGATCGGGGGCTGTTAGGGCGGCGTCCGGGACGGGATCGGGAACCAGTTCGGGAACGGTTCGGGGAGCAGTTCGGGGAACACCGGCAACCTCGACAATGGCTGTCACATCCCGGCCCTTTGCCGCGTTGCGAACCCGCTCTGTTCGGATCGCACCGGCAGCAAAAAGACGTTCCATCGCAAGCCGCAATCGATCGCGCCTAAGCCCGAGAGCCTCGCGCATCCCTTCGAATTGAGACGGTGCATAATTTGGGCCTGGCGTGGGGCCGACGTGGCGACCATCGCCCTGATGCGCCCGAGCGCGAAGGCACGCCAAGAATCGTTCGTCGTCGGCATTGGCCCGTATCACCGCATCCATCTCGGCGCGTGTATCGGCTGGCAGCTCGTCATCGGTGGCGAATGCCCAGTCGATCCATCGGAAACGGATTTCCTCGCCAACACGCCCGTGATTGCTCTTCGATCTGCAAAGTCTGCGGGCGTCGGGGTCGTCTTGGTCCGGGCGATCAAGAAACCAGCGAGCCCTGACGTGGGCGTTCCACGCTGTCGACCCTGACCACTGCGAGCCTTCCGCCTTCGCCGGGTGAGCGAGCAACACGATGGTGCACGCCGCCTCAATGGCAAGGCCAGCAAGGGCGTTGCAGAACGCTGCCACGTCCGCACGACGGTTTTCATCGCCTGGGAACAAGCAGGCCACGTTATCGAGAATGACCAGCGTATCTGCGTGCTTTTGGCAGGCCGCTCGGATCGCCTCGAACACACCGCCTCGAATGAACCTGCCCGTCGGGTCAAAAAAACCGAGCTGGGCATCAGTATAGCCTAAAAGGCTGCACAACTGAGGTGCCGCCCCCTTGGGCAAACCTAACCGTCGATTGATGCCGTTCTGCCGCCTGTGAAGCTCGGCTGGGTCATCCTCGGCAGTTACATACAGCGACGGGCCAGCCGCCGAGGGCAAACCGAGAAATGGCCGACCTGCCCATCGCGCGGTTGCCAGCTGCTGGCCCAACAACGATTTGCCGACGCCCGGATCACCGCTAAGCAAGCAAACGGTGCCGCGCGCCAGCCACCCAGATACGATCCATTCGCGTGCTGGCGGGTCGTTTGTCACCCAACCCGTGGTGTCGATCAGCGGCAATACCCATGGTTCAGCGGTAACGACCGTCAGCGGCGGGTCAGCGGACTTTAGCAGCTCATCAATTGCTGCAAGCGGCTTCATTGGCTGCCTCCCAGTTCGAGGCCAGGCCAGCGCGGGTGAGCAACTGACACAGCCATTCAGCTTGCCGTTCGCTCAATGGCGAGGGGTCGACTGCAATCTGGCCGAGGAAACCGCCGCAATGCCGGTTTAAGTCAGTGCCGCTTTGTAACAGCGCCAGCGCTGCGTCGCGGTGCGTTGAGAACGAGGGATTAGACATGGTCCACCCCCGGTTCCAGGCGCAGCCAGTGGATCGCAATAATGCGCGGGATGCCAGCTATTTGTTGCGAAAAATCAGCGCGGCCGATATACTCGTTTGCGCTGTGATCGAATGCGAAGGTCGGTGTCCCCACGCCGGCCTTCTGCGCTTTTGGGCCGCTCGCCCCTGCTGCGATCGTCATGGATTACGCCGCCGCCTGATACGCCGGGAGGCTGCTCAGATAGGCGTCTAAATCAGCGAAGGCGATCAGGGTACGTCGCCCAGACTTGCGCGCAGATAAGTCACCGCGATTGAGAGCTTGATAAATAGCGGTTCTGGTCATGCCAGAATACTGGACCGCATCGTTGATGGTGCCATACGATTTAGTCACGGTGGTCCTTTCTGCGGCTCGCAGCGGATCACCTGTACAGAAGAGGCAAGATGACCGGGCCACGATAACCGCGCATAATACGGTTTGATGTAGCCCGGCATGGATCGTCACCGGTAACGAAGCAGAATGTCTGCCCTGATCAATGATAGGTTATTTTGGTATTGGGGCGCAATTGCATCCCGTACTGTCTCATTGGGCGCAATCCAGAACTCACCGCCACCTATAGCGCTAATTCACCCAACGCCTTGACCGCCGCGTCGCGCACCAGGTGTCCATAATGCCGCTCAATCATTTCGGCGCTGGTGCCCGAAATCTGAGCGATTGTGAGGAGCGGAAGGCCACCGGTCACCAAGTCGGTAATCGTGCTGTGACGCAACGTGTAAGCGCTGGTTTCGGCTGGAAGTTTCGCGGCGGCCACCGCAGCAGCAACTGGGTGTTTCCAGCTATGCCTATCCCAGCCCTTACCGTTGGCGCGCATGAATATCGGAGCGCTGGGCAACTTGTTCGCTGTCTGGCTGGCCAGCAGCTTCGCCGCGTCCACTGGAATGACGATCCGCCGATCGCGGCCTGCCTTGTCTTTGCCCACCGTCAACTCAGACGTGCGCTTGTCGAAGTCGCCAACGTTCAAAGCGGCCATCGCGCCAGGTCGAAGTGGCAGGAGACATAGCGCCCGTACGAACGGTGCGGCCTCCGCATCGATATGCTCCAACAGCTTCCGGCGCTGGTCCTTGTCGAGATAGAGCGTACGCTGCTTGCTGGCATTGGGGACAGCGGCCAGGGCCTCTTGCCATGCTGCCTCACTGTTCGGTGCGCCTGGGGCGAGCACGGTATTCAGCGCGGCCCGCAATGCCGTCATGTCGCGGTTGACAGTGGCCGGGGCGCGGTCGCGGGTTCGCTTATCGCCCTCTTTGTTTCGGCTCACCAGCGATGGCTTATCCTCAAGCCGCTTCCGCCAGTCGCGTAGATGGTGACGGCGAAGGCGGTCGAGTTTTACCCGTGCGATCGGGTCATCATAGACGTGGCGCTTGAACCGGCCTTCGGCATCGTCATTGGCTTTACCGTATTCGCGGCAGGCGTCGGCAACGGTTTCGATCTTGGCCCGAACCGCGCCACCAGCCTCGATGTGTTCGGCGAACTTCTCGGCCTCGCGCTTTGCCGCCGTGAAAATCTCGTTCCCAGCCAGGCTGCCAAAGTCACCCAGGGCTTTCAGGCGATACTTGCCCTTGTCCTCGTCATAAACCCGCGCGATCCACGTGCCCTTGCCGCCGCGCTTTGACGGCCGATACCCAAGAAAGCACCCGACCTTGAGCCGCTGCCAATGCGGTTCGCGCTGGGGTTTCAGCTCGTCCCGAACTTTTACTTTGCTGAGATCGAGCGCCATCGAAAATGCCCGTGTTTGTTCCGTACGGAATAAGTACGGAAAACATAGCCGGACATATTCGGATTGTGCAAGACAGAAAGACCAGCTTTTCTGGGGGTTTTAGCGTCCGGTTGTGTCGCCGGTTGTCTGGAGTCCCTGCCTTCGGGAGGCAGGGGCCGGAGGTTCGAATCCTCTCTCCCCGACCATATTTCTGCCGCTGCCGCGCTAGAGGCGGGCGTTCCCGGCTACTTCCGAAGACTGCAGATACGCCAGCATCGCGTCATAGCTGTCGGCACTCAGCTCGACGAAGACGCGCCGCTTGTCATTGGGGTCGGGGCGGCGGATGACCATCTTGCGGCTTTCAAGGTCGTGGATGTGCCGCAGCGCCGTCGTTGCCGGCACGCCCGCTGCCGCGCACAGCGCCGACATCGGCACGCGCTGGCCATCGAGCTTGGCCGCCGTCAGCTCGAGCAGGATATCCCAGACCGGATCGGCGAACAGCTCGCCGGGGAAATAGCTGTCGCGCAGCCGGCGCGACGCGATCGCCGAGCGGATCGACGACGCGGTTCGGCACGACGCGTCTTCAAAGCCACGAAACCGGATCGCGCCGACGTCCGGGGCAGAGGAGATGGAAATTTCAGCTGCTGTCGTCATGGTCAATGCCCCCAAACTCAATGATTGTGCCGAAGCGTTGCAGGTCCCGTGGCGCCCGCCATGCGCCCCAGGTGTGCGACCAGCGTGTCGAGATCGACCGGCGTCTTGGTCGACGGGCTGAACGCGTAGCTGGAGGGCGCATCGAGCGCCCAGATTTCGCGCATCTGCGCGATCGCCTGGTGGTTGACCGCGATCTCGAGTGCGACGCTGCTGGTTTCGCCAGTGGCGACCGGCAGGCCGATCAGGTGGACATGATAGCCCATGTTAAAGAACCACGGCAGCGTTTCGATCTCGGTGATGCCGAGCATGCGGTCGATCCCGAATTCGAGCGCGACTTCGAGCGAGCCGACGCGGAACGCGGCGCGCGACTGGCGATGCGCTGAGCGGCGAAGCTCGGGGATGACAAAGCCGCGTGTGACTTCCCACGTCGTCTCGTCGGCAATTGGGCGATCCTTGATCGCCACCGCTGCCGGAAAATGATCGCTCAGCATGGAAT
The DNA here is from genome assembly GCF_048015635.2 of Sphingomonas sp. GlSt437. Lineage (NCBI taxonomy): Bacteria > Pseudomonadati > Pseudomonadota > Alphaproteobacteria > Sphingomonadales > Sphingomonadaceae > Sphingomonas > Sphingomonas sp. GlSt437. The sequence goes on along the minus strand of NZ_JBPGYA010000001.1, from coordinate 233,105 downwards.
TGGTCGTCGTCGGGCGGACGCGCTGGCCGGCAACAACCTTGCCGTCCTGGCCGATGTTCAGCAAATAAATCGCCTGATCATCGTCATATTCGTCGCGCTCTTCGCCGTCGATACTGGCTAGGTTCCAGCCCTTTTCTTCGACGAAAATCTCGCGACGAAGTTTGAAAAACTGAGAAAGTTCATGGCAATATTCTTGGCTATTACTAGCGGTGATCACATGAATCATTGCCGTAACCCCCCAGCAGATGCAGGGAGTTAGCTACCGCTCGACCCATCCTCAGTGTATTGGCCTTTTCCCGTAATTCTTGGCCGGCACCACCTCGATCAGCAGGCCGTGGCGCCAGGCTTCGAACACGGCCTGAGCGCGCGTCGATGCACCCAATTTGGCGCGCGCATTGTCGAGATGCGCACCGACCGTGCGCGGCGCAATTTCTAGAATTGCGCCGATTTCCCAATCGGTTTTGCCTTGCGCAACCCAGGTGAGGCACTGCGCTTCTCGCCGGGTGAGGATGTTTTCCGGGATCAGCTCATCATCGGCGATTTCGAGCAGCGAGCGGCCGCAGGTCGCAAAAACCGTCGCGAGCGCCTGAATCGTGCTGCGCTCGGCGATCCCAGGCGGATTGTGGTTCTCGCCCGCCAGCAACACGGCGGCCACTTCGCCCAGCGGCCCCGTCACCGGCACGACGAAGCCGTTCTTCAGCCCGACCTTGAACGCTTCCTCGAACAACCGTTTCTGCTTCTTGTTCAGCGCGGCGCCCGACAAGTCGCTCCAAGCGAAAGGCGAATGCTTCGAGAAAACGAGCGGCAAAGTCGGATCGTCGGCCGCGAGATGCTCTTGCATATAGCGCTCGCCCCAGCCCATGGTCTGCCCGCTGAACAAAACCCGCGGGCGAACCGGCTCGCCGGGCGTCGCCAAACTGATATAGCCGAAAGTATCGTAACCATATAGGTTAACGACGGCGCCGAATTCACGCACAAGCTCGCCGATATCCGACATCGCCGGTGCCTGCTGAAGAAAGTCTAGAGCCCGGTGGCTAACCATCTCCATCGCGATACGCCCTCCAACAAGTCGAACCCCGGGGGTAGCACAGTTTGCAACGTGATCAATCCACGCTTTTCTGCCCGTTAGGCGCATTTGTCTCGGATTGAAGGAGCGCAGGGCGGCACGCGATGCGGCCCGCCAACGCCTCAGGCGATGCTTTCTTCCGGCAGCAACTCTGTGTCGATCTGGGCCTGCATCATATCGTTGTAGCGCGTGCCGGCGACCGCGCCGGGCGGGAAGATGGCGTCGACGGCGGCGATGATGTCGTCGGACAAGGTCAGCGTCGCGGCGCCGACATTTTCCTCGAGGTGCGCGATGCTGCGGGTGCCGGGAATGGGCACGATGAATGGCCGGCGCGCCAGCACCCAGCCAAGCGCGAGCTGCGCCGGCGTGCAGCCTGCGCCCGCCGCAACTGTCTTGAAGCGATCGAGCAAGGGCAGGTTGGCCGCCAGATTCTCGGCGGTGAAGCGCGGCATGAAATTGCGGATGTCGTGCGCCACGAAGCGCGCCTCATGCACGGCATCCGCTAGAAAGCCGCGCGCGACAGGCGAAAAGGCGACGAAGCCGATGCCGAGCTCCGCGCAAGCATCGAGCACCGCGACTTCGGGGTTGCGCACCCAGGGCGAATATTCGGACTGTACCGCCGCGATCGGGTGGACGGCGTGCGCGCGGCGGATCGTATCAGCCGACATCTCGCTCAGGCCGATCGCACCGATCTTGCCCGCCTCCCGCGCCCGCGCCAGCGCGCCGACCGAGTCCTCCACTGGCACGCGCCGATCGAGCCGGTGCATGTAATAAAGATCGATATGGTCGGTGCCGAGCCGCTGCAGCGCGTTGTCGAGCGTGTTGGCGATCGCCGCAGGCGAGCCATCGATGCCGCGCTTGCCATCGTACACATCAAGCACGCATTTGCTGGCGAGGGTGAATTCGGCGCGCCGATGGCCGACAGCCTTGGCCACGAGCCGCTCATTCGCGCCCATGCCATAGAGCGCGGCGGTGTCGAGGAAGGTCACGCCCAGGTCGAGCGCGCGATTGAGCAGGCGGATCGCGTCGGTTTCGTCGGGCACGTCGCCATAGGCATGGCTGAGGTTCATGCAGCCCAGGCCGATCGCGGAGACGGTGAGCGGGCCGATCTGGCGGTGGGGGAGGGTGGAGGTCATGAGTGGTTTCCTATTCCTCTCCCCTTGCGGGAGTTCGAGGTAAACAGTGCCCCGCACTGTTTAGGTTATGCCGGGGGCATGACCGCCCTCGAACTGATAGCGAAGCTTAGCGCTGAAAGCGCTTAGCGGAGCTTGGTGAGGGCTTGATGGGTGGCTGAGTGCTGTATTTTACCCCTCACCCAACTCCGACTAGGCAGCAAGCTGCCAAGTCTCCGTAACCCTCTCCCGCAAGGGGAGAGGGATCTAGCGACGACAGCTCAAGCCTCCTCCAGCGCCACCGCGTTCACGATGTGCGGCTGGGTATATTCGTTGAGTGCATCCGGCCCCAGTTCGCCGCCAAGCCCCGATTGCTTGGCGCCGCGGAACGGGATGTTGGGGTCGATCGCCAGATATTGGTTGACCCACACCGTGCCGCTGTCGATCCGCCGCGCCACCTCGATCGCGCGCTCGACATCCTTGCCCCACACCGTGCCGCCGAGACCCAGATCGCTGTCATTGGCGCGATCGATCACCTCGTCGAGGTCGCTGTATTTCAGCACAGGCAGCACCGGGCCGAACTGCTCTTCCTGCACCAGCCGCGCATCCTCGGGCAGGTCGCGAACGATGGTCGGCGGGATGAAATAGCCGGGCCGGTCGAGCGGCTCGCCGCCGGCGATCACGGTGCCGTGCTGCTTGGCGTCCTCGATCAGCTCCTTCACCCGCTCATATTGCTTCTTGTTCTGGATGGGGCCGATCGTCGTGCCTTGCTTCGATCCGTCATCGACCACGGCCTCCCCGGCGAGCCGGGCGAGCTCGTCGCAGAAGGGATCGTAGATTGCTTCTGGCACATAAGCGCGCTTGATCGCGACGCACACCTGGCCCGCATTGGCCATTGCGCCGCCATAGACTTTCCGCGCCGCTTTCACCGGATCGACATCGTCGAGCACGATCGCGGCGTCGTTGCCGCCCAGCTCGAGCGTCACGCGCTTCACGCCGTCGGCGGCCGAGGCCATCACTTTCTTGCCGGTCGCGGTCGATCCGGTGAAGGCGATTTTGGCGACATCGGGATGGTTGGTCAGGACATGGCCGAGGTCATTCTCGTCGCAGATGATGTTGAACACGCCGGGCGGCAGGATTTCGGCGGCGATTTCACCGAACAGCAGCCCGGTGAGCGGCGTCGTCGGCGCGGGCTTGGCGACTACGGTGTTGCCGGCAACGAGTGCGGGGCCGAGCTTGTTCATCAGCATCAACACCGGGAAATTCCACGGCGTGATCGTGGCGACGACGCCGAGCGGGGTGCGATGCTCGAAAATCTTCGAGCTGCCCTTTTCGCGGTAAACCTTCTCCTCCACGCGCATCCCGGCAAAGGTCTTGAGCGTGTAGATACAGCCCATCATCTCGATCGCGGCTTGCTGCAGCGGCTTGCCTTGTTCGGCGGTGAGCAGGCTGGCGAACTCGCCCTGGCGCGCGCCGATCGCATCGGCAAGCTGGCTCACCAGCGCGGCGCGCTCGTCCTGCGACTTGGCCGCCCAGGCGGGGAACGCGGCCTTGGCAGCGGCGACGGCGCGGTTGACGGTTGCCTCATCCGCCTTGGGGCAGCGGGCGAGCACCTCGCCGGTCGCGGGGTTGATAACGTCAAAGCTTGACGCGCCGGCATCGGCCTTGCCGTCGATCAGCATCGAATAAGTGCGTTCCATTGATCCTGCTCCCGAGTTCGGGCCGCGCGAAGGGCGCTGCCGGGGTGATTCCCCTTGCGCGCGAACAAAGCGCGGATGGGGGTTGGGATCAAGGGTGGGTCGGCTTCCCCCGCGACTTTTCGACCCTTGCTCCCGAACGGGGAAAGGGTTTCGCAGCCCTAGTTTACGCGTCATCGGATGCTTAGTCTGGGCTGGATGAAGGGTTAAATCAACGCTGTCCGTTGCGGTAACCCTCACCAAGCTTCGCCGGCCGGCAAGCTGCGTTATCCGTTCGAGATCGGTCATGCCCCCGGCATGAATTGAATAGTGCTGGGCACTGTTTACTTCGAACTTCCACAAGGAAGAGGAATAAGTGCGTCCGGCCGCCCATATTCAACTCAGCCGATCGATCGCCTCAAGCGTCAGCCCGCCTGGCACGATCATCAGCGGGATGCCGAGCCCGCCCGCATCGCCCGCGAAGTGGCTGACCAAGGGCCCCGGCGCGCCGGTCGCGGCGGCCGCCAGCACCAGCGCGGCGATGTCGGGGTTGCGCGCGACCACGTCGCGGATCGCCTTGCGCGGGTCGCCCTCGAGCACCGTGATCGTCGGCTTCAGGCCCGATTCGGCAAGCAAGGTGCCGGCGGCCGCGGCGCACAGCCCCTCGGCGCGCTGGCGGGCTTCTGCCTCGATCGTCGCCTGCACGCCGCCCCAGGGGACGAAATCGGCGGTCGGCAGCAGCGTGAGGATCTCGACGCCGCCGCCCGTCTTCACCGCGCGCCGCGCGGCGAAGCGCAGCGCCACTTCGGCTTCGGGCGTTTCGTCCATCACCACCAGATAGACCCGCATCGGTCCGGCCTTTCCCGCTCTCCCTGCGAGACAGGTGGCCCGCTGCATACCAATGCGCAAGGGGGAAACCCCGCCCCGCTCTTGACCGGGCGAGCGGGGAGGGCAAAGGAAGCGGTCACTCCTCCCCCGGACTCGAAGGACAAGGATTTCATGCCGATCGAGATCAAGATGCCCGCGCTTTCCCCGACGATGGAGGAAGGCACGCTGGCCAAGTGGCTCGTCAAGGCTGGGGACAGCGTGAAGTCGGGCGACCTGCTCGCCGAGATCGAGACCGACAAGGCGACGATGGAATTCGAAGCGGTCGATGAGGGGACGATCGGCGACATTCTGGTCGCCGAGGGGACCGACAATGTGAAGGTCGGGACGGTGATTGCGACGTTGGTTGGTGAGGGTGAGGACGCCGGGGCGCCGCCAGCGGCGAAGGCCGCGCCTGCGCCTGCTCCCGCGCCGGCGCCAGCGCCGACGCCGGCGCCGCCACCTGCTGTTGCGCCGACTTCCGCCCCAGCACCCGCGCCGGCCCCAGCTCGCGCGGCGGATGGCGATCGCATCAAAGCCAGCCCGCTTGCCCGCCGCATCGCTGCCGAGCGTGGCGTCGATCTTGCGTCGGTGGCGGGCACTGGCCCCAATGGCCGCATCGTCAAGGCGGACGTGGCCGGCGCCAGCACGACCGCAGCCGCGCCCGCGCAGGCAGCCGCTCCGGCGGTGCAGGCCGCGCCATCAGCGCCCGCACCCGCGCCCGCCGCGCCCTCCGCAGCTCATGTCGCCTGGGACGAAACCATCCCGCACACGGTCGAAAAGCTGAGCAACATGCGCAAGACGATCGCGCGCCGCCTGACCGAGGCGAAGCAATCGATCCCGCACATCTACCTGACGCTCGACATCCGCCTCGATGCACTGCTCAAACTGCGCGGCGACATCAACGAGGCACTCAAGCCACGCGGCGTGAAGGTCTCGGTCAACGATCTGCTGATCAAGGCGCTCGGCGTCACGCTGCAGCTTTACCCCAAGTGCAACGTCACCTTCCTGGGTGACCAGCTCGTCACCTATTCGCGGTCGGACGTCGCGGTGGCGGTGTCGATCCCCAATGGCCTGATCACCCCGATCATCAAGGACGCCGCCAACAAGAGCATCGCCGCGATCGCGACCGAGATGAAGGACCTCGCCGCCCGCGCCAAGGAAGGCAAGCTGCAGCCGGCCGAATATCAGGGCGGCACCGCGTCCATCTCGAACATGGGCATGTTCGGCATCAAGCAGTTCGAAGCAGTGATCAACCCGCCGCAGTCGATGATCCTCGCGGTCGGCGCCGGCGAGCCGCGCCCGCACGTGATTGACGGCGTGCTCGGTATCGCGACGATGATGTCGGTGACCGGCAGCTTCGACCATCGCGCGATCGATGGGGCGGAAGGCGCAGCGATGATGAAGGGGCTGAAGGAGCTGGTCGAAGCCCCGCTCGGCCTGCTGGCCTGATCCGGCGCGCATGCTCGGCCGGCGTGCCTGGTGGGAAATCTTCCATGTCGCGCTCGGCGTCGGCGCGGCGGCGCTGATCGCCAGCCTGGTCGCCTGGGCCTATCCGCTGGCGCAGCGTGACGTGTGGATCGTCGCGATCGTCGGCATGGTGACGACGACGGTGATGAGCGTGCCGCAAATCCGCCGCGCCATGGCGGCTGACCGCGCCGAGCAGGGCGGCCCGCGATGAGCGAGGCAGTGCCCGAAGGCGCGCCGGCGATCCGCGCGACGGCGATGGCGGCGGATGCCAACCCCTATGGCACGATCTTCGTCGGCTGGCTGATGGGGCAGATGGCGCTGGCGGCGGGATCGCTCGCGTCGCGCCATTGCCGCGGCCGCGCGCCGGTGGTCGGCGCCGACGGCTTCGCTTTTGCCGCCCCGGTGCTGGTGGGGGACGAGGTAAGCTTCTACGCGACGTTGGTGTCGCAGGGGCGCAGTTCGATGACCATCGCCGTCGATGTCTGGCGGCGCGAACGCCATGGCGAAGGTATTGAGCGCGCGGCGAGCGGTAGCTTCACCCTGGTCGCGATGGGCGATGATGGGCGGCCGCGGTCGATTGGGGAGGCGGATCGTGACGGGCCGGTCGTGAAATGACCGAATGGATTGATCGTCTTTACGCTGGGCGATTTTTGGCTGTCTTCGTTGCCTGTGCAGCAACTGTAATGCTCGCCATTGCCAAGGTTTTTGTGTCGCCAGCATTCCCACCGCCGTCATTCACCGCAGTATTTTTCGTCCCTCTTGTGGTTCTGTATTTTGTCGGTGTTCCCGCATTTTTAGGGATCACGCTCATCATGATCCCGACCCAGACGCTCGTCAAAACCAGGAGCGTAGCGATCCGATCTTTTGCGGTCATGGTTGCCAACTGCTTGTTCGTTGACGGCCTCTGGGCTGTCGGCGTTCTGCCTGGAGAGTATTACGGCGCTCTAAGCGCGAAGGACGGCGTTCGTTATCTTGCAGTCGCTGCCATCGCCGCGGGCATTTGGCTCTTGAGCGATTACCTTTTCCGGAGACCGGTTGATGCCTGAAACCTACGACCTCATCGTCCTCGGCTCGGGCCCCGGCGGCTATGTTGCGGCGATCCGCGCGGCGCAGCTGGGGCTCAAGACCGCGATCGTCGAGCGGGAGCTCTTGGGCGGCATTTGCCTCAACTGGGGATGCATCCCGACCAAAGCGTTGCTGCGCTCGGCGGAAATCTATCACTATATGCAGCACGCCAAGGATTACGGCCTTGTCGCGGACAAGATCAGCGCTGATATCGATGCGGTGGTCAAGCGCTCGCGCGGGGTGGCGAAGCAGCTCAATCAGGGCGTCACCCACCTGATGAATAAGAACAAGATCGCGGTGTTCATGGGCGAGGGCAAGCTGACCGCGCCGGGCGCGCTGACGGTGACCGACAAGGATGGCAAGGCGACCGAGCTTGCCGCGAAGAACATCATCGTGGCGACCGGCGCCCGCGCGCGCGACCTGCCCGGCACGCCGGCGGACGGCAAACGGGTGTGGACCTATCGTCACGCGATGGTGCCGCCGGAGATGCCGTCGAAATTGCTGGTGATCGGCTCGGGCGCGATCGGGATCGAGTTTGCCAGCTTCTACAATGACATGGGCGCTGAGGTGACCGTCGTCGAGATGATGGACCGGATCGTGCCGGTCGAGGATGCCGACGTGTCCGCGTTCCTGGAGAAGGCGCTGAAGAAGCAGGGGATGACGATCCTGACCGGGGCGGGCGTGTCCGACATCAAAGTGGGCGCCAACGGCATCACCGCGACGCTGAACGACAAGGACGGCAAGACCAGCGCCGCCGAATTCAGCCACCTGATCGTCGCGATCGGCATCGTCCCCAACACCGAGAATATCGGCCTGAAGGAGCTCGGCGTCGCGATGGACGAGCGCGGCTTCGTCAAGGCCGACGCGATGTGCCGCACCAACGTGCCCGGCCTCTGGGCGATCGGCGACATCACCGCGCCGCCGTGGCTGGCGCACAAGGCAAGCCATGAGGGCGTGATCGCGGCCGAAGCGATCGCCGGTGGCCACCCGCACGCCATGGACCCGCACAACATCCCCGGCTGCACTTATTGCCACCCGCAAGTCGCCTCGGTCGGGCTGACCGAAGCCAAGGCGCGGGAAGCGGGCTATGAGGTGAAAGTCGGCACTTTCCCCTTCATCGGCAACGGCAAGGCAATCGCGCTGGGCGAGGCGGAAGGCTTTGTGAAGACGGTGTTCGACGCCAAGACTGGCGAACTGCTCGGCGCGCACATGGTCGGCGCCGAGGTGACCGAACTGATCCAGGGCTACACCATCGGCAAGACGGGCGAACTGACCGATGCGGAATTCATGGAAAGCGTGTTCCCCCACCCGACGCTCAGCGAGATGATGCATGAAAGCGTGCTGGGCGCTTATGGGCGCGCGTTGCATATATGAAGGTGATCATCGGCGCGGCAGCGTTGTTATTGATTGGCGCGACCGACGCCAAGCCGGTCGATTATGCCGGGGACGCCGTCGCGCTCGACCGGCTGATCACCGAGAATTATGCCTATGAGGATCATTGGCCCGGTGGCGTGCTGCCCGATTCACCCGTTCTCGCGCATGAACGCGCGGCGGCGCACGATGATGACAGCCTGCTCCATTATGCCGAGGACCGGATCGCGTCGCTGGCGGATCATCACGCCATCACCGGCGCGTCGTTCAAGGACAGTTGGGCGATTGTTCCGACCTATGCCGACCTCTGGGTCACCCGACACGGCAACCACTATGCGATCGAGGCCGTCAAACCAGGTAGCCCTGCGGCAACATCAGGCATATCGGTGGGCGATCAGTTGGTCGCGGTGGGCGATGTGCCGACTGCCGAGGCCGTTGCCACGTTCTGGAGCGCTCTGGGGCTAGCGGTCACCGATGAACGCGCCGATTATGCCGCGCGGGTGCTGGCGGCGGGGCGCCGGGATCGGCCACGCGACCTGACGATTGCCCATGCCGGCAAGATCGTCCGGCTGACGTTGCCGACGCTCTACTCGCTCAAGCAGGACAAGCCGCCGATCAGCGTGATGCGCGAGGGAGGCGGCTCGGTTCGCATCCTGATCAACAATGCGCTGGGTGACCAGGCGACGATCAAGGCGTTCGACGCCGCGATGGCGTCGCTGCCCGCCGATGCGCCCATCATCATCGACCTGACCGACACCCCCTCCGGCGGCAATACCAGCGTCGCCCGGGCGATGATGGCCTGGTTCGTGGACAAGCCGACCGCTTATCAGGTGCATCAATTGCCTGCAGAGGAGCGCGAGACGGGCATTGTCCGCCAGTGGATCGAACAGGTGCTGCCGCGTGCCGGTAAATATCACGCGGCAAAACCCGTTGTCCGTGTCGGGCGCTGGACGGGGAGCATGGGGGAGGGGCTTGCCATCGGTTTTGCCGCCATCGGCGCTCGCGTCGAAGGCACGACGATGGCGCAGTTGAAGGGTGCGGTCTATGACTTTCCCTTGCCGTCGAGCGGCCTGGTCGTGAAATTTCCGGCAGAACGCCTTTATACTGTCGCGGGTCAGCCGCGCGAAGCCTACCAACCGGCACAGACCGGATCACCAAGGGGAAATTGATGAAACGCTTGTCCATCGCCGCCGCCGTAACCGGCTTGCTGGCGCTTGCGGCACCCGCTGCCGCCGATACCGTCGTCATCACCGCCGACCATATGGTCGACGTTGTCGCGGGGAAGACGGTCGACAAGCCGGTTATCGTCATCACCGATGGGCGGATCAGCGCGGTGGGGGCGCAGGGGACGGTGGCGGTGCCGGCGGATGCCCGGCACATCGATTTGCCGGGCCAGACGATCCTGCCCGGTTTGATCGACATGCATGTCCATCTGAACGGCGATCCGACGATCGGCGGGTTTCGCGGGCTCGGCTATACCGACAGCTTCTGGCAGGCGGTCGGCGTGCATAATGCCCGCGCGATGCTGGAGGCGGGGTTTACCGCCGTGCGCAATGTCGGCTCGCCCGATTATGACGATGTCGGCCTGAAGCAGGCGGTCGAGGGCGGCTATATCGCCGGGCCGCGCATCGTGCCGGCGACCTATGCGCTGGGCGCGACCGGTGGGCATTGCGACGGCACCGAAGGCTTGCCGCCGAGCTTCTCGACCGTGGCCACGCCGTCGGTCGCTGACAGCCCGGAAGGCTATCGCAAGCTGGTGCGCACCGTCCACAAATATGGCGCCGAAGTGATCAAGATCTGCGCGACGGGCGGCGTGCTCTCCAAGAGCGACGTCGCCGGCGCGCAGCAGATGAGCTTTGACGAGATCAAGGCAGTGACCGACGAAGCGCATATGCTGGGCTTGCGCGTCGCCGCACACGCGCACGGCACCAACGGCATCAACGATGCGATCCGCGCCGGCGTCGACACGATCGAGCATGCCAGCCTCGCCGACACCGAGAGCTTCGCGCTTGCCAAGCAAAAAGGCGCGTGGTTCTCGATGGATATCTATGACGACGATTACATCCTGAGCGAAGGCGCCAAGAACGGCCTGTTCGAGGAAAGCCTGGCCAAGGAACGCGCGATCGGCCGCAAGCAGCGCGAAACCTTCCGCGATGCCTATAAGGCTGGCGTCAAGATGATCTTCGGCACCGATAATGGCGGCGTCTTCCCCGCCGGCCAGAACGCCAAGCAATTCGCGACGATGGTGCAATGGGGGATGACGCCGCTGGACGCGATCCGCGCGGCAACGCGCAATGCGGCGGAAGCGCTCAACCGCACGCGCGATGTCGGCACGATCGAGGTCGGGCGCTATGGCGATATCGTCGCGGTGGCGGGCGACCCGCTCAGCGATGTCCGGCTGCTCGAACATCCGAGCGCCGTCATCAAGGGCGGCGAGCGCGTTCGATAATGGGGAGGGCGGCCCGGCGGGGTAACCGCCGGGCGCCGACGTCAGGCGGCCTGTTCGTCGAAAGGCGATGCCGTGGGCAGCACGCTCACGCTGGGCGCGGGCTGAGTCGGCGTCGCAACCAGCGTCGCCTGGACCTGCGGCGCGCCATGCTTCAGGCGGCCATCGATCGCCGCGCCATTCTCGATCGCGATCGTTTCATACTCGACATCGCCGGTAATCCGCGCCGCGCGCTCAACGACGAGATTGTTGACCGACACCTTGCCTTCGATCGCGCCGGCGAGCCGCGCCGATTGCGCGCGGACATTGCCGGTGATTCGGCTTTCCGAACCCTGCACCAGATTGCCGCAATGCACATCGCCGTCGACACGGCCATCGATGTGGAGATCGGCCGTCGCGCTGACGTTGCCGGTGATCGTAACATCCTGCCCGATCACGGAAAACATGCCGCGCTTGGCGGTCGATTGCGCGGGCGGCGGCGGCAGCGGCGTGCTCGACGTTTCGCGATTGCCGCGCGAACTGGAATTGAACATCCTCGAAACTCCCCGAATCCGAAGCTGAAAAGCCCGACATGTTTAGCATGCCGCGGCGCTGCGGCGCAGCGTAATCCTACGCGGTTCGTCGCGTTCCGTCGTACCAGAAGGGGATGGCTTTAATCGTGCGCGGTGATCAGCGAACGCGTGACCATGGCGGTCGCGACGAGCATGGGCACCGCCGCGAGGGCAGCGAGCAGATCGGCGCCGGTCAGATAGCCGAGCATCGCCAGGCACGAGCCGAGCTGCACCAGCACGACCAGCATCGTCGTGTTCCGCGCCGGCGCTGCCAGGGCTAGCAACAGCGCCAGGATATCAGCGGCGAAGAAATAGCGCTCGTGCATGCGCGGCAGCAGCCCGGCGGTGAGCAGCGGGGCGAGCAGCGCGGCGTTGAGCAGCTGCGTCTGGCTGAAGCGCACGGCGTGCTGCCGCATCCAGACGAGATAAGCGAGGCTCGCCGCACAAGCCGCCGCAATCGCCAGCGTGAAGAAGCCGGAAGCGGAGCCGATCGCCAGCTCGGCGATCGTCCAGATATTGGGCGCGTTCAGGAAAATGCCGTCGAGATCGCGCGCTTGGCGCAGATAGATCGTCGCGAGGTCCGATCCCGGCCAGCCGATTGTCCAGGCGGGTAGCATCGCGGCGATGAAGGCGGCCGGCGCGGGCCACCAGCGCCACAAGGGCTTGCGCCAGGCAAGCAGCATCGCGAGGAAGAAGGGTGCGCACAGGATCGCCTGCAGCTTGATCGACAAGGCGAAGCCGAACCAGGCCAGCATGGCGCCCGGTCGCCGCGTCGCCGCTGCGCCCGCCGCCATCACGATCGGCGCGACGTAAAGCGCATCGCACTGGCCGAGCAGTGCGGCGTTGAGGATCGCGCTCGGCAGGGCGACCACTGCCAGCGCGCCGATCGCGCCGTTGCCCGTGCCGAGCCGCTTCAGCGTCACTCCCATCGCGAGCGCGAGCAGCGCGTTGCCGACCAGCGAGACCGATTTGATCACCGCCGCATCGCTCAGCACCAGCTTCAGCGGGCTCAACAACGCGAGCAGATAGAGATAGGGCGGGGTGTAATTGCCGAACGGCTTGGCGAAGGCGGCAATCGGCCCGGCCGCCCAGATATGGTCGAGCCATGGGCCGTAATAATAGCCGACATCCTTGGTGATGATCGGCAGCACCAGCGCGTAGAACAGCGCGACCAGCACGCCGATTCTGGCAATCTGGGCGCGCGGCACGGAGGCGACGAGCGGGTTGCCGGACAGCGGAGCGGGGGATGCCAACATCGTGGCGCCGGCTTAGCCAGGCTTGGTTAGGGCCGGGTAAAGATTTGCGGCGTGGCGCGCTCGGCCGGGGCTGCACAGACCATTGACCGCACAATCGGCCATCGCTATAGGCGCGCTCGCTCGACCGGACCCAGGTCCGTGCCGGGCATGCTTGAACATTGCTGGACGTAATGAGGGACCGGAGGCGAGAGAGTCTCGTCGCTTGGTCCTTTTGGCGTTTCCCTCGACATGTGATGGCGCCAGCAAAGTAACCGCCGGTCCCGATGGCCCGGCAATGAAAGGTGAAGGGCTTCATGCCGACGATCAACCAGCTGGTCCGCAAGGGCCGCGACCCGCAGAAGGCCAAGAGCAAGGTCCCTGCCATGGAGCAGAACCCGCAGAAGCGCGGCGTCTGCACGCGTGTTTATACGACGACCCCGAAAAAGCCGAACTCGGCGCTGCGCAAGGTGGCCAAGGTCCGCCTGACCAACAGCCGCGAAGTGATCAGCTATATTCCGGGCGAAGGTCACAACCTGCAGGAGCACTCGGTGGTGCTGATCCGCGGCGGCCGCGTGCGCGACTTGCCCGGCGTGCGCTACCATGTGCTGCGCGGCGTGCTCGACACCCAGGGTGTCAAGGACCGCAAGCAGTCCCGCTCCAAATACGGCGCCAAGCGTCCGAAGTAAGCCGGGCCGGTTATCCGCGCCCCCTGATGGCTGAAGTGTAGAAGGAAGAACCAATGTCTCGTCGTCGTCGTCCCGAAAAGCGGGAAATTCTGCCGGACCCCAAGTTCGGTGATGTGGTGCTGTCGAAGTTCATGAACAGCGTGATGCTGGACGGTAAGAAGGCCGTCGCCGAGGGCATCGTCTATGGTGCGCTCGAAACCGTCGAGACCCGCGCCAAGAAGGATCCGCTGGGCGTGTTCCACGAAGCGCTCGCCAATGTGAAGCCGGGCATCGAGGTCCGCAGCCGCCGCGTCGGTGGTGCGACTTATCAGGTGCCGGTCGAGGTTCGCCCGGAGCGCGCGCAGGCGCTGGCGATCCGCTGGCTGATTTCGGCGGCGCGCAACCGCAGCGAGCACACCATGGCCGCGCGCCTGTCGGGCGAGCTGATGGATGCCGCCAACAATCGTGGCAACGCGGTCAAGAAGCGTGAAGACACGCACCGCATGGCCGAAGCCAACCGCGCCTTCTCGCATTATCGCTGGTAACAGCGGTCGCTCTGGCAACACCGTTGGTAAGCGATTATATAGGACGCGAAAGGCACGGTCATGGCGACGGTACAGCGCGACAATTTCGATATCGAAGAACAGCGCGTTCGTATTTTGCGCTCGATCGAGGAAGCCGAAAAGTTCACCGCTGAACAGAAGAAGCTGATGGCCGAACAGGCTAAGCTTCGGAAGGACACCGGTCTCGCGCCTTGGGCGATCGTTGTTCAAAGCCTGATTGCCGGGGCTGCCCTCATGGGTGCGGCGCTGGCTCTCTTGAAATACCTTGCCGGCTGAACCTCAGCCTTTTTTCGATATAGTTGAAGGAATACGTCATGGCCCGCAGCCATCCGCTCGAACGCTACCGCAATATCGGCATCATGGCGCACATCGACGCCGGCAAGACGACGACGACCGAGCGCATCCTCTATTACACCGGCAAGTCCTACAAGATCGGCGAAGTGCATGAAGGCACCGCGACGATGGACTGGATGGAGCAGGAGCAGGAGCGCGGCATCACCATCACGTCCGCCGCAACGACGTGCTTCTGGCGCGGCGATGACGGCCAGGGCGAAGAGCACCGCATCAACATCATCGATACGCCAGGCCACGTCGACTTCACCATTGAAGTCGAGCGTTCGCTGCGCGTGCTCGACGGCGCAGTGGCGTGCTTTGACGGCGTCGCTGGCGTTGAGCCGCAGTCGGAAACGGTGTGGCGCCAGGCCGAGAAATACAATGTGCCGCGGATGTGCTTCGTCAACAAGCTCGACCGCATGGGCGCGAATTTCGAGCGGTGCGTGGAGATGATCAAGGATCGTCTCGGCGCGCGCCCGCTCGTCCTGTATCTGCCGATCGGCATCGAGGGCGGCTTCAAGGGCCTGGTCGATCTGGTCAACAACCGCGCGATCATCTGGCTCGAAGAATCGCTGGGCGCGAAGTTCGAATATCAGGATATCCCCGCCGAGCTGAAGGACGCGGCGGAAGCCGCACGCCACGAGCTCATCGAAGCTGCCGTCGAGCAGGATGATGAGGCGATGGAGAAGTTCTTCGAAGGCGAGGAGCCCGATGCCGCGACGCTGAAGCGCCTGATCCGCAAGGGCACGCTCAACTTCTCGTTCGTGCCGGTGCTGTGCGGCTCGGCGTTCAAGAACAAGGGCGTTCAGCCGCTGCTCGACGCGGTGATCGACTATCTGCCGAGCCCGCTCGACATTCCCGACGTGCAGGGCGTGAAGCTCGACGGCACGACCGAGGATTCGCGTCCGGCCGACGACAAGGCGCCGTTCTCGGCGCTGGCGTTCAAGATCATGAACGACCCGTTCGTGGGTACGCTCACCTTCGCGCGCATCTATTCGGGCACGCTTGCCAAGGGCACGTATCTGAACTCGGTGAAGGACAAGAAGGAAAAAATCGGCCGCATGCTGCTGATGCATGCGAACAGCCGTGAGGACATCGATGAGGCACATGCCGGCGACATCGTCGCGCTGGCGGGGCTGAAGGAAACCACCACCGGGGACACGCTGTGCGACGCCGCGCTGCCGATCATCCTCGAGCGGATGGAATTCCCCGATCCCGTCATCGAACTGTCGGTCGAACCCAAGACCAAGGCCGACCAGGAAAAGATGGGCATCGCGCTCAACCGCCTGGCCGCTGAGGACCCCTCGTTCCGTGTCTCGACCGATCATGAATCGGGCCAGACGATCATCAAGGGCATGGGCGAGCTTCACCTCGAAATCCTGGTCGACCGCATGAAGCGCGAGTTCAAGGTCGAGGCGAATGTCGGCGCGCCGCAAGTCGCGTATCGCGAATATCTCGCGAAGCCGGTCGAGCTTGTCTACACGCACAAGAAGCAGTCGGGTGGTTCGGGCCAGTTCGGCGAAGTCAAGGTGCAGGTGAAGCCGGGCGAGCGTGGCACGGGCTTCCAGTTCTTCGACGAGATCAAGGGCGGCAATATTCCGCGCGAATATATCCCCTCGGTCGAGAAGGGCATGCGCGAAACGGCGGAAACCGGATCGCTGATCGGCTTCCCGATCGTCGATTTCGAAGTCCACCTGATCGACGGCAAGTATCACGATGTCGACTCGTCGGCGCTGGCGTTCGAAATCACCGGTCGCGGCGCGATGCGGGAAGCGGCGCAGAAGGCCGGCATCAAGATTCTCGAGCCGATCATGACCGTCGAGGTCGTGACGCCCGAGGATTATCTGGGCGACGTCATCGGCGACTTGAACAGCCGCCGCGGCCAGATCCAGGGCACCGACACGCGCGGCAACGCGCAGGCGGTGAAGGCGCTGGTGCCGCTCGCCAACATGTTCGGCTATGTGAACCAGCTGCGCTCGTTCACCCAGGGCCGCGCCCAGTACACGATGCAGTTCTCGCATTATGACGAAGTGCCGGCGAACGTGGCGGAGGACGTGAAGGCGAAGCTCGCCTGAGACGCACGGCGCTGAGGCATCTCGGCGCCGAGACGACGAAAGGCCGGCCGGCCTCGGGCCCAGCCCGAGGTCCGACGACGGCGGATTTGTCCGCCGTCGGCCTGCTCGAAAGCGGGACCCCGGATCAAGTCCGGGGTGACGCAGAAGGGAAGGGGCTGGCGTAACCCGAAACCAGTCGCTATGGGGCCGCTTTCGCGCGAGTCCCGCAGCGGATTTCAAGTGATTTGACCAGAAGGTAGGAAAAAATGGCGAAGGCAAAATTCGAGCGGACTAAGCCGCACCTGAACATCGGCACGATCGGTCACGTCGACCACGGCAAGACGTCGCTGACGGCCGCGATCACGAAGGTCCTGGCCGAGACGGGCGGCGCGACGTTCGTCGACTACGCCAACATCGACAAGGCGCCGGAAGAGCGCGAGCGCGGCATCACCATCTCGACCGCGCACGTCGAGTATGAGACCGAAGCGCGCCACTATGCGCACGTCGATTGCCCCGGCCACGCCGACTATGTGAAGAACATGATCACCGGTGCCGCCCAGATGGACGGCGCGATCCTGGTCGTGTCGGCGACCGACGGCCCGATGCCGCAGACCCGCGAGCACATCCTGCTCGCCCGCCAGGTCGGCGTGCCGGCGATGGTCGTGTTCATGAACAAGGTCGACCTGGTCGATGACGAGGAAATCCTCGAGCTCGTCGAGCTCGAAGTCCGCGAGCTGCTGAGCAGCTACGACTTCCCGGGCGACGATATTCCGATCATCAAGGGTTCGGCGGTCAAGGCGCTTGACGGCAGCGATCCCAAGATCGGCCACGACGCCGTGCTCGAACTGATGCGCGCGGTCGACGATTACATTCCGCAGCCCGAGCGTCCGCTCGACAAACCGTTCATGATGCCGATCGAAGACGTGTTCTCGATCTCGGGTCGCGGCACCGTCGTAACCGGCCGTGTCGAAACCGGCATCATCAAGGTCGGCGAGGAAGTCGAGATCGTCGGCATCACCGATACCCGCAAGACCACGGTCACGGGCGTCGAGATGTTCCGCAAGCTGCTCGATCAGGGCCAGGCGGGCGACAATGTCGGCGCGCTGCTGCGCGGCGTCGGTCGTGAGGAAGTCGAGCGCGGCCAGGTTCTGGCCAAGCCCGGCTCGATTACGCCGCACACCGAGTTCAAGTCGGAAGTCTATGTGCTGTCGAAGGATGAAGGCGGCCGCCACACGCCGTTCTTCGCCAACTATCGTCCGCAGTTCTACTTCCGCACGACCGACGTGACCGGCACCGTCGAGCTGCCTGAGGGCACCGAGATGGTCATGCCCGGCGACAACGTCGCGCTCGGCGTCAAGCTGATCGCGCCGATCGCTATGGACGTCGGCCAGCGCTTCACCATTCGCGAAGGTGGTCGTACCGTCGGCGCGGGGGTTGTCAGCTCGATCTCGAAGTAATATAGGCGCGCTTCCGCCCGATTCCCCGGGGCATTGAACCGGGGGCTCGGGCGGTTGCTATTTTGCGCAAGCAACTAGTTACGTGAACAACCAAGAGTTGCCGTAAGGTAACCCGCTCTTTCGCATCGGTAGGGACATGGACAGCAATATCCGCATTCGCCTGAAGGCGTTCGATCATCGCGTGCTCGATCAGGCAACCGGCGACATCGCCGACACCGCTCGCCGCACCGGCGCGCTTATCCGCGGTCCCATTCCCTTGCCGACGCGCATCGAGAAGTTCACGGTCAACCGTGGGCCGCACATCGACAAGAAGTCGCGCGAGCAGTTCGAAGTGCGTACCTACAAGCGCATGCTCGACATCGTGCAGCCGACGCCGCAGACGGTCGACGCGCTGATGAAGCTCGATCTTGCGGCAGGCGTTGACGTGGAGATCAAGCTGGCGTAACGCGCCGCTTCTCCAACGAGATTCGGTCCCATCCGGGGCCACACGATAAGGGATACCGCCGGATTTATCCGGGCCCGCGTCCCCCGACACGCCGCGCTGCTTCAAGCACGGCACCAGCCCGGGTCGGGGCACGCACATCATTTGGGGCTGATACGCGGGATGCGGACGGGCTTTGGCTCGCCCTCGTCCCTCAAGCCCGTTCGGCAATCGTGCCGGCGGGCCTCTGAAACAAGGAGCATGGATCATGCGCACTGGCGTGATCGCGAAGAAAATGGGGATGACCCGCTTGTTCCAGGACGATGGGCGCCATGTGCCCGTCACCGTTCTGGCGCTCGACAATCTGCAGGTGGTCGCCCGCCGCGAGACCGACCGTGACGGCTATGTCGCGGTTCAGCTCGGCGCCGGCGCGGCCAAGGCCAAGAATGTCGCCAAGCCGCAGCGGGGCCATTTCGCGAAAGCAGAAGTCGAGCCCAAGGCAATCGTTCGGGAATTCCGCGTGTCGGAAGACGCGCTGCTTGACGTCGGCGCCGAGATTTCGGCCGACCATTTCGTCGCCGGCCAGCTGGTCGACGTGCAGGGCTACACGCAGGGCAAGGGCTTTGCCGGCGCGATGAAGCGCTGGAACTTCGGCGGTCTGCGCGCGACGCACGGCGTCTCGGTCTCGCACCGCTCGCACGGCTCGACCGGCAACCGTCAGGATCCCGGCAAGGTCTTCAAGAACAAGAAGATGGCCGGTCACATGGGCGACCGCCAGCGCACTCAGCAGAATCTCGAAATCGTCTCGACCGACGCCGAGCGCGGCCTGATCTTCGTCAAGGGCTCGGTGCCCGGCTCGAAGGGCGGCTGGCTGCTCGTGCATGATGCGGTCAAGGTGCCGCTGCCCAAGGACGCGCCGTACCCGGCCGGCCTGAAGCAGGTCGCCAACGAGAACACCACCCCTGTCGCCGACACGCCTGCTGACGAAGCACCCGCGGTCGAGGCGACCGAAGGCCAGGAGGGCTAAACCATGAAGGTCAAGGTTCAGACCCTGGACGCCGGCAAGGCTGCTGGCGAAATCGACCTCAGCGATGACGTGTTCGGCCTCGAGCCGCGCGCCGACATCCTGCACCGCGTCGTCACCTGGCAGCTCGAAAAGCGTCGCGGCACCGCCCGTGGCACCCGCGAGCGCGCCGACGTGGCCCGCACCGGCAAGAAGTTCGGTCGCCAGAAGGGCGGCGGCACGGCACGTCACGGCGATCGTCGCGCGCCGGTGTTCATCGGCGGTGGTAAGGCGCACGGCGCCCGCGTCCGCGACTTCAACCCGTCGCTCAATAAGAAGGTGCGTGCGCTCGGCCTGAAGATGGCACTGTCGGCCAAGGCGAAGGACGGCAAGCTTGTCGTCGTCGACACGCTGGCAGTGGACAATGGCAAGACCGCGGTGCTCGCGAAGAACTTCGCGTCGCTCGGCGCCAAGACCGCGCTGGTGATCGACGGGGACATGGTCGAGGCGAGCTTCGCGCTGGCCGCCGGCAATATCCGCGAGATCAACGTGCTGCCGGCTGCCGGTGCCAATGTCTATGACATCTTGAAGCATGACACGCTGGTGCTGAGCCGCGCCGCGGTCGAAAAGCTGGAGGCGCGGTTCCATGGCTAAGAAGCAGAATGCCGCGGTGGATGTGCGTCATTACGACGTGATCCTGGCGCCGCACATCACCGAGAAGGCTACCTTGGTGAGCGACCAGAATGCGGTCGTGTTCAAGGTCGCTAACCGCGCCACCAAGCCTGAGATCAAGGCGGCGGTGGAAGCGCTGTTCAACGTGACCGTGACCGGCGTCAACACCATCACGCAAAAGGGCAAGACCAAGCGCTGGAAGGGTGTTCCCTATCAGCGGTCTGACTTCAAGAAAGCGATCGTGACGCTCAAGGACGGGCAGTCGATCGACGTGACCGAAGGGGTGAGCGCGTAATGGCACTCAAGCATTACAACCCGACCAGCCCGGCGCGACGTGGATTGATCCTCGTCGACAAGTCGGGGCTGCACAAGGGCAAGCCGGTCAAGGCGCTGACCGAAGGCAAGCGCAAGACCGGCGGACGCAACAACAAGGGCCATGTCACGTCGCGCGGCATCGCCGGCGGCCACAAGCAGCGCTATCGCATCGTCGATTTCAAGCGCCGCAAGTGGGACGTGCCGGCAACCGTCGAGCGGCTGGAATATGATCCCAATCGCTCGGCGTTCATCGCGCTGGTCAAGTATCAAGACGGGGAGCTCGCTTATGTGCTGGCGCCGCAGCGCCTGGCCGTGGGTGACAGCGTGATTGCCGGCAAGAAGACCGACGTGAAGCCCGGCAACGCGATGGAACTCGGCCAGATGCCGGTCGGCACGATCGCGCACAATGTCGAGATGAAGCCCGGCAAGGGCGGTCAGCTGGCGCGCGCGGCGGGCACCTATGTGCAGGTCGTCGGCCGCGACAAGGGCATGGTGATGATCCGCCTCAACTCGGGCGAGCAGCGCTATATCCGCAGCGATTGCATGGCGACGGTGGGCGCGGTGTCGAACCCCGACAATGCCAACCAGAACCTCGCCAAGGCCGGTCGCAACCGCTGGCTCGGCAAGCGCCCGCTGACGCGCGGCGTCGCCAAGAACCCGGTCGACCACCCGCATGGCGGTGGTGAAGGCCGCACCTCGGGCGGCCGTCACCCGGTCACGCCCTGGGGCAAGCCGACCAAGGGTGCGCGCACCCGTCACAACAAGGCGACCGACAAGTTCATCATCCGGTCGCGTCACGCGAAGAAGAAGGGCTGATCGATGGCTCGCTCCGTTTGGAAGGGTCCGTTTGTGGACCTCAATCTGTTGAAGAAGGCGCAGACCGCGCAGGAAGGTGGCGCGCGGGCGCCCATCAAGACCTGGTCGCGCCGCTCGACGATCCTGCCCGACTTTGTCGGCCTGACCTTCAATGTCTATAACGGCAAGAAGTTCGTGCCCGTCTCGGTCAGCGAGGAAATGGTCGGCATGAAGCTGGGTGAATTCGCGCCGACGCGCTTCTTCCCCGGCCATGCTGCTGACAAGAAGGGCAAGCGCTAATGGGCAAGGCTGCTGCACCCCGTCGCGTGGGCGACAAGGAAGCGCTGTCGGTCGGCACGCAGATCCGTGGTTCAGCGCAGAAGCTGAACCTGGTCGCGGGCCTGATCCGCGGCAAGAAGGCCGGCGATGCGATGAACATCCTCGCTTTTTCCAAGCGGGCGATGGCGGAAGATGCGCGCAAGGTGCTCGCGTCCGCGATCGCTAACGCGGAGAACAACCATAATCTCGACGTCGACGCGCTCGTCGTCGCCGAGGCGTCGGTCGGCAAGTCGATCACGATGAAGCGTTTCGCGACGCGCGGTCGCGGCAAGTCGACGCGCATCCTGAAGCCGTTCTCGCGGCTTCGCATCGTCGTGCGCGAGCAGGAAGAAGAGGCTTAAGTCATGGGTCAGAAATCAAATCCGATCGGGCTGCGCCTCCAGATCAACCGCACGTGGGACAGCCGCTGGTTCGCCGAGGGTGGCGATTACGGCCGGCTGCTGCTGGAGGATCTCAAGATCCGCCAGTTCATCCTGAAGACGCTGCCGCAAGCCGCGATCAGCAAGGTGGTGATCGAGCGTCCGGCGAAGCTGTGCCGCATCTCCATCTATGCCGCGCGCCCCGGTGTCATCATCGGCAAGAAGGGCGCCGACATCGAGAAGCTGCGCAAGACGCTGGGCAAGATGACCGCGTCGGACGTGAGCCTTAACATCGTCGAAATCCGCAAGCCCGAAATCGACGCCAAGCTCGTCGCGCAGGGCGTTGCCGATCAGCTCGAGCGCCGCATCGCGTTCCGTCGCGCCATGAAGCGCGCGGTGCAGTCGGCGCTGCGGCTGGGTGCCGAAGGCATCCGGATCAATTGCGGCGGCCGTCTGGGTGGCGCGGAAATCGCGCGGACCGAATGGTATCGTGAGGGCCGCGTGCCGCTCCACACGCTGCGCGCCAATGTCGATTATGCCGAAGCGCAGGCGCACACCGCTTATGGCGTGTGCGGCGTGAAGGTGTGGATCTTCAAGGGCGAAATCCTCGGCCATGACCCGATGGCGCAGGACCGGCTGATGATGGACGCGCAGACCTCTGGCGTGCGCCCGGCGCGCGAAGATCGCAGGAACTAAGAGCCATGTTGCAACCGAAACGCACCAAGTTCCGCAAGGCCTTCAAGGGCCGCATCCATGGCGATGCCAAGGGCGGCGCGACGCTCAACTTTGGGTCTTATGGCCTGAAGGCGATGGAGCCCGACCGGCTGACCGCGCGCCAGATCGAGGCTGCCCGCCGCGCGATCACGCGTCACATCAAGCGCCAGGGCCGTTTGTGGATCCGCATTTTCCCGGACGTGCCGGTCTCGTCCAAGCCCGCCGAAGTCCGCATGGGCTCGGGCAAGGGCTCGCCTGAATTCTGGGCAGCGCGCGTCAAGCCCGGCCGCATCCTGTTCGAGCTCGACGGCGTGCCCGGCCCGCTCGCGGCGGAAGCGTTCGAGCGCGCAGCGATGAAGCTGCCGATCAAGACCAAGGTGGTGGCCCGCCTCGGCGACACCTCGCACCTGGGAGCGTGATAGCGATGACCAAGACTGCGGATTTCAAGGCGAAGACCGACGACCAGCTGGTCGAGCAGCTCGGCGAGCTGAAGCGCGAGGCGTTCAACCTCCGCTTCCAGGCAGCGACGAGCCAGCTCGAAAAGCCGTCGCGGGTTCGCGAAGTGCGGCGCGACATCGCGCGCATCAAGACCATTCAGTCCGAGCGTACGCGCTCGGCGGCGAAGTAAGGATTTAGCCATGCCGAAGCGCGTGCTGACGGGACAGATCGTCTCGGACAAGAACGACAAGACGGTGGTCGTGCTGGTGGAGCGCAAGGTCAAGCACCCGCTCTACGGCAAGATCATCCGCCGCTCGAAGAAGTATCACGCCCATGATGAGGCGAACGAGTTCAAGTCGGGCGAGACGGTGCGGATCGAAGAGACCGCGCCGATTTCGAAGAACAAGACCTGGCGCGTCATCGAGCGCGTGGCTGCGGCGGTGACGCCAGAGCGGGTCGAAGTCGACGCGTAATCCGTCATCCCAGCGAAAGCTGGGATCGCGGGCGGCAGAGACAAATGCCAACGACCCCAGCTTTCGCTGGGGTGACGGTCGAGAAGAAATTAAAGGCGGCGTCCGGTCGGTATCGGGCGCCATAGCGAAGAAGGAACCGGATCGATGATCCAGATGCAATCCAATCTCGAGGTCGCTGACAACAGCGGCGCGAAGCGGGTGCAGTGCATCAAGGTGCTGGGCGGATCGAAGCGTCGCACCGCGGGTGTCGGCGACATCATCGTCGTCAGCATCAAGGAAGCCGTGCCCAGGGGCAAGGTGAAGAAGGGCGACGTGCACCGCGCGGTCATCGTGCGCACGGCGAAGGATATTCGCCGTCCCGACGGCTCGGTGATCCGTTTCGATACCAATGCCGCCGTGCTGGTCAACAAGAACGAGGAGCCGATCGGCACCCGTATCTTCGGGCCGGTGGTGCGCGAGCTGCGTGCCAAGAAGCACATGAAGATCATCAGCCTTGCGCCGGAGGTGCTGTGATGGCTGCTGCGAAGATCAAGAAGGGCGACCGCGTCGTCGTCCTGTCGGGCAAGGACAAGGGCAAGACGGGTGAAGTCACCCGCGCGCTGCCGAAGGACGGCAAGGTCGTCGTGTCGGGCGTGAACGTGCATGTCCGCCACAAGAAGCCGAGCCAGCTCAACCCGCAGGGCGGGCTGGAGCGCATCGAGGCGCCGCTGCCGGTGTCGAAGGTCGCGATCGCCGATCCCAAGACCGGCAAGCCGACCCGCGTCCGCTTCGAGACCAAGGACGGCAAGAAGGTCCGCGTGGCCGTGAAGTCCGGGGAGACGATCAATGGCTGATACTTACACGCCGCGGATGAAGAAGCTGTACGACGAGACCATCGTCAAGGCGATGACCGAGAAGTTCGGCTATAAGAACGCGCTGGAAGTGCCGAAGATCGAGAAGATCGTGCTCAACATGGGTGTGGGCGAGGCGGTCAACGACCGCAAGCACGTCACCAATGCGGCGGGTGAGCTCGAGCTGATCGCGGGCCAGAAGCCGGTGATCACCAAGGCCAAGAAGTCGATCGCGCAGTTCAAGCTGCGCGAAGGCATGCCGATCGGCGTCAAGGTGACGCTGCGTCGCGAGCGCATGTACGAGTTTCTGGATCGCTTTATCACCATCGCGTTGCCGCGCGTGCGTGACTTTCGCGGCCTGAACCCGAAGAGCTTCGATGGGCGCGGCAATTACGCTTGCGGCCTGAAGGAGCAGCTGGTGTTCCCCGAGATCAACTATGACCGCATCGACAAGGTGCGCGGCATGGATGTGATCGTGACGACCACCGCCAAGACCGACGACGAGGCGCGCGAACTGCTCCGGCTGTTCGGCTTCCCGTTCCCGCAGGAAGAAGCCGAGAAGAAAGCGGCGTGATCCAATCAGCCGTCACCCCAGCGAAAGCTGGGGTCGCAGGCGGCAAACGGTCCCAGCGTTCGCTGGGACGACGAGAGAGAAAGTAGAGAGCTTAAGTCCATGGCGAAACTGAGTTCGATCAACAAGAACGAGCGTCGCAAGCAGCTCGTGAAGAAATATGCCGGGCGCTATGCCAAGCTGAAGGCGATCGCGAACGACAAGGCGCTCGACGAGACCGAGCGGCTGATCGCGCGCCTGAAGCTCGCGGAGATCCCGCGCAACGGCAACCCGACCCGCATCCGCAACCGGTGCGAGCTGACCGGCCGTCCGCGCGCTTATTATCGCAAGTTCCGCCTCTGCCGCGTGCAGCTCCGCGAATTGGCCAATAAGGGCCTGATTCCGGGCGTCACCAAGTCGAGCTGGTAAGGATCAGATTATGGCATTGACCGATCCCATTGGTGACATGCTCACCCGCATCCGCAATGGCCAGCGCGCCCGCAAGGACAGCGTGCTGACGCCGGCGTCGAAGCTGCGCGTCCGCGTGCTCGATGTGCTGCAGCGCGAAGGCTATATCCGCGGGTACGCCGAGGAAACGATGGGCCCCGCCAAGGGTCTGCGCATCGAGCTTAAATATTTCGAGGGCCAGCCCGCGATCAAGCATGTCGCGCGCGTCTCGAAGCCCGGCCGTCGCGTGTACAGCGGTTCGCAGGAACTGCCGCGCGTGATGAACGGCCTGGGCATCACCATCGTCTCGACGCCCAAGGGCGTTCTGTCCGACGCGGAAGCGCGCGAGCAGAATGTCGGCGGCGAAGTGCTGGCGGAGGTATTCTGATGAGCCGCACCGGTAAAAAGCCGATCGCCATTCCCGCCAACGTCACCGCGACGCTGGACGGCGGCCTGATCTCGGTCAAGGGCCCCAAGGGCACGCTGACCATGCCGATGGCCGACGATGTCGTCTATGCGCTGGAAAACGGCACGCTGACGGTCAAGCCCGCCAACGACACCAAGCGCGCTCGCGCGTTCTGGGGCATGCAGCGCACATTGGTTGCCAATCTGGTGACGGGGGTGACCGAGGGTTTCCAGAAGGTGCTGGAAATCACCGGCGTCGGCTATCGCGCCGCCGCGCAGGGCCGCACGCTCAACCTGCAGCTGGGCTATAGCCACCACGTCAACTTCGCGATTCCGGACGGGATCGAGATCAAGACGCCCGATCAGACCACGGTCGAGATCAGCGGCATCGACAAGCAGAAGGTTGGCCAGGTGGCCGCGGAAATCCGCCGCTGGCGCAAGCCCGAGCCGTATAAGGGCAAGGGCATCAAGTATCGCGGCGAGTATATCTTCCGCAAGGAAGGGAAGAAGAAGTGATGAGCAAGGGTCTTTCCCTCTTCGAAAAGCGGCGTCGCCGCAACCGCACGGCGCTCCGCGCGCGCGCCGGCAATCGTCCGCGCCTGTCGGTGCATCGCTCGGGCAAGCACATTTATGCGCAGGTGATCGACGACGCCGAAGGGCGCACCGTCGCGGCTGCCTCGACGCTCGACAAGGGCGCCAAGGGCACCAGCGGCGCGAACATCGAAGCTGCGACCAATGTCGGCAAGCGCGTGGCGGAAGCCGCGAAGGCCGCCGGCGTGACGCAGGTCGTGTTCGATCGCGGCGGCTTCCTGTACCACGGACGCGTCAAGGCGCTGGCGGATGCCGCGCGCGAAGCCGGATTGGAGTTCTAAGGCATGGCGGACGAAATCATTCAGGGCGCGGAAGCAGCGCCGGAAGCGACCGATGCCGGCGCACCGCGTCGCGGCCGGGGTGGCCGTGGCGGTGAGCGCGGCGGTGGTCGCGGTGGCGATCGTGGCGGCCGGGGCCGTCGCGATGATCGCGGCGCGCGTGGCGGCACCGATGAGGGCGGCGAAGAGCTGATCGAAAAGCTCGTGCATATCAACCGCGTTTCCAAGACGGTGAAGGGCGGCAAGCGCTTCGGCTTTGCGGCACTCGTCGTTGTCGGCGATGGCAAGGGCCGGGTCGGCTTCGGCCATGGCAAGGCGCGCGAAGTGCCCGAAGCGATCAGCAAGGCAACCGCCGCCGCCAAGAAGGCGATGGTCCGCGTGCCGCTGAAGGAAGGCCGCACGCTGCACCATGACGGCAACGGCCATTTCGGCGCGGGCCGGGTCACGCTGCGCTCGGCGCCGCAGGGCACCGGCATCATCGCCGGCGGCCCGATGCGCGCGGTGTTCGAATCGCTCGGTGTTGCCGATGTGGTGACCAAGTCGGTCGGCACATCCAATCCCTACAACATGATCCGCGCGACGTTCGACGCGCTGACGACGCAGGTCAGCCCCAAATCGGTGGCGCAGCGTCGCGGCAAGAAGATCGCCGACCTGCTCGGCCGTAGCGGATCGCAGAGCGCCGAGGCGGATGCCGCGGCGATCGTGGAGTAAGCCCCATGGCAACCATCAAGATTACCCAGACGGGCTCGCCCATCCGCCGCACCAAGGACCAGCGCGCGACGCTGATCGGCCTTGGCCTCGGCAAGATGCACAAGACCTCGGAACTGACCGACACCCCTGAGGTGCGCGGCATGATCCGCAAGGTCGCGCATATGGTGCAGGTCGAAGGCTGAGCCTTCCACCTTGCTGGAAACGCGGACGCCCGGCGAGCAATCGCCGGGCGTTTGCTTTTGGAGCGGTCGCGCAAGGCCGGGACACTCTGCGCCAACAAAGCGGTTGTGACGGGCGCGGCATTCGCGATAGCACGCGGCGGGTCAAGCGATGTCGGGGGGCGAACGCAGGCAATGGCTAGCGCGGACATCACCGTTATCATCCTGACGCATAACGAGGCGCTGCATATCGAACGCGCCATCGCCTCGGTACGGTCCATCGCGGCGCGGGTGTTGGTGGTGGACTCCGGTTCGACCGACGACACGATCGAGCGGGCGCGCCGCGCTGGGGGCGACATCCTGCATAATGACTGGGTCAATCATGCGACGCAGTTCAACTGGGCGCTCGATCATGGCGACATCCGCACCGGCTGGGTGATGCGCCTCGATGCCGACGAAGTGATCGAGCCCGACCTCGCCGCCCGGATCGCCGCAGAACTGCCGCTTCAGCCTGCCGATGTGGCGGGGATCAGTTTCGCCCGAAAGCACATCTTCATGGGCCGCTGGATCAGGTATGGCGGGCGTTACCCGTTGATGCTGCTGCGATTATGGCGCGCTGGCCAGGGTCGCGTCGAGAATCGCTGGATGGACGAGCATGTCGCGGTTGGTGGTGGCCGGGTGATTACGATGCCGGGCGGTTTTGCCGACCATAATCTCCACGATCTGAGCGCGTTCATTGCCAAGCATAACGGCTATGCGACGCTCGAAGCGATCGACCGGCTCGACGAGCGCTATGCGCTGGGGTTGAGCGACACGCCCGAGGCTGCCGCCATGCCGCAGCAAGCCGGGCTCAAGCGGTGGCTGAAGCAGCGCGTCTATAATCGCTTGCCGCTGGGGGTGGGGCCGCTTGCCTATTTCCTCTATCGCATGATCTTCCGGCTCGGCTTTCTCGATGGCCGGGCGGGGTTGATCTATCATGCGCTGCAGGGCTTCTGGTATCGCTTCCTGGTCGATGCGAAGGTTCTCGAGCTGGAGGGTGAACTGGGCAAGGCAGGGTGCCAGACGGCGGCCGAGCGCCGCGCGCTGCTGAGCGCGCTGACCGGGCACAAGCTGACGGCGCCGGGGGACGAGGCATGAAGCCGCTCGACGCATCCCAATCCCAGCCGCTATCGGGCGGGCCGAGCTTCTCGCTCGCCAATCGGGCATATCGCGCCGGCTGGCAGCTTGCCTGGCTGCTGCTAGCGCGGTGGACCCCGCCAATGCTCAATGGCTGGCGCTGCTGGCTGTTGCGCTTGTTCGGCGCGCGGATCGCGCCCGGCGCGCATGTCCGCAGCAGCGCGGTGATCTGGGCGCCGGCGAACCTGATCGTCGAGGCGGGCGGATCGATCGGGCCCGGCGCGATCATCTACAATATGGCGCCGATCACGATTGGCGCGCGGGCGATCGTCTCGCAGCGCGCGCATCTCTGTGCGGGGTCGCACGATATCGAGGATCCGCATTTCCAGCTCGTCGCGCGGCCGATCGTGATCGGCGCGGATGCCTGGGTGGCGGCGGAAGCGTTCGTCGGGCCGGGCGTGGTGGTGGGCGAGGGGGCCGTCCTTGGCGCGCGGGGCTGCGCGTTCAGCGATCTCGATGCCTGGGGCGTCTATGGCGGCAATCCCGCCAAGCTGATCCGCCGTCGCGCGAAGGCGCCAGGCGCGGCATAACCGTGCGCTACCGCTTTTAGGGGGTGACAGCGCGCGCCTGACCGACTATGCGGCCCAGCTTCCATCCAGCGCGACCATAGCGAAAGCGAGTGCACGACCATGAAACTGAATGAAATCGCCGACAACCAGGGTGCCCGTCACCGCAAGATCCGCGTCGGACGCGGCATCGGTTCGGGCAAGGGCAAGACCGGCGGGCGTGGCCAGAAGGGCCAGAAGAGCCGCGAAGGCGTGTCGATCAACGGCTTTGAAGGCGGCCAGATGCCGCTCCACATGCGGTTGCCGAAGCGCGGCTTCAACAACATCTTCGCGCGCGATTATGCCGAGGTGAATCTGGGCGCGATCCAGAAGGCGCTCGATGCCGGCACGCTGAAGGCCGAGGTCACGATCGACCATGCCGCGCTGAAGGCGGCGGGTCTCGCGCGCGGCGGCAAGGACGGCGTTCGGCTGCTCGGCAAGGGCGACTTCTCCGCCAAGCTGACCTTCCTCGTCGCCGGCGTGTCGAAGGGCGCGCGCGAGGCGGTCGAAAAGGCAGGCGGCTCGGTTGAGGTGATCACCGTGGTGCCGGCTGCCGAAAAGGCCGCTGCCAAGAAGGGCACCGTGCGCGCCGCGAAAATCGCCGCCAAGAAGGGCTGAGGTTGATGGTGCCGCTCCGGCTTCGGTTGGAGCGGCCATCGCCCGGCGACGGGAATTTGCCCCTTCCCATTAGACAAGCGCGGCCTAGCGCCTATATGAGCGGCGGGGCGCGTGATCGCGGATCCCGCCGTTTTGCTTTCCGCCGTTAGGACGTAAGTACGCATGGCCTCTGCCGCCGAACAAATGGCTTCCAGCCTGAGCTTCGCCAATTTCACGCAAGCGACCGATCTCAAGAAGCGCCTGTGGTTCACGATCGGCGCACTGATCATCTTCCGGCTGCTGTCTTATGTGCCGCTGCCGGGCGTCGACCCGACCGCGCTCGGGCTGCTCAGCCAGCAGACCAATGGCGGCGTGCTCGACCTGTTCAACAATTTCTCGGGCGGCTCGCTCAAGCGGATGAGCCTCATCGCGCTCGGCGTGATGCCCTACATCACCGCCTCGATCGTGGTGCAGCTCGCGACCTCGCTGTCGCCGACGCTCAACTCGATCAAGAAGGAAGGCGAGAGCGGCCGCAAGCGGCTCAACCAATATACCCGCTACGGCACCGTGCTGCTGACCATGATCCAGGGCTATTTCATCGCGCTGGGGCTGGAATCGTTCGGCGCCTCGCAGGGCGTTGCGGCCGTGATCGAGCCGGGCCTGATGTTCCGTATCGGCGCGGTGATCAGCCTCGTCGGCGGCACGATGTTCCTGATGTGGCTGGGCGAGCAGATCACCAGTCGCGGCATCGGCAACGGCACCAGCCTGATCATCATGGCGGGCATCGTCGCCAATCTGCCGACGACGCTCTACAATCTGTTCGAGGGCAGCCGATCGGGAAGCCTCGACTCGGTGCGCGTGATCGGCATCATCGTCGCGGTCGCTGCGCTGGTGCTCTTCATCTGCTTCATGGAGCGCGCGCAGCGCCGCATCCTGATCCAATATCCCAAGCGCCAGACGCAGCGCGGCATGCAGGCCGACCGCAGCCACTTGCCGCTCAAGATCAACACCGCCGGCGTTATCCCGCCGATCTTCGCGTCGTCGCTGCTGCTGATGCCGCTGACGATCACGCAGTTCGCCGGCAAATACACCCAGGGGCAGAGCTGGATCGGCGACACGATCATCACGCTCAACCAGTATCTCCAGCACGGTTCGCCGCTTTATCTGACGCTTTATGGCGCCGGCATTATCTTCTTCTCGTTCTTCTACACCGCCGTGGTGTTCAACCCGGAAGAGACGGCCGAGAATCTCAAGCGCTATGGCGGCTTTATCCCCGGCATTCGTCCGGGCAAGAACACCGAGCAGTATTTCGATTATGTGCTGACGCGCATTACCGTGATCGGTGCGGCGTATTTGACGATCATCTGTCTGGTGCCCGAATATCTCGTCTCGGCGCTGTCGATCCCCTTCTATCTCGGCGGGACTAGCCTGCTGATCGTCGTCAACGTAACGATGGACACGGTGACACAGATCCAATCGCACTTGCTCGCGCACCAATATGGCGACCTGATCAAGAAGGCGAAGCTGAAGGGCGGCAGGCTGCGCTGAGACAAGCAGCCACCGCATAGGTAGGGGGACGCAAGGCGTTGAATATCATCCTGTTGGGGCCGCCGGGCGCGGGCAAAGGCACGCAGGCGGCGCGCCTGCAGGCGACGCGCGGCATGGTGCAGCTGTCGACCGGCGACATGCTGCGCGCGGCGGTGAAAGCGGGAACGCCGGTGGGCTTGCGCGCCAAGGCGGTGATGGAGGCGGGTGAGCTGGTGTCGGACGAGATCGTCTCGGGCATCATCGGCGACCGGCTTGACGAGCCCGATACCGCGCATGGCGTGATTTTCGACGGCTATCCGCGCACCGAAGCGCAGGCGCGCTCCTTGGACGAACTGCTCGGCGAGCGGCATCGCAAGCTCGATTATGTCATTGAGCTCGAGGTCGACGAGGATGCGCTGGTCGAGCGGATCGTCGGGCGCTTTTCCTGCGTCAAATGCGGCGCGAATTACCACGACAAATTCCATCTGCCGAAGGTTGAGGGCACGTGCGACGTCTGCGGTGCCCATGAATTCAAGCGCCGTGCCGACGATAACGAAGTCACGGTGCGCACCCGAATGGCCGAATATCGCGCCAAGACCGCGCCGATCCTGCCGATCTACGAAAGCCGCGGGCTGGTCCGCCGCGTCGACGGCATGGCCGATATCGACCATGTCAGCGCCGCGATCGAGGCGATCCTGGCGGGCCGGTAATTGAGCGGCGCCCCGCGCGGCGCTGGACTCGGCTGGCATCGCTCCGCTAGCCTGCGCCCAGGCATGGGGAGGGCGCGATGCGCGGATTGATCGCAGCGTTGATCTTG
Source organism: Sphingomonas sp. GlSt437 (assembly GCF_048015635.2). Classification (NCBI taxonomy): domain Bacteria; kingdom Pseudomonadati; phylum Pseudomonadota; class Alphaproteobacteria; order Sphingomonadales; family Sphingomonadaceae; genus Sphingomonas; species Sphingomonas sp. GlSt437. Next base: position 201,016 of record NZ_JBPGYA010000001.1, on the reverse strand, counting down.
GGTGGCGTGGCGGTAGCAGCGCCCGCCCGATCGGAAGTCGAGCAAGCGACGCCGGTCATGTTCGATATCGAGCAGAGCCTCACCATCGACGCGCCGGTGCAGCAGGTATGGGATACGCTGCGCAGCCCGCAAAAATGGTGGTCGCACGACCATACCTATACCGACAACAGCGCCAATCTTTATCTCGACAGCCAGGCGACCGGCTGCTTCTGCGAGAAGATCCCCGGCAAGGGCAGCGTCGAGCATGGCCGGATCGTCTTTATCCAGGCGCCACGCGCGTTGCGGCTGAGCGCGGCGCTGGGGCCGCTCCAGGCCGAGGCGGTGACGGGCACGCTGACCATCGTGCTCGCGCCGGAAGGCGATAAGGCAACCAAGGTGTCCCTCGCTTATATCGTCAGCGGCTATGCCAAGGGCGGGCTCGATGCGATTGCGCCCAAGGTTGACGATGTGCTGGCGGTACAGATGAAGGGGCTGAAGACCGCCGCCGAAGCGCCGCCGGCGCCGGCGCCAGCCGATGAGGGCGAGGCGAAGAAATAAAGACGGCGACGCGGCGTCGGGACTTTCGTCTCTGCGCTTATCCGTCATCCCCGCGCAGGCGGGGATCCATTTTCGCTGAAGCTCGTAAAGCCGATTAGCGCTGGCACGAATGGATTCCCGCCTGCGCGGGAATGACGGACAGATCTACCAGAAAGGCTCTACCGCCCCACCGCCGTGTAGCGCAGGCCGATCGCTTCCACATCGGCCCGCGCATAGATGTTGCGCAAGTCCACCAGCACATCGCCCTTGAGTAGCGCCTTGATCCGCTTGAGGTCGAGTGCGCGGAACTGGTTCCACTCGGTGACGATCGCGACCGCGTCGGCGCCATCGACCGCCTGATACGCGCCCTCGCAATAGGTCACGTCGTCGAGCACTTTCTTCGCCTGCTCGATGCCTTCGGGATCATAAGCGCGGACGCTGGCGCCGGCGTCCTGCAACGTCTGGATGATCGAAATGGCGGGGGAATCGCGCATATCGTCGGTGTTGGGCTTGAAGGTCAGGCCCAGGATGGCGATGGTCTTGTCGCGCACGTCGCCGCCCATCGCGGTGATGATCTTGCGGCCCATCGCGCGCTTGCGCTGATCATTGACCGCGACCACGGCTTCGACGATCCGCTGCGGCGCTTCGCAATCCTGCGCGGTCTTGAGCAGCGCCAGCGTGTCCTTGGGGAAGCACGAGCCGCCATAGCCGGGCCCGGCATGGAGGAACTTGGCGCCGATGCGGTTGTCGAGGCCGATGCCGCGCGCGACATCCTGCACGTCCGCGCCGACTTTCTCGCACAGATCGGCGATCTCGTTGATGAAGGTGATCTTGGTCGCGAGGAAAGCGTTGCCGGCATATTTGGTGAGTTCGGCGGCGCGGCGGCTCATCTCGATGATCGGCGAGCGGCCGATGGCAAGCGGGCGGTAGATCGCGCGCATCACCTCGAGCGCGCGCGGATCGTCGCTGCCAATCACGACGCGGTCGGGGCGCTTGAAATCGTCGATCGCGGCGCCCTCGCGCAGGAATTCGGGGTTGGAGACGACCGCGAACTCGGCTGCCGGGTTGGCGTCACGGATGATGCGCTCGACTTCATCGCCGGTGCCGACCGGCACGGTCGATTTGTCGACGATCACGGTGAAGCCGTCGATCGCGCCGGCAATCTCCTCGGCAGCGGCGTGGACATAGCTCAGATCGGCGTGCCCGTCGCCGCGGCGCGAGGGCGTGCCGACCGCGATGAACACGGCGTCAGCGCCGCGGACGCTGGCGGCGAGATCGGTCGAGAAAGCGAGGCGGCCCGCCGCGACATTGCTGGCGACGAGGGCATCGAGGCCCGGCTCGTAGATCGGCATGCGCCCGGCGAGCAAGGCGTCGATCTTCGCCGCATCCTTGTCGACGCAGATCACATCGTGCCCGAAATCGGCGAAACACGCGCCCGACACCAGTCCGACATAGCCCGATCCGACCATTGTGATGCGCATGATATAGCCTGTTTAGTGAGCGGATGACGACTGGCGACAAGGCCAGCGGGTGGGGATCGCGTTAGCTAGGGCTGGCCCAGCAAATCAAGCGCGAAGGCGCGCACGGTGTCGCGCATGTCGGGGCGTTGTAGCGCAATCGCGAGATTGGCCTGGATATAGCCCGCCTTGTCGCCGCAATCATAACGCCGGCCATCGAAGGTGACGCCGTGGAAGGGCTGGGTGCCAATCATCCGCGCCATCGCGTCGGTCAGCTGGATTTCGCCGCCCGCGCCTTTCTCCTGATGTTCGAGCACGCGCATCACTTCGGGCTGGAGGATGTAGCGACCGATCACGGCGAGGTTGCTCGGCGCAGTGCCGCGCGGCGGCTTTTCGACCAGGCCCTGCACTTCGGTCAGGCTGCCGTTGCGCGCGCCGGGGGTGATGACGCCGTACATATGCGTCGCGTCATCGGCGACTTGCTGCGCGCAAATCAGGTTGCCGCCGACGCGGTTATAGGCGTCGACCATCTGCTTCAGGCACCCGGGCTCGCCGACCATGAAATCGTCGGCGAGCAGCACCGCGAAGGGCTCGTCGCCGACGATGTCGCGCGCGCACCACACCGCATGGCCCAGCCCCATCGGCTCCTGCTGGCGAACATAAGCGACCGCGCCGGGCTTCAACCGCGTCTGGTGGAGCAGATCGAGCGACTTGCCGCGCGCGACCATCGTCGTTTCGAGCTCATAAGCAATGTCGAAATGGTCCTCGATCGCCGATTTGCCGCGCCCGGTGACGAAGATCATCTGCTCGATGCCGGCGTCGAGCGCCTCGTCGACGGCATATTGGATCAGCGGGCGATCGACGACCGGCAGCATTTCCTTAGGGAGCGCCTTGGTCGCGGGCAGGAAGCGCGTGCCGAGCCCGCCGACCGGGAACACTGCCTTGCGCAGGGGCTTGATCATTCGCTGTATCGTCCAAAGCCAGTTTGGGCGCGGGCTATCGCACCGCGCCCAGTCGGATGCAACCCGGCCGGATGCAACAGCAGCGGAACGAGCGCCGGCGTCGCTATTGCAGCGATTGCCCGGCGCTGGCGAACGCGGCGACGCCAACGGTCGGTGCCGAGGCATTGCCGACGCGCGTCGCGAGCACATGCGCGATCCGCCAGCGCGCGGCGAAGCGCAGCGTGAACTCGTAATCGAAGAACGCCGCGACCGTGCCGCCCTGGTCCATGTCGAGCACCGGGCCATAAGCGCGCACGGTCAAGCCATGCCGCTTGTCGCCACGCTCGATAACGATCGCGGTGATGATGTGGCGCCACGCGCCATTGCCCTTGGCGTGGACCAGACCGGGCACCGTCGCCAGCTCGGCAGGCCCGGCGAGCCGCTTGCCATCGGCGCATTCGAAGACGCCGTCGGTGGTGAACAGCTCCGCCCAGCACGGCCCGCGATCATGATCGAGGAAGTGCGAATATTGCGCCAGCAGCTCGTTGACGTCGAGCCGAGTCTGGAAATCCAGGGTCGAGATACAGGTCATCGGTCGCGCTCCAGTTTTCCGGTTGCGACCCCTTTGCGGGGCATCCTCTTATCGTTGCGATGCTGACTCGATGGACGCGGTTTGTCGAGGGGGAAACGCGTCCCATTTGGCAAACGCCGCTGCAGCGCTTCGCCGAAAAGCCGATGGCCTAGAGGAGGGCGGCGCGATATACGGGCGGGAATAGTGAAGGTGGTGGATCGATGATCGGTAAAACGCGGCGATGGATAGTGGGGGCGCTGGCCGCTCTCGGGCTGGCAAGCGCACCGGCGCTCGCTGCCGCGCCCGCGCCTGTTGCGCCGCTCGTGCTTGCCGCCGCCAGCCTGCAGGAGTCTTTGACCGAAGCCGCCGACGCCTGGGCCAAGCGTGGCCATCCGCGCCCGGTGATTTCGTTTGCAGCATCGTCGGCGCTGGCGCGGCAAGTCGCGGCGGGGGCGCCGGCGGACCTGTTCCTGTCGGCGGATGAGGACTGGATGGACGATCTCGCCAAGCGCGGGCTGATCGTGCCGGCAACGCGCGCTGATTTCGTCGGCAATGCGCTGGTGGTGGTCGCGCCGGCAGGCACGGCGACGCGGATCGACTTCCGGTCACCGCGCGCGCTGTCGGCGGCGCTGGGGCAGGGGCCGCTTGCCATGGCCGATCCGGACAGCGTGCCCGCCGGGCGCTATGGCAAGGCGGCTTTGGTCAAGCTCGGCGCGTGGGACGCGGTGGCGGCCAAAGTGGTGCGCGCCGAGAATGTCCGCGCGGCGCTGGCGCTGGTCGAGCGCGGCGCGGCGCCGTTCGGCATCGTTTATGCGACCGATGCGCAAGCCTCGGCCAAGGTGCGCGTGGTGGGCGTCTTTCCGCCTGCGAGCCATCCGCCGATCCGCTATCCATTGGCGCGGCTGAAAGCATCGACCAACCCGGAAGCCGAGGGCTTCCGCCGCTTCCTGCTGTCGCCCGCCGCACGCGCCATTTTCGCGCGCCACGGCTTTGGCCGGGCTTGACCCGCTGAGCGACGCCGCGATCATTCTGCTGACGCTCAAGGTCGGGCTGGTGGCGATGGCCGGGGCACTGCCGGTGGCGTTTGCCCTGGCGTGGCTGCTCGCGCGGGTCCGCTTTCCGGGCAAGGTGATCGTTGATGCGATCGTCCACTTGCCACTGGTCCTGCCGCCGGTGGTGACGGGCTGGGCGCTGCTGCTGCTGTTCGCGCCCTCGGGGCCGCTTGGGCACTGGCTGCTCGCCTGGTTCGGCGCGAGCGTGTTGTTCAAATGGACGGGGGCGGCGATCGCGAGTGCGGTGATGGCGCTGCCGCTGATGGTACGCGCGATCCGCCTGTCGATCGAGGCGGTCGATCGCCGGTTGGAAAGCGCGGCGCGGACTTTGGGGGCGGGGCCGTGGCGGGCGTTCCGCGATGTGACGCTGCCGCTCAGCTTGCCTGGCGTGCTGGCCGCGCTGGTGCTCGGCTTTGCGCGCTCGGTCGGCGAATTCGGCGCAACGATCACCTTCGTGTCCAACGTGCCGGGCGAGACGCAGACGCTGCCGCTCGCCATCTACGCCGCGATGCAGACGCCCGATGGCGACGCGACGGTGCTGCGGCTGGCGGGGATCGCGGTGGCGCTGTCGCTGGGCGCGCTGATCGCGTCCGAAGCACTGGCGCGGCGCGCGGGGCGGGGGCTCCATGTCTTTTGATGTCGACGTCTCGGTGCGGCTGGACGGGGCCGAGATCAGCGTGCGGTTCACGGCGAGCGAGGGGTTGACCGTGCTGTTCGGCCCTTCCGGCGTGGGTAAGACGAGCGTGCTCAACATGATCGCCGGACTGATCCGGCCGGCGCGTGGCCATGTGCGCGTTGCGGGTGAAACGCTGTTCGACGCGGGGATGGGCATCGATCTGCCCCCCGAGCGCCGCCGCGTGGGCTATGTGTTCCAGGAGCCGCGCCTGTTCCCGCATCTGCGCGTGCGCGCCAATCTGCTGTACGGGCACGGCCTGGCGCGCCCCGAGGATCGCTGGTTGGGGCTGGAAGAGGCGGCGCACTTCCTCGACATCACGCCTCTGCTCGATCGCTGGCCGCGTAGCCTTTCGGGCGGGGAAGCGCGGCGCGTCGCGATTGGCCGGGCGCTGCTCAGCGCGCCGAAATTCCTGCTGCTCGACGAGCCGTTATCCTCGCTCGACCGGGCGCGGCGCGAGGAAATCATGCGCGGGATCGAGCATATCCGCGACACGATGCGGCTACCGATTCTGATGGTGACGCACGACGCCGCCGAAGCCGAACGGCTGGCGACGCACGTGGTTGAGATGGGGTGAGGCGCATTATGTGGAGATAGGTAAAGAGTTAAATTACGCGATCTCCGCTGAGCCAACCATCACCTAGCTTCGCTAAGCGCTGAAGTGCGCAGCTTCGCTATCAGCACGAGGTCGGCCATGCCCCGGCATGACCTAGACAGTTCGGGGCATTGTTTACGTCGAACTCCTCTAACGGAATGGGCACGGGGTTTTAATCCTCCGCGATCAGGCTCGTTCGCTTGGTCTCGGGCAGCAGCATGAAGCCGATCGTCGCGACGCCGATGATCGCGGTCACGTACCAGTAGAAGCCGCTCTCGGCGCCGGCGTTCTTGAACCACAAGGCGACATATTCGGTGGTGCCGCCGAGCAGGGTATTGCCCACCGCATAAGGCAATGCGACGCCGAGCGTGCGCACTTCGGGCGGGAAGAGCTCGGCTTTCACCAGCCCCGAAATCGAGGTGTAGGCACTCAGTAGCAGCAGCGGCACCAGCGCGATGGCGAGCGCGGCGCTGGCGCTGTGTGTGGCGGCGAGCGCGGTGAAGACGGGCACCGACACGAGCATCCCGCCAATGCCGAATAAGAGCAGCATCGGCTTCCTGCCCACCCGGTCCGATATCGCACCGAACAGCGGCTGGACGAGCATGAATACGACCAGCGCAGCGGTCGCGATTTCGGTTGCGACCTGCTTGTCGAAGCCGCTGGTGTTGACGAGGAATTTCTGGAGATAGGTGGTGTAGGCATAGAAGGCGCACGACCCGCCGCCGCTGATTGCCGCCACGATCAGAAATTCGCGGGGGTACGCGCGCCACAGGCCGAGCGCGCTCGATCCGGCGCGTTGCCCAAGCTTGCGGAATGCTTCGGTCTCGGCGAGCCCGCGCCGCAGCACATAGACGCCGAGCGCCAGCGCCGCGCCGATCGCAAAGGCGATGCGCCAGCCCCAGGCGGTCATCTGCGCCTCGCTGAGCCAGCCCTGCAGCGCCAGCGTGACCGCGAGCGCGGCGAGCTGGCCGCCGATCAGCGTGACATATTGCAGGCTCGCCCAGAAGCCGCGATTGGTTCGCGTCGCCATTTCGGAAAGATAGGTCGCACTCGCGCCATATTCGCCGCCGACCGACAGCCCCTGCAGCAGCCGCGCGACGACGAGCAAGGCGGGTGAGAGCCAGCCGGCCGCCTTATAAGTCGGCGCCACCACGATCAGCAGCGAGCCCGCGCACATCAGCGCGACCGACAGCGCGAGGCCCGCCTTGCGGCCGTGGCGATCACCATAAACGCCCATGATCCACGCGCCGACCGGGCGCATGAGAAAGCCGAACGCGAAAATCGCGGCGGTGTTGAGCAATTGCACCGTCTGATCGCTTTTCGGAAAAAAGCTGCCGGCGAAATAGATGCCGAGCGCCGAATAGGCATAGAAGTCGTACCATTCGACCAGATTGCCCGCCGATCCGCCGAGGATCGACACCAACCGCCTGCGCTGCATCCCGTCTTCCCCCGTTATTTTCTCGGCCCGTCTCGTCGCGCAATCGGCTGGCGTTGGAAAGCCCTGATATTGCGCGTGTCCGCCCCGCGCGGGGTTGAGCGGTCGCGCGGCATTGCCCATAAGCGCGCGATGCCTGCCGCTCTCCGCCGCCGATTTGCCATGCTGATCGCTGCCAGCCTGATGGCAGCATTGGCACCAGCGCGCGCGCAGGCGGCGCTGGGGAACGCGGCGGCAGCGGCACCGCTGGGCGGCGACTGGCGCGATTGGCCGGTGACGCCGGGCACCTGGGTTTATCGGCAGGATGCGCGCGGCAGCATCGCGCTGTTCGGGGTGCCGGGGAATGATGCCGAGGTCACGCTGCGCTGCGATCGCGCGGCGCGGGCGCTGTACCTGTCGCGGCGCGGCATGGCGGCGGGCAATCCGCCGATGACGGTGCGCACCAGCTCGACGACGCGCGCGCTGCCGATGCAGCCGACGGGCGGCACGCCGGCCTATATGGCAGTCGGGCTTTCCCCCGGCGATCCGCTGCTCGACGCGATCATCTACAGCCGCGGCCGCTTCGTGCTGGAGGAGGCGGGATTGCCGACGTTGGTTGTGCCGGCCTGGGCTGAGTTTGCGCGGGTGACCGAGGATTGTCGGCGGCTTTGAGGGCCGAACCCCATCCTCCCCCAGCGGGGGAGGTGGCATGCGCAGCATGACGGAGGGGGAGGGCTCCTCGACTAGCGGTGGCGTCCACCCCCTCCGTCAGCGCTGCGCGCTGCCACCTCCCCCTGATGGGGGAGGATTTAGGGGTGTGCGCCGGAAGCGCGCCCGCCAAAGCCACTCGCGCCACTCAACCACAACATCTAGGGGGTGCGCCGTTTCAAAAGCGCAGACCTGTTGATTCGCACCAAATAAAAATAATTTCAAGACTTGTATCTGCGACTCGCCTGATTCACATTCGCGTCGTGCCCAGGCCGGGCACAGTGTTTCAACTGGCGAAAGGAGGTGATCCGATGTCTCATGGTTCAGCAATGGGGTCGGTTCAGTTCGTTCGGGGGACGCGCCGCTAATTGCCGCCGAACCTTGGCGGGGAAAATCCATTCCCAGTCAACGCCGGGGTTCACAGGCTTAGCGGTCTGCATGGTCTCCCGGGCTGGAGCTTCCGGCCGCTGACCATGTTAGGAGGTTGCCGGGGTGGTGGGATACCCCCCGGCAGCCTCTTTTCATTTTTGCCGCATACCGTCCATCGCCGGGGCTTTCGTTCTGGCCCGAGCGCGCTAGACGTTGGGCGACGTCACTTTTGGGGGTATTCGATGCGCCGCCTTGCTGCTCTAGTCCTGCTCGCTATGTCGACGCCGCTCGCCGCTCAATCCGCGCCCAAGGTCGAGGAAGCCTCGATCGCCGATCTCCATGCGATGATGGCCAAGGGCGAGGCGTCGAGCGAGGCGATCACCCAGGCCTATCTCGCGCGCATCGCGGCGATGGATCGGCAGGGGCCGGTGCTGCGGTCAGTGATCGCGACCAACCCCGATGCGCTCGCCCAGGCGCGCGCGGCGGATGCGCGGCGCAAGGCGGGCAAGCCGCTCGGGCCGCTCGACGGCGTGCCGGTGCTGGTCAAGGACAATATCGAAACGCGCGATCCGATCGCGACGACGGCGGGCAGCCTGGCGCTGAAGGACAACATCACCGGCCGCGATGCGCCGGTGGTAGCGGAGCTGCGCAAGGCCGGCGCCGTCATCCTCGGCAAGACCAATTTGAGCGAATGGGCCAATATCCGTTCGAGCAATTCGATCAGCGGGTGGAGCGCGGTCGGCGGGCAAGTGAAGAACCCCTATGCGCTCGATCGCACGCCGTGTGGCTCGTCCAGCGGCACCGGCGCGGCGATCGCGGCGAGCTTCGCGGCGGTGGGGCTGGGGACGGAGACCGACGGTTCGGTCGTGTGCCCCTCCTCGATCAACGGTCTGGTCGGGCTGAAGCCGACCATCGGTCTCGTCAGCCGGACGCACGTTGTGCCGATCAGCCATTCGCAGGATACGCCGGGGCCGATGGCGCGCAACGTGCGCGATGCCGCCATCCTGTTCTCGGCGATGGTCGCTGCCGATCCCGCTGACCCGGCGACCAAGGATGCCGCGCGCCACCGCCGCGATTATGCGGCAAGCCTGGATGGCGCGTCGCTGAAGGGGGTGCGGATCGCGGTGCTGCACCCGGAAATGCGGCCTGACCAGGCAGCGCTTTACGATGCCGCGCTTGCCGTACTGAAGGCGCAAGGCGCGGTGCTGGTCGATGTCGAGCGGCCCAAGCTCGACGGGCTGGGCGAGGCCGAATTCCACGTGCTGCTGACCGAGCTCAAGGCCGATCTCAACACCTATCTCGCCACCACGCCGCCGGCGGTGAAGGTGCGGACGCTGGCCGATGCGATCGCGTTCAACGAAGCGAACAAGGCCGCTGAAATGCCCTTCTTCGGCCAGGAAACTTTCATCGCGGCGGAAAAGACCAACGGCCTCGACGATGCCGAATATCTCGGCGCGCGGGCCAAGTCGAAGCGGCTGGCGGGCAAGGAAGGCATCGACGCGATGCTTGCCAAGGCCAATGCGGCGATCCTTGTCGAGCCGACCACCGGCCCGGCTTGGCTGACCGAGCCGGTCTATGGCGATCAGGGCGGCGGCCCGTCGTCGAGCGAGCTGCCGGCAGTCGCGGGCTATCCCAACCTCACCGTGCCGATGGGGCTGGTGAAGGGGCTGCCGATGGGCTTGTCGTTCATCGGCACCGCTTATGCCGAGCAGGCGCTGCTCGAGGCGGGCTATGTCTATGAGCAAGCCAGCAAGGCGCGCGTGGCCCCGCGCTATCTGCCGCAGGCGGATGTCGGCCCGGGGCAGGAGGGGGCTGTGAAGTAGGGCGCCCCTTATCCTCCCCCGATGGGGGAGGATTTTAGGGCCCTCAAGCCCGCTCTTTCTCGAGCAGTTCTACCCGCACATGCGTCGCGCGCAGCGACAAGCGCACTTCGATCAGGAAGGCGATCAACCCGGCCACCAGCATCGCCATCGCCAGCACGAAAATCACCGCGACGACGTTGCCGATGCGCAGATGCACGAGCTCGGCGATGAACAGCAGCGCGACGACGCAGCAGGTCGCGACCGCGCTCGTCACGCACAGCACCAAGGCGGCATTGATGACGGACATGCGCTGATCGAGCAGGCGCAGTTCCCAGACATGGCGGTCATGCTCGGGCCCGGTCGAGCGCGGGTGGAGCGCCTCCAGCGCGCGGGCGCGATCGACGACGCGGGCCAGCCGCTGTGAAATCACGTTCAGCACCGCGCCGATACCCGCCAGCATGAACACCGGGCTCAGCGAGAGCTGGATCGTCTGGGCGATGGTGGTGACGGCGGGAGAAAAGGCCATGGGCCTTCTCCTGCCGCCTCGATCCGGCAGTGACAAGCATCAATCGGGCGGGTCGGCGCGATCGGGACAGGCTCAGCGATCGACCGGCGAGGCGCTTGGCGCCACCGCGACGGCTCGCTCGATCGCGGTCAGCGCGAGGCTCAATCGAGGCAGTACGAAGTCGAGGAACGCCCGGCGCTTCAGCGGCTCGGCGCGCTGCGACTGGTGGACAAGGCTGACCGGGATCGGCGCGCCTTCCCAGGGCGTCAGGATCGGGCGGACATCGCCGCGCTCGATCGCGGCGGCGGCTTGGTAGGACAAGACGCGCGCGACGCCCAAGCCGGCCACGGCGGCGGCGATCACGGCATCGGCGGTGTTGACCGACAGGCGCGGCTGGATGGGCACAGTGCGCGCGGCGGCGCCGCTGCCGATGCTCCAGCTGCGATGCGTCTGCAGGCCTTCGAACGCGATGCAGTCATGGTCGCCGAGCGCTTCGGGGGTGGCGGGTTCGCCGCGCCGCGCCAGATAATCGGGACTGGCGCACAGGATCCAGCGGATATGGCCAGCGGCGCGCGCGATCAGGTCGCTGTCGGGCAAGCGGCCGACGCGCACCGCGACATCGACATGCGCCTCGACCATGTCGATCACCGCGTCCGACAGCACCAGCCGCACCGTGACTTGCGGGTACGCAGCGAGGAACGCATGCACGATCGGCGCGACATGGAGCCGGCCGAACAGAATGGGTGCGGTGACGAGCAGCTCGCCGCGCGGTTCGCGATATTCGCCCGATGCGGCGCGCTCGGCTTCGCCCAATTCGTCGATGATCCGCCGCGCGCTCGCCACAAAGGCTTCGCCCGCTTCGGTGAGGATCAGCTTGCGGCTGGTGCGGACGAGCAATTGCGCGCCCAGATGCGCTTCGAGATCGGACACGCGCCGGCTGACCGTGGGGAGCGGCGTGTTGAGCGCGCGCGAAGCAGCAGACAGGCTGCCGCCGTCCACCGCTGCCAGCAACGTGCGTATCGCTTCGAACCGGTCCATCCATCCTTCCGATTAATGGAAGTAAGCTTCCCGATCTTAGCGGCTACTCGCGGAAAACGAAATCGACCATTTCTGTCTTCGCCGGACCAACCCCAACCCCCGGGTCCGGCCGAAGGAACCCGCACCATGTCCCGTCTCGCCATCCCCGCCACCATCGCCGACGCGCCCGAAGCGTCGCGCCCGCTGCTCGATGCCGTTGCCAAGCAGCTCGGCTCGGTCCCCAATCTGTTCCGCGCCGTCTCGGTCAGCCCGCAAGCGCTCGAAGGCCATCTCGGCATGTTCGGCGCGCTCGGCAAAGGCAGCCTGCCCGCCGCGACCCGCGAGCGCATCGCGCTCGCCGTCGCCGAAGTGAATGGCTGCGATTACTGCTTGTCGGCGCACACCTATATCGGTCGCAACCTTGCCAAGCTCGACGATGCCGAGATCACGGCGAACCGCAGCGGCGCGTCGAACGACCCCAAGGCCGATGTCGCCGTCCGCTTCGCTGCCAAAGTGGCGCGCGAGCGCGGCCGCGTGACCGATGCCGATGTCGCCGCTGTGAAAGCGGCCGGCTATACCGATGCGCAGGCGATCGAGATCGTCCAGCACGTCGCGCTGAATGTCTGGACCAACTTCTTCAACACCGTGTTCCAGACGCCGATCGACTTCCCCGTCGTTGAAGCTCGTTCGGAAACCCGTCGCGCTGCCTGACCGCCCCCGTCAGGCCCGACGACACCGGCGGGCGCCGGCTTCCCTACCCCCTCACCGGCGCCCGCCTTTCATCCCAACCCAACCCAACCCAACCCAACCCAACCCAACCCAACCAAGGAGAATTGACATGAACCGTAAGACCATCATCGCCGCTGCCCTCGCTCTCGCGATCGGCGGATCGAGCCTCGCTTTCGCGCAAGACAGCGCGCATCCCGCCCATGAAGGCCCGTCGGTCAGCATCCCGGCCGACCAGATCAAGTTCTTCGCCACGGGCGTGAAGGCTGAAAAGGGCGAGCTTCAGGCCGGCCCCGCTTATGGCGACTTGCAGCATGGCCGCCACGGCACCTTCATCCACATGCCGGCGGGCTTTGTGAGCGCCGTCCACACCCATACCGAGGATTATTTCGGGGTGGTGATCAAGGGCGTCGGCGCCAATCAGCTGCCCGGCGGCAAGATCATCCCGCTCAAGCCCGGCTCCTACTGGTTCCAGAAGGGCGAAGAGGCGCACGTCACGCAGTGCCTGTCGAAGGAAGACTGTCTGTTCTTCATCGTCCAGCCCGGCAAGTTCGACTACGTGCCGGTTAAGTAAGCCGATTGTTTCCCCGCGACGGACGTACTTGCGGTCCGTCGAGCTCCCCGGTCGCCTTGTCCCCAAGTCATCCGGGGAGCTCCCCCATCATCAGGAGACTTCCAATGTCCAAGCTTCTGTTTGTCAAATCCTCACCGCGCGGCGAGGCATCGAAAACCAACCAGATTGCGCGCGAGTTTGTCACGGCGTGGCAGGGTGCCCATCCGACCGGTACGGTGGAGGAGTTGGACGTCTTCAACGCCGGGCTGCCCGAATATGCTGCTGAAGGCGCGATCGCCAAGATGGCGCATTTCGGCGAGGGCGAGCTTGCTGGCGATGTCGCCGCCGCCTGGGAGCGAATCAAGGAAATCTTCAATCACTTTAACAGCTTCGATGAGTATCTGTTCGCCATCCCGATGTGGAATTTCGGCGTGCCGTACAAGCTGAAGCAATATGCCGACATCTTATCGCAGCCGGGTCTGATGTTCGGCTTCGATCCCGCTCAAGGCTATATCCCGCTGCTCAAGGGCAAGCGCGCGACCGCGATCTACTCGGCGGGCATCTGGCATGAAGGCGCGAGCAAAGCGTTCGGCGTCGACTATGCCTCCACACACTGGACCGATTTCCTCAACTTCGCCGGGATCGAAGACGTAACGACGATCTGGTATGAAAAGTACAAGATGCTGAGCGAGATTGATGCCGCCGCTGCGCTTGATGCCTGCAAGGCTGAAGCGCGCGCTGCGGCGGTGCGCCCGCGCTGATCCTCCAAGGGCTGTGATCGACCCTATGCCGGTCGCAGCCCCTTGCATTTGAACCCTTGGGGGCTGCTGCCTCCAGCCGTAGGAAAGAGATCGACCCATGCTTGCCCTAAGCAGCGACATCGCTTTCACGCCGACCGTCAAGGCGATTCAGACCGCGCGCGGATCGCGCGACATTTATGCCCGGATGGAAGCATCCGGTGGTTTCCGCACCGCGATCGACGAGCGGCTGATCGCCATGCTGGCCGAGGCCAACTCGGCCTATCTCGGCACCGCGACCGCCGATGGCCAGCCCTATATCCAGCATCGCGGCGGCCCGCGCGGCTTCATCCGCCCGGTCGGCGAGCATACGCTCGGCTTTGCGGATTACACCGGCAATCGCCAATATGTCTCGACCGGCAACCTGATCGATAACCCCAAGGCGTTCCTTTTCCTGATGGATTATGCTCGGCGCGCACGGATCAAGATCTGGGGCACGGCGCGCTTCACTGACGATCCCGCGCTGATCGACGCGCTGATGCCCGGCGATTATCGCGCCAAGCCCGAAGCGGCCCTGCTGTTCGACATCGAGGCGTGGGACATCAATTGCCCGCAGCATATCCCGCAGAAATTCGACGCCGATCAGGTTGCGGGCGCGCTCGCCGAGCGCGATGCCGAAATCGACCGGCTGAACGCCGAGATCGCGCGCCTGAAAGGAACCGACGCATGAGCCGCCCGCCGCTGCCGCCCTTCACCGACGCGACCGCGGCCGAAAAGGCGCGGCTGGCCGAGGATGCGTGGAACAGCCGCGATCCGGCGCGCGTCGCGCCTGCCTACACGACTGACAGCCAATGGCGGAATCGCGCGGAGTTCATCACCGGCCGGGACCAGATCGAGGCGTTCCTGACCCGCAAATGGGCGCGCGAGCTCGATTATCGGCTGATCAAGGAGGTGTGGACGCATGCCGGCAACCGCATCGCGGTGCGCTTCGCTTATGAATATCGCGATGACAGCGGCACCTGGTTCCGCGCTTATGGCAATGAGAATTGGCAGTTCGATGCCGATGGCCTGATGGAGCGCCGCATCGCCAGCATCAATGAGCACCCCATTGCCGAGGCCGATCGCAAATTCCACTGGCCGCTCGGGCGGCGGCCCGATGATCATCCGGGGCTCAGCGACCTCGGGCTGTGAGGCGGCTTACTGCTTGAGCGGATCGGGCTGGCAGCCGAGCACCGGGTCGAGCTTGGCGGTGCGGCTGGCGATCAGCGGCACATAAGCGGTCACCGATTTCTCGCCGACATTCTCGCTCAGCCGGATCGGCTCCATGCCCGGCTCGAAATCATGATAGCAGCTGGCCAGCGGGCGATTGCCGATGAAGCGGCAGCCGCAGCCGACGCGTGCGGCATAGCCGACGCCGAGCGTGAGCTTGGGCGTCAGCGCGCGGACATAAGCGAAGCCGGCGATCCCGGCCGCGATGATGATGACGAGCGCCCCCAGCGCCCAACGGCGACTTGCATTCATGGGGCGGGAGGATAGGCTGGGCAAATGGGGAAGGGAAGACTTCTGTTCGCCGCCGCCGGCTTGATGCTGAGCGCTGCCGCCACCGCCGATACGCCGGCGCTGCGCGACCCGCTGACCGATCCGTTTTTCGCGGCCGATCAGGGTGATACGCGCGGCGTGTTGATCCTCGACGACGGCCAGGTTGTCGCCAAGCGCTATCAGCCCGGCTATTCGGACGGCAATCGCTTCATCAGCTGGTCGATGGCGAAGACGGTGACGGGCTTTCTGGTCGGTGCGTTGGTCGCCGATGGCAAGCTGAAGCTCGATGACCCGGCGCCGATCGCCGAATGGCACGCCAGGCCGGGTGATCCACGCGCCGCGATCACGCTCAGGCAAATGATGAACATGAGTTCGGGCCTGCAGCATGTCGAAGTCGGCGAGCCGATCGAGAATTCCGACACCAACCAGATCCTGTTCGTCGGCGGCACCAACGACATGGCGGCGCGCGAGATCGCCAAGCCGCTCGAGGTGAAGCCGGGGAGCTTGTGGAAATACAGCTCGCTCACCTCGCTGCTGCTCGCCGAGATCGTGACGCGGCAGCTGACGACAAGCCATGACCCGCGCGTGCGGGCGCAAGCCTATCGGGCCTTCGCCGAAGAGCGGCTGTTCCGCCCCGCCGGCATCACCAGCGCGGTGCTCGATTTTGATGGCGCGGGCACGCAGATCGGCGGATCGATCATCTATATGTCGCTGCCCGATTGGGGTCGGTTCGGCATGGTGCTGCTCGACGGCAAGAGCCCGGACGGCAAGACGCAGATCGTTTCGCCCGACTGGCTGGCCTTCATGAAGACGCCGGCGCCGACTTATGCCGGCTACGGTGGGCAGTTGTGGGTGAACAATCCGGTGCCGGGCGAGGGGCAGAGATACCCGGGCGCTTCGACCAGCGTGGCGAGCGCGGAAGGGCATCTCGGCCAGCATGTCGTCACCAGCCATGACAATGGCCATGGCCGCGGCGTCGTCGTGGTGCGTTTGGGGAATACGCGCGAGGATATCTCGGCGAAGGTCAATGGCCGGGTGATCGCCGACGCGCTCAACCACTTCCCGCGCGACGCGGCGGCGCATTAGCCCGCCGTCCGCTTGGTTGCGCGCCCGGAACCAGGAATTTTCATCAGCGTTGTTTTGCGGGCTCGCGTCGCGGCGGGTGATGAGGCAAGGCCGACGCGCCATTTTCGCCCGGAGAAGACCGATATGAGTCGCGCCATCCGCCTTGCCGTTGCTCTTGCCGCCACCGCCGCCGTCGCGCCCGCCATCGCGGGTGGCGCGCCCGGTTATCACGTCACGCGCACGATCAAGGTGCCCGATGGCGGCTGGGATTATGCCCGCGTCGATGGCGCAACGCGCAAGCTCTACATCGCGCGCGGCACCGACGTGACCGAGGTCGATCTGGCGCATGGCGATGCGGTGCGCGCGATCGGCGCGATCATGCGCGGCCATGCGGTGGTGCCGATCGACGGGCAGAAATTGCTGCTCGTGACCAGTGGCCGCGATGACAGCGTGCGTTTGCTCGATACCGATAGCGGCGCGGAAGTCGCCAAGATCGCGGTGGGCGGCAATCCTGACGCAGCGCTCTACGATGCCGCCTCGGGTCTCGCCGCGACGATGAATGCCAGGGCGGGCACCGTCTCGGTGATCGATGTCGCGCATCGTCAGGTCGCGCGCACGATCACGCTGGCGCCGGGGCTCGAATATGCCGCGCTCGTCGGCAAGAGCACGCTTTACGTGAACAACGAGGACAAGAACGAGATCGAGACCGCCGATCTCGCGACCGGCACGGTCGGCGCCACGATCGCGCTGACCGGCTGCACCGGGCCGAGCGGGCTGGCTTATGATGCCAAGACGTCGGTCGTGATCAGCGCCTGCGGCAATAGCAAGGCGGCGTTGGTCGATGCCAAGGCAGGCAAGCTCATCCGCCTGCTCGATATCGGCCAGGGGCCTGATGCGGTGATCCTCGATGCGGCGCGGCGCAAGGCGTTCATTCCGTGCGGACGCGACGGCACGCTGGTGGTGATCGATCTCGATGCGCGCGGCGGCGCCAAGGTGATCGACACCGTCGCCACCGCCAAGGGCGCGCGCACCGGCGCGCTCGACCCGACCGATGGCACCGTCTATCTGCCGACCGCCGATTTCGGCCCCGCGCCGGCCGCTGGCGGTCGTCCGCAGCCGGTGGCGGGCAGCTTCCGCGTGCTCGCGGTCAGCGCGCCGTGAGCGAGCGTAACGCTTGAGGGGACGACCAATCCGCAAGCTCCTGATCGGGGCGGGTATTGCCGGACTGCTGACGAGCTGCGTCGCTTATCATCCGGTGGCGCGGCCGCCGGGCACGTTGCTCGCCGGGCATGATGACCAGACGGTCGATCTGGCGGCGGTGCGCGCGGCGGCGGCGGCGATCGCGCCGCGCCCGGCAAAGGGCTGGGATCGGCTCGATTATTTCGTCGCGATGGAGCGGTACAATCCTGACGTGATCGCTGCGCGCGCTGCGGTGGCGACCGCCATCGCCAATGGCCGCGCCGCGCGCACCGGCAATTCGCCGACGCTGACGCTGACCGCCGAATATGCGCATGACGTGACGGCGAGCTCGCCGTGGCTGATCGGCGGCGCGATCGATATCCCGCTCGATACCGGCGGCCGGCGCGCGGCGCGGCTGGCGACAGCCGATCTCGCGGTGCTGAGCGCGCGCTACGATCTCGCCGAAGCGATTTGGCAGACCCGCAGCGCGATCCGCAAGGCGCTGGCGCAACGGTTGATCGCCGATCGGCAGCGGGTGTTGCTCGACAGGCTTGCCGAGTATCGCGACCGCCAGCTCGCGGCGGCCGAGCGCCGCCTGGCTGCCGGCGAAATCGCGCGCGGCGATGTCGAGCGCGTGCGGGCGGACGGGGCGAATGTCCGCCGCCGCCAGCAGGATGCCGCCGCCAGCATCCGCGCCGCCGATGCCGCGCTGGCTGCGGCGGTCGGCGTGCCGGCGTCGGCGCTGAAGGGCATCGATCCGGTGTGGGATGATTTCGACCTGCCGGCGGAGACCGCGCCGCTGGTCGATGCCGAAACGCGCCGCGCCGCGATCCTGTCGCGCGCCGACGTGCTGAAGGCGGTGGTCGATTACCAGACCGCCGAGGCCGATCTGCGCGGCGAAATTGCCAAGCAATATCCCGCCTTCACCATCTCGCCGGGCTATACCTGGGAGCGCGGGCTGGTGAAGGTGCCGTTCGCGCTCGGGCTCGTGTTGCCGCCATTTGACCTCAACCGGCGCAATATCCGCGCGGCAGAAGCCAAACGCGCCGAAGCGGGGACGAAGCTGGAAGCGGTCGTTGCGGGTGCCGCGAGCGCGGTCGAGGCGGCTTTGGTCGAGGCGCGCGCGTCGCGCGCGGCGCTCGCCGATGTCCGCGCGCGCGAAGTGCCGGTCGCGCGGCGGCTGGCGGCGCAGGCGGATCGCGCGATTGGCGCCGGCGCGATCGATCGCGTCGACTGGTCGGCCGCGCAGGCCGGCGCCATCGAGGCCGAGCTCGCCGCGCTCGATGCGCTGACGAGGGTCCACGCTGCCGATGCCGCGCTCGAAGATGCCGCGCGGCGGCCGTTGACGGGGCCGGAAACCGCGATCAAGGCGCGAGGAGAAGGGGACAAGCCATGAGCGCGCGCGACGCGATCGGTTGGGGAGCGCTGGGCGCGGGGCTGACGGCGGCGTTGGTGTTCGCTGCCCATGGCGTCGGCAAGAGCGCGGACGCCGAGGACAAGCCTGCCGAAGCGGCCGCACCCGCCGACAAATCCAGCGACCCCGGCAAGCTGGCGGTGGACGGCGCGCTGGCCAAGCGCATTGGTCTCCGCACCGCGCCGCTGGGTGGCACGACGATGGCGACGATCACCCACGGCTTCGCCCGTGGCATCGACACCAGCCCGCTCGCCTCGATCGAAGCCGATATCGCGACCGCGCGCGCCGCCGCGCAGGCCTCGGCAGCGGAAGCCAAGCGGCTCGGCGTGCTTGCGGCGGCCGATCAGAGCGCGTCGCGCCAGGCGCTGGAGGCAGCGCGCGCGCAGGCGGTGGCGGATGCCGCGAAGGCGCGCTTTGCCGAACAGCGTGTCGCGCTCGAATTCGGCCCCGGCCTCGGCGCGATGGGCGATGGCGCGCGCCGGGCATTGCTCGCGGAGATTGCGCGTGGCGCGGCGGTCCTGGTCCGGGTGGATATCGCGGCGGAAGGCGTCGGCGGCGTGCGGCTGGCGAGCGGCGGGGCGATCCGGCTGCTTGGCCGCGCCGCCCAGGCCGATCCCAAGCTGCAGAGCGCCGGCATGCTCGGGCTAGTGCGCGGGGCCGAGGCGCGCCAGCTCAACACCGGCCGCACCGTCGATGTCATCGCGCAGACGGGCACGACCCAAGCGGCGGTCTTCGTGCCGACCGAAGCGGTGGTGCGCTGGCATGGCGGCCAATGGGTCTATCGCGCGACCAGCGACGGCAAGTTTGAGCGCGTGTCGATCGATGACGGCCAGCCGGCAAGCGGCGGCTGGCTGGTGTCGAGCGGCCTCGCGCCGGGCGATCGCGTCGTCGTGGCTGGCGCGGGCGCGCTGCTCGCGCTCGACCGCGCCGGCGAGCTCAGCCAGGGCGGCGGCTAACGCGCGGTGTTGAGCTGGATCGTCCGCACCAGCCTGGCGCATCCGCGCCTGGTGCTGCTTTCGGCGCTGCTGCTGCTGGCCTATGGCATCGCGACGCTGGGCGCAGCGAAATATGACGTGTTTCCCGATTTCGTGCCGGCGCAAGCGACGCTGCAGACCGAGGCGCCGGGCATGTCGCCCGATCAGGTCGAGGCGCTGGTCACCCGACCGCTCGAGAATGTGATCAACGGCGCCAATGGCGTCGCCAGCGTGCGGTCGGAATCGATCCAGGGCCTGTCGGTCATCGATGTGACCTTCCACGACGGCAGCGATCCGTACCGCGCGCGCCAGATCGTCGCCGAGGCGGTGAGCGAAGTCACGACCCAGCTGCCCAAGGGCGTCCAGCCGCCGCAGCTGAGCCCGCTCACCTCCTCGACGATGGACCTGCTCAAGATCGGCCTCGTCGGCGGCAAGGACCCGATCGCGCTGCGCGATCTGGCGCAATGGACGATCCGCCCGCGCCTGCTCGCGACACCCGGCGTCGCGCGGGCGAGCCTTTATGGCGGCGGCGAGCGGCGCATCGAAATTCAGGTGCGGCCCGGCGCGCTGGTGGCGCGCGGGGTGACCTTTACTGATCTCGAAACTGCGATCCGCGCGGTCACCGATCCGCGCGGCGGCGGCTATGCCGAAACCGCCAATCAGCGGCTGGTGGTCGAGCCATCGGGCGGCAGTCCGACGCCCGAGGTGATTGCCTCGGCGCCGATCCCGCTCGGCAATGGCGTGTCGGCGCGGATCAGCGATGTCGCCGATGTGCGCGCGGTGGCCGCGCCCAAATTTGGCGATGCGATCATCATGGGCCAGCCGGGCGTGCTCATCTCGCTGTCGAGCCAATATGGCGCCAACACGCTCGACACGACGCGCCGGGTGGAAGCCGCGCTCGACCAGCTCAAGCCGGCGATCCAGGCGGCGGGCGTTACGCTTTATCCCAATCTCCACCGGCCCGCGACGTTCATCGAAACGGCGTTGACCGGGATCGAAAAGGATTTGCTGATCGGCGCGGTGCTGATCGCGATCGTGCTGGTGTTATTCCTGCGCGATTGGCGCGTCGCGCTGATCGTGTTCACCTCGATCCCGCTGTCGCTGCTCGCGGCGCTGATCGTGCTCGATCAGTCGGGCCAGACGGTCAACACGATGACGCTGGGCGGCTTGGCGGTGGCGCTCGGCGTGGTGATCGACGACGCGATCGTCGATGTCGAGAATATCGTCCGCCGGCTGCGGCTGGCGCCGGCGGCGGCGGATCGCCGCCTGGTGATCCAGGCCGCCTCAGTCGAGGTGCGCGCGCCGGTCGTTTATGCGACTTATGTGCTGGCGGCGACGGTCGCGCCGATCCTGTTCCTGTCCGGGCTGCAGGGCTCGTTCTTCCGGCCGCTCGCCGCCTCGTTCCTGCTCGCGGTGCTGGCGTCGCTGCTCGTCGCGATGACCGTGGCGCCCGCCTTGTCGCTGCTGCTGCTCGGGCGCGTTTCGGTCGAGCAAGAACCTGGTTTTGTCGAGCGGATGAAAGCCGGCCATGCGCATCTGCTCGATCGGCTGATCGGCCGGCCGCGCGACGTGATCATCGCGACTGCCGCTGCCGCTGCCATTACCGCGCTGACGATGCTGAGCTTCGGCGGCGAGCTGCTGCCGTCGTTCCGCGAAGGCCATTATGTCGTCCAGATCAACGGCCCGGTCGGCGCCTCGCTGCCGTGGATGCGCGACATGGGCGCGCGGCTGTCACGCGACATCTTGGCGCTGCCCGACGTCGCCACTGCCGAGCAGCAGATCGGTCGCGCCGAGGCCGGCGAGGACACCTGGCCGAGCAGCCGCAGCGAAATCCATGTCCGGCTGAAGCCGGTGGGCGCTGCCGAGAACGACCGCGCCGAAAAGGGCATTCGCGACATATTGAGCCGCTATCCGATGGTGCATGGCGAGGTGGTGACGTTCCTCGGCGATCGCATTTCCGAATCGCTGTCGGGCGAAAACGCCAAGGTCGCGGTCAACATCTTCGGGCCCGATCTCGATATGCTCGACACGACTGCCGCGCAGGTCGCCGCGGCCTTGGGCAAAGTGCCCGGCGCCGCCGACATCCAAGTCAAGTCCGAGCCCGGCGCGCCGACGCTGACCGTCGCGCTCGATCCCAACCGGCTGGCGCTGCACGGCGTTACCGGCAGCGACGCGTATGATGCGATCGAAGCGGCATTCCAGGGTCGGCAAGTCACCCAGATCGCCGAGGCGAGCCGAGTGACCGATGTCGCGATCACGCTCGACGACAATGATCGCCGCGAGCCCGAAGCGGTCGGCGCCATATTGGTGCGCGGCGCGGATGGCTCGGCGGTGCCGCTCGCCGAGATCGCCACGATCGCGATCGGTTCGGGGCGTGGATCGATCACGCACGAAGCCGGGCAGCGCCGCCAGGTGGTGACCGCCAATCCGACCGGGAGCGATGTCTCGGGCTTCGTCCGCGCGGCACAAGCGCAACTCGCGCGCGACGTGAAGCTGCCGCCGGGCGTGTCGTTGCAATTCACCGGCGCGGCGGAGGCGCAGCAAGCGGCGACGGCGCAGATCACGCGCAATGTCGCGGTTGCGGCAATCGCCATCGTCGCGCTGCTGGTGCTGGCGTTTGGCGGCGGGCGGGCGGCGATGCTGATCCTGGCGACCGCGCCCTTTGCGGTCGCGGGCGGTGTCGTCGCGGTGGCGCTGACGGGCGGCGTGCTGTCGCTGGGCGCGCTGGTCGGGTTCGTGACATTGTTCGGCATCGCCGCGCGCAACGCCATCCTGCTCGTCGCGCATGTCGATCACCTGGTCGAGGAGGAAGGCGCAGCCCCCGATGCAGCCACGGTGCGCCGAGCCGCGCGCGAGCGGCTGACGCCGATCCTGATGACCGCGCTGGTTGCCGGGCTTGGCCTCGCGCCGCTGGCGTTCGAAGCGGGGCAAGCGGGGCGCGAAATCCAGGGGCCGATGGCGGCGGTCATTCTGGGTGGCCTGATCACCTCGACGCTGACCAGCCTGCTGCTGCTGCCGACGCTGGTGCTCGCCTATCGCTGGCCGCGTGCTGGCCAAACGGCTTTGCATTAAGCATTAAATCACGAAAATCAGGTACTCGGTGGGGCTAACGGAGGCCTCATGTCCAACCCCGCGACCGACTTTTCCCCGCCCGTTCCTGCACGCCTGCTGAGCAATGCCGATCGTTTTGGCGGACAGCCCGCGCTGAGCGAAGGCAGCATGATCCTGACGCATGCCGACCTGCATGATGGCGCGGCGCGGCTGGCATCGGCGCTGAAACCGCATGTGCGCGGCGCCGATCCGGTGGTCGCGGTGTGCCTGCCGCGCTCGGCGGCGCAAGTCATCGCGCTGTATGCGAGCTGGCTGGCGGGGGCGGCTTATCTGCCGCTCGATCCGGCCTGGCCGGCGGCGCGGCTGGAAGCGATGTTGGCGCGCGTCGGCGCGGTGGCGGTGGTGTGCGATCGGGCAATGGCGGCGAGCTTCGTTAACGTGGCACCCGTGGTCGCGCCCGATGCCGGGGTGGGCCTCGAACCCGCCGATCCCGCGCCGGTTTCGGCCGACGATCTTGCTTATGTCATCTTCACCTCGGGCTCGACCGGCGACCCCAAGGCCGTCGAAATCACCCATGGTAATCTCGCCGCGCTTACCGACTGGCATGACGACGCTTTCGATGTCGGCCCCGGCACGCGGATGAGCCATCTCGCCGGGCTTGGCTTCGATGCGGCTGCCTGGGAAGTCTGGCCCGCGCTGGCTGCGGGCGGCATGCTGGTGCTGGCCGATGAGGCGACGCGGCTGGAGGCAGCGGCGCTGCAGGCGTGGCTGGTGCGCGAGCGCATCGACATCGCTTTCGCGCCGACCGCCCTCGCCGAGCCGCTGGTCGACATGGCTTGGCCGGCGACGACGGCGCTGCGCGTGCTGCTGACCGGTGCCGACAAGCTGACGCGCCGCCCGCGTGCCGATCTGCCGTTCCGCTTCGTCAACAATTACGGCCCGACCGAATGCACCGTTGTCGCCACCTCAGGCGTGGTGTCGTCGGAGGGTGAGGGCCTGCCATCGATCGGCCAGCCGATTGCGGGCACACACATCCATCTGCTCGATCCGGCCGGCGAGCCGGTCGCGCCGGGTGCGGCGGGCGAAATCTGGATCGGCGGCGCGCAAGTCGGGCGCGGCTATCGCGACGATGCCCACGCCACCGCGCTGCGCTTCATCGAGCATCCCGAGCATGGCCGGCTCTATCGCACCGGCGATCTAGCGCATTGGACGGCGGCGGGCGAGCTTGCTTTCCTTGGTCGGGTCGATCGCCAGGTCAAGATCCGCGGCCATCGCGTCGAGCCCGCCGAAGTCGCCGCGGCGCTGCATCTGGTCGAGGATGTTGCGCAATCGGTGGTGGTGGCAGGCGAGGGCGAGTTGATCGCTTATGTCGTCCCCGCGCGCCCCGGCGTAACGCCGACTGGTCTCCGTGCCGCACTTGCCGAAATGCTGCCCGATTACATGATCCCCGCGCGCTTTGCTGCGCTCGACGCGTTGCCGCTGACGCCGAATGGCAAGGTCGATGTGAAAGCGCTGCCCGATCCCGCGACCTGCCCGCTTGGCGAGGTCGCCAGGGGGGGCGCCGCGTCGACTCCCACCGAGCAGCGCTTGTTCGATATCGTCGCCGAAGTGATCGGCCGCCGCGATTTCGGCGTGGAGGATGATTTCTTCCTGTTGGGCGGCCACTCGCTGCTCGGCACCCAGGTGATCATTCGCGCCCGCGATGCGTTCGGCGTCGAGCTCAGCCTGTTCGACTTGTTCGAGGGCCGCACCGTGGCGGCGCTCGCGGCGCGGATCGAGGCGCTGGTCATTGCCCGCATCGAGGCGATGTCGGACGAGGATGTCCGGCGGCTGGCGGCGGGCTGATGGCGTCGCTGCCCGCGGTCGATCCGTCGCTCAGCCTGTACCGCCTGCTCGATCCGGCGGTGCTCGCTGACCCCTATCTGCTGTACGGCCGTCTGCGCGAGGAAGCGCCGGTGGTGTGGGATCCGTATCTCCATTGCTGGGTGGTGACGCGCTACGACGATGTGCTGCGCGTGCTGAAGGATTTTTCCGCCGATCGCACGCCGTCGCCGGAGTTCATGCGCGCGCTGGGGCTGGGCGAGATCGAGCCGCTGGCGGCAGTGATGGTCAAGCAGATGCTGTTCCTCGACGCACCAGCGCATACGCATCTGCGCAAATTATGCTCGGCGGCGTTCACCTCGCGCCGGGTCGAGGTGCTGGAGGACGAGATTGCCGCGATTGCTGACGAACTGATCGATCGGGTGCGCCCGGCCGGCGCGATGGACGTCATCCGCGATTTCGCCGAGCCCTTGCCGGCGATCGTGACCGCGCATCTGCTCGGCATGCCGCGCGCCGATCATCAGCAGCTGAAGGCCTGGTCCGCCGATTTCGCGCAGATGCTTGGCAATTTCCAGCACAACCCCGGCGGCGTCGCGCGGGTGGTGAAGAGCCTGGCCGACATGACCGCCTATTTCCGCAGTGCGATTCGGCAGGAAACACGGCCGCTTGCTGATGGGTTGGTGAAGGCGCTGGTCGAAGCCGAAGTCGATGGTGCTCGCCTTTCCGAGGACGAGGTGATCGCCAATATCATCGTCACCATGGTTGGCGGCCAGGAGACGACGACCAATTTGATCGGCAACGGCTTGCTCACGCTGTTGCGCCAGCCCGCGAAGATGGCCGAGCTGAAGGCGCGACCCGAGGTGATGGGTTCGGCAGTCGAGGAATTGCTGCGCTACGAAACGCCGTCGCAGCACACGGGTCGCATCTGCCACACCGATACGGTGATGGGCGGCCATGTCATCCCTAAAGGCGCGGCGGTGATGGCGGTAATGGCGGCGGCTAATCGCGATCCGCGCCGCTTCGCCGATCCCGATGCGCTCGATTTCGATCGCGCCGATAACCGTCATCTGGCGTTCGGCTGGGCAGCGCATTTCTGCTTCGGGGCGCCGTTGGCGCGGATGGAGGGGCGGATTGCGTTCCGCGCGCTGCTCGATCGGCTGCCGGGCCTCGCGCTGGCGAGCGAGAAGCTGGTGTGGCGCGATAATCTAGGCCTGCGCGGCTTGACCGCGCTGCCGGTGAGCTTCGCATGAACCTGCCGGTCAATCTCGATGCCGAGGCCGCCCGGCGCGCGCTGATGGCGCGCTTGCTGAGTGGCGAGGCAGGCAGGGCAGCGACGGTTGCCACGCCCGAGCCGATCGGCCGGCGCGACCCGAAGCGCAAAATCCCGCTCACTGCCGAGCAGAACCAGCTCTGGCTCCATCAGCAGATGGCGCCGGAAATGCCGCTCTACAACGAGTCGATCACCATCCACCGCCACGGCGCGTACGACCACAGCGCGATGGAGCGCGCGCTGAGCGAAGTGGTCCGCCGCCACGCGATCTGGCGCACCGCGTTCGTCGAGATTGACGGCGAGGTGCGGCAAGTGGTCGCCGAGGCGCGCCATGTGCCGCTCGCCATTGTCGATCTGACCGATCTGCCGGTCGAGGCGCGCGACGCCGAAGCCGTGCGGCTGGCGTCCGAGGATGCGCGCACCGCGATTCCGTTCGACCAGGCGCCGCTGTTCCGCGCGCGTGTCATCAAAATGGCGGAAGAGGAGCATCGCCTCTACCTGACGCTGCACCACATTATTTTCGACGGCGTCTCGATCTATCGCACGCTGGTGCCCGAGCTGGCGGCTTTGGTCGCGGCTTATGAGGCGGGGCTTCCGTCGCCGCTGCCCGAGCCGGCGCTCGATTACGCCGACTACGCGGTGTGGCAGCACGACGACAACGCCGCGCGCGATTTCACCCGCCAGCTCGATTTCTGGCGGGAGAAGCTGGCGGGCGAGTTGCCGCGCCTCGAAATCCCCGGCGATCGGCCGAGGCCCGCGCTGCCGACGCATGCCGGCTCGATGGAAGTCTTCACGCTGCCCGAGCCCTTGGTCGAGCGCTTGAAGCACGTCGCCCGCACCCATGGCGCGACCCTCTACATGGTGCTGCTCGCTGCTTATAAGGCGATGCTGTTCCGCTATACTGGCGACACCGACATCATCGTCGGCGGGGTGACCGACACGCGGCGGCGGCCCGAGCTGCAGCCGCTGATGGGCTATTTCCTCAACACCATGGCGATCCGCACTGCGCCGAACGGGCAGGTGCGCTTCGCCGATTATCTTGGGCAAGTGAAGGACAGCGTGATCGGCGCGCTCGGCGCGAGCGACATCCCGTTCGACCGGCTGGTCCGCGAGCTTGGCATCAAGCGCGGCGTCGGCACGCATCCCCTGTTCAACACGCTCTTCTCGATCGAGCCGCCGGTCGATCCTTTCCCACAGGGGTGGGACCTGACGCAGATGGACGTCGTCGTTGGCGCGGCGAAATATGACTTGTATCTGGAGCTGGACGAGCGGCCCGAGGGCATGGCCGGGCGCTTCCTCTATTCGACCGAGCTGTACGATGCGGCGACGATCCGACGGATGATCGGCCATTGGTCGCACGTGCTGGCAGCGGTCGCGGCCGATCCCGCGATCCCGCTCGCCTGGATCCCGATGCTCGACGATGAGGAAGGCGAGACGATCGTCGAGCGCTGGAATGCGACCGACGCGCCGCTGCCGCATGCCAGCATCGTTGACTGGATCGACGCAGCAGTGCGCGACCATGCCGATGCAATCGCGATCGAGCAGGATGACACGCGCTGGACTTATGCCGATCTTGATGCCCATGCCGACGCCATCGCCGCGCGGCTGGTGCAGGAAGGCGTTGGCGAGGGCGCACTGGTAGGCCTGTGCGTCAAGCGCTCGCCCTGGATGGTGGCGGCACTGCTCGGCATCGCACGCGCAGGCGCGGCCTATCTGCCGCTCGACCCAGGTTTCCCGCCGGCGCGGCTGGCGATGATTGCCGAGAGCGCCGAGCCTATGCTGGTGCTGGTCGAGCCCGAAACCGAAGGCGCGCTGCCGATCGGCACCGCGCGCACGCTGCGGCTGGCCCGCGACTGGCCGGCGCGGGCGTATCAGCGCCCGGCGATTGACGGCGAAGCGCTGGCTTATGTGCTCTACACCTCGGGCTCGACCGGGCGGCCCAAGGGCGTCGAGGTGCCGCATGCCGCGCTCGTCAATCTGCTCGCGGCGATGCAGGCGGCACCGGGGTTCAAGGCGGGCGAAAGCCTGCTCGCGATCACGACGCTATCGTTCGATATCGCCGGGCTGGAGCTGTGGCTGCCGCTGGTGAGCGGCGGTCGCATCATCCTCGCGCACCGCGAGCAGGCGGTCGACATGGGCGCGCTGGCCGATCTGATCGACGCCGCCGAGCCCGACGTGCTGCAGGCGACGCCGGCGACGTGGCGCGGGCTGATCGAGATGGGCTGGCAAGGCTCGCCCAAGCTGCGCGCCTTGTGCGGCGGCGAAGCGCTGCCGCGCTCGCTGGTCGAGGAAGTGCTGCCGCGCGTCGGCGAACTCTGGAACATGTACGGGCCGACCGAGACGACGATCTGGTCGACCTACGCGCGTATCACCGACGCCGAGGGCCCGATTTCGATCGGCATGCCGATCGCCAACACGCAAGTCCGCATCCACGACGCCGATGGTAATGATCGCCCGATTGGCCAGGTCGGCGAGTTGCTGATCGGCGGGCGCGGCGTGGCGCGCGGCTATCGCGGCCAGCCGGCGCTGACCGCGGATCGCTTCGTCTCGCACCATGGCGAGCGGCTGTATCGCACCGGCGATCTCGCGCGCTGGCGGGCCGATGGCCGCCTCGAATGCTTCGGCCGCACCGATCATGAGGAAAAGATCCGCGGCTTCCGCGTCGCCATCGAGGAAGTCGAAAGCGCGGTGGCGCGGTTGCCCGGCGTCCGCGCCGCTACCGTGCGCGCGTGGCCCGATGCGAGCGGTGAGCGCGCGCTCGCCGCCTATGTCGTCGGGCAGGGCGATGTCGCCGAGTGGCGCGACATCCTCGCCAAGTCGCTGCCCGATTACATGATCCCGGCGAGCTTCACGGTGCTGAAAGCGCTGCCGCAAACGCCCAACGGCAAGATCGATCGCAACGCGCTGCCCGAGCCCGGCCGCCCGGTCGCGCGCGATGCCGAGCCGCCCGCAACGCCCGACGAAGAGCGGCTGGCGGCGATCTGGCGCGCGGTGCTGAAGGTCGAAACGGTCTATCGCGACGATGATTTCTTCGATCTCGGCGGCCATTCGCTGCTCGTCGCGCGGCTGCTGCGGCGGATCGAGGCGGATTATGGCTTGCGCGTGCCGATGGCGGCGCTGTTCCGCGCGCCCAGGCTCGCCGATATGGCGGCGCTGATCGCCGCTGGCGCGCCGGTCGAGCGGCCGGCGATCGCGCCGATCCAGCCGCGCGGCCGCGCGACGCCGATCCTGTGGCTCGATGGCGGCTCGACCTTCCTGGCGCTGGCCGAGCGGTTGGGCCTCAACCAGCCGTTCCTCGGCTTTTCGGTCGATTATGTGCTCGAACAGGCGGGCGGCTGTCCCAAGAAGCTGGAGGATGCCGCCGCGCTCGTCATCGCCGCGCTGCGCCGCAATGGCCTGAGCGGGCCGTGGCGGCTCGGCGGCTGGTGCACGTCGGGCATTCTCGCGTTCGAGGTTGCGCGGCAATTGCGTGCGGCGGGCGAGGATGTGCCGCTGCTGATGCTCGCTCACCCGTTCCACCCCGAACGGGCGCGCAAGAAGGGGCGCGTCGGCGGCTTCATCGCCAAGGTGCGCTTCCACCTCGCCCAGTCGCTCGCCCAGCCCAAGGGCCAGCGCTGGCGCTATTTCCGCGAGCGGCTACGCGGCTTGTCCGACGCGGCGGGGCTGGCCGGCGGGCGCGAGGCGATCCTCGATCTCGATCTGCGGCTGCAGCTCGACAAGGCCGCGTCGCGCTATTCGCCGCCCGATTATGCGGGCGATGTGCTGGTGTTCGAACCCGCCGAGCATCCCGACGGCTTCGATTTCGCCGAGGATTGGCGCAAGCATGTGACCGGCGATTATCAGGCGTTTACGATCCCCGGCGGCCACCGCACGATGCTCGAGCCGCCCAATGTCGAGGCGATGGCCGCGCACATCCGCGTCGCGCTGAAGAGCTGAGCGGCGTGGCGGCGGTCGATATCTGGGCGGGCCGGCTCGATTGCGCCGCGGCCGAGGTGGAGCGGCTGAAGACGATATTGTCGCTGCCCGAACAAGCGCGGGCCGGGCGTTTCCATTTCGCCCGCGACCGGCGGCGGTTCATCGTGCGCCGTGCGCGGCTGCGCGAGGTCCTGGGGGCAGCCGTGGGCATCGCGCCGCAGCGGTTGACTTTCCGGGTCAATGCGTTCGGCAAGCCGGCGCTCGTCGAAAGCGCGCTCTGCTTCAGCGCGACGCACAGCGGCGAGCATTGGGCGGTTGCGGTGAGCAATGTCGAGGTCGGCCTCGACATCGAGACGCACAAGCCCGGCATCGACCATCGCGATATCGCGCACGGCCTGTTCGCGCCAATGGAAGTGGCGGCCCTCACGGCGCTCCCCGATACGGCGGCCGAGCGCGCCTTCTTCGATATTTGGGCGCGCAAGGAAGCCTTTGTGAAAGCGCTGGGTGAGGGGCTGAGCTATCCGCTTGATGCCTTCACCGTCAGCCATGGCGCCGATGCACGGCTGACGCGTGGCGGCGAGGGGTGGGCGATCACCGCGCTATCGGTCGCGCCCGACGTATCAGCCGCTCTCGTCGCGCGCGATGATGGCGAGGCGCTGACCGTTACCTATCGCAGCTTCGAGCAGCAGCGCGTCGCCGCGTAACTAGGCCACTCGCGGCACCCGCTTGCCGATCAACGCCGCGCCTTCGCGCAGCACATCGCGCGCCAGTGCCAGCGTCAGCGCGCCGTAAAGCGCCACGCCTGTGACCACGAGCGCGATAAGCCGGGGCGCCGGCAATAGCCCCCCGATTGCACGATCAAGCAGCATCACGCCTGCCGCCATGCCGAGCGCGGCGATCAGGCTTGGCCGGCACGCGCGCCACAACGCACTCGCGCTGGTGCCGATGACAGGGATCGCCAGCCACGCCGTGAACAGCACGAGCAGCGGAGAAGTGACGACCCATGCCCAGGCCATGCCGATGCCGCCATCCGCGCGCGCACCGATCCAGAACGCGACCGGCATCAGCACCGCGCCGAGCATCGCCGCCAGCACCTGCACGCGCGGCTGGCCGAGCGCGGTCGCGGCGGGCGGAAACAGGATCTGCAGTGTCACCAGCGGCATCACGCAGGCGAGCAGCCGCACGATCGGCACCATCTCCCCCCATTTGTCGCCCAACACCACCAGCACAAAGGGTTCGGCGGTCACCGCGAGGCCGGCGTAGAAAGGCAGGGCCACCATCATGATCAGCCGCACCGATTTCTCGAACGCGCGCGCGGTGGTGGCCCGGTCATGCTGCATCCGCGCATAGGCCGAGAACGTGACGTCGTTGATCGGCGGCACGAATTTGGCCGTGACGATCTGGGTGAGGAAGAGCGCCTCGGTATAGAGGCCCAGCGCATGCGCGCTCACCAACCGCCCGCCGATCAGCACATCCGCCTGGGTCTGGAACAGCCAGAAGACTGAACTCAACAGCATCGCCCCGCCGAAGCGGATCACGCTGCCGGCGCCGCGAAAATCGAAGCTCGGCAGCACCAGCATCCGTGCCGCGATCGTCAGCCCGATGGCGCGTGTCCAGAACGCGCAAATTGGTGCGGCGACTAACGTCCACACCCCGGCGCCGCCCAGCGCCAGCCCCAGCGACACGCCCGCGCCGATCAGCGCTGAGCCCAGATTGACTGTCGCCTGCGTGCGATAATTGAGCTCGCGGCTGAGCAGCGCGCTCGGCACGGCGATTAGCGGCGTAGAGAGGTAAAGCAGCGCCTGCACGCGCAGCATCGTCGCGACTTGCGGGTGGCCATAATAGGCCGCTGCCAGCGGCGCGATCGCCACTTGCAGCGCCGCCATCGCGCCGTTCATCGCGATCAGCAGGCCGAAGGTCTGGCGGATTTGGTGGCGTGTCACGGTGGGCGCTTGCACCAGCGAGGCGGCGAATTCCTGGCCGTTCAGCAGCGTGAGGAAAGCGAGTACGCTCGATGTCATGGCGTAAAGGCCGTAATCGCGCGGATCGAGGATGCGGATGACGAAGAATGTCCCCATCCACATGATCAGCTGCGCGACGACCTGGCTGCCCGACCGCCACGCGATCGCGCGCATGATGCGGCTGCCCCAGGGAATCTCGGGCGGGTCGTGCGGATCGGCGCTCATCGGTGCCTTATACACCAGCGACCGTAGCCGAATGGTGAAGGCGGTTTGGCCTGGGTGCGCCGTTATTTACAGATCGCGAGCCCCATGGCACTCAATAGCTCCATTCTGGTCCAAGGTACCGCAAATGAGCGAGTTTGCCTACATCGTCGATGATGAGGAAGCGGTGCGCGTCTCGCTCCGGGCGTTGCTCGGCACGCGGGGCGACCGGATCGTGACCGGCTTCGCGTCGGCCGAAGCGTTTCTCGCGGATATCGGCGAGCGCGAAGCGGGCGTCTTGCTGCTCGATCTCCACATGCCCGGCCTGTCGGGGCTCCAGCTGCTCAAGCGGATCGAGGCCGAGCGCGATCGTTTCCCGACCATCGTCGTGACGGGCAGGGGGGATGTGCCGCTCGCGGTGCAGGCAATGCGGCTCGGCGCGGTCGATTTCCTGGAAAAGCCCTATGATCATCAGGCGTTGTTCGCCGCGGTCGACCGCGCCTTTGCAAGCCTGCGTGAGACCGAGGCGACGACGGTTCGCAAGCAGCAGGCGCGCACCCGGATCGGCGGGCTTTCGCCGCGCGAGCGCGAAGTGCTGATGCTGCTCGTCGATGGCGCGTCGAACCGTGACATGGCCGAGCAGATGGGGCTCAGCGTGCGCACGGTGGAGGTGCATCGCGCCAATCTGATGGCGAAGCTCAACGCGCCGTCGCTGCCGGCCGCGATCCACCTGGTCCATGCCGCCGGCCTGATCGATGCGCCGGCGCTTGCCGACTAAAGGTCAGGGCAAGCGCCCATGACCAATCCGTTCATTCGCGACCGGACGCACCCGCTCGCGACGGCGCTTGGTGAGGCGTTCCCGCTGAACGACAAGCTTGCTGCGGCCGACGCGATCGGCTTCGTCGACTGGGATATGAAGGGCGATCGCCTGGTCTGGGATCGCGGCGCCGAGGAGCGCTTTGGCGCGCCGGCCGGATCGATGGCGACGTTCGAAGGCTGGGCGGCGTTCGTCGATCCGCAGGATGCCGCGCGCATTCGCGACGACATTGCCGAGGTGGTCAAGCACGGCCGCGACCGCATGGTCTATCGCTATCGCTTCCACCGGCCCGATGGCGAGGTGCGGCTGATCGAAGGCATCGCCTTGTGCTGGTTCGACGAGGAGTTGGTGCTTGATCGGATGCTCGGCGTGGTGCTCGACATCACCCGCGTCGAGGCCGAGCGTGCCGCGCTGGCGCGCAGCGAGGCGCAATTGCGATCGGTAATCGACACCGCGCCCGATGCGGTGCTGATGGTCGATGATCAGGGCTGTGTTCGAGCCGCCAATGGCGCGGCGGAAGCGATCTTCAAGCGCTCGACCGAGGACCTGATCGACCTGAGCGTCGAGCAGCTCGTGCCGATGTTCGCTGCTGCCAAGGGCGGTGATCCGACCCGGCCCTTTGGCGGCGCCAGCCTGGAGTGCATGCTCGGGCAGACGCTGTCCGCAACCGGACGCCGCGCCGATGGCGGCGCGTTCCCGGTCGAGATGACGGTCGGCCACGTGCTGTGCGATGGCGAGACGCTGTACACCGGGTTCGTCCGCGACATCAGCGAGCGGATCGAGGCCGAGCAGCGCGCCGAGGAATTGCGCGCGCATTATCTGCGCACCGCGCGGCTCAACGCGATGGGTGCGGTGGCGGCGGGGCTGGCGCACGAGCTCAACCAGCCGCTGGCGGCGAGCGCGAATTTTCTGGCGGCAGCGCGCCTTTCGGCAGCATCGGGCGCGACCCGCGAAACGCTCGATCCGCTGTTGGAGCAAGCTGGCCAACAGATCGCGCTGGCGGGTGAGATTATTCGCCGCTTGCGGGGGTTCGTGTCGCCCGAGGCGAAGCTGGCCGAGAAGCTCAGCCTGTCCAACGTGATCGAGGAAGCGCGCGTGCTGACCTTTATCGGCGAGGATCGGTTCCGGGTCGCGGTGCAGGCCGATGTCGAGCCGCCGGCCGCGCAAATCTCGGCCGATCGTGTCCAGCTGCTCCAGGTTTTCGTGAACGTGATGCGCAACGCTTATGAAGCGATGGGGAGCCTTGCGCGGCCCGCGATCGAGATCAGCGCGCGGCGCGACGGCGACAAGGTGCGCGTCCAGGTCGAGGATCGAGGGCCAGGCTTCGATGCCGCGATCCTGGGCCGGGCAGACACGATGTTCGTTTCGACCAAACAGGGCCAAAGCATGGGCGTCGGCTTGGCGATCTGCCACCACATCATCGAACAATGGGGCGGCGCGATGTGCATCGGCAACGCCGATCATGGCGGCGGGCAAGTGAGCTTTACGATTCCCGTCGCCTAGCGCGCTACCCGCGTCAGGCGCCGTCGCGATGGACGAGGAAGCCGCCGAACGACTGGTTGACCGGCATCAGTTCCAGCGTGTTGATGTTGAGGTGGGGCGGTAGCTCGGCGACCCAAAGCATTGTTTTGGCGATGTCATCGCCGATCATCGGGTTGGCGCCGGCGTAGAGCTTGTCCGATGCTTCCTGATTGCCGCCGGTGCGCACCACGGTGAATTCGGTTTCGACCATGCCCGGCTCGATCGACGTGACGCGCACGCCGGTGCCTGACAAATCGGACCTCAGGCCCAATGAGAATTGACGGACGAAAGCCTTTGTTCCCCCATACACATTGCCGCCGGGATAAGGGTAGGTCGCGGCGACCGACGAGAGGTTGATGATCGCGCCCTTGCGCTCGATGATCCCGGGCAGCAGCGCGCGGGTGAGGCGAACGAGCGCCGAGACATTGGTGTCGATCATCACTTGCCACTGATCGGGATCGGCGGCCTGCGCGGGGCCAGTGCCGAGCGCGAGGCCGGCATTGTTGATCAGCAGATCGATGGCGCGGAAATCGTCGGGAAGCGCAGCGAGGCCGGCGATCATCGCTGCGGTGTCGCGCACGTCCGCATTGATCGTCGCGCAATTCGCGGCGCCCAGTTCGCCGACCAGCGCGTCCAGCCGTTCGGCGCGCCGCCCGGTCGCGACGACGCGCCAGCCTGCGCCGACAAATGCCCGCGCTGCTGCAGCGCCGATGCCGGCAGTGGCGCCGGTGATGAATGCCGTTCGCATGGTCAACCCTTCTTTTTGGCCTTTTCCGGCGCGGCCTTAAGCGGCGCGATCCTCGCTTGTCGAGGGGCGTTCCCCGGGCCCGGGCGCAATCCCGTAGCGCGCGACGAGGCGCCAGACATGATCGGGCACCATGGACTTGAGCTTTCTGGGCTCGGCGCGGCGCAAGTGAAGCACGGTTTCGATCGCCTTCATCTCAAGCCGCGCGCGCGCGAATTCCAGGCCCTTGGGGCCGATGATCGGCATCAGCCGCGCCATGATCGCGCGGATCGGGCGGGGCATGCGGCGCAGCGGCAAGCCGCCGGCGGCAAGCTCGGTATTGATCAGAAAGCCTTTCACCGCGCCGTCGCGCTTGCCAGTGCTGCGCAGCGGCTTTTCGACGATTTCGCCTTGCAGCAGGCCGACCAATTCTTCGCCGCGCTCGTTGCGGACGATCAGCCACTGCTCGCCCTCGCCGGCCATATAGCCGACGGTGACATCGGCAAGCGCGTTGGTGTAATCGACGCAGGTGCGGCAAGTGAGCGGGAAGAAATCCCCCGGCAGATCGGCGAGCGGCAAGTGGAGGAAAGGGATCAGCTTGTGGCTGCCATCGGCAAAGCGCAGCTCGACATGATAATCGGCGCGGAATTCGAGATACGTGATCGTATCAGGATCGTCGCTCAATAGACTTAGAAATTTATGGAAATTCTCGGTTGTCGTGTTGTCGGAGCAGGGCGTGCCGATGACGTAGAGCCGCTCCAGGCCCAGCTCCGCCTCGATCGCGCGCAATGCATGAACCTGGCAGGGAATGCCGATCACCGCGATCCGCCGGTGCCCCGCTGCGCGGGCGGGTTCGAGGAGGACGAGCAGGGGCGCGTGGCCCATCCGCATGCCGCGCGCCTCGGCCATATCGGCCGGGTCGGTGATGATGACCGGCATCGGCTTCCAGCGATCACTGGGGTCGGGCGCCATCGTCAGCACCGCATCGACCGCGCCGGTTTCGAGCAGCCGCTCGGCGAGACGCGTGGTGATCCCGGTCCATTGCGCGCCGGGGCGCGGTTCGCGCAGCGCGACGCGCGCCATTCGGCGATAGGGGCCGAAGAACAGCTCGTCGGCCTTGTCGGCGTCGCGGGCGCGGCCGTGGATGCGCGCCTCAAGGCTGGCATAATCGGGCCGGATGAATTGGCAGGCCGTGCCGCAGCTTTTGGCGAGCGCGGTGCGCGACAAGCCGCAATCGGTGCACAGGCGGCGCGGCGCGGCGGGGGCGAAGCTCGGCACTGTCCAGCCTTGCCCGTTGCCCTCCACCATCATCTACTCCTTTCAGCCTTGCAACGGCTTAGGCAGCGGCGCGAGCGCAGGCAATGCGCTAGCGGTAGAGCTTAACGACGGCGTTCATATTCTCCTCGGCCAGCCCCGCCGCCCCTGCGCGCTGATAGACCGCGCGCGCCGCCATGGTCAGGGGCAGCGGCGCGCCGGCGGCCATCGCCTCGGCATAGCCCAGATCCTTGTCGATCATCGCGACGGGGAACATTGGGGCGAATAGTCCCGCCGCCATGCCGGCCAGATAGCTTCTGAGCGCGAGGCTCGCGACCGGCACCGCGCCGATCACTTCGGCGGCCTTGTCCATCGCGATGCCTTGCGCGGCGAGCGTGCCCATCAGCTCGGCGGCGGCGGCGACCTGGACGCCGAGCAGCGCGTTGATGGCGAGCTTGATGCGGCTGCCGGCGCTTGCCGCGCCGACATGGTGGATCGCCCCGCCCATTGCATCGAGCGCGGGCCGGGCGCGGTCGAGCGTTGCCGCGTCGCCGCCGACGAGGAAGATCAGCTGGCCGGCAGCGGCCTGGGGCAGCGAGCCCGCCACCGGGGCATCGAGCGCCTCGATCCCGCGGGCGGCGGCCGCCGCGTGGAAATCAGCGGCCCGGGCAGGCGTGACGGTCGAGCTTTCGATCGCGATGACGCCGGCCGCCATAGCCGCGAAAGCGCCGTCATCGCCCAGCCACACGGCGCGCGCGGCATCGTCGTCGCGCACCATGGCGAGCACGATCTCGGCGCCGTTGGCGGCGTCGCGGGGGGTGCCGGCGATGGTAGCGCGGCCTTGGAAAGCTTCCGTCGCGCCGGCACTGCGGTTCCAGACGGTGACGTCATGCCCGCCGGCGATCAGCCGTTCGGCCATGCGCGACCCCATCGCGCCCAATCCAAGCACCGTGATCTTCGTCATCTCATTCTCCTTCGGGGAGAAGATAGGGTGTGGTGAGGCTTAGAAAAACCGGGTGATCGGCAATGGTCTCCAGCGGTGCCGCCAAGGGGAGGAGGGGGGTCCTTAGGACCGGCACCGCTGAAGTAGGCGTTGGTTCGCTAGGCCGGGCGTCGATCAGGCGCGGCCGGCGGCGATGATCGGGCCGCCCTTGCCCTGCTGCACGAGCACGGCGGTCTTGAGACCGGCGGGCGCGGCGGGCAGGGTGAAGCTTGCCTGGCTGCCATGCCACTGGCCGAGCGGCGTCAGTTGCTTGACGATGTTGCGGTGCGGGATGGTGGCGCCCTCATTCTCGCCGCCGGCAACCGCGACGTTGATCGTGCGCGGATCATAGCGGACCAGCCAGACCGTCGCATCGCCCTTGCCGGCGCTGACGGTCACCTTGCCGGCATCCGCCGTCACGGTCGGGCCATCATGATTGGCGTTGCGGGCAATGGCGTCGTTCAGTTCGCCTTCGCGGCTGCCGAGCACCGGCTGCTTGCCGTTGACGATCACCTGCGGCGTCGCGACGACCGAGCGGCCGGCGGCATGGGCATAATCCCATTGGCGTGCAGTGAAAGCCGGGCTGGCGAAGGTGTCTTTCCAGCCGAGATCGTCCCAATAGGTAACCGCGAACGACAGCGCGATCACATCGGGCCGGTCGGCGACGCGGTTCACCACCTTGTCGGCGGGCGGACACGACGAGCAGCCCTGGCTCTGGTACAGCTCGATCACGGTCGGGCGCGCGGTATCGCCCAGCGCGACCTTGGAGGCGGTGTCACCGCCATTGGTCGCGGCGTCCGCGCTCGGCGTGATCGACGCGCCCGAGCAGGCGGCGAGCAGGAAAGCAGGCGCCAGCGCCGGCGCAAAGGCGGTCAGAAAACGCGACATCGATCAGGCTCCTTCAAATCAGGTTGGCCGCGGGGAAAAGGGGGAAACCCCGCGACCGATGCCTTACTTTCGCACTAGCCGGGCCGGCGGTTACAAGCCCGATTACCAGCGCAGCAATTTCGGCCCGATCAGCGCGCCAAGTGCCGCACTGGCGGCGATGCCGAGCGTGTACCAGCTGAGCACGAACAGCGCGGTCGCCTCGACGCAATGCAAGCCATAAATGGTCGCGCCGACGCTGCCGGCGACCAGGCCCGCCGCCGCGCCCGCCAGCCGGAGCCGGGTCGGCGCCAGCGCGCGGAACGCCCAGATCAGCCCGGCGAACACCGGCATTGCCGACAGCACGACGAGCACCGAGCAGATCGAGGCGCTCTGGCCCATCACCATCGGCCGCCAGTCGACCGGCGGCATGATGATGAGCTCGCGCACCGCAAGCGCGGTCAGCAATGCGACCGGCAGCGCGATCAGCCAGGCCGACCAGCCGGACGCGCGATCGGGCCGGGCGAGGCGCGCGACCATGCCGGTCGCGATCAGCGCCAGCGCGGCGGTATAGCCCGCCTTCATCCAGAACGGCCCGGTCAGCATCGCCGCGTCGAGATTGGCGCGGGGCCCGAGCAGCCCCAGCACCAGCGCCAGGCACACCAGCCCGCCGCCGCCGATGCCGATCAACAGCCGGCGCATCACGGCGGAGCGCGGGACCGGCCGGGTATCGGCCGCCAGCGCGCTGATCAAAGCATCGCTGTCCATCACATCCGCCACCATCATTGTCCCTTCAGCCTTTCGGCCAGTGCTTTCAGCCCGCGATGCACCGATACTTTCACATCGGCTTCGCTCAATTTGGCGTCGCTCGCCGCCTCGGCCACGCTCAGCCCGGAAATCTTGGTGTCGCGAATGGCGCGCGCTTGCTTGGGCGACAAGCCTTCGAGCAGCCGGTCGACATCGAGCCGCGCGCTCAACGCATCCTCGAAACCCTCGGCGAGCAGGATTTCCGCGACATCCTCCACCGGCACATGCGCGCGGCGACGACGGAAATGATCGACCAGCTTGTAACGCGCGACGGCATAAGCCCAGGCGGTGAACGGCCGATCGCGATCGAACGTCGCGCGCCGGGTATGCAAGGCGATCAATGTTTCCTGCACCAGATCTTCCACCTCGTCCGCCTCGCGCCCCAACCGGCGGCCGAAAAAGCCACGCAACAGGGGCAGCATTGCCCGCAGCAACCGCTCCTGCGCGCCCGCATCGCCGTCGAGCCCGGCGACCATCAGGTGCTTGAGCTCGGCTTCGCTCCGGGCAAGGGGAGTGCCGCTGGTGGTCATACGCGGGGCGAGGCGCGTCGGTTACAGTCGGGCAAGGTCATGGATGCTCCCATAACCCAAGTGCGGCGCGGTGCGCGTGCACAATCGTCCCATATCGGTGCCGGGTTTGCTCACGATCGCGCTAGCTGGCGTCCAATCGCGCGATGCGATAGCGATCCCGGCAGCAACGATATCAAGAGGACCATATTCGATGCGCGAAGCCGCCATCGTCGCCACTGCCCGCACCGGCATCGGCAAGGCTTATCGCGGCGCGTTCAACGCGACCGAAGCGCCGGTGCTCGCCGCGCATGTGATGAACGCGGTGGTCGAGCGCGCCGGCATCGATCCGGCGCGGATCGAGGATGTGATGTGGGGCGTCGGCAACCAATGGGGCACGACGGGGGGCAATGCCGGGCGGATGGCGCTGTTCGCTGCTGATCTGCCGATCACCGTGCCGGCCTTCACGCTCGACCGCAAATGCGGATCGGGGTTGACGGCGGTGGCGCTGGCGGCGCGGTCGATCATCGCGGGCGACATCGATCTCGCGCTGGCG
Source organism: Sphingomonas sp. GlSt437 (assembly GCF_048015635.2). Taxonomy (NCBI): domain Bacteria; kingdom Pseudomonadati; phylum Pseudomonadota; class Alphaproteobacteria; order Sphingomonadales; family Sphingomonadaceae; genus Sphingomonas; species Sphingomonas sp. GlSt437. The sequence continues at coordinate 160,959 of NZ_JBPGYA010000001.1, read as the reverse complement.
GGCGGCATGGAGTCGGTGAGCATGACCGTCACCAAGGACGCGCCGCGCTACATCAACAAGTCGGTGACCGCACATCAGCCCGCCGCGTACATCCCGATGATCGAGACCGCCGAGATCGTCGCCGAGCGCTACCAGGTCAGCCGCGAGGCGCAGGACCGCTATGGCGCGATGAGCCAGCAGCGTGCGGCAGAAGGGCTGGCGACTGGCGCGTTCGCCGAGGAAATCGTCCCGATCACGGTCGAAAAGGCGCTGTTCGACAAGGAAGGCAACCGCACCGGCAGCGAGACCGTGACGCTCGCGCAGGACGAGGGCATCCGCGCCGGCACGACGTATGAAGGCATCAAGGACCTCAAGACCGTCTGGCCGGGCGGCGAGTTCACCGGCCCGGGCAAGAATGTGACGGCGGGCAATGCCAGCCAGCTCTCCGATGGCGCCTCGGCGCAGATCGTCATGGACCGCGCGACGGCCGAGGCCGAGGGCAAGGACATCCTCGGCATTTATCGCGGCTTCCAGGCGGCAGGGTGCGCGCCCGACGAGATGGGCATCGGCCCGGTCTTCGCCATCCCCAAGCTGCTCGCCAAAGCGGGGCTGAGCGTCGAGGATATCGGTCTCTGGGAGCTCAACGAAGCATTCGCCAGCCAGTGCGTCTATTGCCGCGATCACCTCGGCATCGATCCCGAGAAGTACAACGTCAATGGCGGGGCCATTGCGGTCGGCCATCCGTTTGGCATGACCGGCAGCCGGCTCGTTGGCCACGCGCTGATCGAGGGGCGCAAACGCGGGGTGCGCTGGGTCGTCGTCTCGATGTGCACCGCCGGCGGCATGGGCGCGGCGGGGTTGTTCGAGATCGTCTGAGCGCTGCCGGCTCAGCCGGTATGACGGTGCCGTTACAATTTTGCGCCTTCATCCTGCCATAGCGCTGCGGTAAGGGCCCGCGCCGAGACGCCGTGGCGCGTCCGACATAATGGATCGTGCGTGCGCCGGGCGTTGCTAGACAGAATGGGTGAGGACGGAACCGCGTTGCTGCGGCGGCGCGGATCGGGGCTGATCGGCGCGCTCCTTGTCGAGCTGCTGATCCTGCTCGCGCTGCTGACGCTGTGGCCGCCGCATTTGCCGCAATTCGCCGGGCGGGGCGACAAGACCTTTGACGTGTTCAACGCCGATGCCGATCACCAGTCGGCCAACTCGCCGACCGCGACCCAGCGCCAGCAAAAAGCCGCCAAGACCCAGCCGACCAAGCTGCATCCTGCGGAGCAGCCGCCCGCGCCGCCGCCAGTGCCGATCACCAACGTTCCGGGCATGATCAGCCTCAACCGCTCGGACTATCAGGCGGCCGACATCGGCAAGATCGCTCGCCACCCAGTCGAAACGGCGGATGCGGGCGGCGGCGCCGGCGCGGGCGACAGCGAGGCGATCGGCACCGCGCCCAATGGCGAACCGCTCTACGCCGCCGCCTGGTATCGCGAGCCGACCGACGCGCAGACCGGGCCCTACATTCCCAAGGGGCTGCACGGCGGCGCCGAAGCGCTGATCGCCTGCAAGACGGCGCCGCGCTACCATGTCGAGGACTGCATCATCCTCGGCGACCGACCGCCCGGCACGGGTCTGGCGCGCGGCATCCGCGACGCGGCGTTCCAGTTCCTCGTCATCCCGCCGCGCAAGGGGGGCAAGCCGATGATCGGCGCCTGGGTGCGCATCCTGTTCTCGATCGTCGACCGGGAGAAGCCGTGATCGGGCTTGCTCGGCGATGTGAGTTGGGGGAGAATTACCGGCAGCGAAACGAAAGGACGCCCATGACGCTTAGCACTGCCGAAAAGTCTCTCATTGAGCAGCGGGTCGCCAACGACGGGCCGAATACGACGGTTGCTTATGTCTTGTGGATTTTCCTTGGATGGGTGAGCGGCCATCGCTTCTATCTCGGTCGCCCCGGCACCGCCATTCTACAGATATTGTCTTATCTGATCGTCATTGGTTTCTTCTGGTGGTTGATCGATGCCTTTTTGATACCCGATATGATCCGTCAAAAACAGGATGAGATACGCAATAATCTCGCCCAATCTCTTCAGTCAGGCGGTTGACGGGCCCGGCTAAACCAGCATCGTCCTGATCACCGGATGGCTCTCCAGCGTCCGGTGCACCGGGCATTTGTCGGCAATCACCAGCAGCCGGGCGCGGTGCGCTTCGGTCAAGTCGCCGGTCAGGTGGATGCGGCGTTCGAGCACTTCGATCTTCGGCCGCCCTTCGCCGGTCTGAGCGCAATCCTCCGAATGGCAGCGCTGGTGGTCGAGCGTCACTTCGACATTGGTGAGCGGAATGCCTTCGCGATCCGCGACCAGCTTGATCGTCATCGCCGTGCAGGTGCCGAGCGCGGAGAGCAGCAGGTCGTACGGCGTCGGCCCCAGATCATCGCCACCGACCTTGAGCGGCTCGTCCGCCAGGAAGCTGTGGCCCGATGAATCGACAATGCTGGTGAATTTGGCATCGGTCGTCGTCACTCTCACATGGCCTTCGGGCGGCAGATCGGGCTCGGCGACCGGCGGCAGATAATGCTCGGCCCAGGCGCTGATCAGTTGCGCGGCGTAGGACGCATCCTCGGCCCGGGTGAGCAGATGATCGGCATGGTCGAGCGAGGCGAAGCTCTTCGGGTGCTTGGCCGCGCTGAAAATCTGCCCGGCATTCTCGATGCCGACGATCGTGTCGCCCGGCGCGTGCATCACCAGCAGCGCGCGCTTCAGCGCCGCCAGCCGCGCCGCCTGATCATGCCCCTCGACCGCATCGAGAAACGCCGCCGACACCTCGAACGGGCGCCCGCCGATCGTCACTTCGGCCTGCCCCGCCGCGCGCACCTTCTCCACCTGATCGCCAAGCTGGTGGAGCACATGGGCGGGATCGAACGGCGCGCCGATCGTCACCACGGCCTTCACCTCGGGGATCTCGCCCGCCGCCGCGATCACTGCCGCGCCACCCAAGGAGTGGCCGACGAGCAACGCCGGCGCCCCCACCGTCGCGCGCAGATGCCCGGCGGCGGCGACCAGATCGCTCACATTCATCGCAAAATGGCTGTCGGCAAAGCTGCCCTCGCTCTTGCCGAGCCCGGTGAAATCGAACGCCAGCGTCGCGATGCCGTGGGTGGCAAGCGCGGTGCTGATCCGCCGCGCGCCATGACTCTGGGCTGTACAGGTAAAGCAATGCGCGAACAGCGCGACCGCGCGGATGCGGCCGGGCGGCAGCTCCAGCCGGCCCGATAAGGTGTTGCCCGCCGCATTGCTGAACTCGACATCGCGCCGCATCGATTGCTCTCCTGTTGTGGCGCAGGAGCTTAGGCGCGGGCGCGGCAATCGGGAAGCGGCGTGGACGCCAGCGGACGGGAAGCGGCGGGCGGGGCCGCGAATGGTCCGAATGGTCGCACTGACCATGGGGGCCGCGCCGATGCCGGCCGATCCCCGGCCCGACGATGCCGCCTGAGTCGCCGGCGCGCTGTCCGCCCGAAGTTGACGAAGTTGACACTACGTCCCCCCTTTGTTGCCCACTCCGGCGGGTGCGCGCGGTGTGTGGGGTGAGGGAAGGGCGATGGGCCGGGGCCATGCGATGAGGGTAGCGCGGGGTGGGGGTGTAGGACAGGGGTAGGCTAATGATCGGTTACGAAGACTCTTGGGATCACGCGGCTTTGTAAGTCTGTAGGACAACATGATTTTCGAGCGCATCGCCAAAGGCTCGCATTAATGAAATCGTTCCATTCACGACCTCATCGAGAGAATCCAGTGCAATCAGTGTTTCTTCTCCGTGCGCAATGGCATTTCGGCGTTTGAGCAGAATAATATCCATGAAAGTAGAGTTGCTGGAGAATGGTTCAACCGCTAACCCGCAAACAATACAAATATCTGAGAATACATCGAAGTTCAAATTTGCCTTTGTATTAATAAGCTCTTCATTAACACGGCTGAATCGTCGGTCAGATGAATTGAGTATCTCTTCGACCAAAGCACAACGCTCGGAGATGCTTAGATTTCTGCCGCTGCTATACGCTAGTCTGGGTAGAAAGTAGTTTTTAAAAAATTGAGGATTAAGTTGACTGTATTGGAACTTCCGCATCGCTATATGCTCGAGATATTTTTTCGCTGTAAAGCGAACATATCCTTCCCAGTGAGCATAGCATATAGTTACAAGTGCCCTCAAAAGAACCCGTTTAGCTCCTTCATCGCCTTGCTGTATTGTCGACTTGAGGTCGGAAATCTCTTTCATGCGCCAATTACGATCTTCGGTGATCTGGGCTGAAAAATCCGCCTCTGAGTAAGGCTTGCTCACGGCGCGAACCACGCTTCCCCAAACGGTACCGTCCTTTGGATGCGGACAGTGCCTCTCAAACCAGGTGATGTGAAAGTAGCTACCTCAGGTTGCGCCCAAAAAGTCTCAATCTTATTCCTGACAAAAGCTCTTGCAGCCTGATCTCCAAGCTGCTCAATAGCCGGAAGATTTTTAGCGATGCCCACAGCTATCGTTTCGAGGCCAACTAGGCCAACCCTGCCAGTGTGTTGGCCACCATCGAAACGTCGAAGCGCATTAGCTCCTGCTACATCATACAGGAGCCCAAAAGTTCGACTAATTAGACTCGCTGCTCCTGCTGCATCGCCTGCTTTGGCAAGGGCAACTGCGCTTTCGTCAATGTATTCTTCTACATCTAACCGTCCATCATAGGGCACTTGGGCATGAGCAAGGAAACGCATAGCTAGTTCCATATGTCGCTGCTTTTCCTGTTGGTCCTCTGTTACCGATACGACTGTCTGAAAAACCGCTTGCTCTGCGGCTGCTTTAATTTCTCGATAATAATCACTGTTGATCATCAACACTACGCAGTTACGTAGTTCTTGAGCGTTTGCTTGAGTCCCTCCAGCGTTCAGGCGCTGAAATAAGTCATACTTTGTCTGATCGTCACTAGGCCGCTTCAAGATTTCGACCGCAATTCTGCTACGCCGAATCGCGAGTTGAAGACTTTTGTCGATTGCAGACTGTTCTTCCTCCGTTAAATCGTTGATTCGGTCGGACACTTCCCAAACCGCATTATGGAGTGAAGGCAGATATTTAGTCGCTTCAAGGACTGAGGGTGCGCGCAACCCGTCACCTTCTCGCAAACGCCCCATAAATTCCAAAATAGTCGAAATTCGCTGGAGTCCGTCTATTAACTCCCAAGTGCCATCCTCTTTCTCAAAAACAAAAATAGAAGGAATCGGAATGCCCAATAATAGTGATTCAATCAGTTTGGATTTCTGACCAATTTCCCATCTAAATAGACGCTGAAATTCGGGATCTATCGTTATCTCGCTATTCTCGTACATGGTGACAATTTCACCAATGGACATCTGATACGCATCAGTCCTCACCAAGCGCTGAGCCTGCTCAATTTCATTTAAAAGCATTAGAGGACCCTCGGAGTAATTTACGTTTTCGATAGCACAGGTTAGCACCTGTTGGCACCCTATCAGGCATCAGTTGATCTACAAGAACTGTAATAGCTTGATTTAGAAGGCGGGACAGCCGACTTTTGCGCGCACCCCCCTCAATGCCCCAAAACAGGCCCAAAACCAAAAAAGGCCGCGGCACCCCCCGGGTGGCCGCGGCCCAGCTGTAATTCCGGTGACGAAGGAAAATCAGGCGACCGCGACGACCTCTTCGGGCTCGCGCAGCACATAGCCGCGGCCCCACACGGTTTCGATATAATTGTCGCCGTCGCACGCCATGCTCAGCTTCTTGCGCAGCTTGCAGATGAACACGTCGATGATCTTGAGTTCGGGCTCGTCCATGCCGCCATAAAGGTGGTTGAGGAACATTTCCTTGGTGAGCGTGGTGCCCTTGCGCAGGCTCAGCAGCTCGAGCATCGCATATTCCTTGCCGGTCAGGTGGACGCGGGCGCCATCGACTTCGACGGTCTTGGCATCCAGGTTGACGGCGAGCTTGCCGGTGCGGATGACCGACTGGCTGTGACCCTTTGAGCGGCGCACGACGGCGTGGATGCGCGCGACCAGCTCTTCGCGGTGGAAGGGCTTGGTGACGTAATCGTCAGCACCGAAGCCGAAGCTGCGCACCTTGCTGTCCATCTCGTTAATGCCCGACAGGATCAGCACCGGCGTCTGCACCCGGGCGACGCGGAGCTTTTTCAGCACGTCATAGCCGTGCATGTCCGGCAGATTGAGGTCTAGCAAGATGATGTCGTAGTCATACAGCTTGCCCAGATCGAGCCCTTCCTCGCCCAGGTCAGTCGTATAGACGTTGAAGCCCTCGGTCGTGAGCATCAGCTCGATCGCCTTGGCGGTTGTCGGCTCGTCTTCGATCAGCAGCACGCGCATCTGGCAGTTCCCCTGTCGCTCGCGGCCCCGAACACCCCCTCGGCTCCGGCTTGCCTCAGCACAGAAACTATTAACCTGATCGTTGATGAAGGTAAAAGGTTAATTTCGGATTAATCGGCCTGACTCCACGAGTCGCGAGGTGTGGAGGGGCGCTCAGCTGGGGCAGATGCGGCGCAGATTCTCGGCGAGATAGGTTAGCAGCGCTTCAACGCGCGCGGGGCGGAGCGCGCCGGGCGGCGTCATCAGGTGGATGGCGGACGGCGGCAGCCGCCAATCGGTGAGGATGGGGACGAGGGTGCCGCGCGCCAGATCGCCATCGACGATGAAATCGGGCAGGCAGCCAATGCCGAGCCCCTGGCGCAGCGCCGGCAGCAGCGCGTCGCCCGAATTGGCGCGCAACGGGCCGGCGGCCCGCACCGAAACCTCGGTGCCGTCCGCGCCGGTGAAGCGCCACGGGCCGGTCGCGTTCGAATAGCCGAGGCAGCGATGCTCGCCCAATTGCGCGGGGTGTGTCGGCGTGCCGTGCGCGGCGAGATAGGCAGGCGCGGCGATGACATGCGCGGTCACCGGCCCCAGCCGGCGCGCGCGCAGCGAACTGTCGGGCAAATCGGCGATGCGCACCGCGATATCGAACCCCTCGGCGACGATATCGACGCGCGCATCGGAGAGGTTGAGGTCGATCTCGATGGCGGGGTGCTGCTTGAGGAACTCGGCGATGAGGTCGGTGACGTGGAGCAGGCCGAGCGTCATCGGCGCGGTCACGCGGATCAGGCCGGCGGGCGCGGTGGCGGCATCGCGCGCGGCTTCTTCTGCGGCGACCGCCTCCGCCAGGATGCGCGCGGCGTGATCGGCAAGCGCCTTGCCGTTTTCGGTGAGGGTGAGCTTGCGCGAGGTGCGGTGGAACAGCGATTGGCCGAGCTGCTCTTCCAGGCGGGTGACCGCCTTGGAGACGGTCGCCTTGGACACGCCGATCGCGTCTGCCGCGCCGCTGAACGAGCGATGATCGACGACGCTCGCGAAAATCGCCCAGGCTTCGAGATCGGGCAGGCGCATCGGTCTGTTCCTCCAAATCGTCACCCCGGCCTCGTGCCGGGGTCCACGCTGCCGTGAGCGACGCGCTTGACCTTTCGAGCGCATACCGCGCGGCGCGGTGGATGCCGGAACAAGTCCGGCATGACGGTTATGCTGGTTTCGCGAAAACCGCAATAACGGAAACAATCAGTTTCTGACGTTTCCATTTGCCGCGCAATCAAAAGCCCTATCTTGGCGCCAACCAAGGAGGCGATCATGACCATTACCACGGTTCTCAAGGCCTATGAGGCGGCGCTCAACGCCAACGATACCGACACAATCCTGGGCCTTTACGGCGCCGATCCAGTGTTCATGCCCCAGCATGCGCCGGCGCTTGTCGGGCGCGACGCGGTGCGGGCGGGCTATGAGCATGTGTTCAACACGCTGAAGCTCGACATCGTGTTCACGATCGATGAGGTCGAGGAAGCGGGTGACTGGGCTTGGGCTCGCACCAGCTCGGCAGGGACGCAGACGCTGCTCGCCACTGGCCAGCAATCCCAGGAAGGCAATAACGAGCTCTTCGTGCTGCGCCGGGAAGCTGGTGCGTGGAAAATCCATCGCTATCTGTTTTCGACCAACCAGCCGCCGCGCGCCTGACGCCGACGCCTGACAGGAGACCTTCAATGGAAGCCATCAAAACCGTGGAGCGGCGGCCGTTTGAAACGCTCGGCCATGCCGATCATGGCTGGCTCAATGCCCGCCACCATTTCTCGTTCGCCAATTACTACGACCCCGACCGGATGGGCTGGGGCGCAATCCGCGTGTGGAATGATGACGAGATTGCTTCGAACTCCGGCTTTCCGCCGCACCCGCACCGCGACATGGAGATCATCACTTATGTCCGCTCGGGCGCGATCACGCACCAGGATTCGATGGGCAATAGCGGCCGCACGGTCGCCGGCGACGTCCAGGTGATGAGCGCGGGCACCGGCGTGCGCCATGCCGAATATAATCTGGAGAGCGAGACGACGCGCATCTTCCAGATCTGGATCGAGCCCAAGCGGCTGGGCGGCGCGCCGTCCTGGGGGGCCAAGCCCTTCCCCAAGGCCAGCCGCACCGGCGAGTTCGCCGTGCTGGCGAGCGGCTATGCCGAAGACGCCGACGCGCTGCCGATCCGCGCCGACGCGCGGCTGCTGGCGACGACGCTGCCTAAGGATGAATACGTAAGCTACCTTGTCGGATCGGGACGGCATGCCTATTTGGTGCCGGCAACCGGCGCCATCGAGATCGATGGCGAACGCATCGAGGCGCGCGACGGCGTCGCTATCGAAGGCGGCCGCACCATTACGATCAAGGCGATCGAAGAGGCTGAAATCGTCCTCGTCGACGCCGAATAGAAACCCGCCTCCCCTGGCGGGGGCCGGGCGGATACCTCCCTCCCAACCCCATCCGTCCGGCCATTCTATTCCCGCCATTCTGCTTCAACTGCAAGGAGTTAAGACCATGGCAAAAGTTCTGGTGCTCTATTATTCGTCGTACGGCCACATCGAGAAAATGGCCGATGCGGTTGCCGAGGGCGCGCGTTCCGCCGGCGCCGAAGTCGACATCCGCCGCGTCCCCGAAACCGCGCCGCAAGCGGTGGTCGAGGCCGCGCATTTCAAGACCGACACCGCGCATCCCCTGATCGAGGGCCCCGATGCGCTCACGGCTTATGACGCGATCGTGGTCGGTACGCCGACGCGCTTCGGGCGCATTTCCAGCCAGATGGCGTCGTTCTGGGATACCGCCGGCGGCGTGTGGATGCGGGGCGCCTTGCACGGCAAGGTCGGCGCGGCGTTCACCTCGACCGCGACGCAGCATGGCGGCCAGGAAACCACGCTGTTTTCGATCATCACCAACCTGCTGCATTTCGGCCTGACGATCGTCGGCCTCGATTACGGCCACCAGGCCCAGATGGGCGTCCACGAAGTGCTGGGCGGCGCCCCTTATGGCGCGACGACGGTGGCGGGCGGCGACGGCAGCCGCCAGCCAAGCGCGATCGACCTTGAGGGCGCGCGCTATCTGGGCAAACGCGTGGCCGAGACGGCGGCGAAGCTGATCGCCTGATTATCCAGCACGCAAGCAAAGCCCCTGCCCGCCGGGCAGGGGCTTTGCTTGGGCCGTTGGCTGATAAAGTGGACCGTGGGCTAACGGCCCAATTGCGGTTAGCCCGCTTTCACCGTCGCCCCGTGCTCCACACGGGGCTAGGCTTTTCTTCGTCCGCCGTCCCAGCGATAGTCGGCCTATGGAAAAGGGCGGCTGGGTATACATCATGGCTAACCGCTATCGCGGCGGCATGTATGTCGGCGTAACCGCGGACGCCTTGGCCCGTGTCGCCAGACACCGCGAGGGAACGGGCTCGCGCCATGTCGCAGATTTTGGAAAGACCCGGCTGGTCTATGTCGAACGTCATGACGAGATCACGCAGGCGATCGCCCGGGAAAAGCTCGTCAAGAAATGGCGGCGGGAGTGGAAGTTCGCGCTGATCGAGGCAGAAAATCCCGATTGGGAGGACCTGTGGGAGCGGTGGTTTGGCGCGGCACCGGCAGCAGATTAGCCAAGCCCCGTGTCAAGCACGGGGCGACGACCAGGGGAATTACCGCTTTCCACCCCATAACAAACATTGCCCCCTCGGCCGATAGCGGTGGCTGATCGGTTTGCGAGCTAATCCGCCGGCGGGCTTTCGCGCTTCGCGCCCGGCGGGGCTGCCGGTTTCGGCTTTGGCGTTACCTGGGACGAACCCGCGCGACCCACGCCGCGCAAGCGCCTCAGCTAGTGCGGATTAGCTGGTCCAGGCGCTCCAGCGTCCGGTCGACTTCTGCGATGGTGTTGTAATGGACGGGGCCGATCCGAACGCCGCCGCCTGTGTCGAGCAGGCCGAGCTTGCGGTAAATCTCCAGGGCGTAGTTGTGGCCGTCCCAGACCTGAATGCCCTCGCGCGCCAGGGCCGAAGCGATCTCGGCCGCGGCGATGTTTTGCGTGGTGAAGCTCACCGTTGAAACCCGCCGCGAGAAGTTCGCCGGGTCAGTGATCCCAAGCACCCGCACGCCTTTCAGCGACTGAAGACCATCGATCAGCCGCCGCGTCAGGCCGTCCTCATAGTCCTTCATGGCGCGATAGCCGGCGGCCAGCCGCGAACGAAGGTCGGTCGCGGCCGGGGTGCCGTAATCATCCCCAAGCTGCGCCAGATAGTCGATGGCGGCGTGCACGCCGGCAAGTTCTTCGCGGTTGGTGGTGCCGGTGGTGAAGCGGCCTGGCAACGCGTCGCCGACAGCCCGCACCTTGTAAGCGCGGAGTGCCTGCAGCCGCTCGCGACGACCCCACAGCACGGCGTAATGCGGGCCGAAGAATTTGTAGGCCGAACACACCAGATAGTCGCAACCGAGCGCTGCCACATCGACAAGCCCGTGCGGCGCGAACTGAACGGCATCGACGTATAATTGCGCGCCGCACTCACGCGCGATCCGCGCTGCACCGGCAACGTCGTTGATGGTGCCGGTGACATTGCTCGCGTAATTGAACGCGATGAGGCGGGTGCGCTCCGTTATGAGCGCGCGCAGATCGCCGAGATCGAATTCGAAGCTGTCTTCCGAAAAATCGAGCCAGTGAACCGTCAGCCCGCGATCCTCCGCCGCCATCAGCCACGGCGCGACATTGGCGTCGTGGTCCATGCGCGTCAGGATGATCTCGTCGCCGGGCGCGAAATCGGCGCAGATTGTCCGCGACATGGCGAAGGTGAGCGTCGTCATGCTCTGACCCAGGAAGACTTCGCCCGCGTTCGGCGCCCCCAGGAACAGCTCGGCAGCGCGGTGTGCGTCAGCTACCAATTGCTCGGCTGCCAGCGACGTCGAGAACGATCCGCCGAGATTGGCATTCTTGTTGAACATCGCATCGGTCATGCGCTCGACCACGGCGCGAGGAACCTGCGTGCCAGCAGGATTATCGAGGAACGCGATGCTTTTGCCGTCGATCTTGCGGCTCAAGGCGGGGAAGTTCGCGCGGACGGCGTCGATATCGTAGCTCATGCGCGACTATGTAGCGGTTTGCGGCAACAAGCGTTGTCGATGTTGCGCTCTCTGCGATAAAGTTTATCGCATGAGAGGTGATGACGACCAAATTTGATCTCGACGACTTTGATCGTCGCTTGCTCGAGCTCTTAAAAAACGACGCACGAACTCCCGTGCCCGACCTCGCGGATGCCATCGGGCTTTCCGCGCCGGCCTGCTATCGCCGCATCCGCCGGCTCCGCAGCATCGGCGCGATCGAGGGCGAGGTAGCGGTGGTGGCCCCAGGCGCGCTCGGCTGGAACCTGTCGATGATCGTCCTGCTCACCCTCGAACGGGAGGGAAATCGAACGATCAGGGAGCTGATGGCGCAATGGGCCGAGCACCCGCAGGTCGTGGAGTGCGCGCACGTGACCGGCGATTACGACTTCGCCATTCGCCTGCTGGCGCGCGACATGGAGGATTATGCGGACCTTGTTCAACGGCTATTTTCGGACGACGACCGCGTGCGCCAGTTCAAAACGCTCGTGGTGATCGGCGAGGCACGTCAGCACCGATCCAAGAAGGCGGCGTAAGACCCGCTTACCATCCCAAGTTGGACATCAACCGCCTGCGCCGATTGCGGTCGCTCGCGGGCTCACGACCTAATCCACCGACGGGCTGTCGGGCTTCGGGCTCGGCGGTGGCGCTGGTTTCGGCTTTGGCGGCAGGATGGGCACGCCGTTGATCACCGGCGTTGGCGCGGGTGTCGGGATCGCGAAGGGCAGTGGCGCCAATAGCGGCGAGGCGTCGGGCGTCCGGGGGTAAGCCGGGAAGCTCGCGCGCGCCCGGGCGAACAGCGCGCGGGCCTTGTCGGCGCCCGCCTCCAGCGCCGAAATCCCGACCCAGCGCCAGTGCCATGGCTCCCAGGTCACGCCTTGCGCATTACCCTGGGGGAAGGACAGCTCAAAGCCATATTCGGGCGCGTGGGCGATCAGCCAGCGGCCCGCCGGTGTCTGCGCGAAACAGGCGTTTACGTCGCCGCAGCCGCCGACCAGGGGCCGCGCGCCGAAGTCGATCGCATAACCGGTGGCGTGCTCGCTATAGCCCGGCGGGCCGACCGATCGCGCGCGCTCGGCGGCGTTGGCGCAGCGCTTGCGGGGCCCGATCTGGCTGCAGAACACAAGGCGCTGATGCTCGACCGAGCGGAAGCAGGAAACTGCACGCAAGGCCATCCCCACGCCGGGCGTTCCCTTGGCGGCGAGCAACAATCGATTAAGATCGGGCGCCATGTCGCGATGGACATAGCAGGGCGCGCCGATCGCGAATCCCGCCGGGGCGGAGACCAACGTCCCCGTTGGCGCTTCCGCATAAGGCAGATGCCCGAGCATGCGGCCATCGGCCATCGGCGCGACATCCTGCCCCGGGCAGAGGCGTTCCGCCGCGCCACTGGCCGCAAGCGAGGCCAGCGCCAAAAAGGCGATCAGGGACCGAAGGATGGGTGGCACCGGGGAAGAACTCCTGTCGACGCGACACTGGCATGGGGCCGCGCTTGGTGGCAAGGGCATGGGCAAAGGGATGTGCCCATGTCCGGCCTGATTAGCGATCGTGTGTTATTCATCGATGGCGAGGCGATCGTTATCGACAAGCCCGCCGGCTTGCCGGTCGATCCGCCGCGCGATGGCGGGATGAGCCTGGAAAACCATTTGGCCGGGCTGACCTTCGGGTTCCAGCGCTGGCCGACAGCGGTGCACCGGCTCGATCGCGATACCTCGGGCTGCCTGCTGCTGGCGCGCAATCCCAAGGCGCATAAACGGTTTCAGCAGGTGTTCGAGGCGGGGCTGGTCGAGAAGCGCTATCTGGCGGTGCTCGATGGTGTGCCGGCGGGCGAGGAGGGCATGATCGACTTGCCCCTCGCCAAGGTGAGCAGCGAGGCGGCGGGCTGGCGGATGGTCGGCAGAGCGCAAGGCAAAGCCGCACAGACCGGCTGGCGCGTGCTGGCGGCGCGCGAGGGGCGAGCGCTGGTCGAGTTCCGGCCGCTGACCGGGCGGACGCACCAGATCAGGGTGCACGCTGCCGAGGGGCTGGGCGCGCCGGTGCTCGGCGATCCGGTCTATGGCCGCGCCGGGCCGGCGATGCTGCTCCACGCGGTCGCGCTGACCGTACCGCGCGAGGGCAAGCCGGCGATCGAAGCGGAAGCGCCGGTGCCGGCGGCATTCGTCGAGGCGGGGTTTGGCATCGGTGGTTGAGGTGGTGATCCCCGAGGCGGCGATTGTCGAGGAGCGCTTCCTCGCCGCGACTGGACCCGGCGGGCAGAACGTCAACAAAGTGGCGACGGCGGTGCAATTGCGCGTCAACGTTTTCGCGCTGGGGCTGGCGCCGGACGCTTATCTGCGGCTGAAGCAGCTGGCGGGATCGAAGCTGACGGCGGGCGGCGAGCTCGTCATCACCGCGCGGCGCTTCCGCACCCAGGAAGCCAACCGCGCCGACGCGCGCGAGCGGCTCGCCGCGCTGGTCGCGCAGGCGCATGAGCGCCAGGCCAAGCGCATCAAGACCAAACCGAGCAAAGCCGCCAAAGCCAAGCGCGTCGACGCGAAGAAAGGCCGCAGCGCGGTGAAGGCCGGGCGCGGCAAGGTGCGGCTGGATTGATCGACCGGCACTGCCTACATATCCGTTTATGTTCACCTTCGACATCCAGACCACCGACAAGGCCGAGCTCTACCGCGAGCTGCTGGGCGCGATCGACGCGGTGACGGCGGGCGAGGCGGATGGCATCGCCAACATGGCGAATGCCGCCTCGCTGTTCTGGCAGTATCTGCCCGAGCTCAACTGGGCGGGCTTCTATCGCTTCGTTGGCGGCGAGCTGGTCTTGGGGCCGTTCCAGGGCAAGGCGGCGTGCATCCGGATTCCGCTGGGGCAAGGCGTGTGTGGCACCGCGGCGGCGACGCGTGAGACGCAATTGGTCGCCGATGTCCATGCCTTTCCCGGCCATATCGCTTGCGATGCTGACAGCGCGTCCGAAATCGTCGTGCCGATCGTCCGCGACGGCGCGCTGATCGGCGTGATCGATCTCGACAGCCCGCGCACCGCCCGCTTCGATGCCGAGGATGCGCGCGGCGTGGAGGCAATTGCCGCATTGCTGGCGGCCCGACTCTGACCCGGAACGGGACGCGGCTGACGCTGGCGGTCGCCCCTCAAGCAGCGTAAATTTCCCGCTAATTATAGCGCGACCCGCCGTGTGGGCGCGCGCGGGAGCTTTGAAATGCGCAAGGTAATTGCCGCGATGGTGATGGTGGCGACGCTGGCGAGCCCGGCGCTGGCGCAGCGTCTGCCACCGCCGTCGGTGGTCGCCGCGCATGGCGGCTGGTCGGGCGGGCCGGTCGGCGCGCCGTCGCTGCCGCGCGGCCCCGGTCCGCGCTGGGGCGGGACTGTCGGCGGGCGCTGGTGGGGCGGGATGCAGGCACCGGGCGGCTGGCACGCTTATCGCCGGCCGGCGCGCGGCTTCGTGCTGCCGAGCTATTGGCTGGGCGGCGATTTCGTCATCACCGATTTCGTCGATTTCGGGCTCGATACGCCGCCCTACGGCTATCACTGGGCGCGCTATTATGATGATGCGGTGCTGATCGACGATAACGGCCAGGTGTGGGACAGCGTCCACGGCCTCGACTGGGACCGGCTCGATCGCATCGCGCCGCCGCCGCAGCCGGTGGTCTATCAAGGCGCCGGGCGCGATGATCGCTATGATGATTACGGGCGCGGCGCCGATTATGGCCGGCCGCCGGTGGTCATCCAGCCGCAAGCGCAGGGCTATACCCAGACCTTCGTCGCGGGGAGCGGCGGCAGCTATACCGTGCCCGGCGGCGTGACGACGATCACCATCGAAAGCGCGCCGGTGGTGACGACGACCACGACGACGACCGAATATGTCGAAAGCTATGGCGGCCGCCGGGTCGTGCGCCACGCCTATCGCCCGCGCCACGCCGCGCGGCGCTGCTGTTGCTGCTGCCGGTAGTCGATCGAGTCCGTCACTCCCGCGAAGGCGGGAGTCCATTGCAGCTGACTTCGGATACTTCGGCTTGCTCAGCCAGCATGGATCCCCGCCTGCGCGGGGATGACTGTGTTGGATGGTGGCGGGCTTATTGCCGCGGTGCCGGCCCCGCCAGCGTCGGCACGCTTTCCGCGCCGCTGTCGCTCAATGACGCGACCGCGAACAGATTGTCGTCGATCGAGACGTTGGTGAGCACCGCTTCGGTGCCCGCCACATCGCGCGATCCCGTCCAATTGGCCTGATCGGTGCGCCGCCAGTGGATGCGGTACTTCGCGGCGCCCGGCACCGCCTGCCACTTCACATGCGTGTCGAAGCTAAGCGCGCCGTCGATCGTCACGCCATTGGGCGCGGCGGGGGCGCTGGCGAGGCGGCGGATCGTCGCGATGTTGATCGCGGCGACCTTGGCGAGATAGGGAAAGTCCATCTTGTCGATGGTGTCGCCATATTGGATGCCGTTTTCGGTGCGCAAATCCTGGTGCTGCTGCGTCCAGTTCTCCGCAGCCACCGAAAAGCGCACGGCGGGGTAGCCGAGCTTGAGGAACGGCTCATGGTCGCCGCCGCGCCCGAAGCGATCCGGCCGGCGATCGACGAACACGTCGAGCCCGCCGGGCAGCGTATCGGCAACGGCGTCGATCGTCTTGGCGAGCGCGCGGCTGGGGCCATCGTCTTCGCCGCCATTGGCGCGGCGAGCGAGCTGCTCCTTTACATCCTCCGACGCGCGGATGCCTTCGGAGAAGACGCGCACCCGGTCGGCCACGCGGATGCCGTTCTGCCCCATGGTGTTGCCGACAATGTCATTGTTGAGCATCGCCGAGACGGTCCAGCCACGCTTCTGCGCGGTTTCGGCGAGCAATTGGCCGCCCCACAGCCCCTGCTCCTCGCCCGAGAAGATCGCATAGACGATCGTCGCGTCGAACTTTTGCTTGGACAGGATGCGCGCCGCTTCCAGCACCACCGCGACGCCCGAGCCATCGTCATTGGCGCCGGGTGCGTCTTTGGTCACATCGAGCGTGTCCGACCCGCGACTATCGATATGCGCGCCGATGATGATGACGCGATTGGGGTCGCGGCCGGGCTGCACGCCGAGCACATCGACGATGTTGACGCCATTGGGCGCGCGTGGGCCGGTGAATTCACGCGCGATGCGCTCGACGGTGATGCAGCCGCACGCCTCGCCGATCTGGTCGATCTGGTCCGCCGCCCACGCCCGCGCCGCGCCGATGCCGCGCTTGGGATCGTCGGGTGAGGAGAGCGAATTGCGCGTGCCGAAGGAGACGAGCTTTTCGACGGTCGCCTTCAGCCGCTCCGGGTCGGGCGGGGGAGAGGCGGCGTGAACGGGGGCGGCGGCGAGGAGGAGGGGGGCGAGGAGGGCGATGGGCATAGCGTCATGGTAATAGGACCGCGGGAAGGCTCAAGGGGTTGTGTAAAGATCAGTCCCGATAAACCTCTCACCTAGCAGAGTCCGGGGCCGACCGTGCCTCCGGCATGGGCTAGACAGCGAGACGCGCTGTTTTTCTCGAACTCCAGTGAACGGGAGAGGAATGGGGGGGATCCCCCCGCGACTCGCGGTGACTCCTGGGTTTTTTGCATGGACGCGAGTCCCTGCATCCGCTACACGGCACGTTAACCATGTTGAACCCGCGATGCCGATAAGCCCCTGGTTCATCCTCGCCATCGCGGCGAGCTTTGCCGGTTATGCGGTCTATCTGGTCGGCATCCGCAACGAACTGGTCCGCCCCAATCGCGCCTCGTGGATGATCTGGTCGACGGCCACCGCTGTCGAGGCGGTCACTTATGCCGCGGTCAACCCGCAGGCGCCGCAAAGCTGGGTGTTCCTCGTCTCGGCGCTCGCTTGCATCGCCATCACGCTCGCTATCTGGCGCCGCTCGGCGTGGAGCGCGCCGACGCTCAGCGAAGGCGTGTGCATGGCCGCGTGCCTCGTCTCGCTGCTGCTGTGGCTCGCGTTCAAAGAGGCGTTCTGGGCGCATATGCTCGTCGTCGCGATGGTGCCGGTCAGCTTCTGGCCGACCTGGCAAAGCGTGCAGGCCGATCGCGAGCATGAAGCCTCGCCCGCCTGGGGGCTGTGGTCAGTGGGCGACATGGCGACGCTGCTCGTCGCGGCCCGCGCCGAACATTTCAGCGCGGGCGGTTTCGCTTATATTTTCGTCGAACTCGCCTGCCATGCCAGCGTCTGGTTCATGGTCGGCGTGCTGACGATCAACCCGTTCCGCCGCCAGGGCACGCACGCGGCGCCCGCCGCGCGGCTGTTCCGGGTGGGCGAGACGCATCTCGGCCGCGCAGTGTTCGCCGCGGTGCCGTTCCGCGTCGGCGAGCGTATCTACAAATTCACCGGCAAACTCGTCCGCGCCGATCGCTTGCCCGCCGACATGACCGGTCCCCGTGACCATTATGTGCAGGTGTCGCCCGATGGCTATCTCGGCCCCTCCGGCCGTATCGACGACCTCATCAACCACAGCTGCGCGCCCAATGCCGGGGTGCGCTACGGCGAGGACGGCGTCGCGCTGATCGCGGTGCGCAACATCGCGGCAGGCGAGGAAATCACCTGGGATTATTCGACGACGCTCGCCGACGGCAACTGGCACATGATCTGCCAATGCCGCAGCCCTGATTGCCGCCGGGTGATCGGCAATTTCGACACGCTGCCGGTGGAACGCCAGGCTTGGTATCGCGAGCGGGATCTGGTGGCGCCGTATTTGCGCGAGGCGGTGAAGGGGGAAGTGGCGGCTTAGGGATGAAGGTCGGGAAGGGCGAATATTAACTTCAAAAAAATGGTCAGAGCCGTTTCGCAGAAACCAGGTGACGCCGGAGTGTTTCCGTTACCGTTTCATTCTCTATGGCCCCATCGGCCTTTTTCGTCGTCTTTCTTAGCACTGTTGCGATCCGGTTCCATTTTCCTGACGAATCCGCGTCGATAGTAACTTCGATCGTGCCAGATACGACGTCCTTAGCATGGGCAACCAAAGCAGCGTCCAATGTGACCGGCTTGCGCGAAATCTCGCCAACAACAACGTCCGCCTGAGCAAGACCTTGCTGCACGACTTTTGGATCGATTGCTAATTTGGCAGAAAAGGTTGAGGTGGCAGCAGTAGAGGGCATCTTCTTCAGCGGTGCCGGTGCCGGTACCAATGCCAGCGTATCGCTATAAATCGCGCCATCGCGCAATATTGGCAATGGAGGATCGAATGATCGAACGGTGTCGACAACGGCTTGCGGATCGCATTCAACGCGAAACGCATTCCATGTGAAGAACCAGTGCCCACATGCCTCGCGGGTCATCTTGCCCTATTTCAGCCATTTATCGACCTGCTTCTCGAGCTCCGGTGCGTTGAGTAATTTTGCTTGGCCTTCAAAGGGCAAGAATATTTGGGCCGGGAATTGCCAGTTTTGTCGCCGGTCTTCAGCAGTAGCTGTCGATGGTAAATCGAACACCGCCTCGACACCATCTGGTCTGATCAAATCGATTCGTTCGACAATTGCGTCTTGATCATGCGAGCTTCCTGTTGACCCGTTCGGACCTTCGCTGGCGGAGTCCCTAAACAGATCAATCTCGTAAGTCTCACCTACGTGAAATGCGGTCGATGGCACGTCCGCTGCCGACAATGGAAGTAGGGTGGCGACTAATGCGCCTGAAATCATGATCTTCATTTGGGCATGGTGCGGCAATCCGGCCCTGCTCGCAATGGACAACATGCTGCCGAAATTATCACAATAGCTATCCGCGTCTCGACTAAGCCGCCAGCCCCACGCTCTCCACCGCCGCCGCTTTCAGCGTCAGCAGCGCGACCGCGCCGCATCCCACGCCCTCGCTCTCCAGCCTTAGCGAGCCTTCCATCGCGGTCATCGAATTGGCGCACCAGTGGAGGCCCAGGCCGCCCGATTTGTGGCTGCGGGTCGAATAGCCGCGCTGGAACAACGTCGCCGCCACGTCGGGCGCGAAACCTTCGCCATTGTCGCGGATGGCGATGACGGTCGCCTCGCCTTCACTCGTGATGCTGACGGTGATCCGCCCCTCGCGGGCGCCATCTAGTTTTTTGGCGGCCGCGATTGCCTCGGCGGCATTGCCGAACAGATTGCCGACCACCTGGCTCAAGATCACGCGATTGGCGAGGACGAGGTGGCTGCCGCTCGGGTAATCGAACGCGATGTGCGCGCCGCTGCCGTGGCGCGCGATATTGGCGTTCTGCGCGATAATCTCGCCGACGTCGCAGGGCGCGAGCGGCGGGCGCTCGTGTGCCGCCGCCTGCTGGGTGCCGATAATCTCGAGCACATGCTGGAGCGCGGTGCGGCCTTCGCTCAGTTGCTCGCGCTGCGCCTCGCGCGCTTGCGCTTCGGCGTTGATCGCGGCGGCGACGAAGGCGGCGAGCTTCTGGCGGCGCGCGGCCGGGATGTCCTCGCGCGCCAGCTCGCCCACCGCGCGCTCGACCATTGCCTGGTCGATCGGTGGCGCCAGGCCTATGCCGCGCGAAATGATCGTGCTGATCGGCGAGAGCGCATTGCGGACATTGTGCATCACCGCCACCGCGCTTTCGCTCTTGCCGAGCGCGAAGCTCTGCACTTCGACCTGCTCGCGCAAATCCTTCAATTGGTGGAGCATCGTGTTGAAGCTTTTGCCCAGCGAGCCGATCTCGTCAGCGCGCGGCGCCTGGTCGAGCGGGCTGAGCGATCCCGACGCGGTCACGCCTTGCATATGGCGCTCGACCTGGTTGAGCGGCGCGAGCACCAGCCGCGCGATCATCCGCCGGAGCACGAACAACACGATGATCAGCAGCACGCTCGTTCCGGCGACCGCGAGCAGCAGCATTCGCTGACCGAGCAGCGACACGTTGCGCGCGACGTTGAAATGCACTGCTGCGACCGCATGGCCGCCAATCCCGAAGATCGGGACGGAAATGCCCATCTGGCCGTAATGCGGCGTAATCACGGGTGCGTCGGCTGCGCTCGATGCTTCGAGCAGGGCGTGAAGCTGGAGCAAGGTTGAGAGCCGCTCGGAGGTCAGCGGCCGCGCCATCAGCACATAGCCGCGCGGGGTGCCTGATCCGTCGCTGCGCCGCACCTGCGCCACTGCCATCGCCGCGACCACCGGGCCGATCCGGGTGTAGAATGCCGCCGAGCTGTGGCCGTGCAGCGCGCGGGCGAAATCGATCTGGCGGATGCGGCCGATCAGCGCGGTGCGCATCGCCGGCGCGTCGGTGCCCTTGGCAAGGTCGAGCCAGCGCGCGATCACGATGTGGCCGTCATTGCCGACATAGGCCATGCCGGTGACCGCGAGGTTGGTCATCGCCAGCGGCGAAAAGCTCTCGCGCTCGAACGCCGGGTTGGGGTGGCCCATGTAATCGTAGCTCGAATTCCAGTCGCCATAATCGCGCACCGATGTTTCGGCCTTGGCGAGATAATCGCTCAGCGCCGCTCGGGTGCGATCGACATGGGCATCGATTTCCTTGGCTTCGAGCTGGTTGAAGCTGGGGGTGATGACTGCGGCGAGCATCAGCGTGATCGCGATCGCCCCAGCGAGCCCGACCGCGGTCAGGATGATGAGCAGCTTAGCGCCGAGCGAGGCGGGGGAGAGAAGTTTCACTGTATCAATCCTCCCCCTCTAGGGGGAGGTGGCACGCGCAGCGTGACGGAGGGGGTTCCCCCTCCACCATTCGTGTGCCACGAATGGTCCCCCTCCCCCTGACGGGGGAGGATGACGATTGGCCGTTTTGCCACTTTTAGCCTGCTCAGCCGTGGGTGCCGGTGACGGGTGCCGTAACCAAAGGCGCGTCGCCGGGGTCGTCCTGGCCCTGAATGTACCGCGCCGCCGCCATCTCGCGCGCCAGTTCGGCGCGGACCGGCCGGGAGAAATAATAGCCCTGGCAGTGGCTCGCGCCCGCCATGCGCAGCGCCTGCAATTGCGCTTCGGTCTCGACGCCTTCGGCAACCACACCCAGCCCCAGCGCGCGGCCGAGATGGACGATCGAATGCACGATCGCGGCGCTCTCGCGCTCGCGGCCCATGCCGTCGATGAAGCTCTTGTCGATCTTCAGGCAATCGAGTGCGAATTTGCGAATGTTGTAGAGGCTCGAATAGCCCGTGCCGAAATCGTCGAGCGCGATGCGGAAGCCCATTTGCCGCAGCTTGTAGAGCGTATCGGCGGCGTGATCGGCATCGTCGAAAATCGCGGTCTCGGTGATCTCGATCTGGACGCGGCCGGGTTCGACGCCGGCCTGTTGCACTTGCTCCATCAGCCGGCCGACGAAATTCTGGCGGCGGAACTGGCGCGGCGAGAAATTGACCGACACATATTGGCCCGGCCAGTGATCAAGCTCCTTCAGCGCCTCGGCGAGCACCCAGTCGCCCAGCTCGTGGATCAGGTTCGATTCCTCGGCGATCGGGATGAACATCGCGGGCGAAATCGGCCCGAATTCTTCCGTATTCCAGCGCAGCAGCGCTTCGAAGCCGGTAATCTCCAGGTCATGCCCCGCGACGATCGGCTGATAGGCAAGGCTCAGCTCGCCTGCCGCGATCGCGCCGCCCAGACCGCCTTCGATGCGGCGGCGAAAGCGGATCGATTCGTCCATGCTCTCGTCGAACAGCCGCACGATGCCGCGGCCCTGACGCTTGGCTTCGTTGAGCGCGAGATCGGCGCGGCGCATCACATCGATGGGGTCGCGCACCGGTTGCGCGTCCGACACGACGACGCCGATCGACGCGCCGACCTGGACGGAATGGCCCATCACTTTGAACGTGCCCGAGCACGCCCGCAGCATCAGCTCGCAGCCCATCACCGCGGCTTCGTCGCCGGGGGTATCGAACAATACGCCGAATTCGTCGCCGCCTAGCCGCGCGATGATGCCGCCTTCGGGCACCGAGCGATCGAGCAGCGCGTACATCTGGCGGATCAGCTCGTCGCCGGCCAAGTGGCCGAGGGTGTCGTTGACGAGCTTGAAGCGATCGAGATCGACCATCGCGACGGCAAAGCGGCCCTGGCCGCGCGCGCGTTCGGTCAGCGCGAGCTGAAAGGCGAGGCGATTGGGCGCATCGGT
This sequence comes from Sphingomonas sp. GlSt437, assembly GCF_048015635.2. Classification (NCBI taxonomy): domain Bacteria; kingdom Pseudomonadati; phylum Pseudomonadota; class Alphaproteobacteria; order Sphingomonadales; family Sphingomonadaceae; genus Sphingomonas; species Sphingomonas sp. GlSt437. Next base: position 138,491 of record NZ_JBPGYA010000001.1, on the reverse strand, counting down.
CAGCGAATCATGGTTCGCCATATGGCGGGCATGGCTTTCGTTCGCGGCCAGCTCGGCGCTCTGCGCTTCGAGCGTCACCACTTGTTCGGCGAGCTGCGCGCGCGCGGTCGCGAGTTCCTTGTCGAGGCTCCAGCGCTTGCCGAGCGCGGTCGCCGTCTGGGTGATCTCGGCGATTTCGAACGGCTTGGCGATGTAGAAGATCTTGTCGGCGGGCCCGGCTTCCTTGGAAATCTCGATCGGCGAGAAATCCGAATAGCCGGTCACGATGACGAGGTTGATGTCGGGGTCCATGGCGCGGATGCGCTTGGCGGTTTCCTTGCCGTCGATGCCCGGCGGCATGCGCACGTCGATAAAGGCGACCGCGAAGGGATCGTTCTGGGCCAGCGCGAGGCGCACCGCCTCGACCGCGTCCAGGCCTTGCTGGCAATGGGTGAGGATCGGCGCGTCATCGGCGTCCGCCGGCGCGGCGGCAGGCGCGTCGTCATCGCCGAACAGCTCGGCGGCCATGGCGTGCAGCGCATCGCCTTCGCCGGCGTCAGCAGGCGCGAAGCAGCGGCGATAGCTGTCGTGCATCGCGGGTTCGTCATCGACGATCAATATGCGCACAAGGCACCCCCGTTTGGCCGCGCGGCGAGCGCGGGCATGGTCCAATAGCTGATGGGAAAATCGTCCGGCCCGTCGATCGATCGGTCGGATTGAATCGGGACGATATCGAGGGGCAGACGGCGCACCGCAGGCATCGGCGCGCCCGAAGGCCCCGCCTGATACCCCAATCGCCGGCCAAAAGCCGCGTGCGCCATCGTTCCCTCAATCCCCGATCGTTACGGTTACAAGGGGGTAAGCGCCTAGGGTTAAGGCGTCGTAAACGGTGTTGGGGGACGGGATGGATGGTGCGTCGGGGCGTCGCTTTAATCCTCCCCCGCCAGGGGGAGGGGGACCAGCCGCAGGCTGGTGGAGGGGGAGGAAGCAATCACCAGGAGAAGGAGTCCTCCCCCTCCGTCACCTTCGGCGACACCTCCCCCTGGTGGGGGAGGATTGGAAAGGCGCTATTCCACAGTCACCGACTTCGCGAGGTTTCGCGGCTGGTCCACATCGGTGCCCTTCGCCACCGCGACATGGTAAGCCAGCAGCTGAACCGGCACCGCATAGACCAACGGCGCGATCAGCGGATGAACCTTGGGCATGGTGATCGTCGCCAGGCAATTGTCGCCGGCCGCCTGCACACCGTCATAATCGCTGATCAGCACGACCTTGCCGCCGCGCGCCTGCACTTCCTGCATGTTGCTGACGGTTTTCTCGAACAGCGGCCCGCTTGGCGCGATAACGATGACGGGGACATTCTCGTCGATCAGCGCGATGGGGCCGTGCTTCATCTCGCCCGCCGCATAGCCCTCGGCATGGATGTAGCTGATTTCCTTCAGCTTCAGCGCGCCTTCCAGCGCCAGCGGATAATCAGTGCCACGCCCCAGATAGAGCACGTCGCGCGCCACCGCGACATTATGCGCCATCGCCTGGATCGCTTCGTCATAAGCAAGCGCGGCATTGAGCGCGGCGGGCGCTTCCGCCAGATGCTTGACGATCGCCTTTTCCTCGACCGGGCTCAGTCGCCCCTTGGCGCGCGCAAGATTGGCGGCCAGCGCGGCGAGCACGGCCAGCTGGCAAGTGAACGCCTTGGTCGAGGCGACGCCGATCTCCGGCCCGGCATGCGTCGGCAGCAGCAAGTCCGCCTCGCGCGCCATGGTGCTGGTCGGCACGTTGACGACGGCAGCAATTTTCTGGCCTTCGGATTTGGCATGGCGCAGCGCGGCGAGGGTGTCGGCAGTCTCGCCCGATTGGCTGATCACGATCATCAGCCCGCCTTCCTCCATCACCGGCGCGCGATAGCGGAACTCGGACGCGACATCCAAGTCGACCGGCACACGCGCGAATTGCTCGAACCAATATTTGGCGACCATGCCGGCATAGAAGCTGGTCCCGCAGGCGACGATCGTGACGCGCTTGATGCCGGCGAGATCGAAGTCGGGGATGGGGAGGGTAACGCGGTCCTCCATCCGCTGCAGGTAACTGCGCAGCGTCTGCGCGACGACGATGGGCTGCTCGTAGATTTCCTTGAGCATGAAGTGGCGATGATTGCCCTTCGACACGAGCTCGCCGGTCACGCCCGAGATGGTGATCGGCCGCTCGACCGGGTTATTGTCCTTGTCGAAAATCTCGGCGCCGTCGGCGGTGATGACGACCCAATCGCCTTCCTCCAGATAGGCAATGCGCTGGGTGAGCGGCGCCAGCGCCAGCGCGTCCGACCCCAGATAGGTCTCACCATCGCCATAGCCGACGACCAAAGGCGAGCCGAGCCGCGCGCCGACCAGAAGCTCGGGGTGCTGGCGGAACAAGATGGCAAGCGCAAACGCGCCGTGCAGGCGCGGCAGCACCTCGCGCACCGCGTCCGCCGGGCTCATCCCGGCTTCGACCTTCTCGCTCACCAGATGCGCGACGACTTCGGTGTCGGTCTCGCTAGTGAACGTCCGGCCGCGGGCGATCAGCTCGTCGCGGAGCGCCTTGAAATTCTCGATGATGCCATTGTGGACCAGCGCGACTTCGCCGGTCGCATGCGGGTGAGCGTTGTTGGTCGTCGGCCCGCCATGCGTTGCCCAGCGGGTGTGGGCGATTCCCGTCGTGCCGGGCAGCGGATCGGCGGCCAGCTCTTTCGCCAGGTTGACAAGCTTGCCCGATGCGCGCCGCCGCTCGATCTGCCCAGCATGGACCGTGGCGATGCCGGCCGAGTCATAGCCGCGATATTCCAGCCGCTTCAGCCCATCGAGCAGCCGATCCGCGACCTGATCCGTGCCGACAATGCCAACGATACCGCACATGATAGAGGGTCTTTCGCTTAGAGGATGTAGGGAACGCGGATGCCCGGCATTTCCGCCGGGAAATGCCTGGTGTTGCGGGTTACAAGAATGCGGCCACGCAGCTGCGCGGTCGCGAGGATGATGGCGTCAGGCGATTTAAGCCGGGGGCGCTCGCGGCGCAATGCGGCGGCGCGCAGTGAAATTTCCTCGTCGATTTCGTCCATGCCGAAATGCCCCAGAAATTTCAGTGCTTCACGGACAACGACTTCACTGCCCTTCGACAAGACTTCGATCCACGCCATGCGGCTTATCCAAGGGCGCGAGCCCATCGTTACCGCCCGCGCGATTTCCGCCTGCGCGGGGGAATATCCCGCCAAGGCGTCGATGACGATATTGGCATCGAAAGCAAAGCCGCTCACTTCGCCTCGGGCGCCTTGGGTGTCGGGTATTTCCCCGCCATCATATCAAGATAGATTTGCCGCTGCCGATCGTCCTCGGCATCGAACATATCGGGCGATTCGGCGCGCACTTCCTCGTAATCATCGTCCCAGGGGCGGGTCCATTCGGCGCGGCGCTTGCGTTCATAGTCATGTGGGTCATGAGCCAAGCCATGCCGCGCCCACAGCCCAAATCCCGCTTCGAGCCAGTCGAGCTTGCCCGCCTCCGGCTCCTGCGCCCGATAGGTCGCGACCGCCTCGCGCAGCACGGCGGCGCGCGAGATGCCGCGTTCGGCAGCGATCCGGTCGAGCCGTTTGATCTCGTCGTCGGGTAAGTCAGCGAGGATGCGGGTCATGGTGATATCTTGATATCATATCATGATATCATCTGCCAGCTTTCTTTGCGAGCATCGCCTCGCGGAAACGCGCGGCCCAGCCCGGCTTGGCTTGCTGCGGCGGGCGGACGAGGGCGAGCGAGTCGGCCTCGACGTCCTTGGTCACCACTGATCCCGCCGCCACGATCGCGCCGTCGCCAATGCTGACCGGGGCGACCAGCGCCGAATTGGAGCCGATGAACGCGCCCGCGCCGATCTCGGTTTTGTATTTGAAAAACCCGTCATAATTGCAGGTGATCGTGCCCGCGCCGATATTCGCGCCGGCGCCGATGGTCGCGTCGCCGAGATAAGTGAGGTGATTGGCCTTTGCGCCCATGCCGAGTGTCGCGTTCTTCACCTCGACGAAATTGCCGACCCGCGATTTCGCGCCGAGCACTGCGCCGGGGCGCAGCCGCGCATAGGGGCCGACGCTGGCGCCCGCGCCCACCGTCGCGCCGTCGAGGTGGCTGAAGGCGTGGATCACTGCCCCGTCCGCGACCGACACGCCGGGGCCGAACACGACATTGGGTTCGATCACCACATCACGGCCGATTTGGGTGTCATAAGCGAACCAAACCGTCTCCGGCGCGATCAGCGTGGCACCATCGGCCATCGCCTGCGCGCGGCGGCGTTGCTGCCAGACAAGCTCCAGCGCGGCAAGCTCGCCTCGGCTGTTGACCCCGGCGACTTCGTCAGCGCTCGTCTCGATCACCGCTGACGCCCGATCATCGGCGGCGGCGAGCATGACGATATCGGGCAGATAATATTCGCCCGCCGCGTTCTGGTTCGTCACCCGCGCCAGCAGCCCGAACAGGTCGGCCGCCCGCACTGCCATCAGCCCGGAATTGCACAGCGTAACAGCGCGCTCTTCGGGCGAGGCGTCCTTATACTCGACCATCTTGGTGATCAGCCCGGCGCCACCGGCAATCACTCGGCCATAGGCTCCGGGGTCAGCGGGGCGGAAGCCGAGCACGACACAAGCCGGCGCATCGTCGGCGTGGAGGCGCGCGATCATGCGCCGCATCGTCTCGGTCGTCACCAGCGGCACGTCGCCGTAAAGGATCAGCACATCGCCGTTGAAACCCGCCAACTCTTCTTCCGCCTGCCGCACCGCATGGCCGGTGCCGAGTTGCTCCGCCTGGAGCGCGATCTTGATGCCGAGCGGCGCCACCGCAGCCTCAACCTGCTCGCGCCCTGCGCCTGTCACCACCACAATCTCTGCGGGGTCGAGCGCCTGCACGCTCGCCGCGAGGTGCAGCAGCATCGGCCGCCCGGCGATGGGATGGAGCACCTTGTGTAGATCGGATTTCATGCGCGTACCCTTGCCCGCGGCAAGGATGATGGCGGCGAGGGGCGGGGTCGTCATTCGGTGCCTTTATCGCGTACGCGGCTTGTACGAAAGCGTCGCACATCGCTGTTGGAGCCTAATGGCTTGCCAACCCCATCCCCTTGCTGGCACCAGCAGCCGCAATGACGTCTGATTTTCCCTTCGACATTATCGGCTTCGATCTCGACGGCACCTTGCTCGACACGAGCGAGGACCTGCGCGCCGCGGTCAACCACGCGCTCGGGCTCGCCGGGCGGCTGTTGCTCAGCGTCGAGCAAGTCAAGCCGCTGATCGGCGCGGGTGCCAAGAACACGCTGATCAAGGCGCTGGAGGAAACCGGCGGGCTGCCCGAGGATTTCCGGCCGCTCTACAAGGACATGCTGCGTTTCTACGAAGCCCATGTCGCCGATCACACCAGGCCGTTCGACGGCGCCATCGCCGCGCTCGATGCGCTGGCCGACATGGGCGTCAAGACCGCCGTCGTCACCAACAAGTTCGAGGCGCTGGCGGTCAAGGCGCTGAGCGAGCTTGGCCTGGCCGATCGGTTTTTCACGATCATCGGGGGTGACACGCTGGGCACCGCCAATGCCAAGCCCTCGCCGGCGCCGATCCACGCGATGATTGCCCGTGGCGGCGGCGGCCGTGCCGCGTTTGTCGGCGACTCGATCTACGACATCCAGGCCGCGCAAAATGCCGGCATCCCCAGCGTCGCGGTCAGCTTTGGTTTCCTGCTCGGGCCGGTCGAGGAATTGGGCGCCGATGCGGTGATCGACCATTTCGACGAGCTCATTCCCACGCTCGCCCGGCTCGGCCGGGGATGACGCCACTCGAGGCGGTCGCCGCTGTCCTCGTGCTGGTCAATGTCGCGCTGGTCGCGCGGCGATCCTTATGGAACTATCCCATCGGCCTTGCCGCGGTAACGCTTTACGCCATCATCTTTTTTCGCAGTCGTCTTTATAGTGACGCATTGCTGCAAATCTTCTTCTTCATCGTCCAGCTTTATGGATGGTGGAATTGGGCAGCAAGCAAGGGTGAAAGCGGCGCGGTTGTGGTCGAGCGGCTCGGCGCGCGCACGCGGGTCGGCTGGGCTGGCGGGATCGTCGCCGCGACGCTCGGCTGGGGCTGGCTGGCGCACCGCTTTACCGATGCGGCCTATCCCTGGTGGGATGCGAGTGTCGCGATGATGAGCATTGCCGCGCAAATCCTGATGTCGCGCCGCGCGATCGAGAATTGGGTGCTGTGGATCGCGGTCGATATCGTCGCGATCGGGCTCTACGCCGCCAAGGATTTGTGGCTGACCGCGGCGGTGTACCTCGTGCTGCTGGCGATCTCGATCTGGGGCTTGGTCGACTGGCAACGTGCCGCGCGTCGAGCGGCATCGGCATGAGCCATCCGCGCACCATCTGCCTGCACGGCCCCGAAAGCACCGGCAAATCGACGCTGATCACGCGGCTCGCCCGGCATTTCGACACGATGTTCGTGCCCGAATATGGCCGCACCTTTGCCGAGCGGCGCGGCATCGATTTCACCATGGCCGATCTGGTGACGATCGCCGAGACGCACGATGCGATGACGCAGAGCGCGCTGGCGACGGGCGCCGACCCGCTGTTCCTCGATACCGATCCGCTGATGACCGCGGTGTGGGCCGACATGCTGTTCGGCACCCGCGATCCCTGGTTCGCGCGGTGGAAAGGCGTCGCCGATCTCTACCTGCTGCTCGACATCGATCTGCCCTGGGTCGATGACGGCACGCGCATGTTTGGCAGCGAAGCCGAGCGGCGGCGCTTCTTCGATCTTTCCAAGGCCGAGCTCAACCGCCGCGGCGTCGCGTGGACGCTGGTTGGCGGCGCGGGCGAGGACCGGTTCGACCACGCACTAACGGCGCTGCATGAACTGGGCGTGGCGGGGTAGCAACCTACTAGAAGGGGCCACCCACATCCTCTCCCGCAAGGGGGGAGGATGTCGGAGCGCTCACTAGCGCGATGGCGCCAGTTTCGTATTCAACACCCAGCCGACATTGTCATTCTCGTCCGCCACTTCCCACCATAGGCCGTTCTTGTTGCCGGTCGGGTAGAGGATCGCGCCCGGCGGCAGAGTGCGGATTACCGCGCCAGCCGCAGCCGGGGTCTTGTGGAGCGCGACGGGCCCCTGCGCGGTGTAGGTCTTTGCGGGTGCCGCTTCCGCCGTCGCCGCGTCGCCCGGCTGCACCAACCCCAGCGAATTGACCAGCTTGGTATAGGCCTGGATGAACGATAACGTCACGACACGGCCGATATCGGTATTGTCATAACCGCCGCCGATGCCGCCGCCGCCGACTCCGCCGGCGCCGAACACGCCGCCGACCGCGAAGCCGACGTCCTTTTTGGCGGCATAGCCATCCTCAACCGCCAGCGTTTCAGTCGTTCGCACGTTGACGATCGACAGCACCGTGTTTGCCTCGGCCTTTTTGCTGCGAATGCCGCCGAGCAGGCCGCCGAACGCACCGCCGACCACGGCGCCCGCGACCGCGCCTGCCGCGCTGCCGCTGACATTGCTGTTGGCGCCCTGAATTTCGGCGACCATCACATAATCGGCGGCCTTGATCTGGCCCTGGCCGACATTGGAGCGGCGCTGCAGGCCCAAGTCGTTGCCGATGTCGCGCTCTTGTTGCGCGGCGTTGAGACCGGCACCGCGATCGACGAGGCTGAAGCAGCCGGAGCGCGCGACCAGTACCTTGAGCAGCTTGGAGGGCGGGGCAAGGCTGTTCTGCGTCCACGGCAGCGGATCGTCGCCATCGCGGATCGACAGCGTGCCCAGCTTGCGCGCGCAGTGCGGCACGTCATTAGCGGTGGCTTCCTGCAACTTCTGCCCGCTTGAAGGCTTGGCAAGCTTCTGCGCTTCAGCTGGTACCGCTGTCGTAACGATCATCGCGGCGGTAACGAGCCATCCCGTCTTGTTCATTCCATGCTCCCCCTACCAAATTCGGCTGCCATGGCGGATTATGCCCCGAACATGGCGATCCTGCATCAGACTTGTATAGGCGTTTTGCGTCAAACGCACGTCCGAACGGCTGCGTAATGGAGGGAGGGGGGCATGGGGCAATGGACCTGGCAACCGGCGGCCGACAGCGGCATCACGCTGCGCCGGTTGACAGCGAACGGCATCGATTTCGAGCTGGCCGAGGCAGGGGTAGACAATGGTCGCGACCGGCTGGCGCTCTGCTTGCACGGCTTTCCCGAACTCAACCTCAGCTGGCGCTACCAGATGCCGATGCTGGCGGCGCAGGGCTGGCGCGTCTGGGCGCCCAATCTGCGCGGTTATGGCACGACGACGCGACCCACCGGCATCGCCGCTTATCATCTCGATCGCCTCTGCGAGGATGTCGCCGCGTTGATCGACGCAAGTGGCGCGCGCGAGGTAATGCTGGTCGCGCATGATTGGGGCGCGATCATCGCCTGGACCTTCGCAATCCGCCGCATCCGCCCGCTCTCCCGCCTCGTCATCATGAACGTGCCGCACCCGCTGGTCTTCCAGCGCGAGCTCAAGCATTGGCGACAGATCAGGCGCAGCTGGTACGTCTATTTCTTCCAGCTGCCCTGGCTGCCCGAGCGCGGTCTGACGCGGCGGGGTGGGGCGGCGATCCGCCGTGTGTTCCGCGACATGGCGATCGACAAGAGCCGCTTCCCGCGCGAGCTGCTCAACCTCTACGCCGCCGCGTCCTGCCAGCCCGGCGCGGCGACCGCGATGGTCAATTACTACCGCGCCAATTTCCGCGACGGCGCTTATTTCAAGGCAGGCGATGGCCGCGTCGACGTGCCGACGCTGATGATCTGGGGCGAGGAAGACACCGCGCTCAACATCCGCTGCACCGAGGGGACGGACGCGTATTGCGCCGACTTTCGCCTCGAACGCCTGCCGCAAGTATCGCACTGGGTGCAGCAGGAAGCGCCCGAGCGGGTGAACGAGATAGTGGCGGCGTGGCTGAGCCGATAGGGGCGTTACGTTCCCCAAGGGTGCACTGGTAGCGGGCTGCCCGAACAATAGGCCAGAGCCTCAATAATGTCGGCAATAGTCCGGCTTGTCGCTGGTCAGGCTGCAGCCGCGATCGATCTGGACGCGAATGCCATCGCAGCTATTGTGGATGCTGCACAGCGAACTCAGCCCCGGCGTCACTGAATCACACCGTTCACTGAGCCGCTGGGCCGAGGCAAAGCCGATCTCGCCGATGCAGCTGCGCGATGCCGGAATGCCTGGCAAGAAGCGATCATGGCCACGGTGATAGTCGCCGTAATCGCGCTCGACGATGTACTTATAGCCGGCGCGCGCATGGGTGTAGCGCCGGCGCGAGACTTCACCGTACCGGCGTTCACCATGCCAGGGCGTGGCAGCCGGATACACCGTTGCGGCATAATATGGCTTCGGGACCTCAAATTGGTCGCCGTCGAGATAGCGATGATAGGCCGCGGCCACGCAAGGAATGTCCTCGCAGGCATTGCGCTCGCCGATAAAGGCATTCTGCTGAGCGGCTAACACGTTGAGGCGCTCGGGCGACGCACTCCGATAAGCCGCTTCCCATTTTAGCGCGAGCCGGCGGTGAAGCTGGCCCAGTTCCTCATGCTCGCAGACGAGCCATTGCGCGCGGCGCAGCGACCCTGAACAGGCGAAATCGAGCGTCAGCCAACCGTCGGGCGGCGGAACCTCACTGTCGTCATGCAAGTGACGATCGCGCTTCATCGCTTCGATGCGCAGGCGTTCTTCCTCCGCCCGGTGCTGCGCAATCTGCGCTTCATAATGGCTGTGCAGTTCAGCGTCGCGCGACCAGAAGGTGTTTTGCACCCAATCGCAGCTGCCAAGACCGATGAGCGCGAGAAACAGCAGGAGGAATTTCATCGGGGCGTGCTCCGATTCGCCAGGCTGGCGTCATGACGTCACTTTTTTCACAAATCGAGCGGGGAGAATAGCCGAAAATCTGTCGGGGTGAGCCTCCCCGGCCGTCACGTTCAGCTGTCGACATCGCCGTGGAAACCGTGTTGCCGATCGTTATCCCGCAACGGTGCAACCCCCTCTTCTGCAGCGGAATTTTCCACGCGATCCTCGCCGTAGCGCCAACTGCCGCCCGCGCTGTTGCGTCATTCGAGGCCCGCCGCCGAGCGAAAATGACGAGCATATTTTATCCGCTACCAACGTGCCATCATGACGTCATGATATCGCTTAACCCGCGGACCGGTGCTATGCCGCTGCTGATGAGAACAGGGGGAATCGGCATGCATCGGATCGGTTTGCCAATGGCATTGTTGCTGGGGGTCTTCTCACTCCCGCCGGCCGATGCCGTTGCGCAGGATCATGTGCCGCAGGTCGAATCGAGAGCCGAAACCCTGCCGGACGATTTCCACGGCAAGGTCAGCTATTTCGGCAATTACAGTGGCACGCTCTCCACGTGGAAGGCTGACGATGCGCGGCACCCGCCAATCTATTGCAAGGAAGGGGGCAGGGGCTGCGGCGGCCGCGTCGGCGGTAGTCTTCAGGTCGATCTTGAATTTCAAGGCGTCATCGTTCGCGGCAGCTTTCGGGGATCGGGCGGGCTGCACGACAGCGGCCTGATCGGCCGGCGCCAGGGCTCGTTCTGTCGGCTGTTCGACCTGACCGATGGATCGGTGTGGATCGGCAAATGCGATGGTTCCGGCTTCAAGGGAGAAGTCCACAGCGTGCCGAACGCGCCCACCCAGCTTTCGACGGTATTCGAGGCGGTGGGGACGAGCACGATCGATTATACCGAGCGCGACCGCCGCCGGCAGGAAGCAATCGACACGCAGCGCAATATCGATTTTCTCCACAATATCATCGCGAGCGGCACGCTGGTCGACGATCGGGTGATCGCGTCCATCAAACTTGATTCCTACACCTGGCCTTACGACAGGCTTATCCAGAGCTCGGTGGTGATCGCGCGGCGCGGGCGGCCGCGCCGTGGCGCCTACGAGATTCAGGCTGTCTTCGATCTGCAGGGGGGCGGTCGCGGCTTTGCCAAGGCCCAGATCGTCAATGATAGCATCGCCTGCCTTGAATTTTGGGATCATCCCGGCAAGTGCCGCGCGGTCAATCAACCGCCGCCAATCAATATCAGTGCCTATGACGACCCGCCCCGCACGTCGTTCGTCATGCCAAAGGAGCTGATCATTCCGCGCGGTGCCGATGACCTGCCGGACCGGATGACAAGCGCGACCAACTGATCGACGCACCGGGTCAGGAATCTCATCGATCGGCAGTGTCCACGGCGTCCGCGCGAGTGAACGAGATCGTGGCGGGTTGGTTAGGGGATTAGCGGCGGGGGGCTGCCCTCAAAGCCCCACCAGCTGCGCGCTATCGTGCCACAATGCCGTCGTCACCGCATCGTCTCGCGCCAGCTCGGATGGGTCGGGCCAAGTGAGCTTGCCTCGGGGGAGCGCGGCATAGACGCGGCCTTCGGGCGCCGCGGCCGTGGTCGCCAGCTCGGCAAGGCCGCGCCCGGCGTCCTTCAGCGAATTCATGCCGGCCGCGAAGGGCTGGACCAGCGGCAGCAACGGCCAGACGAGCGCGCGGACGAACCAGGGCTGATTGCGGACCAGGCCAGTGCCGGGCGTTAGCCCGGGATCATAGGCGAACACTTGCCAGCCCTTGGCGCGCGCTTCGTCGGTTGTCGCCAGATAGCGTGCGGTGAGCAGATTGCAGAGCTTTGATGAGGAATAAGCGCGCATGCCCGCAACCGCGCCGATGCGGTCATGATCAGGGTTGCGCTCGGGATGCGCCAGCCACTCAGCCTTGGCGTGGCGCGGCGGCGGCACCCCGGTCTTTTCGGCGGGATCGTGCGTGCCGCTCGAGGTAATCACGATGCGCGCGCCGAGCGCGAGGCGCGGCATCAATAGTCGCAGCAGCAGATAATGCGCCAGGTGATTGCTCGCGAAGGTCGTCTCAAAGCCATCGATGGTGCGGGCCCGATCGTCCGATCGCTGGCCGCCGGCGTTGAGGATCAGGTGCGTGATCGGCTCATCCGGCAGGGCGGCGGCGAAGGAGCGCACGCTGGCAAGGCTCGCCAGATCGAGCGGGAGCGGCCGCCAGCCGGGCGGGGGGCCGTCACCGCGCCGCGCCGCGCGGGCATCCAAGATGCGCCGCGCGCCCATGATCCTCGTACCGCCGGGCGCGATTTGCGTCGCTGCAACCCTGCCCAGCCCCCGTGTGCCGCCGGTCATCACTGTCAGCATCGACTCAATCCTTACGTTGTAAAGTTGGCGTCGTATAGATTCGCGCGTACAGCGCGTCAATGAGCATCGCGGCGGACCCCAAACGCTATCACCATGGCGAATTGCGCGCGGCGCTGATCGCAGCGGCGCTCGAAGCGCTCGAGCGTGACGGCCCGGCGGCCTTGTCGCTGCGCGGGCTGGCGCGGGCGATCGGGGTCAGCCCGATGGCGCCTTATCACCATTTCGCCGATCGCGCGGCGCTGCTCGCGGCGGTCGCGGCGGCGGGGTTCGAGCGGCTCCAGCAGCGCAAGCTCGCGGTGCAGGCCGATGCGGGCGACGATCCCGCCGAAGCCTTGGTCGCGGGATCGGCCTCGTACGTCGCGTTCGTGCTCGATAACCCCAATCTCTACCGGTTGATGAAAGGCCCGGAATTCGCCGAACCTTCGCGCTACCCCGAATTGCAACGCGCCGCCGCCGCGCCTGCCGAAACGTTGCTCGCGATGATCGGCCGGCTGATCGAGGAGCGCGGCTTGCCCGGCTTGGATCCGGCGGCCTGCGCGGTCGAATTATGGGCGCTCGCTCACGGCGCCGGTACGCTGGCGCTCGACGGCCAGTTGACGCGCGATCAGGCGGAACACGCCGCGCGCGAAGGGGCGCGGTCGATGATCAAGGGCTGGCTCGTCGCTTGAACCGAGCGAAATATGTGGCATGGCCGCACTCGTCGTGCGTCGGAGTGAAGCAGTGCGTATCGTGAAAGCCGTTGGCCTGATGCTTGGCGCTGTCCCCAGCGTGGCGCTTGCGCAGGCGATGCCGGGGATGGACATGACCCACTCCCACGCGACGACCAAGCCGGCGCCCGCCGCCAAACCCAAGCCTCACCCTGCGCACAAGGCGCCGGTGCCTGCCGCCAAGCCGGCATCCGCCTCCCCGGCGCCGCCACCGGCCAGCGCGCCAATGCCCGCGATGGACATGGGCGAGGCCGATCACCTGGATCATGCCGACCATTCGCCACCGCCGGCTGCCCCGCTCTCGCCGCCTCCCGCCGCCGCACCAATGGCAGGGCACGACCACGAAGCGGACCAATCGAGCGACGCAACGGCCAGCATGGCGGATATGCCGGGCATGGATCATTCGGGCCATGCCGGCCACCATATGATGGTCAGCGCGTTCGGCGGCTATTCGGGCAATCGCGATGCCTCGGGCACCAGCTGGCAACCCGATGTGTCGCCGCATGACGGGCTGCACGGCTCGGCAGGCGGCTGGTCGCTGATGCTCCACGGCACCGTCAACCTTGTCTATAGCGACCAGAGCGGCCCGCGCGGTGACGACAAGCTTTTCGTGCTCGGCCACATCATGGGCGCAGCGCAGCGCGATTTGTCGCCGCGCGATCGGCTGCAGATTCGCGTCGCGGTCGCGCCCGATCCGCTGATGGGGCCGCGCGGCTATCCGCTGCTGTTCGCTACCGGTGAGACGGCGGACGGCCGCACCCAGCTGATCGATCGCCAGCACCCGCACGATCTGGTCAGCGAGCTGTCGCTGGCGCTGTCGCATCGCTTCAGCGATCGGGTCAGCGGTTATCTCTTTTACGGCGAAGTCGGCGATCCCGCGTTCGGGCCGCCTGCCTATGTCCATCGCTTGTCGATCGCCGATGATCCCGAAGCGCCGATCAGCCATCACTGGCTCGACAGCACGCATGGCACCCAGGGCGTGATCACGGGCGGCATTGCGGTCGGCAATGTGAAAGCGGAAGTCTCGGGCTTTCGCGGGCGCGAGCCCGACCAGCATCGCTACGATATCGAAGCGCCTAAGGTCGATTCGATCGCCGCGCGGCTGAGCTGGAACCCAACGCGAACCCTTGCGCTGCAAGTGTCCTACGCCAATCAACACAGCCCGGAAGAGGTGACGCCTGATCAGGACCAGGAACGCTATTCGGCGAGCGCCATCTACACCCGGCCAGTAGGCGAGGCGGGCTATTGGTCGACAACCTTCGCCTGGGGCCGCCGCATCGATCACGAGCCTGCCGAACCGTCGGTCACGCTCGACGCTTTCGTGCTGGAAAGCGCGGTGCGCTTCGATGCGGGGTGGACCGTGTTCGGCCGCGCCGAACGCGTCGATAATGACGAATTGTTGCCCGCGTCGGGCGCATTTCACGGGCCCGCCTACACGATCGGCAAGGTCTCGGCCGGTGCGGTGCGCGACGTGCCGATCCTCGCGCACCTCAAAATGGGCATCGGTGGCCTGGTGTCGCGCACCTTGGCGCCGGGTGCCTTGGGCGCATCCTATGGCGGCGATCGCTGGTCGGGCGCGGTATTCCTGCGCTTCCGCATCGGCTGAGGCGACGGCGCCCAACCACTGCCCGCATTGCCTTTTCCGGCCCGCTTGCTAACGGGCGGCGATGTCCACGCCGCTTTCGCACATCCGCAACTTCTCGATCATCGCGCATATCGACCATGGCAAGTCGACGCTCGCCGATCGGCTGATCCAGACGACCGGCGGGCTTAGCGAGCGCGAAATGTCCGAGCAGGTGCTCGACAATATGGACATCGAGAAGGAACGCGGCATCACCATCAAGGCGCAGACGGTGCGCCTGGCTTATACCGCGCAGGATGGCGAGACTTACACGCTTAACCTGATGGACACGCCGGGCCACGTTGATTTCGCCTATGAGGTTAGTCGGAGCTTGGCGGCGTGCGAAGGCGCGCTGTTGGTGGTGGATGCGGCGCAGGGCGTCGAGGCGCAGACGCTCGCCAATGTCTATCAATCGATCGAGCATGATCACGAGATCGTGCCGGTGATCAATAAGATCGACTTGCCCGCCGCCGAGCCCGAGAAAGTGAAGGCGGAAATCGAAGAAGTCATTGGCCTCGATGCCTCGAACGCGGTGCTGACCAGCGCCAAATCCGGAATCGGCATCGGCGATGTGCTCGAAGCGATCGTTCGCCGCATCCCGCCGCCCAAGGGCGACGCGTCAGCACCGCTCAAGGCCATGCTGGTCGATAGCTGGTACGACCCGTATCTCGGCGTCGTCATCCTCGTCCGCGTCATCGACGGCGTGCTGAAAAAGGGCCAGCAAGTCACTTTCATGCAGGCCGGCACCCAGCATCTGGTCGATCGCGTCGGCTGTTTCCGCCCCAAGATCGAGCAGCTGACCGAACTCGGACCGGGCGAAATCGGCTTCATCACCGCGCAGATCAAGGAAATCGCGCAGGCCCGCGTCGGCGATACGCTGACCGACGCCAAACGGCCCGCGCTCGCCCCGCTGCCGGGCTTCAAGGAAGTACAGCCGGTCGTGTTCTGCGGCCTGTTCCCGATCGACGCGAACGACTTCGAGAAATTGCGCGATTCGATCGGCAAGCTCCGCCTCAACGATGCAAGCTTCACGTTCGAGATGGAAACCAGCGCCGCGCTCGGCTTCGGCTTCCGCTGCGGCTTCCTCGGGTTGCTGCACCTCGAGATCATTCAGGAGCGACTGACGCGTGAATATGATCTCGACCTGATCACCACCGCGCCCTCGGTGGTGTACGAGATTGAGCTGACGCACGATGGCGGCCATATCGAGCTACACAATCCCGCCGATATGCCCGAACCAAATCGGATCGCGACGATCGCCGAGCCGTGGATCGAAGCGACGATCTACGTGCCCGACGACTATCTCGGTTCGATCCTTAAGCTGTGTCAGGATCGGCGCGGCATCCAGAAGAATCTAACTTATGTCGGCGGTCGCGCCCAGCTGACATACGAACTGCCGCTCAACGAAGTCGTGTTCGATTTCTACGACCGGTTGAAGAGCATCAGTCGTGGCTATGCCAGCTTCGATTATCACCAGATCGGTTATCGCGAGGGCGATCTGGTCAAAATGAGCATCCTCGTCAACAACGAGCCGGTCGATGCGCTCAGCATGATCGTCCATCGCTCAACCGCCGAAAGCCGGGGCAGGGGCATGTGCGAGCGGCTGAAGGACCTGATCCCGCGCCACTTGTTCAAAATCCCGATCCAGGCAGCGATTGGCGGCAAGGTGATCGCGCGCGAAACGATCGCCGCGCTGCGCAAGGATGTGACCGCCAAATGCTATGGCGGCGACGCGACGCGCAAGCGCAAGCTGCTGGAAAAGCAGAAGGAAGGTAAAAAGCGGATGCGCGAATATGGTTCGGTCAGCATCCCGCAGGAAGCCTTTATTGCGGCGCTGCGCATGGGTGACGAAGGCTAGCGCCAACGCGGCCCCAAAGCCCGTATCGATCCGGGAAGGCAATCCGTCCGATCGCGCTTGACGCGCGCGCGGTCGCGCCCCAGATGCAACGCGCTGTGCGGCGCGTCGGCCGCGACGAAAAGGGCGGTGCGATGATCGCGAGTATGACGACCGCGCTGCTCTTCGCCGGGGCCGCCAGTCTCACGCCATCGACGCTGACTGTCGATATGACCGCGCTCGGAGCGACCGACCAGCAGACGACCGCGCCGCCATCGCCGCCGCCACCATCACAGCCGACGTCCACACCGCCTGCGGCCGACGCCCCGCCAGCCTCAACAGCAAGCACCCCTGCGCCGACACCGGCGGCGGCCAAGCAACCTAACGAAATCACAGTCACAGGCCAGCGCGGCCATGCCCCGGGCGATCCGCTCGAACGGACCAATCTCAAGGCGTATCAAGTCACCACGGCGTTGGACAAGGCGATGTTCGCGCCGGTCGCGCTTGGCTACAAGCACGCATTGCCCAACCCGGTGCGCGGTGGCCTGCGTCACTTGCTGCTCAATCTCGACGAGCCGATCGTCTTTGTGAATTACCTGCTGCAGTTCAAACCCGGCAAAGCGGCCGAGACGCTGGGGCGCTTTACCGTCAATTCGACGATTGGCGTGGCCGGCTTGATGGATGTCGCCAAGAACAAGCCCTTCCATCTGCCGTATCGCCACAATGGTCTCGCCAATACGCTCGGCTATTATGGCGTAAAGCCCGGCGCGTTCATCTATCTGCCCTTCTACGGCGCGACGACGCCGCGCGATTTTATCGGCAACGTGGCGGATCGCTTCCTCGTGCCCGAGACGGTCGGTTTCCCCTTCAACACGCTCGCGTTCGGCGTGCCGGCGACGTTGTTGCGCGCGCTCGATCGCCGCGCCGAGACCGACGACCAGATCCGCGATCTGCGCGCCAACGATCCCAACCCCTATGTCACCTCGCGCGAACTCTATCTGCGCCAGCGCGCCGAGGAAATCGCGGCGCTGCACAGCGCGAAATGGCGAGCACGGCATCGGGCGGCAGCCCCGGCACCCTTGCCCCCAGCGGCGACGGCGCCAGCGGCCGCATTGCCGGTATCCGGCGTTGCCGCATCAGCGCCCGCTCAGCCTGCACCCGCAGCCGAGCCGACCCCGGCGCCAACCCCGCCGGCTGCACCGACCCCGCATAGCTGAAGTCGGCCATTGCGCCGGTGCTGCGCCGTCCGCGCGGTGCTTCAACGAAAAACGGGACCGGCCGCGCCGGCCGATCCCGTATTCCTTACGCCAAGATGGCAGCGCCAGCGCTTAGGCGCCGACTTCCGCCGTATCGACCTTGATGCCCGCGCCCATGGTCGAGCTGATCGCGATCTTCTTGACGTACTTGCCCTTGGCGCCCGAGGGCTTCGACTTCACCACGGCATCGACCAGCGCGTCGAAGTTCGCGCGCAGGTCTTCCGCCGCAAAGCTCGCCTTGCCGACGCCGGCGTGGATGATGCCAGCCTTTTCGACGCGATATTCGATCTGGCCGCCCTTGGCGTCCTTCACTGCCTTGGCGACGTCCATCGTCACGGTGCCGAGCTTGGGGTTGGGCATCAGGCCCTTGGGGCCGAGTACCTTACCCAGCCGGCCGACAATACCCATCATGTCGGGCGTGGCGATGCAGCGATCGAAATCGATCGTGCCACCCTGGACGATTTCCATCAGGTCTTCCGCACCCACGACATCGGCGCCCGCCTCGCGCGCTTCATCGGCCTTGGGGCCGCGCGCGAAGACGCCGACGCGCACCGTCTTGCCGGTGCCCTTGGGGAGCGTGACGACGCCGCGGACCATCTGGTCGGCGTGGCGCGGATCGACGCCCAGGTTCAGCGCGACTTCGATCGTCTCGTCAAACTTGGCGGTGGCATTGGCCTTGGCGAGGCCGATCGCCTCGTCGATGGTGTAGAGCTTGTCGCGATCGACCGCGGTCGCGAGCACCTTGGCTTTCTTGGTCAGCGTTGCCATCGGATCAGCCCTCCACCACTTCGAGGCCCATCGCGCGGGCGGAGCCTTCGATGATGCGGGTCGCCGCGTCGATATCGTTGGCGTTCAGGTCCTTCATCTTGATCTGGGCGATTTCGCTGAGCTGCGAGCGCTTGATCTTGCCCGCGCTCACCTTGCCCGGCTCCTTCGAGCCCGACTTCAGGTTCGCCGCCTTCTTGATGAGGAAGGTCGCCGGCGGCATTTTCGTGACGAACGAAAAGCTGCGATCGGCATAGACGGTGATGATGGTGGGCAGCGGCGTGCCCTTTTCCTGGTCACCGGTCTGCGCGTTGAACGCCTTGCAGAATTCCATGATGTTGACGCCGCGCTGACCCAGCGCCGGGCCGATCGGCGGCGACGGATTGGCGGCGCCGGCGGGCACTTGCAGCTTGATATAGCCGGTAATTTTCTTGGCCATTGTCCTCACTCTGTAGCAGGGCGCGCGGGGGAGGACCCCGATGCGCCCGGTTCAAGTTTAGCGGTGATAGCGGGCGGCCTTTAGGGCCACTCTCCCGCACGAATTCCATCGCTGTCACGCTGGAAGGCGACGCCGGTAGCAGAAAGGGGGGCGGGGGGCAAGGGTGGCGCGCCCCGGCGCCCTCGCGAGTCGCGCCCGCCACTACCCGACCGAAGTTGACGAAGTTGACACTACGTGCCCCCTTTGTTGCCCACTTCCGGCGGTGATCGGCGTCGCGTTGGTTGGAGAGACAAGGCAGGGCTGATGCCATCGGGGCAGGATGACATGGGTTGGGGATGTAGGACAGGGGAGTGAGCGGGTGGGGGGAAGTAGCGACCTAGCCGACCCATTTGCGTCACCCCGGGCTCGACCCGGGACCCTGCTGCCCTTTCGGACGGCGGAACGCATTGGCCCGGCGGCAAAAAAGCGGGACCGCGGGTCAAGCCCGGGGTGACGAAAGAGATAAGGGGTCGGACCGCTTTAGTTGCGGCGGTGGGCACTACCTATCGACTTCACCCACTGCTACCGTCACCCCGGCCTTGAGCCGGGGTCCCGCTTTTTCGTCTCACCCCAACGTATCAAACAGATCAGCCCAATCGGGATTCCCCCGCTCGATCAGTTCAAACTTCCACTCCCGCCGCCAGCGTTTCAGCCGTTTCTCCTGGGCGATGCAGCTCAAGATGTCGTCACCACGCTCCGCCCAGACCAACCGGGTCAGCCCATATCGCGCGCAGAAATCAGAGCCGTCTCCCGACCGATGCTTGTAAATCCGCGCCGCCAGATCAGCCGTCACGCCCACATACATGGTGCCGCGATAGCGATCCGCCATGATGTAGACCCAACCACCTTGTCTGCTTTGCGCCATAACCGGCACGCTAGAAAAGCGGGACCCCGGGTCAAGCCCGGGGTGACGAAGGAGGACAGGGGTGACGAAAGAGATCTGGAGTCGGACTGCTTCAGCTACGGCGGTTGGCACTACCCGTCGACTGCACACACCACCACCGTCACCCCGGGCTTGACCCGGGGTCCCGCTGCCTTGTCGGACTGCCGAACGCCTTCCCCCGCACCCCCGCAAACAACCGCACCGCCGCCTCCACCACCCCGTCCAGCGGCTCGGCATACTCGTCCGCCATCCACGCCAGCGCGATCTGGATGGTGCCGCCGCCCAAGCCATCCGCCAGCAGCGGCGGGGCATCGCTTAGGCGGGGGAGGATGGTTTGCATTGCCTGGCCGAAGCCGCGCAGCGCGGCGCGGAACTGCGCGTCGATCGCCGGGCTGATTCCCTGGATTTCGACGAGGAACACCCGGGCGCCCGCCGCATCCTCGCGCAGCCGCCCGTAATAAGCGCGCAGCACCGCGCGCAGCGCCGCTTCCTCGCCCGCCGGCGCCGCGTCCACCGCCGCGCGTAGGATGGCGTCGAGCCCGGTGATATTGTCGGCAAAGGTCGCGGCGAGCAGGGCGTGCGGGCCATCGAACGCCTCGTAGAAATAGCGCTCGGTCAGCCCCGCCTCGCGGCAGATGGCGCGCACCGTCGTGGCCGCAAAACCATCGCGCCGATACACCGCATTCGCCGCCGCGATCAGCGCCGCGCGCCGCGCCTTCTGCCGCTCGGCTAGCGAGTGGCCGCGATACGACCGTCCGGTTGCTTCGTTCATGCCGCCCAATTGACATCGTTCGTTGTCGGATGCAAACTGACAACAACAATTGTCAGGAGTGGAGTCGATGGAAACCGGTGTCACTGTATGGTTGGCCTCGCTCGCCACCTGGTTCGGCCAGGGCGGCTATGGCCTGATGATGGCGAGCTTCTACCTCGCCATGGTGCTGATCGAGCGCGGGGCCTATCTGTTCGAGAACCGCCGCGACTGGGCCGAGCGCGAATCGCGCGCCAACATGATCAACTGGCTGCTGCTTGCCTTTTTCGAGGGCGCAGTCGGCGCGGCGTTGTTCGTCGGCATTTATCTGTGGGTGTATGAGCATCGGCTGTTCACCATTCCGATGGTGTGGTGGGGCTGGGCGCTCGCTTTCCTGCTCAACGACCTGGCCTATTACAGCAGCCACCGCATGGAGCATCGCACCGGCTTTTTCTGGGCGATCCACACCGCGCATCACAGCGCCGAGACGATGAACCTCACCGTCGCCGCGCGGAACAGCGTGCTGCTGCTCTCAGGCGCGTCGCAGCCGCTTTACTATCTGCTCGCGCTCATTGGCTTGCCGTTGCCGATGTTCCTGGTCGCGCGCTTCTTCGGCAATGTCTGGGGGATCTTCAACCACACCCGGTTTGTTCACCGGATCAAGTGGCTCGAAGGCTGGGTGGCGACGCCCGCCAATCACCGCGTCCATCACGGCACCCAGCCCAAATATCTCGACAGGAATTACGGCCAGGTGCTGATGATCTGGGACCGGCTGTTCGGCACTTTCCAGCGCGAGGAGGAAGAGCCGATCTACGGCCTGGTCCATCAGATGGGCAGCACGCGGATTTACGACATTCAGAGCTGGGGCGCGCGCTGGCTGTGGGGGCAGCTGCGCTCGGCGCCGCGCTGGCGCGACAAGCTTGCTTATTTGGTCATGCCGCCCGGCTGGCGCCATGATGGCCGCCACGAGACCACCGAAGCGATCCAGCGCGCTGCGCTGGCAGCCTGAGGAGGTCTGTCATGGATAAAGCCGCGCTGACCGCGCTCGTCACGCCGTTCTATCAGGCCTTCGCGACCGGCGATGTCGCGGCGATGGACGCGGTGTTCGACCCCGGCTGGCGCGACAACACCCTGCCGCCGGGCCGCGCGCCGGGGCTGGCGGGGTTGAAAGGCGCGTGCTGTTCACCCGCCAGGTGATCCCCGCTGTGACCGCGACGATGGAAGATGTCCGCGTCGATGGCGATATCGTCACCGTGCGGATCACCTTTGCGGGCACCAATAGCGGCGGCTGGCCGGGCGTCGGCCCCAATGGCGCGGCGGTGCGCTTCATCGCCTTCGACATGCACCGCGTGGTGGACGGGCGCGTGATCGAGAGCTGGCATCTGGAGGACAATCTGACGTTGCTCATCCAACTCGGTGTGGTGCCGCCGCTCGGCTGATTGGTGCGGTGGCTTGGCACCGCTCGCCCGCGCCCCCATGTTACGCTCGCCATCCAACAGGGGAGCCCCACGCATGACCGACGCCGCTGACGCCGCCAATAATTTCCCCGCCGGCTATGTCCCCCCGCAAGTCTGGGAGTGGAAGCAAGGCAATGGCGGCCAGTTCGCCAATATCAACCGACCGATTGCGGGCGCGACGCATGATAAGGAGTTGCCGGTCGGCAAGCACCCCATCCAGCTCTACTCGCTCGGCACGCCCAACGGCGTCAAAGTGACGATCATGCTCGAGGAGCTGCTCGCCGCCGGCCACACTGGCGCGGAATATGACGCCTGGCTGATCCGCATCAATGAGGGCGACCAGTTTGGCTCGGGCTTCGTCGCGGTCAACCCCAACAGCAAGATCCCCGCGATGGTCGACCGCTCGATCGACCCGCCGGTGCGGCTGTTCGAGAGCGGATCGATGCTGATCTACCTGGCCGAGAAGTTCGGCGCGTTCCTCCCCACCGAGACGCACGCCCGCGCCGAGACGATCAACTGGCTGATGTGGCAAATGGGCGCAACGCCGTTCCTCGGCGGCGGCTTCGGCCATTTCTACGCCTATGCGCCGATGAAGATCGAATACGCCATTGACCGCTATGCGATGGAAGTGAAGCGCCAGCTCGACGTGCTCGACAAGCATCTGGCGACCCACGACTATGTGGCGGGCAGCGAGTACACCATCGCCGATATGGCGATTTACCCGTGGTACGGCGCCGGCATCCGCGTCGCGTACAACAACGCCGCCGAATTCCTGTCCCTCGCCGACTATAAGAACGTCACGCGCTGGACCGACCAGATCGGCGCGCGCGAGGCGGTGAAGCGCGGCGCCCGCGTCAACCGGCCCTTCGGCGACCCCGCCACCCGCGTGATCGAACGCCACGACGCCAGCGACTTCGACGTGGTGGCGGAGGCGGTGGGGTAGGGCATTTTCCTCGTCACCCCGGACTTGATCCGGGGTCCAGCTTCTTCTTCTGCGTCGCCACGCTGGCAACGCAGCGTCACCCCGGGTCAAGCCCGGGGTGACGGCTTGGCAGAACGCCCCGCCCTCTTGCAATGTAGGACCATGTGCGTGACATGGCCTCGCGCCATGCCGCGCCCCTTCACTTACCCGCAGACCCGGCAGAACCGCGCCTTCCTGCGCCTGCTCGCCCAGACCGGCAATGTCCGCGCGACGTGCGAGCGGCTTGGCCTGCACCGCGCGCTGTTCACTCGCCGCCGCGCCAAGCATCCCGGCTTTGCGGCGGAGTGGGACGCGGCGCTCGCCATCGCCCATGCCCGCCTCCGCGCGCCCGAGCCGACGCCCAAAGCCGCCCGGGCCGCGCAGCAGCAGAGCCACCATCACCACCGCACTGCCGGCGGCCGCATCCAGCTCCGCCGATCGGGCACCAAGCGCCGGCTCGGCCGCGAGGCGGAGCAAGCCTTCCTCGCCGCGCTCAGCGCCACCGCCAATGTCCGCCTCTCCGCCGCCGCCGCCGGCTTCTCGCACAGCGCCTTTTACCTGCGCGCCCGGCAAGACCCCGGCTTTGCCCGCGAGATGCGCCTGGCGGTGCAGCTCGGCTATGAGCGGGTGGAAGCGGCGCTGCTCGAAGCGGGCCTCGCCGGCAGCGAGGCGCAGGCCGATTGGCGCCATAACGAGCCGCCGCCCATCCCGCCGATGACCGTCAACCAGGCGCTGCAGCTGATGTACCTCCACCAGAAGGAAGCGCGCCTGCTCGCCGAGCCCCCGCATTTGAAGCAGCGCCGCGGCGAAAGCGACGATGCCTATAGCTATCGCCTGAGCGAGATGTACATCGCCCGCCGAGAGCGCGACCGCGAAGAATGGCTCATCGCCGAAACCGCCCGCCGCGCCCGCGGCGAGCCCTGGATCGTCGGCCCGGAAATCCTGCCCGATCTATCCGCGCAGCCCGACTTGTCGCAGGTAACGGGGTGGAGCAAGGCGAAGGTGCGCAAGGAGCCGTACGACGAGACGCGGGCGCTGTTCGGCGGGTGGCGGTTGAAGGATTGGGAGGGGTGTTAAATGAATTGCCACGTATTAGGTGGATGGGATGGCCCAGAAACGGTATTTGATTAATGAACGCTGCTCAAGCCAATTCGAAAAGGTAGCCCAATGCCGTTCGTGGACCTTGTCACTAGCAAGCCAACACTGAATTTCAACAATGGTGCTTTCGGGGTAAATGGCTGGCGCCTGTCATTTACATCAGAATTAGCAGATGCTTGGCATCAGGAAGTCGAATTAACGTCCGGCGAACGACTCAATGACCTTAACGGCACGATCGTATTTGAAAACGCCGATACATCAGAGCCTCACATGGGCTGGGCAAAGGGATCATTGACCTATTGGGAGGGCCGCGACGATCTGATCGATGGTCGCGCTGCCTCGTACCTCATTACGATACGCCTCTCAAATGATGACCTTACACGCCTCACTCAGTCCATTATGACAGGTATGTTGCTCAAGAAAGTAAATATCGATGTACCGATCGAATACGGTTGGCAACCAGACGGTAGCGGAAAGAAGTGGGATAATCTGGCTAAACCACGGGTGGAGATTGAGGGCTACAGTCTTATACTTGCGAAATTGGACTGTGAGGCGAGTGTCGCTGATCCTGGCGAGATCAAAGATGATCTAAAATCCTCGCAATTAATGGATTTGCAAAGAATTTCTAAGACCGTCGCCTATATTCTTTATGCGTTGGTAATTGTCCTTGTAGTACTAATCGTTCGGCTTCGCTGATAAAGATCTATAATTAATACGAAAAGGCTCGAACTGCAATAAGTCCGCCTTTATCGGTCGCGCGCACGTTTCGCCACCCACCGCTCGCGCGACTTACCCCAACACCCCCACCAGCTTCGGGTGCATCGTCTCCGCCAGCGGGTTCACCACCGTCACCCCGCGCGTGATGAAGCCGTGTTGCATATCTTCGGACAGCAGCAGCGCGCAGCCAGCCTCCGCTGTCGCCGTCAGGATCAGCGCGTCCCAATATTGCAGCTGGTGATCGACCACCAGGTCGGCGGCGGCAAGCGCGGTGCGGGCCTCGCTGGCGGGCGCGCCAAAGGCATCGGCGAATTCGAGCAGGATTTGGCGCGCGTCGCTCGCCGTCGCCCCGCTGCGGCGGAGCACGATGAACAGTTCGCCCAGCGCCTGCACCGGCGCAATCAGCGTGGCGGCGGGCGCGAGTCTTTCGATCAGCGACCGCACCGTCGCGATCTTGGCGTCATCGGCGGGCACGCGCGATACCCCCGCCAGATAGGCCAGGATGTTGGTATCGAGCGCGACGCGCATCAATCGTAAAGGTCGGCGCGAGTCCACGCGCCCGAATGGCGGACCGGCAGAGTCGCGACAAAATCGAGCAGCCGGGCAACCGCGCGTTGATCGCCCTCACGGTCGACGGGCAGCACGCGCGCAACGGGCTTGCCGTGCGAGGTGACGGTGAAGCTTTCGCCATCGGCCACGTCGCGGAGCAGTTCCGAGAAGCGCTGATTGGCTTCGCTGGCGGTGATCGCGCGGTCCATGGGGTGGAGGTTAGTGAATTTCACTAAAATTGGCAAGAGGCGCGACGCGGAAGTGAATTCCGCGTCGTCGGTCGGGTTCGCCCTTCGGGCGACCCGCCGGCCGGTCGAGCGCCGTCTCAGGATTAGCCTTGGCTAATCCTGTGCGGCTCGCAAGTCAGGCCGCTTGCGGCCTTACTTGCTGCGCTCGACTTGCTCGAAATCCAGTTCCACCGGCGTTGCGCGGCCGAAGATGCTGACCGAGACCTTGACCTTCGATTTGTCGAAGTCGAGTTCTTCCACCGTGCCGTTGAAGCTCGCGAACGGGCCGTCCAGCACTTTCACCGCGTCGCCGATTTCGTAATCGACCTTCACTTGCTGCTTGGGGTTGGCGGCCGCTTCGTCCTTGGTGTTGAGCATGCGCGCGGCTTCGCTGTCGGGGATGGCCTGCGGCTTGCCGTTCGGCCCCAGAAAGCCCGTCACCTTGGGCGTGTTCTTGACGAGGTGATAGACCTGGTCCGACATTTCGAGCTTGGCGAGCACATAGCCCGGCATAAACTTGCGCTCGACCTGGATTTTCTTGCCGCGCCGCGCTTCGGTAACGGTTTCGGTCGGCACTTCGATGGCTTCGACGAAATGATCGAGGCCAAGGCGCGTCGCCTCGCTCATGATCGCGTCGCGAACCTTGCCCTCAAAGCCCGAATAAGCGTGAATAATATACCAGCGCGACATGTTGGCGATCCGCCCCTTTGCTTGTCTTTTGGGAGTTACTTGGCGAGCGACAGCAGCATCTTGACGATGACCTCAAACACCGAATCGATGCTGAGGAAGAAGATGCCGAGCAGGAACGTCATCACCAGCACCATCACCCCGGTCATGATCGTCTCGCGGCGCGTCGGCCACACCACTTTGCGCGTTTCGGCCTGGACTTGCCGGATGAACTCGATGGGCGTCGTACGTGCCACGGTCGGTCTCGCTTTGCTGTTTCGTCGCACCCGCTTTCGGACACAGTTTCGCCGCGCGGGCCTTTCAGAAGAGCCCGGTAGCGTCATGCCCCCGATGTCGGATTACTGCGCTATCTAGCGCTTGCCCCTCGCCCGCGCAAGTACCGGTGGAAGGGGTGGCAGGAGCACTCGGATTCGAACCGAGGGCCTTCGGTTTTGGAGACCGACGCTCTAACCAGCTGAGCTATGCTCCTACACCTCTGCCCCTAGCTTTGTTGGATTGTTGGAGCAAGGGGGCGGAAGCAGGCGCGCGTCAGGCGGCGCGCGCGTTGCCTTGGGCGCGCTCGACAACGGCGCGGGCTTCTTCCACCGGCAGCGGCCGGCCGAAATAATAGCCCTGGATTTTGGTGCAGCCGAGATCGCGGACGAGGTAATACTCGCTCTCGCTTTCCACGCCTTCTGCCGTCGTCGCCATGCCGAGCGATTGGGCTAGCGCCACCACCGCACGGATGATGGCAATGGCTTCCTTCTTCCCCTTGGAGGCGGCCTGGACGAAGCTGCGATCGACCTTGATCGTCGAAAAGCGCGTCTGCGACAGATAACCCAGCGACGAATAGCCCGTGCCGAAATCATCCAACGCAAGCTTCACGCCCATGTCGAGGATACTTTCCAGCACCTTGGTCGCGCCGGTCCCTTCGCGCATGAACACGCTTTCGGTGACTTCGAGCTCGAGCCGGCCGGGGGGCAAGCCGCTATTCGCGAGCGCCGACGCGACGACCGCGGCAAAGTTCGGGCTGTTGAGCTGATCGGCCGAGACATTGACCGAGACCATCGTATCGCCCGGCCAGCGCGCCGCTTCGTCGCAGGCTGTTCGCAGTACCCATTCGCCGATCGGCGCGATCAGTCGCGCTTCCTCGGCGAGCGGGATGAACTTGGCCGGCGAGATCGGCCCCAGCTCGGGGTGGGTCCAGCGCAGCAACGCTTCGAAGGAGGCCAGCGCGCCGGCTTCGGCGGAAACGACCGGTTGATAATTGAGGTGCATCTCGCCTTTGCGGACGGCTTCGCGCAGTGCGATTTCGAGCACGCGGCGTTCCTCCGCCTGCATGTGCAGCTGTGGCTCGTAGAGATGGAAGACGCCGCCACCGGCATCTTTGGAGCGGTACAGCGCAAGGTCGGCCGAGCGGACCAGCATTTCGGCGGTGCGCCCGTCGCGCGGCCCCACCGCGACGCCCAGGCTGGCGCCGATATAGAGACGATGCTGATCGATCTCATAAGGGCGCGACACGCTTTCGATAATGTTGGTCGCCAGTCGCTCGAGCCGGGCACTGTCGGTCGCGTCGCGGACGACGACGGCAAATTCGTCGCCGCCGAGCCGGCCGACCATCTCGTTATCGGTCATGATCTGCGCCAGCCGCTGGGCGACACGGCCGAGCAAGCGATCGCCAACCGGGTGGCCGAGCGTGTCGTTGACGGCCTTGAAGCGATCAAGGTCGATCATGATGAAGGCGCAGCGCGAGCTCCACTTGTCAGCCTCGGCCATTGCCTTGGCCAGCGTCTCGTTGAGCAGCAATCGATTGGGGAGGCCAGTCAGCGTGTCGAACCGCGCCATGCGGCTGATCTGTTCGGCCGACGCCCGCGCCTCGGTTACGTCGGAGCCGACGCCGCGAAAGCCGACAAAGGCGCCCGAATCGTCGAAACGCGGCGTCGCGGCGATTTCCCACCAGCGGTCTTCGCCCTTGACATGCACCCTGACCAACAGCCCGCGAAAGGTTTCGCGCGCTTTCAGTTTGGCGGCGAGATCGCGCAAGGCTTCAGAAAAGTCGCCGGTTTCCCAGGCGGGGCCCGCCAGCACCTGCAGGAACGGCATGTTGTTGATCTTGATCGGATCAAGGCCAGCGGCATAGGCAAAGCGCGGGCTGGCGCGGACGACGCGGCGGGCGGCATCGATCTCCCACAGCCAGTCGCCTTGCTGATCCTCGCTGCTGCCGTCCTGGTCGTCGCGGAGCAGCAACGCGACGGTTTCGTCACGTTCGGACATGGCGATCTCGTGTGCGCGGATCACGACCAGTGCGCGGGCGCGATCGAGGCAGCCAAGCATCACCAGGATAACGAACATCGCCGCGACCGCCGCCAGCATCGGCCCGGTCGAGACATAGAGCATCGCCACGACGCTGGCGCCGGTTAGAAGCAGGAAGCTGAGCGTCGCCAGCGGCAGCGCCGCCATCGCGACTGCCGATGCCGCCATCAGCACCGCCAGCACGGCCCAGAAGCCGAGCACCTCGGCCGTGGCGCCATGATTGGTGGCGACAAGCGGCGGCAGCGTCCAGATCAGCCCCAAGGCGAGGCCGTCAGCCATCGTCGATCGCACGTCATGCAGGCTGGCGCTGATCGCGTCGCGATGACGGCTGGCCAGGCGGCGGAAAGTGACGGCGGCGGCGACCGCAGCCACGATCGCGGCCCAGCTTTCGGGCATCCATGCGGGGAGAAAGCGCCGCGCGATGACGGTGATGATCGCCGCGCCGATCACATTCGCGGCGAGCATGAACAGCGCAAGCTGCCGCCCGGCATGCAGCTGGGCGGCGCGAATCGGGCCCCAATCGGTCGCGTCTGCCGGGTCGTAAAGCCCTAGCAACGCTCGCGTATCGATGCGCGGCTGCGCAAATTGTGATGTCGTCTGCTTGCTCACGAGGCGCAGAATAGCGCGCGGCTGGTTAGCGGATGGTTAGGTTTCGCTCCGCATTGACCGAAATTCGCGACGAATTATGCGGCGATGGCGTAGGGTTTGATCTCGCCGGCGAGATACAGGTTGCGCGCTTTCGATCGGCTGAGCTTGCCCGAGCTGGTGCGGGGCAGGGTGCGCGGCGGCACCAGCTCGATCACGCAGTTCATGCCGGTAACGGCGCGGACGCGCTCGCGGATGGCTTCCAGCAAGCGCTGGCGCTCGTCGGCGTCGGACGTGCGGCACTGGACGAGCACGGCGGGTGTTTCTTCGCCGCCGGGGGTGGTGATCGCAAAGGCGGCGATGTCGCCGGCCTTGAACCCCGGCAGCTGCTCCACTGCCCATTCAATGTCTTGCGGCCAGTGGTTCTTGCCGTTGATGATGATCATGTCCTTGGCGCGGCCGACAATATAGACATAGCCGTCCGACAAATAGCCCATGTCGCCCGTATCGAGCCAACCATTCACCATGCACGCCTCGGTCGCGGCTTCATCGCGGAAATAGCCGGACATCAGCGATGGCCCCGTGCACCAGAGCTTGCCGATCGCGCGTTCGGGCAGTGGCGCGCCGTCTTCATCGCGGACCTCGACCGACATGCCGAGTACCGGCTTGCCGCAATTGACGATGGCGCGATAGCGCTGCGGGCGTCCCTCAGCGGCGGGCGAACCTGACAGCTCGGTCTCCTCGACCAGCTCGACGCGGATCCCTTCGCCTGGCGGCATGATTGATACCGCCAGCGTCGCTTCGGCAAGGCCATAGCTCGGCAGGAAAGCGTTCGCCTTGAACCCCGCCTCACCGAAGGCATCGACAAAGCTCTGCATCACATCGGGACGGATCATGTCGGCGCCATTGCCGGCGAGCCGCCAGCGCGACAGGTCGAAACGATCAAAGGCGCGCGTCTGGCTCGAAATGCGGCGCGCACAAATATCATAGCCGAACGTCGGCGAGTAGCTCACCGTCGTGCCCTGATTGCGCGTGATGAGGTCGAGCCACGCCAATGGCCGGCGCGCGAAATCCTCGGTCTTGAGGTAATCGACCGACAAGCCATTCGCCATCGGTGACAGGAAGCACCCGACCAGCCCCATGTCGTGATACCAGGGCAGCCAAGAAACGCAGCGATCGCTGTCGACAAGGGCCATGCCATGGCCATGCGCGGCGAGGTTCGACATCAATGCGCGGTGGGTGATGATCACGCCGTGGGGAAAGCGCGTCGAGCCGCTCGAATATTGGAGATAGGCAATATCATCAGCGCTTGCCTGGTGCAGCGGCACGACGGGCGCTGCGCGCGTGGCGAACTCGGCCCAGTCGATGCCCTCGACGCCGTTCAGCCGCGCCGCCTCTGCCGCCATCGCCGTCAATTCCGGCGGGAAGAACAGCATCACCGGATCGCTGCTCAAAAGCTGCACGCGGATTTGGTCGATGTAGGAATCGCGCGCACCGAACGAGGTCGGCAGCGGCAGCGGCACGGGCCAGGCACCGGCGTAAACCGCGCCGTAGAACAGCGCGGCGAATTCGGCGCCGGTCTCGGCAATCAGCGCGATCCGGTCACCGGGCTTCACGCCGGCGGCGATGAGGCGGAAAGCAGCGTTGATGGCGTCGCGGCGCAGATCGGCATAACGATAGGCACGCACCAACGTGCCGCGCGCATCGTGAAAATTCAGGCCAAGATCGCCCGCGGCGACATAGTCCAGCGCTTCGGTCAGCGTCTCGAAATCGCTCAGCCGGCGCGGCAAATCGTCTTGCGTTGGGGTGGGGGAGAGCGCCTGCTCTTTCACCGCCACGTCCAAACTACCATCAATGGCCATCCTAATGCGCCCTCTAACGCGGTTTCCCCAAACCGCTAGCTGGTAAATCCCTTGTGTCCTTTAGGGAACACCAACGTTCAAAATCGAGCCCGACTATGGCACAATGATGGCGAAATGCCCCGCCAGGCCCGCAATCTGCCCCCGCTCGATCGTGCCACGCTGGAACGCATGGCGCTGCGCTATGTCGAGCGCTTCGCCACAACCCGTGCCAGGTTGGAACGTTATCTGCGCCGCAAGATCGCTGAGCGGGGATGGGAAGGCGAGGCTGCGGACCCTGCCGGCCTGGCCGACGCCATGGTGTCCCGCGGCTATGTCGATGATCGTGCTTATGCCGATGCGAAAGCGCGCTCGATGCACGGCCGCGGGCTTGGCGCGCGCCGGGTCGGGGACGCTTTATGGGCGGCGGGTGTCGCAGAGGGCGATCGCGCGGCGGTCGCTGAGGAAAATGCGCCAAATGCCGCCATTGCAGCGCTGGCCTTTGCCCGGCGGCGTCGAATCGGTCCGTTTGCTGAAATTCCCGCCGACCGACCGCTGCGCGACAAGCATCTCGCCGCCATGCTGCGCGCCGGGCACGACATAACGCTGTCGCGGCAGATCGTGCGGATGGCGCCGGGCGAGGAAATCGACGAGTTGATTGCAGGAAATGATTGAGCAGCCGCAATGAAATGGTTGACAGTTTTTTCCAGATAGAGGCACCCTTATTGTGATAAAACGTCAGCCGGGGGACTGATGGCAATGACCAGGGGGCGGGACGCGCTGGCGCGCGAACACGTCGAGGATGAAGAAGGCAGCCAAGCCGTGCCGCAGGTTGATGCGGCGGGGCGGGATTGCCATTTGTCCGGTGCCATCAAGTGGTTCGACTTGACGCGCGGCTTTGGCTTCATGGTCGCCGATCAGCCCGGTTATGGCGACGTGCTCATTCATTTCTCGGTGCTGCAGCCGCTGGGTCGGCGCAGCTTGCCCGAAGGCGCGCGGCTTGATTGCATCGCGGTGCGGCGCGACCGTGGCTATCAGGCTCGCGAAGTCAGCAATATCGACTTGAGCAGCGCGATCGAGCCGCAGCCCCGCGCGCGGCCGCCCATCGATCGGATCGACCCGATCGACCTGATCGACGAGGCCGGCCCGTTCGAGCCCGTGATCGTCAAATGGTTCAACCGGCTGAAAGGCTATGGCTTTCTGGTGCGCGAAGCCGATGGCGCCGACGTCTTCATCCATATGGAAACGCTGCGCCGCGCCGATATCATGCTCGTCGAGCCCGATGAGCGGTTGCGCGCCCGCATTGTCGATGGACGCAAGGGGCCGCTCGCGGTCGAGATCGACTTCGACTGATCGCCGCCGCGCGAAACGCGGTTGATGGCGCCAGCCCGGCGGGCTAAGCGCAACGGCCATGGGCATCCTCGGCACGATCTTCACTTGGTGGAACGGCGCGACCTTCGGCACGCGGCTAGGCCTGCGCGGCAAGACGCGGGTGGGTGAGGATGCGCTCGGCAACGTCTATTATGAAGGCGGCACCGATCCCAATGGCATCACGCGGCGCTGGGTGATCTATAACGGCGCCAATGACGCGAGCCGCGTGCCGCCCGAATGGTTCGGCTGGCTGTCGCATCAGGTCGACGCCTTGCCCGAGAAGGCGCTGCCGCCGCGTCGCACGTGGCAAAAGCCGGCGTTGCCCAATCTGACCGGCACGCCCGCTGCTTATCGGCCCGCCGGGGCACTGGAGCGCGGCGGCCATCGCGCGCAGGCGACGGGCGATTACGAAGCCTGGACGCCGGGCGAATGAACAAATGGCTGATTGCCGGCGGCGGGGTACTGCTGCTCGGCCTCGCCATTCTGGTCGGCGTCGGCGTTTATCGCAGCTACAATCCGCCGTCGTCGGGCCCGGTAAAGTCGCAAGGATCCTCCGCGCTCGACGAAGCGCAGACCGAGGCCGGCGTTGCGACCGTTGACCTGTCGACCGATCAGGATCCGGCCAAAGGCGCGACGCCGATGAAGGATCGCGTGGCGGTGCTCGGCCTGCTCAACAAGCGCAACGGCGTCAGCCGCGACGTGACGTTGAAGCCCGGCCAGGCGGTGCGCTTGAACGACGTCATCATCCGGCTGCGCGCCTGCGAGCAGACCGCGCCGTGGGAGCAGGATCATTATACCGGCGCGTTCGTGCAGGTGGATGTCGAGCAGGTCGATCGTACCTGGCGGCGGGTCTTCTCAGGCTGGCTGTTCAAGGAGCGGCCGGCGCTCAACGTCGTCCAGCACCCGGTTTATGACGTCTGGACCAAAAGCTGCGCGATGAGCTTCCCGTTGACCGGCGCCGAATCGGCGAGCGATGCCGCGCCGACCCGGTCCAAGGCGAAGAAATCGGCCAGCGACGGCGCGGCGAGTGCCGACAACGGCACCGCACCGCCGCCCGCAGCCGCTGCATCGCCGAGCCCCGACAAGGCAGCGGACAACAGCCCGAGATAATCGGCGCGCGAAATCTCGACCGCGCCGAGCGAGGCGAGATGATCGGTCTGGAACTGGCAATCGAGCAGCGTAAAGCCTCCCGCGCGCAGCCTTGCAACGAGCCAGGCCAGCGCAACCTTGGAAGCATCGCGCGCGCGGCTCACCATGCTTTCGCCGAAGAACGCGCGGCCGAGCGCCAGGCCGTACAGGCCGCCGACCAGATCATCGCCGTCCCAGCATTCGATCGAATGCGCAAAGCCCATGTCATGCAGCCGGCCGAACACCTCGGCGATCGAGCTGTTGATCCAGGTTTCGGGGCGGTCGGGCGCGGCCTCGCCGCACAGGGCCAGCACGTCGCCAAATGCCTGATCGGCGGTCACGCGATAGCGATCCTGCGCCAGCACTTTGCGCAACGAGTGCGACAGCCGGAACCCGTCGAGCGGCAGCACCGCGCGCCTTTTTGGTTCGACCCAATAAACCGTCTCGGCGTTGCGGTGATCGGCCATCGGAAAAACGCCCACGGCATAAGCGCCGAGGACGATTTCCGGGTCGAGCCACTTCATCTGCGCCACGGCGAACTCCCTAGTCGCCATGGAACCATGCTTAGCCTTTGCGCACCAGCCGTTTTTCGATCGCCTGCCACAATTGCGCGAACGATTGCGCGGCGGGCGACTTGGCCGCGAACGCTCCAACTGGCGCGCGCCGCGCGGCCATTTGCTCGATGATGCTGGCCATCGGCACCACCGGCCAATCGGCGTACCGCGCAACCGCCTCGGCGTGGAGCTTGCGCCGCCGGTCGACCATCGCGTGGACCGGCATCACGGGTGCCTTGCTGCCCAGCCGCTCGAGCACGCCTTCCAGCGCGCGTTCGGACAAGGGCGAGGGGATGACGGGTACCACGATCAAATCGGCAGCGCGCATCACCTGGTCGCTCGTCTCGGTCAGCCCCGGCGGGCAATCGAGCAGGATGCGGTCATAATCCTTGAGCAGCCCGTCGAGCAGCTTTGCCAGCCGGTTCTTCTTGTCGATTTCATGGAACAATATGTCGAGCCCGCGCAACGACGCGTCGGCGCCGATCAGGTCGAGCCGCGGGAAAGCCGATTTGCGCACCAGCTTTTCCGGGTCGACATCCTTGGTGAAGATCGCCTGCGCGCTGTCCTTGCCCTTGCGATCGCTGAGCAGAAAGGTGCTCGCGGCCTGTGGGTCTAAATCCCACAACAGCGTTCGGCGCGATGACAGGGTAGCGGATGCCCAGGCGAGGTTTACCGCCAGGGTGGTTTTGCCAACCCCGCCCTTCAAACTGTAAATCGCGATCGTCGCCAACCCGCTTGCGCTCCTGTTCTGTTGCTCGTTGCGGCTATGGTGCCGTAGCGAGCGGGGGAGGGCAAGCGGGGTCGGCGCAGCGCCGCTAAATCGCGCGGGTTACTTCTTGCAGGTCTGGGTGCCCTTGGGCGTTTCCAGCGTGATCGCGTCGGGCGTGCCGGTCAGCGAATAGCCGTCAGCCTTTAGCGGGTCGCCATTCTTGGCGGCGGTCAGCTTGATGATCGGGCCATCCTTCTCGGTGCGGAGATTCGCCTGGGTGTTGCCGCTGAAAAAGTCGACATAAACCAGGCTGTTGTCCCTGCAGCGCAGCGTGACCTGCGCCTTGATCGACGGCGGCAGCTGGATGGGCGCCTGCTTGTTGAGCAGCTCGGCCTGGGGATCGGGCGCTTCGGCCGTCACGGTCTGGGTTTTTTGCTCGCAAGCAGCGAGCGGCAGGAGCAGCGGCAGCGCCGCGATCAGGATGCGTTTGGTCATGATGGACTAGCGCTTCGCCGATGCCCTCGTGTGCGTCAAGGCGCTTTGTGCGGCGCCCCCCGGAAAGCGACCAAAGCAGGTAGCAATCGGCACCGTAAGGGCGAAAAACGTAACAAATCCGCCATAAATCGCGTGGTTTACTCGTGGAATTCGGCGGCTTCGGGAATGCGGCCAAAGGCGATCTTGGTGCCGACGCGGTCGAGGCGGCCACCCGTCATCGGCCCCACCGATACGGCATGGCGGCCGAAGCGCTCGTTTAGGCTATCCATTGCGCGGCTCAGCGCCAGCCCACGCGTTTCGCGCGCGAGCGGATCATTAGGGTCGAGCAGGCCGAACAACGATCCCTGCTCGCCATCGGTCGGCGCGATTTCGGACAGCGTGACGCCGATCATCCGAACCTGAAAGCCGCCGCCTTGCGCCTTGGCCGCATCGAGCAGGCGCGGGAACAGCGCATCGAGCGCGTCGAGGATCACGAAGCTGTCCTGGGTCGCCGGCAATCGGACGGACCCCTGCCATTTCGCCTTGTTCGTTTCGAACCGGGCGTGGAGCACGAGCAGCCGGGCGCGATAGCCTTTGCGGCGCAACCGGCTCGCGGCTTTGAGCGTCAGTCGTCGCGCGGTAAGGCGCGCCGGTTCCGCCCCGCGCTGGCGGGGAGAGAGGACGTGGCTGTGCCCGATGGTGCGGCTCTGCGTCGGCTTGTCGGGCAAGTCGACGCCGTGGAGCAGATACCAGAGCCGGTCGCCATTGGTGCCGCCCCAGGCGGTGCCGGCGTCGCGCGGTCGGCGGGCGCATAATTGGCGGATATCGTTGATGCCATCCTGCGCCAATCGCCGCTCCATTTTCGCACCGATGCCAGCGATCTCACGCAATTTTAGGCCGAACAGCGCGTGCGGCAGCATCTCGGCGCTGAGCACGATGAGGCCGTCGGGCTTTTGCAAGTCGGAGGCGAGTTTCGCGAGCAATCGGTTGGGCGCAATGCCGACCGAGCTTGTCAAGCAGTCCCCGACATGGGCGCGGATGCCCGCCTTGATTCGCCTGGCGAGCGCAACAGCGCCGTCGCGATCATTCTCGTTGTCGAGCAACCGGCAAGCGACTTCGTCGATCGAGCAGACATGGGCGACGGGGATGTGGCGCCATACTTCCTCGATCACCGCGTCGTGGAACTCGACATAGCGGTCATGCCGCGCCGGCGTGATGAGCAACTCGCGGCACAAGCGCTTGGCTTCCCACACCGGCGTGCCGGTCGAGATGCCATAACGTTTGGCCTCGACCGAGGCGGCGATGGCGACGGTCGTGTCGCTGTCCACCGGCGCGACGATGATCGGCTTGCCGCGCAGCTCGGGCTGGAGCTGCTGTTCGACGCTGGCGAAATAGCTGTTGAGATCCAGGTACAGCCAGCGCAGCGGGCGCGGCGGCAAGACAAGATCGGCAGCGTTCGACATGGTTGGAACAATAGCAGAACGCGTGCTCACGGCAAGGCGCCACGGGTCGGCCAAGCCAGTATTGGCTGCGCCCATTTGCAACGCTTATTGCGGTCGGCCCGTGACGGCTTATTGAAGGCGCATGACCATCGCTCCCACCAGCATCGCGCTTATCGGCAACACCCCGCTTGTCCGGCTGAAGGGGCCGAGCGATGCCGCCGGCGCCGAGATTTTCGCCAAGTGCGAATACACCAACCCCGGCGCCAGCGTGAAAGACCGCGCGGCGCTCTACATCGTCCAGGATGCCGAGGAACGCGGCGCGCTGAAATCGGGCGGGACGATCGTGGAGGGGACGGCGGGCAATACCGGCATCGGCCTCGCGCTCGTCGGCAATGCCAAGGGCTATAAGACGATCATCGTGATGCCCGAAACGCAGAGCCGCGAGAAGATGGACACGCTGCGCGCGCTGGGTGCCGAGCTGGTGCTGGTACCGGCGGCGCCCTATGCTAATCCCGGCCATTTCGTCCACACCAGCCGCCGCATCGCGGAAGAGACGCCCGGCGCGATCTGGGCCAATCAGTTCGACAATATCGCCAACCGCAAGGCGCATATCCTGGGCACGGCTGAGGAAATCTGGGAGCAGATGGACGGCCGGATCGACGGCTTCACTTGCGCGGTCGGTACCGGGGGGACGCTGGCAGGCGTTGGCCTGGGACTAAAATCGCACGACGAGAATGTTACGATCGCGCTGACCGATCCTTACGGTGCCGCGCTCTATAATTACTACGCGCATGGCGAGCTGAAAGCCGAAGGATCGTCGGTCGCCGAAGGCATTGGTCAGGGCCGCATCACCGCCAATCTCGATGGCGCGCCGATCGACACGCAATTCCGCATCTCGGATGCCGAGGGCCTTGAATGGGTCGAGCGGTTGCTGAACGAGGAGGGGCTGTGCCTTGGCCTCTCCTCGGGCATCAACGTTGCCGGGGCGATCGAACTGGCGCGCCAACTGGGGCCGGGCAGCCGCGTCGTGACCATCCTGTGCGACACAGGCTTCCGCTACCTCTCGACGCTCTACAACCGCGAGTGGCTGGAGGCGAAGGGCTTGCCGGTGCCGGCGCATTTTCGCGCTCATTGACGTCGTTGCCGCTACGGCAAGCACAGGGGTTCGACAACGCGGCCGATCGGCGCTAAATTGTGCACCGGGCCATGACGAACGACATTTCCGATACTGCCCAGGCAATGCAGCGCATCAAGGTCGGGGTAACCGGCCTGGCAGCGGTGCTGTTGCTCATCCTGCTTGCAAGCGCGGTGCTCAGCTGGGCCAGCAAGGAAAAGCCTGTCGCGGTGGCCGGCTCGGCCAAGCCCGATGTCGTCGCCAATATGACTCAGGCCAATGCCAGCACGCCGGCCGATGCGCCCGCCAAGGAACCGCTCGCCGAGCTGGGCGTCGCCCCGAGCGCTGCGCCGGGCGGCGCTGCCAACAGCGCCGCACCCGCATCTCGCGGCCATTGATCGTGGCTCGCGCAGCGAGTCGTCTTGCCGGGCGCGCCACCTCTGCCGCCGCAATACTTGTCGCGCCCGCGCCAACCCAAGAACAAGCCATGAACATATCGCCCGATCCCCGTTTTCACCCCGATCCCGGATAGAAATTCCCGCGATTTCCCCTCTAAAACCCATTTCGCCCGTTGCATCCCAACCACACCCCTGATACCGATACGGTTAACAGGGGCGGGCACCCTCTTATTCGTTGGTGATCGGCGAAGGGCGCGACGGCGCGCTTTTCGGCGGGAGGAAGTGCGCGCCCCGCAAGTGAGGGCGGCGTGTCGGGGAAGGGGATCTATCAGGGCTATGCCTTGCAGGCGGTCGACGACAAGGGTCGCGTCGCGATCCCGTCGTCGCTGCGCGCAACGCTGATCGCCCGGGCGCCGGCCGGCGTCGATCCCAAGGACGCGATGAGCGTCGTGCTCGGCTTTCACGAAAGCGACCCCTGCCTGATAGGGTATGACGCTGGCTATGCCGAGGCGCTCCACGCTGAGCTCGCCGAGCGCGCCCGCGCCCATGCCGGTGCCGACGGCGCGCCCAAGGGCGCCATCCTACGCAACGCGATGGCCGCCGAGACGCTGCCCTTCGATAGTAGCGGCCGCTTCATCCTGCCCCCGTTCCCGCGCCGCCGGATGAACATCGGCCGCTACGCCTTCTTCTACGGCATGGGCGACTGGTTCGAGATGTGGGACCCCGCCACGCTCGTCGCCAGCGACGCCGCCAGCGATGTGATGAAGGACGCCGTTCGCTTCTTCATGGAAGAGCGGGGCGAAACGCTGTGAGCGATGCCCGACACACCCCCGTATTGCTCGACGAAGTGATCGATGCGCTCGCCATCGCCCCCGGCGAGCGCCATGTTGACGCGACCTTCGGCGCCGGCGGCTACACCCGCGCCATGCTCGGCCAAGGCGCCGAGGTGATCGCTTTCGATCGCGACCCTGATGCGATTGCCGGCGGCCAGGCGCTGGTTGCCGAGGCGGCGGGGCGGCTGACGCTGATCCACGCGCCTTTCTCGGCGATGGAGAGCGAGCTTGCCGCGCGCGACAAGCTGCCCGTCGACGGCGTCGCAATGGACATCGGCGTCTCGTCGATGCAGCTCGACCAGGCCGAACGCGGTTTTTCGTTCCAGGCGGATGGCCCGCTCGACATGCGGATGGGCCAGGCGGGCATGAGCGCCGCCGATTTCCTCAACACCGCCGACGAAGCCGAAATCGCCGATGTCATCTATCTGTACGGCGAGGAGCCGCGCGCCCGGCGCGTCGCGCGCGCGATCGTGGCTGCCCGCCCCATCGCGCGCACGGGCGAGCTGGCGCAGATCGTCCGTCGCGCGCTCGGCCACAAGCCGCACGACAAGAAGGACCCGGCGACGCGGACCTTCCAGGCGATCCGCATCCATGTGAATCGCGAGCTCGCCGAGTTGACCGAGGGCTTGTCGGCGGCGGAACGCGTGCTGGGCGAGGGCGGCCGGCTGGCGGTGGTGACGTTCCATAGCCTGGAGGACCGCATCGCCAAGCGCTTCTTCAAGGAACGCGGCGGCGCCTTGCCGGCGGGATCGCGCCATTTGCCCGCGCAGGCGCCCGCTGCGGCACCCAGCTTTGCTCGCGTCAGCCGCGCGATCCGCGCGAGCGACGAGGAAACCGCCCGCAATCCGCGGGCACGATCAGCAACCTTAAGGGCAGCGATGCGTACCGGCGCTGCCCCGTGGCCGTTGGGAGAAGCACGGTGACGGCAGCGTATCGAATGCGGGGTTTGGGCTGGTTCATGGCGGTCGTCGCCATGGCGCTGGGGTTCTATCTGGTATCGCTGCAGGTCGCCGCCGAGCGCAAGAAGCTCGATGATGTCAATCGCGCGATCGCCGCCACCAACCGCACCATGCGCCAGTTGCAGACCGAATTCGATACCCGCGCCAATCTCGCCCAGCTCGAGCGCTGGAATGGCACGGTGCTGGCGATGGCGGCGCCCAATGCCGATCAGTTCATGGCGGATGACGCGCAGCTGGCGATGGTCGATTTCCACACCGGTGAGGCGCCGGCGGTGGCGCGTAGCGCTACCTATGTCGTGCCGGCGCTGCCGGTGGATGCTGATCGCGGATCGGCGCCTGCTCCGGCGACTGCCCAGCCTTCGCCCGCTTCAAAAACGCCGCAACCTGCGGCTCGGCCGGTCGCACCGGCGCGTGTCGCGCCAGTGGGCGCAGTCATGATGGCATCGGCAACCCCGCACAAGGCGGCGCCCGCCAAGGTCGTGCCTGCCAAGGCCACGACGCGGCTGGCCGCGCCAACCCCCGCACCGACGGCTGTCGCGATGCTCAGCCGCCGCGCGGCCGACGATCGCACGCTAAGCGATCTGCTCAGCCGCGCCGATGTCATCACCGAGCGGGCGCGTTGAGCGTCATCGTCGCCCGTATCGCACCGATGCGCCGCCCCGCCGCCGAGCGGCAGTCAGCCGTGGCGACCACGCAGGTGCGCCTGATGGTGCTGATGCTGATGATCGCCGCCGGCGTGCTCGCCATTATCTTGCGCCTTGCCTGGCTCGCGGTCTTTTCGAGTCCGGCCACGACGCTGGAAGGCGCCGCTGCGCTCGTACCGCTGCGGGGCGACATCGTCGATCGCAACGGCGCGCCGCTGGCCCGCACGATCGATGCCTGGTCGATCGGCATCCACCCCAACAAGGTGATCAGCGACAAGCACGAGCTGGCGGAGAAGCTGGCTGAGCTGATTCCGACGCATGATGCCGGCTGGTATGAAGCACTGCTTCGTTCGGGCGCGAACTTCGCCTATCTCGAGCGCCGCGCGATGCCCGATGTCGTCGCCAAGGTGAACGCGCTTGGCGAGCCCGCCATGGCCTATACCCGCGAGCCGGAGCGGCTCTATCCGCAATCGGAAATGGCAGCGCAGACGCTTGGCTTTGTCGATCTCGACGGGCAGGGCAATGGCGGCATGGAGCGCGCGCTCGAAGATCAGCTGAGCAAGCCCGAGCGGCGCGGCCAGCCAGTGGCGCTGTCGATCGATTCGCGCGTGCAAGCAGCGATGGAAAGCGAGCTGGGCGCGGCGATGGCGAGCTTCCACGCCCGCGATGCCGCCGGCGTGGTGCTCGATGTGCAAACGGGCGAAGTCGTCGCGATGACCTCGCTGCCCACCTACAACGCCAATCGCGTGCCGCCGATCCTCGACCCCAATAACCCCGATGATCCCGGCGCGATGGCGCGGCGCAACAATGTGACACAGTCGATCTATGAATTGGGCTCGACCTTCAAGCCGATCACCATGGCGGCCGCGATCGACGATGGCGTCGTCACCTCGATGGCGCGGCGCTTCGACGCGACCCAGCCACTCGAAATCGGTCGCTTCAAAATCCATGACGATCATGCCCAGAAGCGCTTCCTCGATATTCCCGAGGCGCTGGTCCATTCCTCC
This sequence comes from Sphingomonas sp. GlSt437, assembly GCF_048015635.2. Lineage (NCBI taxonomy): Bacteria > Pseudomonadati > Pseudomonadota > Alphaproteobacteria > Sphingomonadales > Sphingomonadaceae > Sphingomonas > Sphingomonas sp. GlSt437. The sequence continues at coordinate 96,954 of NZ_JBPGYA010000001.1, read as the reverse complement.
AACATCGTCACCGCGCGGATTGCCGACGAAATCGGCGCGGATCGCATGCAGGCGATGTTCAAGAAGCTCGGCTTCGATACCCGGCCCGACATCGAGCTGCATGAGCGCCAGAAGCCGCGCTGGCCGCAATTCTGGGCGCGGGTGACGGTGATGACGAGCGGCTATGGCCACGGCATCGCGGTGACGCCGCTCCACCTCGCCAGCGCTTATGCGGCGCTGGTGAATGGCGGCATCTGGCGCCCGGCGACCTTGCTCAAGGTTGCGCCGGGGAAAGCGCCCGAGGGTCGGCGCGTGATTTCCGAGGCGACTAGCGCGCGGATGCGCCAGCTACTCCGCCTCGTCGTGCTGCAAGGCACCGGCAGAAAGGGCGAGGCGCCCGGCTATCGCGTCGGCGGCAAGACGGGAACGGCTGAAATTGCCATGAAGAACGGCTATTCGAGGAATCGAAATGTTTCGACCTTCGCTGCCGCTTTCCCCATGGATTCACCGCGTTACGTCGTCATCGCGATGCTCGACTCGCCCATTGGCAACGCGCAGTCGGGCGGGCAGACGACGGCGGCGTGGACCGTCGCCCCGGTCGTCTCGCGCGTCATCATGCGGACCGCGCCGATGCTAGGCGTGATGCCCGACACCAACCGCGACGTCGACGTGTCTGAATTGCTGCCCTTGCTCTGGCACGCGCCCGGCGAGGACCAGGCCGTGCCCGAATGAGGGCGGCGGCATGAAGCTCGGCCAGCTGATTGACGTGCCCGAGGGCGGCGAGCGCCAGGTGACGGGCTTTGCGATCGATCATCGCAAAGTCGCGCCCGGCACGGTTTTCGGCGCGTTTCCGGGCCTGCGCTTCAACGGCGAGGATTTCGTGCCTGCGGCGGTGGCGGCGGGTGCGATCGCGATTGTCGCGCGGCCAGGGGTTGCCGTGGCCGGTGCCGCGCATATCGGCGCCGAAAACCCCCGCGAGACTTTCGCCGCGCTTGCCGCCAAATTCTTCGCGCCGTTCCCGGAAACCTGCGTTGCCGTCACCGGCACCAACGGCAAAACCTCGACCGTCGAGATGACGCGGCAATTGTGGCGGATGGTGGGACTGAGCGCGGCGTCGATCGGCACGCTAGGCGTGACGACGGCGGACGATCGTGCGACAACCGGGCTGACGACGCCCGACGTTGTCACTTTCCTCTCCAACGTCGCCGGGCTGGCGCGCGAGGGGGTCACGCATCTGGCGTTCGAGGCATCGAGCCATGGCCTGTCGCAATATCGCATCGATGGGCCAAAGGTCTCGGCCGCCGCCTTCACCAATCTCAGCCGCGATCACCTCGATTACCACAAGGACATGGCCGATTACTTCACCGCCAAGATGCGGCTGTTTTCGGAAGTGCTTGATCCGGCCGGAACCGCCGTGGTGTGGGTCGATGACAATGAATATGCCGCGCGCGTCATCGATCTCGCGCACGAACGCGGCAATCGGCTGATCACGGTCGGGCCGTCGGGCGATACGATCCGGCTGGTCAGCCGTGATCCGACCTTGCTGGGGCAGGGGCTCGTCGTTGCCATCGATGGCCGCGAACACAAGGTAACGCTGCCGCTGATCGGCGCTTATCAAGCGGCGAACGCGCTGACGGCAGCGGGGCTGGTGATCGCGACGGGTGGCGACGTGACGACGACGATCGGCAATCTCTCGCGGCTTCAGCCGGTGCGTGGTCGGCTCGAACGCGCGGTAATCGCGAAGTCGGGCGCGCCGGTCTATGTCGATTATGCCCACACGCCGGATGCTGTCGAGGCGGCCGTGGCGGCGCTCAAGCCCCATGCGGGCGGGCGGCTGATCGTCGTGCTGGGCGCTGGCGGCGATCGCGACGTTGGCAAGCGGGCGGCGATGGGCCGCGTCGCTGCTGACACCGCCGACATCGTCTATGTGACCGACGACAATCCGCGCACCGAGCAGCCGGCGCAGATCCGAGCGCACATCATGGAAGGCGCGCCGAGCGCGATCGAAATCGGCGACCGCCGCCGCGCCATCGGCGCCGCTATTGCCGACGCCGAGGCGCAGGACATCGTGCTGATCGTCGGCAAAGGGCACGAGCAGGGGCAGATCGTCGGCGATCTGGTGCTGCCGTTCGATGACGTGACGGTGGCGCGGGAGTGCGCGGCGTGAGCGCGCCGCTCTGGACAGCTGCCGAGATCGCCACCGCGACCGGTGGGCGTGCCTCGGCCGATTTCGCGGCGACTTCGGTGACGTTCGACTCGCGCGAGGTTGAGGCAGGCTCCCTGTTCATCGCGCTCAAGGGGGCCGCGACCGACGGCCATCGCTTCATTGATGAGGTGTTTGCCCGCGGCGCGGCGGGCGCGATTGTCTCTACCCCCGTCGATCACCCGCATGTGCTGGTGCCCGACACCATGGCCGCGCTCGAAGCGTTGGGGATCGCGGCGCGGGCGCGCACCGGCGCAACCGTCATCGGCGTCACCGGCTCGGTCGGCAAGACGGGCACCAAAGAAGCGCTTGCTGCCGCGCTGGAGCGAAGCGCGCCGGGCCATGTTCACCGCTCGGTCAAAAGCTACAACAACCACACCGGCGTGCCGCTCAGCCTGGCGCGGATGCCCGCCGACAGCCGCTACGCCGTGCTCGAAATGGGCATGAACCATGCGGGTGAGCTTGCCGCGCTGACCCGCTTCGTACGGCCCCACATCGCCATCATCACCGCCATCGCGCCCGCGCATATCGAATTCTTCGATAGCGAAGAAGGCATTGCCGACGCCAAGGCCGAGATTTTCCAGGGGCTTGAGCCCGGTGGCACTGCGATCGTGCCGTTCAACAGCCGCCATTATGCGAGGCTCGACGCGGCAGCGCGGCAGCATGCCGATACCGTAATCAGCTTCGGCCTGAACGACGGCGCCGATGTCCGCGCGCTGGAAACGATGCGCACCGAAACCGGCGGCACGTTCGTGACCGCGCGCCTTCGCCACTCCGAATTGAGCTTCACCATCGGCCTGCCCGGCGCGCATTGGGTGTCGAACGCGCTTGCCGTGCTGGCGGCGGTGGAAGCGGCGGGGGCGGATGTCGCGCTGGCCGGCCTCGCGCTTGCTGAAATGAGCGATTTGCCAGGCCGCGGCGCGCGCTTCATGGCGGCGGTGGGTAACGGCAAGGCGCTGGTGATCGACGAAAGCTACAACGCTAATCCCACCTCCATGCGCGCGACGCTGGCCGTGCTGGGCGCCGAACCCGCCGCCCGCAAGATCGCCGTGCTGGGCGCGATGCGCGAACTGGGCGCCGACAGCGCTGCCTATCACGCCGACCTTGCCGAGCCCGTTGTGGCGGCCGGCGTCAGCCACGCCGTGCTGGTCGGCGACGAGATGGCGCCGCTGGCCGATCGGCTGCTTGAGCATGGCATCGATTTCGTCCATGTCGCGGATGCTTCGGCGGCGCGGCAAGCACTCGCAAACGTGCTTGCGCCTGGCGATGCGGTGCTCGTCAAGGGGTCGAACGGGGTGGGGCTGGCGGCGGTGGTCGCCAGCCTGAAAGGCCAAAGCTAATGCTCTATCTTATCGCGCAATCACTGGGCTTTCCGGGGGTCTTGAACCTCATTCGCTATCTGAGCTTCCGTTCGGGCGGGGCGGTGGCGACGGCGCTGTTCCTCGGGCTGATCATCGGGCCGCGCTTCATCGGCTGGCTGCGCGTGCGGCAAGGCAAGGGCCAGCCGATCCGCGACGACGGCCCGCAATCGCACCTCGCCAAGCGCGGCACGCCGACGATGGGCGGGCTGATGATCCTGACCAGCCTGGTCGTCTCCAGCCTGCTCTGGATGGACCTGACCAATCCTTACGTCTGGGCGTGTCTGTTCGTGACGCTCGGCTTCGGGCTGATCGGCTTCCTCGACGACTATGATAAGGTCCGCAAGCAGAAGACGGCGGGGGTTTCCGGCCGCGTCCGCCTGCTGGGTGAGTTCGCGATTGCCGGGGGCGCCGCTTTCCTGATCAGCCGACTGAACGGCATGACGCTCTATCTGCCCTTTTACGACCGGGGCTTCGATATCGGCTACGCCTATATTGCCTTTGCCGCGTTCACGATCGTCGCGTTCGGCAACGCGGTGAACCTGACCGACGGGCTCGATGGGCTGGCGACAATGCCGGTGATCATTGCAGCAGTGACGTTCATGTTGATCGTTTACCTGACCGGCAACGCCAAATTCGCTGAATATCTCGGCATTCCCCACGTCCCGCGCGCCGGCGATCTCGCGATTTTCTGCGGGGCGATGGTGGGGGCGGGGCTGGCGTTCCTTTGGTTCAACGCGCCGCCGGCCGCGGTGTTCATGGGCGACACCGGTAGTCTCGCTCTGGGCGGCGCGCTCGGCACGATCGCCGTCGTTGCGCATCACGAGATCGTGCTGGGCATCATCGGCGGCCTGTTCGTCGTCGAGGCGCTGAGCGTCATCATTCAGGTGTTCATTTTCAAGCGCACCGGCAAGCGCGTGTTCAAGATGGCGCCAATCCACCACCATTTCGAGCAATTGGGCTGGGCTGAACCCACCGTGGTGGTCCGCTTCTGGATCATCGCGCTGGTGCTGGCGCTCGCTGGCTTGTCGACGCTGAAACTGCGGTGATCACCAGCCCTGCCTGGCGCGGTAAACGCTATGCAGTGCTGGGGCTGGCGCGGTCCGGCGCGGCGACGGTCGATGCTCTGCTGGCGGCGGGGGCAAGCGTTGTAGCGTGGGACAGTGATGAGGGACGGCGCAATGCCATCGGCGAGCGCGTGTCGATCGCCAATCCCGAAACGATCGACCTCACCAGTTTCGAAGCAATTATCGTCTCCCCCGGCGTCCCCCTCAACACCCATCCCATCGCTGCCAAGGCGCGCTCCGCAGGCGTGCCAATCATCGGCGATATCGAGCTGTTCGCTCAAGCCCGCCCTTCGCTGCCCCCGCACAAGGTTGTCGGCATTACCGGCACCAATGGCAAGTCGACGACCACGGCGCTCATCCACCACATTATCCAGACCGCCGGCGTGCCGACGTTGATGGGCGGCAATATCGGTCTGCCGATCCTGGCGCAGAAGCCGCTCCTGTCCGGTGGCATTTATGTACTGGAGCTCTCGAGCTACCAGATCGACCTGACCCACACCCTCGATTGCGACGTCGCGGTGCTGCTCAACATCACGCCCGATCATCTCTATCGCTATGACGGCTTCGAGGGCTATGCCGCCGCCAAGGCGCGGTTGTTCGCGATGCAGTCGGCGGATCATGTCGCGATCGTCAACATCGGCGATGTCCCCTCGGCCAAGATCGCGCGCGGCTTGTCGGCGCGGGCGGAACATCTGATCAAGATCGCCCCTGGTTTCTGCATGGATCAATCGCGCTGGCCGTCGCTTCAGGGCCCGCACAATGCGCAGAATGCGCTCGCCGCGATCAACGCTTGTGAGGCGTTGGGCATTCCCGGCGCGGCGATCGACAAGGGGTTGGAGACCTTCGCCGGGCTGCCGCACCGCACCCAGCGGATCGCGACGATCAATAGCGTCGCTTATGTCGATGACAGCAAGGCGACCAACCCGGAATCGACGGCGCCGGCGCTGGCGGCTTTCGACCGAATCCACTGGATCGTCGGTGGCCGCGCCAAGAGCGACAATCTCGATCCCTGTCGCCCGCAGTTCGGCCATGTCGTCTGCGCCTATACGATCGGCGAAGCGGGGCCGCGCTTTGCCGAGATCCTGGCGGACGCCATGCCGGTCGAGCAATGCGGGACGCTGGACGTCGCGGTGGCGCGTGCCGCTGCCCAGGCTAAGCCGGGCGAGACGGTGCTGCTGTCGCCCGCCTGCGCATCGTTCGACCAATTCACCGATTACGAAGCGCGGGGCGCGGCATTTCGCGCGGCAGTGGAGGGGCTGCAATGACCGAGGCACGGATGGGCGCGGGCGGGCAAGCGCTGTGGGCGCGGATGAAACCGCGCGGCGGGCGCGGCGATCGCAGCCCGCTCGGCATGTGGTTCTGGGATATCGATCGCGTGCTGCTGCTGCTTGCGCTGCTGCTGATCGCGATCGGGTTGCTGGCGGTGGCGGCCGCCTCGCCGGCGTCGGCGGTGCGCTATTCGGGCGACCATACCCACATCGCGCCACTCTTCTATTTCTGGCGACAGCTTGGCTGGGTGGCGATTTCGCTGCCGATCATGTTCGTTGTCTCGATGCTGCCGGTGCCGGTCGCGCGGCGGCTGTCGTTGATCGGGGCGGGTGTGTTTCTGCTGCTGCTGGCGGCGGTGCCGTTCATCGGCGTCGAGGTGAATGGCGCGCGGCGCTGGATTGGCGTCGGCATCGCGCAGTTCCAGCCGTCGGAGTTCCTCAAGCCGTTCTTCGTCGTCGCGCTGGCCTGGCTGTTGTCGCTCAAGGCCAAGGATGAAACGCTGCCGATCGTACCGCTCTCGGTCGTGCTGATCGGCGGTATCGCGGCGTGCCTAATGATGCAGCCCGATCTGGGCCAGACGATTATCTTCGGCGTGCTGTGGCTGGCGCTGCTCGCGCTGGCCGGCACGCCGATGAAGGTGCTCGGCACGATGATCGGCGCGGTGCCGGTCGGGCTGCTGCTCGCTTATGAATTTTACGATACGGCGCGGCTGCGCATCAACGCGTTCCTGCACCTCGACGACAAGACCGCGCCCATTGACCATTACCAGACCGACAAGGCGCACGCGACGCTCACTGCCGGCGGACTCGTCGGCACTGGCCCCGGCGGCGGCACGATGAAGTTCAACCTGCCCGAGGCGCATACCGATTATATTTTCTCGGTGATCGGGGAGGAATTCGGGCTGATCGCGTGTGCGATCATTGCGCTGCTGTTTTTGGCGCTGGTCGTCCGCGTCTTCGTCAAGTTGCTCGACGAGCAGGACGAGTTCCGCCTGCTCGCCGCCGCCGGCCTTGCTACCCAATTCGGCGCGCAGGCTTTGGTCAGCATGGCGGTCAACACCGGCATCGCGCCGTCGAAAGGCATGACGCTGCCCTTCATCAGCTATGGCGGATCGTCGATGATTGCCCTTTCGATCGCAATGGGCTTGCTGCTGGCGTTCACCCGGCGCAATCCGTTCCTCAACCGATCACCCTATAGTGTTCGCTGGAGCGGCCAATGACGACGCAGCGCCATTTCATCCTCGCCGCTGGCGGCACTGGTGGGCATATGGTGCCTGCCGCTGCACTGGCGATCGAGTTGCAGCGGCGCGGCCACCATGTTTCGCTGATTTCGGACGAGCGCGGCGTGCGCTTTCCGGGCCTGTTCGAAGGCATCGCGACGCACATCCTGCCGGCCGGGCGCTTCGCCGGCGGCCCGATGGGCTGGCTGCGCGCCGGCGCGGCGATGTGGCGCGGCCGCGCGCAGGCAATCCGGCTGATGAAAGCGCAGCGCCCGGCGGCGGTGATCGGCTTTGGCGGCTATCCGGCCTTTCCCGCGCTCTCCGCCGCGTTCGCCCAGCGGGTGCCGACCGCGATCCACGAGCAGAACGCCGTGCTCGGTCGCGTCAACCGGCTGGTCGCGGGACGCGTCGATGCGATCGCCACCTCTTATGCCGAAGTCGAGCGCCTGGCGGACAAGGCGCGCGGCAAGACGCATCTTGTCGGTAATCCGGTGCGCGATGAGGTCGTGGCGCTGCGCTCGATGCCCTATCCGTTGCTCGAGGAAGACGGCATTTTCCGGGTGCTGGTAACGGGCGGCAGCCAGGGCGCGAGCGTGCTGAGCCAAGTCGTGCCCGATGGCCTGGCGCTGCTCCCCGTCAGCTTCCGCCGGCGCCTTCAGGTCACGCATCAGGCGCGGATCGAGGACATCGACAAGGTCCGCGCCAAATATGCCGAACTTTCGATCGCGGCTGAGCTGGCGACCTATCTGCCCGACATGCCCGAGCAGTTGAAATGGGCGCACCTCGTCATCGCCCGCGCCGGCGCCTCGACGATTGCGGAGCTCACCTGCGCCGGCCGCCCCGCGATCCTGGTGCCGCTGCCGAGCGCGACCGACGACCATCAGACCGCCAATGCCCGCGAGATCGCCCAGGCCGGCGGCGCGCGGACCATCTCGCAGACCGCCTTCACGCCGGTCGAACTTGCCAAGCAGATGCAGAAATTGGGGCTCGACCCTTCCGCGTTGCAAAACGCCGCTGGCCGCGCCCGCGCCTGCGGCCGGCCCGATGCCGCGCGCGATCTCGCCGATCTCGTCGAGAGCCTCGACATGCCGCCCGCACCGCGCCGCATCGGCCGCGTCAAGACCGGCAATGGCTTCGTCACCACCGCAGCGGCGGCGTCATGACCGGCGTCGCTACGGATATCGGCACGATCCACTTCGTCGGCATCGGCGGCATCGGTATGTCGGGCATTGCCGAAGTGATGCACAATCTCGGCTATCGTGTGCAGGGATCGGATGTGGCCGAGGGCTATGTCGTCGCCGGGCTGCGCGACAAGGGCATCCCCGTCCATATCGGCCATGATGCCGATAATCTCGGTGATGCGGCGGTGCTGGTCTGCTCGACCGCGATCAAGCGCGGCAACCCGGAAGTCGAAGCGGCCTATGAGCGCCGCATCCCCGTCGTCCGCCGCGCGGAAATGCTTGCCGAGTTGATGCGGCTGAAATCCACGGTCGCGGTTGCCGGCACGCATGGCAAGACGACGACGACCAGCATGGTCGCCGCGCTGCTCGATGCAGGCGGCGTGGACCCGACCGTGATCAACGGCGGCATCATCAACAGCTATGGCTCGAACGCGCGGCTCGGCGCCAGCGATTGGATGGTGGTCGAGGCCGACGAGAGCGACGGTAGCTTCCTGCGGCTCGATGGCACGATTGCGGTCGTCACCAACATCGATCCCGAACATCTCGATCATTACGGCTCGTTCGATGCGGTGAAGGATGCTTTCGTCGAGTTTGTCGAGAATGTGCCTTTTTACGGCGCGGCGCTGCTGTGCCTCGATCACCCCGAAGTGCAGGGCATCATCCCGCGCCTGCGCGACCGGCGCGTGGTGACTTATGGCTTTTCGGCGCAAGCGGACGTGCGCGGCGTCAATGTCACCCCCGTGCCCGGCGGCAACCGTTTCGAAGCGATCGTCCGCCAGCGCGACGGCAGCAGCCGATCGATCGAGGGGATCGAGCTGCCGATGCCCGGCCGCCATAATGTCCAGAATGCGCTCGCCGCGATCGGCGTGGCGCTGGAGCTGGGCATCGATGATGCGACGATCGCCAAGGGCTTCGCCAAGTTCGGCGGGGTCAAGCGGCGCTTCACCAAGGTGGGTGAGGTGCCAGTTGACGGTGGGGTCGCGACAATCATCGACGATTACGGCCACCACCCGGTCGAGATTCGCGCCGTCCTGGCCGCGGCACGCGAGGGCGCCGAGAACCGGGTGATTGCGGTCGCGCAGCCGCACCGCTTCACCCGATTGCGCGACTTGATGGAAGATTTCCAGCAAGCGTTCAACGACGCCGACATCGTCTATGTCGCGCCTGTCTATCCCGCCGGCGAAGCGCCGATCGAGGGCGTCGATGCCGAGGCATTGGTCACCGGCATCCGCAATCGCGGGCATCGCTCGGCGCAAACGGTCGCCGACGCAGGCGCGCTGGCGAAGACGCTGGCCGAAACGATTGAGCCCGGCGATATGGTGATCTGCCTGGGGGCGGGCGACATCACCAAATGGGCCGCGGGTCTGGCCGACGCGATCCGGGAGGTGCGGGCGTGAACGCAGTGGCGCCGATCTCGTCCGTTCGCGGCCGCCTGACTGCCGACGCGCCGCTTGCGCCGCTCGTCTGGTTCAAGTCGGGCGGGCCAGCGCAGTGGTTGTTCGAGCCGGCTGACATCGACGATCTGCGCGCCTTTCTTGCTGATCTCGATCCCGCCTTGCCGGTGATGGCGCTGGGGCTGGGCTCCAACCTCATCGTCCGCGATGGCGGCGTGCCCGGCGTCGTGGTGCGGCTGGGCAAGGCGTTCAGCTATGCGACGCCGGGCGAGGACGGCGTGTCGCTGCGCTGCGGCGGCGGCACCTCGGGCATCCTCGTGTCATCGACCGCGCGTGACGAGGGCATTGCGGGGCTGGAATTTCTCCGCTCGATTCCGGGCACCGTCGGCGGCTTCGTGAGAATGAACGGCGGCGCTTATGGCCGCGAGACCAAGGATGTGCTGACGCGGTGCACGGTGGTGCTGCGCGACGGCTCGATCCGCGAGCTGGCCGTCGATCAGCTCGGCTATACTTATCGCCACTCGACCCTGCCCGAAGGCGCCATCGTGGTCGAGGCGACCTTTGCCGGCACGCCGGGTGATCCTGCCGCGATCCAGGCCGAAATGGACCGCATCGCCGCCGCGCGCGAAGCCTCGCAGCCGCTGCGCAGCAAGACCGGCGGCTCGACCTTCAAGAACCCGCTGCCGCACAAGGCGTGGGAAGTGATCGATGCCGCCGGCTGTCGCGGCCTGAAGCGCGGCGACGCGCAGGTGAGCGAGAAGCATTGCAATTTCCTGCTCAATCTGGGGGCGGCAACGAGCGCGGATATCGAAGGGCTGGGCGAGGACGTGCGCGCGCGGGTGAAGGCGCAGTCGGGTATCGAGCTCGAATGGGAAATTCAGCGCGTGGGGGCGGGGCTGTGAGCTTGATCGCTCCAAATCCTCCCCTGAAAGGGGAGGTGGCAGCGCGCAGCGCTGACGGAGGGGTATCCCCCTCACGATGGCACCATACCCCTCCACCATGCCTGCGGCATGGTCCCCCTCCCCTTGCAGGGGAGGATTTGTGGTAGCGCCCCTCCACGTCGCAGTCCTGATGGGCGGCTGGTCGGCCGAGCGCGAGGTGTCGTTGTCCTCGGGCAAGGGCGTTGTCGCCGCGCTTGAGACGCTCGGCCATCGCGTCACCGCGATCGACATGGGCCGCGACGTCGCACTGAAGCTCGCCGAGGCGGCGCCCGACGTGGTGTTCAACGCCCTGCACGGCACACCGGGCGAGGACGGCTCGGTGCAGGGCATGCTCGACCTGATGGGGCTCAAATACACGCATTCGGGCATGGCGACCTCGGTCATCGCGATCGACAAGCACCTGACCAAACAAGCGCTGGTGCCGCACGGCATCCCGATGCCCGGTGGGCGGATGGTCAAGAGCGAGGAGCTTTACGACCGCGATCCGCTGCCGCGCCCTTATGTGCTCAAACCCGTCAATGAAGGCTCGTCGGTCGGCGTCGCGATCGTGACGGTCGAAGGCAATTACGGCAGCCCGATTGCGCGCGGATCGGCGGGGCCGTGGGGGGAATTCGAGGAATTGCTCGCCGAGCCGTTCATCCGCGGCCGCGAGTTGACAACGGCGGTGCTGGGCAACCGGGCGCTCGGCGTCACCGAACTCCAGCCCAAAAGCGGCTTCTACGACTATGACGCCAAATATACCGACGGGATGACGACGCACATCTTCCCCGCGCAAATCCCGGATGATGTCGCGGAAGCCTGCAAGCGCATCGCACTCGACGCGCATCGCCTGCTCGGCTGCAAGGGGTGCAGTCGCGCCGATTTCCGCTGGGATGACAATCAGGGCGTCGAGGGGCTTTTCCTGCTCGAGGTCAACACCCAGCCCGGCATGACGCCGCTCAGCTTGGTGCCCGAGCAGGCGAAGCATCTCGGCATCGATTACCCGCAACTCGTCCAGATGATCATCGATGAGGCGCTGACATGAGCCGATCGCTCAAACGCACCGCTCAGCGGCCAACGCCGCGCCGCAAAACCAAGGCCAAGCGCCAGCCATCGACGCTCGACAAGGTCGTCGCTTCACTGCCGGTGAGTGAAGCAACGCTGCGCCGCTTGTCGACCGCAGCGATGATGACGTTGTTGATCGGCGGCGCGACTGGCGCGGCGTTCTTCTTCGGCGTGCCGCAAGCAGCGGCGGTGGCGGCGGCAGAGCAGATCGGCAGGGCGGGCTTCCGCGTCGATGGTATCGAGGTGACCGGCACGCACCACGTCAACGCGATGAGCGTCTATACGGCAGCGCTCGACCAGCAATCGCGCGCGATGCCGCTGGTCGATGTCGCCGCGGTGCGCCAGCGGCTGCTCGGCCAGCCCTGGGTCGCGGATGCGCAAGTCAGCCGGCGCTTGCCCAACAAGCTCGTCATCAACATCGTCGAGCGTACGCCGGCGGCGATCTGGCAGAACCATGGCGCGCTGCAATTGGTCGATGCAGATGGCCGGCCGCTCCAGCAGATCAAGCCCGAGGATGCGCCCGACTTGCCGCTGCTGATCGGCGAGGGCGCCAATTGGCGCAACCCCGATTATCGCGCGCTGCTCGCTCAGGCGCCGGCGCTGAAGCCCCTGGTGCGCGCGGCGACCTGGGTGGGCAATCGCCGCTGGAACTTGCTGTTCCAGACCGGCGAAACCCTCGCGCTGCCCGAAGAAGAGCCCGAAAAGGCACTGATCAAATTCGCCGAGCTTGATGGCTCGCGCTCGCTGCTCGGCAAGGGCTGGGTGCGCTTCGACATGCGCGACCCGAGCCGGCTCGTCGCGCGCAAGCCGAGCCTGGAAGTCCTGCACGCGGCCGGCAGCACCGCGCCGATTGGCGGCGCCGGCGGCTTGACCACCACGACGTTCGCAACCGACGACCAGGGCAGGGAGGGCTAACGACATGGCCAAGGCAGCACCCGAGGGACTGATTACCGCGATCGACATCGGCTCGTCCAAAGTCTCGGCGCTGATCGCGCAAAGGGCCGATGGCGGCGAACTGGTCGTGCTCGGCACGGGCCAGCGCGAGAGCCGCGGCGTCAAGCGCGGCTATATCGCCGATATGCAGGCGACCGAATCGGCGGTGCGCGAAGCGGTCGAGCAGGCGGAGCGGATCGCGGGCCTCAATATCGAGAATGTCTGGGTCGGCTTTTCGGCGGGCGGGCTGGTGAGCGATGTTGCCTCGGTAGAGGTCGAGCTGGGCGGGCACCGCATCGAGCAGGCCGATATCGACGATCTGCTGCGCGCCGGGCGTGAGTCGATCGACCCCCAGGGGCGCATGGTGCTGCACGCGCAGCCGACGCTCTACACGCTTGACGGGCTGACCGGCGTGAAGAACCCGCTCGGGCTCCATGCCGACCGGCTCGGCGTCCATATCCATGTCGTCGCCGCGGACGGGTCGCCGGTGCGCAATCTCGATCTGTGCGTGCGCTCGGCGCATCTCGATGTGAAGTCGATCATCGCAGCGCCGGTGGCAACCGGGCTCGCGTGCCTGTCCGATGAGGAGCGCGAGCTCGGCGTCGCGTTGGTCGAGCTGGGCGCGGGCATCACCAACGTCTCGCTGTTCGCGGGCGGCATGCTGGTCGGCTTGACCTCGATTCCAATCGGCGCCGCCGACATTACCGATGATATCGCCAGCGCCTTCGGCACGCGCCGCGCCGAGGCCGAGCGGATGAAGTGCTTCTACGGCTCGGCCAACGCCACGCCGCGCGACAATCACGACATGATCGACGTCGCGCCGATCTCGGTCGACGAGGAGTCGGGTGAAGCATCGCGCATCACCCGCGCGCAGCTGATCGCGGTCATTCGCCAGCGGCTCGACCATCTGATGAACGAAATCCGCAAAGCGCTCGCCGATCTCGGCTTTGATGGCCCGGTCGGGCGCCAGGTCGTGCTGACCGGCGGCGGCGCGGAATTGAAGGGCATCGCCGATTATGCGCAGGCGGCGCTGGGTCGCGCGGTGCGCGTCGGGCGTCCGCGCCGGCTGACCGCGCTGCCCGATGCGCATAGCGGGCCGGCCTTCGCGACGCTGGCGGGGCTCGCCCAATATGCTGCGTCCAACCCGGTCGATCTGCGCGCGGTGGCGTTTGACCATCAACAAGTCATCCGCCCGGCCGGTTTCGCCTCGATCCGGCGCCTGATCCAGGCGTTCCGGGCGAATTATTAAGAAAATGCGACACTGAAATGGCGATGGGGGCTAGGATCGCCTCAACGCTTGGTGCAGAACAGCGATAACGGTGCTGCCCGCCGATCATTGGCCAGGCAGCGGGGGCGTGTGGAGACTGGGTGATGAGCATCGAATTTCTTCCTCCCGAAGTGGATGAGCTGAAGCCGCGCATCGCGGTGATCGGCGTCGGCGGGGCAGGCGGCAACGCCATCGGCAACATGATGCGCGCGGACGTGCAGGGCGTCGATTTCTGCGTCGCCAACACCGATGCGCAGGCGCTGAAGCAATCGACCGCGGGGCAGCGCATTCAGCTGGGTGCGAAGATAACGCAAGGCCTGGGCGCGGGCTCGCGGCCCGAAATCGGTCGCGCCGCAGCCGAAGAGACGATCGAGTCGATCGCCAAGACGCTGGAAGGTGCGCATATGTGCTTCATTGCCGCCGGCATGGGCGGCGGCACCGGCACGGGTGCTGCCCCCGTCATCGCCAAGGCAGCGCGCGACATGGGCATTTTGACCGTGGGCGTCGTCACCAAGCCCTTCTCGTTCGAAGGCGCGCGCCGCGCCAAATCGGCCGAAGCGGGCATCGAGGAACTGCAGAAGTACGTCGATACGCTGATCGTCATTCCCAACCAGAATCTGTTCCTCATCGCCAACGCCAACACGACCTTCAAGCAGGCGTTCGAAATGGCGGACGAGGTGTTGCAGCAAGGCGTGCGCGGCATCACCGACCTGATGGTCATGCCCGGCCTCATCAACCTCGATTTTGCCGATGTTCGCTCGGTGATGCAGGAAATGGGTAAGGCGATGATGGGCACCGGCGAAGCCGAGGGCGATGACCGCGCGCTCGTCGCGGCGCAGAAAGCGATCAACAACCCGTTGCTTGACGGTGTCAGCATGCGGGGCGCCAAGGGCGTCATCATCTCGATCACCGGCGGCGAGGATATGCGCCTGCTAGAAGTCGACGAGGCGGCCAATCATATCCGCGAACTCGTCGATCCAGATGCCAACATCATCTGGGGCTCGGCGTTCAATCCCGAGCTTGAAGGCAAGATCCGCGTGTCGGTGGTTGCGACCGGCATCGATGCCGAAGCCAATGCGGCCAAGCCGGCGGCGGAGCCGGCGCGCGCCTTCACCTTCGGCGCGCCGCGCCGCCCTGTCGAAGCGCCGGTTGCTGCCCCCGCCGAGCCCGAAACGCCCGAGCACGCCGCCGAGCCGGCGCATGAGCACGAGGTGGCAGCTGAGCCGGCCGCTGACCCCGCGCCGCAGCCGGTGCCCGTGTTCAGCGATCTGCCGGGCGAGCCGCCTGTCACCAAGATCGAGGCTCCCGCCGCGCATGACGAGCTCGTACTCGGCGCCGACAATGCCGTGCCCGGGGAAGCCGATGCGCCTGCGGAGCCCGAGGCACCCGCACGTCGCCGGTGGATTTCGCCCGGGGCGGCCGCCGGTACGTCCGCGTCGGAGCCCGCTGCCGAAGAGCCCGCGCCTGCGCCTAAGCCGCGGCTGGGCGGTACGCTGTTCGAGCGGATGTCGAGCGCAACGCGCGGCGCGGCCAAGGAAGAAAGCGACAGCGAGCGCGAGCCGCTCGATATCCCGCGTTTCCTCCACCGCCAGAACAACCAGTAATTCCCGGGTGATAGGCTGGTCGCTGGGTCCAGTCGCTCCGGCGATTGGTCCAGCGCCAGCCCCTTGCTTTAGCGGCAGCGCCATCGTTTAAGCGGATTGTGATCAAGCGCCCCTCTCGTCACCCCGGCCGTGCGCCGGGGTCACGCATAATTTCAGGCCATAGGGTTATGCGCCGCACAACGCTGGGCCTGCTGGCACTGATCAACGTGCTTGCCGCTGCGCCGTTGGCTGAGGCGCAGGTGGCGCCAGCGCCAGGCATACCGCAAGCGCCGAGCGCCAATCCCGACGCCGATATGCTCTCGGCGCAGATGCGCGTGTTGGCCGACAATCCGGAAAATCTCGATGCGCTGATCGCAGCAGGGCAGGCAGCAACGCGGCTCGGCGATTTGCCGGGAGCCGAGGCGTTCTTCCGCCGCGCCGGGCAAGTCGCGCCATCGGACCCGCGCCTGTTGGCTGCCAAAGCCGCGCTTGCGGTGCGCGAAGAACATCCCGGCGAAGCGCTTGGCCTGTTTGCGCAATCGGCGTCGCGCGGTGTCGCGCTCGATGACTATCTCGGCGACCGCGGCCTCGCTTATGATCTGGTCGGGGATCAGCCGCGCGCGCAGCAGGATTATCGCGCCGCCCTGAAGCTCGCGCCGAATGACGAGACGACGCGACGCCTGGCGCTCTCGCTGGCGATTGCGGGCAAGCGCGAGGCGGCGCTCGCTGCGCTCGATCCGCTTGTGCGCAAAAGCGATCGCGGTGCATGGCGGGTGCGCGCGTTCGTCCTGGCGATGACCGGCGATCCCGCCGGCGCCGAGCAGATCGCCAACGCGATGCTTTCGCCGGCGATGGCGAGCGGCCTCCAGCATTTCTTCTATGTGCTGCCGACGTTGACGCCCGTCGACAAGGCGTTTGCGGTGCATTTCGGCGAGCTGCGCGCGACGCCTGACCGGGTCGCCGATGCGCGGCTGGCGCCCGTGCTGCCGCCGCTGGTCGTTCCGGCAGAAGCGCCGCCGCGCGTTGCCGTCGCTGCGGTGCCGACGCCAGCAGCCAAGGGTCGGCGCAAGCGGGAGCGCGTCGCGCCGGTCGTGGTTGCGCCGCCGGTTCAGGTCGCCGCCGCGCCATTGCCACCACCGCCCAGGGAAGAAGTGGTGACGGTCGATACCAATGTGCCGCCGGCGCGCGAGGTGGCACTTGCTTCGCCGCCTCAGGTGAGCCGCCCGGTGCCGGCGCCGACCCCGGCGCCAGCCTATCCCACGCCTGCCCCGCAACCAGCGCCGAAAGTAACCCCGCCGCCGGTCGCCGTGGTCAGCGCACCCGCCGTCGTCAGTCCGCCAGTGGTGAAGCCGATCGAGACCAGGACCGTGACGGCAGCGACAGTCACGCCCGCGCCACCTCCGGCCTCGCCTCCGGTTGACCGTGGCACTCCCGAACGGCCGAGCGAGCACGTCGAGGTGACGGGCCAATCGATCGTCGCCCCGCCGGTAACGACTCCCCCGCCGGCGCCCGCGACCGCCGTTGCGCCGCCCCCGACGGTGCCGGTGCCCGCCGTTCCCACGCCGGTCGCGACGGCTAAGCCCGTGGAGCAACCCGCTGTCACCACATCTCGCCCGGTACGGAGCGATGATGCCTTGCTCGCCAATATCGTCGCTGGCTTGTCCGAGAAGCCCGCGCCGCGCGTCAAGAGCAAGCCGGCGCCGGCGCCCGATGCCGAGGCGACTAAGGAGCCTGCACCCCCGCGCGGCAAAAGTGCGGCCGCCGACAAAGAAGATTGTGCGCCGTTGAAATCCGCTCATGGCAAGAAACCAGCAACGCCCGCTCGCAAGGCGAAAGCCAGCTCAGCCTGCCCGGTCGACAAGGACGCCAAGCCGACCAAGAAGAAGGATGATCCGGCGAAAAAGGAACCGGCCCGCATCTGGGTCCAGGTCGCCGGCGGCGCCAATCATCGTGATTTGATCAAGGCATGGAATGCCGCCAAGGCCAAGGCACCGGCCGCGTTCAAAGGCCGCAAAGGCTGGACGACGCCGCTACGCGCCACCAATCGCGTGCTCACCGGCCCGTTCAAGACGCGCGACGATGCGCAGGACTTCGTCAACAGCGTCGCGAAATCGGGCATCTCGGCATTCGTGTTCGAAAGCGAGGCGGGGCAGAAGATCGATCCGCTGGACGCCAAGTGACCGCGCGCGCACCCTGGGCAGCGGATCCGGCGCGGTCGCGCGGGCGGCTCCATCGCGAAGAACCCGTCGGCAGTCGCGGCCCGCGCGATGCCTTCCAACGCGACCGCGATCGCATCATCCATTCGATCAGCTTCCGTCGGCTGCGCCACAAGACTCAGGTGTTCATGGCGCCCGATGGCGACCATTTCCGCGTGCGGATGACGCACAGCCTGGAAGTCGCGCAGATCGGCCGGACGATCGCGCGCGCGCTTGGTCTCAACGAGGATCTGACCGAGGCGTTGTGTCTCGCGCATGACATCGGCCACCCGCCCTTCGGCCATGCCGGCGAGCGCGCGCTGACTGAAGCGCTGGTGGGGCAGGGCGGCTTCGATCACAACGGCCATACGCTGCGCGCGCTGATGGACATGGAGCGCTGCTACCCGCGCTGGAACGGCCTGAACCTCAGCTGGGAAACGCTCGAAGGGCTCGCCAAGCACAACGGCCCGGTCGCAGCCCCCGGTTGGGCCTTGGCGGCGGCGGATGCGGCGTTCCCGCTGGATTTGAACCGTTATTCCTCGCTCGAAGCGCAGGTCGCGGCGATTGCCGACGATATCGCCTACGACAATCACGATATCGATGACGGCTTGCGCGCTGGCTTGCTCGATTTCGCCGAATTGCTGACCATCCCGTTCGTCGCGGAACTGTGGGGCGAGATCGAGCGCGCACATCCCGGCATTGAACCGCGTCGGCTGACCAGCGAGTTGGTCCGCACCCAGATTGGCGCGATGGTCACCGATGTGATCGCCGAAACGCAGCGACGGCTGACGGCTCGGAATATCACGAGCGCCGACGATGTCCGCGCCGCCGCCGAGCCGCTCGTCGGCTTTTCAGAGCCGATGCGCGAGCATGAGCGCACGCTCAAGCGGCTGATGTACGCCAAGCTTTACCACCATCCGCATCAGCTCGCGGCAGCGGAGATCGCGCATGGCATCGTCGCCGGGCTGTTCGCCGCTTATCGCGACGCGCCCGACCGGCTTCCCGATGACTGGCACAAGCGACTGCCCGAGAGCGACCCCTGGCGCAGTCGCCACATTGCCGATTTCATCGCCGGCATGACCGATCGCTACGCCATCGCGCGCTATCGCGAGGTGGTCGGCCCGCTCGATTTGCCCGAAGGCTTTTGACACCGCCGCCGTTAATCGGCTGAACATCCGGCGGCTGCCATTAAGGGTGGCGCCAGGGCAAGCTGATGAAAGGCATTGCGAGTGTCCGCTACCAGCATCGCGCTCAATCGTTTCGGCCTTGGCACGCGGCCCGATCAGCCGCTGCCCGAGGAGCCGCATCGCTGGCTGATTGCCCAGTTCGACCGGTTCGATCCGCGCCCCGCGCCGATCGCCGCACTGCCGGGCCGCGCCCAGATCGCGCAGGAGCTCGCCGATTATCTGGAGCGCAACAAGGCGTTCACCCAAGCGGCCAATGGTGGAACCCCGGCGCGGGTAACCATGGCGGCATCGACAGTGGCGATCACGCCCGTCATCCCCAAAGGCCCGACGGGGGGCCTAGACCTGTTGATGGCGGCAACCTCGGCGCCGCCGCCGCCGCCGCCCAAGCCCCCGGCTCCCGCACCCGGCGAAACGCCCGAACAGACCGCCAAGCAGGAGCTGCGGCGCTTTATCGGGCAGGAAAGCCGCAACAACTATGTCGCCGCGGTCGGCGCGCGCGGCCAGGTCGCTGTCGGCACCGACACGCCGTTCGTCGAGCGGATGGTGCATTTCTGGGCGAACCACTTCGCCGTCTCGGCCGACAAGCTGACGACGATTGGCATGGCCGGCCTGCTCGAATTCGAAGCGATCCGCCCGCATGTGCTCGCCACCTTCGGCCAGATGGTCAACGCGGTCGAGCGCCACCCGGCGATGCTGCTTTATCTCGATCAGGCGCAGTCGATCGGCCCTAATTCGATGGTCGGCGAACGCGCCGCCAATCGGCCCAATGGTCGCCGCCCTGGCCTGAACGAGAATCTCGCGCGCGAGATCATGGAGCTGCACACGCTCGGCGTGCGCACCGGTTATACGCAGGCCGACGTCACCGA
Organism: Sphingomonas sp. GlSt437; assembly: GCF_048015635.2. NCBI lineage: Bacteria > Pseudomonadati > Pseudomonadota > Alphaproteobacteria > Sphingomonadales > Sphingomonadaceae > Sphingomonas > Sphingomonas sp. GlSt437. The sequence goes on along the minus strand of NZ_JBPGYA010000001.1, from coordinate 77,268 downwards.
ATTCGCTCGCGCAATGACCGGCTGGAGCATTTCCGGCCTGGCGCGCGGGCCCTATGCCAAGCTCCTCGGCATCAACGACAATCCCGGCGAGTTCACCTTCGTCGATGCGACGCACGAGCCCGGCACGCGGACGATCATGGGCAAGCGCTATGGCCAGTCGGGCGAACGCCAGGCGCAGGCAGTGATCGACGATCTCGTCGCGCACCCGGCGACCGCGACGCACATCGCGACCAAGCTCGCCCGCCATTTCGCCGGCGATACACCGCCGCCCGCCTTGGTCGATCGGTTGCGCACCTGCTACCTGCAGACCGGCGGCCATCTCCCCGCGATGTACCGGGTACTGGTCGATGCGCCCGAGCTCTGGGTCGAGGTGCCGACCAAGTTCCGTTCGCCGTGGGAGTGGTCGGTTGCGTCGTTCCGGGCGCTGCAAGTGAAGGACGTGCCGGCGCAGCAATTTACCGGCATGGTGCAGCAGCTCGGCCAGCCCGTTTGGCGGCCCGGCTCGCCGGCGGGGTATGAAGACCTCAACGCGACCTGGGCCGGCGCTGACGCGGTGATGCGTCGCGTCGAGGCGGCCGAACGGATGGCGGCCAAGGCAGGCGCGACGGTCGATGCGCGCGCGCTGGCGAACAGGCTTTATCCCGGCGGCCTCAGCGCGGCCACCAAGCAGGCGATCGCGCAGGCCGATAGCCCGCAGCAGGCGCTGGCGCTGCTGTTAGTCTCTCCCGAAGCGATGCGGAGGTAATCATGCTCGATCGTCGTTCTTTCCTTGTCCGTGGTGGCGCCGCTACCCTGGCGCTAGGCCTTGCCCCCCGCATCGCCTTTGCCCGCGCGGCGACCGAGCGTCGCTTCGTCTTCATCATCCAGCGCGGCGCCGCCGATGGGCTGGGCACGCTGGCGCCAATGGGTGATCCCGCGTTCGCCGGCTTGCGCGGCCCGTTCGCGGACGATTTCGCCACCGGCGTCAAGCTCAACGGCATGTTCACGCTGCACCCCAATCTGGTGACGCTGAGCAATCTCTATCAGCAGCGCCAGGCGATTTTCGCGCACGCCGTTGCCTCGCCGTATCGCGATCGATCGCATTTCGATGGGCAGAATGTGCTCGAGACAGGGGCGGCGGCTGCCTTTCAAGTCAATGATGGCTGGATGAACCGGCTGCTCGGCCTGCTGCCCGCCGACGAGGCGCGGGCGATGGCGATTTCGGCGACGGTGCCGATGGCGCTGCGCGGGCCGCACGATGTCGATTCCTACGCGCCATCCAACTTGCCCCAGGCCAGCGACGACCTGATCCAGCGCGTGACGACGCTGTATGAGGGCGATACGCAGCTCCATGGCCTGTGGACCGAGGCGATGAGCACGCGCAGCCTCGCCGGCGATCTCACCGCGAACAACGGCCAGGGGGGCGCGTCGACTGGCGTGCTAGCCGCCAAGCTGCTCAGCCCGACGAACGGCGCGCGGATCGCGATGATCGAGACGGGCGGCTGGGACACGCATGCCGGCCAGCGCGGCCGGCTCGCGGCGCAGCTAAAGGGCCTGGACGGCCTGATCGCGTCGCTCAAGGATGGGCTGGGGCCGCTCTGGGCGAATACGCTGGTGGTCGTCGCGACTGAGTTCGGCCGCACCGCGGCAGTCAACGGCACCGGTGGCACCGATCACGGCACGGCATCGTGCGCCATGCTGCTCGGCGGCGCGGTGCGCGGCGGCCGCGTCTTGGCCGATTGGCCCGGGCTGGCTCAGGGCGCCTTATTCGAGGGCCGCGACTTGAAGCCGACGACGTCGCTTGACGGGCTGATCGGCGGCGCCGTTTCAAGCCACTTCGCGGTCGATCCCGGCCGGGTGATGCCGACTCTGTTCCCCGGCGCCACCAACGCGCGCGCGATCGAGGGGCTGGTCTAGTATCCAATCCTCCCCTGGAAGGGGAGGTGGCAGGCGTAGCCTGACGGAGGGGTAGCGGACCTCGCTGCACTTGGTTGCGGTGCGCAACCCAACCCCTCCACCATCGCTTTGCGATGGTCCCCCTCCCCTTGCAGGGGAGGATTTTTATTTCAACCGCGCCGGCGGGCTCTTGCCCAGCTCCATCAGCAGGCGCGTCAGCACGTACAGGCGCGGCGTCAAGCTCGGCAGCTCGATATATTCGCGCTCCGAATGGGCGTACCAGATGATCGGGCCGAGCCCGTCAAGCGCGGCGATGCCGCCTTCATAAGCCAGCGCCGATTCAGACGCGCCGCCATTGCCGCCATGCGGCAGCTTCAGGCCGATCTCCGCCGCGACGCGGTCGGCGGTCGCTGCCAGCGCATCGGTCGCCGGGTTGTTCGGCAGCGGCGGGAAGGACACATCGTGCGTCACGGTGACACGCGTGTCCGGGATCAGCGTGTTTTGCGCATTGCGGTCGAGCAGGGCAGTGACCTCCTCGCCCTGCGCCTTGGTGCGGACTCGAACGTTGATGATCGCTTGCGCGTCTTCCGGAATGATGTTGTAGCGCGATCCAGCCTTCAGGATCGTCAGGTTGGCGGTCACCCCATCGCCGGTCTTGGGCAGGCTATCGGCCAGCTGGAGCTGGTGGATCAACTCATAAGCGGCATTGCGACCGTTCTGGGGATCGACGCCGGCATGGGCCGGGCGGCCCTTGACTGAGATCGTGAAGCTCGTCGAGCCCTTGCGCCACACGGTGATCGCGCCGCCGGGCTGGCCGGGTTCCAGATTGAGTTCGACATCGGCCTCGCGCACCAGCTCGTCGATCAGCTTGCGCGTGCCGGGCGAGCCGCGTTCCTCGCTGGTTTCGACGAGGAACGTGATCGACTTATAATCGTGGAAGTTCAGTTGTTTGAGCAGGGTGAGCGCGGTGATCCCCTCGACCACGCCGCCTTTTTCGTCGCCGACACCGGGGCCGGTCGCGCGGTCGCCGTCGATGTGGAAGGGGCGCTGCGCGGCGGTGCCGGGCTCGAACACCGTGTCGATGTGGCCGATCATCAGGATACGGCCCTTGCCCTTGCCGCTGATCGTCGCGACGAGATTGTCGGGCAGGCCGGGCGCTTCGGCGGGTACCGTCCGCACCGTCAGGCCCAGCCCGCGCAGCCGCTCGGCGACGATTGCCTGCACCTTGGTGCCGCCGGCGACATCACCCGTGCCCGAGTCGATGTTGACCAGGGTTTCCAGGAGCTTGAGCTGTTCCGCGCGCGCCGCTTCCGCCGCTGCCATCACCGGATTGTTCTTGGCGGCAAGCGGCGCGGCGGCAGTGGCCAGCGCGAGGGCGGCGATACGGTGCAGCTTCATGAACATCCCCCGATTTTGGTTGCGGCGCTGGGCGTGCCGAGGCGCGGCGCGCGAGTCAAGCGGGCCTGAGCGCCGCTTTGCGATTGCGCCGATCATCGGCTAAGCGCCGCCACCATGACGCTGTACGCCCGCTTCGCCGCGCATCTCGATGCCGCGCTCGATCGCCTTGTTGCCGCTGGGGACCTGCCGGCCGGGCTCGATCGCGCCAACGTGACGGTCGAGCCGCCGCGCGACGCGAGCCATGGCGATCTCGCCACCAACGCCTCGATGGTGCTCGCCAAGCCGGCAAGCACAAATCCGCGCGCGCTTGCCGAGAAGATTGCGGCCGAGTTGCGCACGGTGGAGGGCGTCACCAACGTCGCGATCGCCGGACCGGGCTTCATCAACCTGACGCTCGCCGACGATGTCTGGCGGGGCGAGCTCAGCACCATCCTCGATGACGGCGACAATTATGGCCGCACGCCTGCCGGCTCGCGGCCGACGGTCAACGTCGAATATGTCTCCGCCAACCCGACCGGCCCGATGCATATGGGCCATTGTCGCGGCGCGGTAGTCGGCGATGCGCTTGCCAGCCTGCTCGAATTCGCCGGGCACAAGGTTATCCGCGAATATTATGTCAACGATGCGGGCGGGCAGGTCGATGTGCTCGCGCGATCGGTCCACCTTCGCTACCGTGAAGCTCTGGGCGAGGAGATTGGCGAGATTCCGTCGGGGCTTTACCCCGGCGATTATCTCGTGCCGGTCGGTGAAGCGTTGGCGGCGGAATTTGGCGATCGCTACGCGGCCGCGCCCGAGGATGAGTGGCTCGCGCTGTTCCGCACCCGCGCGGTCGCGGCGATGATCGAGCTGATCAAGGCCGATCTCGCCCTGCTCGGCATCCATCACGACCTGTTCTCGTCCGAGGCCGAGCTTCAGGCCGCCGGCAAGCCCGAAGCCGCCGAGGCCGAGTTGCGCGCGCGGGGGCTGGTCTATGATGGCGTGCTCGAAGCGCCCAAAGGCGAGACGCCCGAGGATTGGGAGCCGGTCGAGCTGCCGCTTTTTCGCTCGACCGAGTTCGGCGACGATCAGGACCGCCCGATCAAGAAATCGAACGGGCAATGGACCTATTTCGGCGCCGATCTCGCTTATCATTACCAGAAAGCGCAGTCGGCCGATCAGCTGATCGACATTTGGGGCGCGGACCATGCCGGCACGGTCAAGCGCATCCAGGCGGCGGTCGCGGCGCTAACCGGCGGCAAGATGCGCTTCGACGTCAAGCTCGTTCAGATGGTGCGGCTGCTCCGCGCCGGTGAGCCGGTGAAGATGTCGAAGCGCGCCGGCAATTTCGTGACGCTCGCCGATGTGGTGCGCGAGGTCGGCAAGGACGTCGTCCGCTTCACCATGCTGACGCGCAAGGCCGACGCGCAGATGGACTTCGATTTCGCCAAGGTCGTTGAAGCGTCGAAGGACAATCCGGTCTTTTACGTGCAATATGCCCATGCCCGAATCGCCTCGCTCGGCCGGCGCGCGGCGGAGGCGGGGTTGAGCGCCGATGCTGCCGATCTGTCCCGGCTTGATACGGAGGACCTGGCGCTGGTGAAGCTCGCCGCGCAGTTCCCGCGCGTGGTGGAAGGCGCGGCCGCGCAACGCGAGCCGCACCGGATTGCCTTTTATCTCTATGACTTGGCGGCAGCGTTCCACGCGCAATGGAATGTCGGCAATGATCGCCCCGATCGCCGTTTCTTGCTGCCCGATGACGCGGGGATGACAGCGGCGCGTCTTTTCCTCGCTCGTGCGATAGGGCAAATAATTCGTAACGGCCTTGCGATAATGGGTGTTGAGGCTGTTCAGGAGATGAATTGATGGCGACGTCGGGCGAGTTCGAGCTTGGCGACGAAGATCGGCTCCCCTGGCTGGAGACGGTTGACGAGGATTATTCGGCGGGGCCTTCGGTCTTCCGCACCGTCCTGTTCGTCTTGCTGAGCCTCGCGGTCGTCGGCGCGATCGTTTACGGCGTCTATTGGTATCAGCAGCATCACGCCAAACCCGGCTCCGGCGAACTCATCCAGGCGCAGGAAGGCGATTATAAGGTTCGCCCTGACGATCCTGGCGGGATGAAGGTCGAAGGCCAGGGCGATACCGCGTTCGCGACGAGCGAAGGCAAGACCGACGGCAACGCGCAGATCGACATGAAGGCAATGCCCGAGGCGCCGGTTGTGGCCCCGAAGAGCGCAGCGCCCACGGCGACGCCAAGCGCCAAGCCCGCCGACACCGCCAAACCCAAAGATCAGCCCAAGCCTGCCGTCACCCCGGCGTCGGGCGGCAAGGGCGCGGTGGTCCAGCTCGGCTCGTTCCCGAGCGAGGCGGAAGCCAACAAGGCCTGGGCCGCGCAGGCCAAGCGCTTTGCCTATCTGGCGCCGCTCGGCAAATCGGTCGAGCCGGCGATCGTCGGCGGTCGCACCGTCTTTCGCCTGCGCGTCAACGCGGGCAGTGCCGGCGCCGCGTCCGACCTGTGCGACAAGCTGAAGGTTGCCGGCGAGGCTTGTTTCATCCCCTGATGCTGGCTAGCGCCAGCGCATGAAGCCCGTCATCTTCGGCCTGGCCGGCCTGTCGCTCTCCGTTGATGAAGCGGCGTTCTTCCGCGAAGCCCAGCCGGTCGGGTTCATCCTGTTCCGGCGTAACATCGACAATCGCGAGCAGGTCCGCGCGCTGACCGATGCCGTGCGAGCGCTGATGGGCCGGGATGATGTGCCGATCCTGATCGATCAGGAAGGCGGCAAGGTTCAGCGGATGGCGCCGCCCGAATGGCCCGCGTTCCCTGCCGGGCCGGCGTTCGACCGGCTCTACGAGGTGGCGCCGATTTCCGCGATCGAGGCAGCGCGGGTGAATGCTCAAGCGATTGCGCTCACCTTGAGCGAGGTCGGCATCAATGTCGATTGCATGCCGCTGCTCGATGTCGCGCAACCCGACACGACCGAAGCGATTGGGTGCCGATTGTACGGCAGCGAGCCGATGCGCGTCGCGGCGATGGGACGAGCAGCGCTCGATGGCCTGCGGCGCGGCGGTGTCGTCGGTGTCGTCAAGCATTTGCCCGGTTATGGCCGTGCGGTCGTCGATCCGCACCACCATCTGCCCACTGTCGCCGCGCCGGCCGAGGATCTCCAAATCGACCTTGCCCCCTTCATCGCGCTCAAGGACGCGCCGATGGGGATGACCTCGCACATCATCTTCGAGGCCTGGGACAAAGAGCGCCCAGCGACGCTCTCGCCGATCATCGTCAACGACATCATCCGCCGGCGGATCGGCTTTGACGGGCTGCTGATGACCGACGACATCGACATGAAGGCGCTCTCCGGCAGCGCCGGCGACAAGGCGGCGGGCGCGATCGCGGCGGGGTGCGATCTGGTGCTCGATTGCTGGGCGCGGATGGACGAGATGGCGGATATCGCCAATCGGCTCGGCGAGATCGATGGGGCGGGTAAGGCTCGGCTCGATCGCGCGATGGCGACGATTGCCGGCAAGGCACCCGAAGGCGATCTCGCCGACCTCATCGCCAAGCGCGACGATCTGCTCGCGCTTGCAGGATAAGCAGCCGCTCTTGGCGCGCGCCGCCAATCGTGTAGCGTGGCTGGTCTCATGAACGACGCCGACGACACGCTGACGCTGGATATCGACGGGTGGGAAGGGCCGCTCGACTTGCTGCTTGCGCTGGCGCGGACGCAGAAGGTCGATTTGCGCGCGATTTCGATCCTCGCGCTGGTCGATCAGTATCTCGTCTATGTCGAGCAGGCGCGCGCGCTGAAGCTTGAAGTCGCCGCCGATTATCTGGTGATGGCGGCGTGGCTCGCCTACCTCAAATCGGCGCTGCTGCTGCCGCGCGACCCGGAGGTCGAGCCGAGCCCCGAGGAACTGGCGCTGCGCCTCCAGCTGCGGCTCGAGCGGCTGAACGCGATGCGCGAAGCAGGCGCGCGGCTGATGGCGCGTGACCGGCTGGGGCGCGATGTGTTCGCGCGTGGTGCGCCGGAAGGGCTGCGCACGGTGCGCAAGGCGGTGTGGCAGGCGGAGATTTATGACCTGATCGCGGCTTATGGCCGAGTCAGCGCGCGCACCCGGCCCGTGCTCCATGTCGTGTCGCGCCGACCAGTGATGACGCTTGAAGCCGCGATCGAGCGTGTTTCGCGCCTTGTCGGCAGCGCGGTCGACTGGACGACGATCGAGACTTTCCTCCCCGATGGCGCGGCGGGCGCGTTCCGCAAATCGGCGCTGGCATCGAGCTTTCTCGCCGCGCTGGAACTGGCGCGGCAAGGCAGGGTGGAACTCCGCCAGAAATCGCCCTTCGCGCCGCTGTACCTGAAGGCGCTCGCATGACGCCGCCCGACGATCTCGTCCGCGCGGTGGAAGCGCTGCTGTTCGCCGCCGGCGAGCCGCTGACGATCGATGCGATGCGCGCGCATCTCGGCGCCGAGGCGGATGTCCGCGGCGCGCTGGCGCAACTGGAAACCGATTATGCCGGGCGCGGCATCAGCCTCGTGCGGCGTGGCGAGCGCTGGCATTTCCAGACCGCGGCCGATCTCGCCCATCTGCTTCGCCGCGATCGCGAGGAGCCGCGCAAGCTGAGCCGCGCGGCGGTCGAGACGCTGGCGATCATCGCGTATCACGAGCCGGTCACCCGCGCCGAAATCGAGGCCATTCGCGGCGTGCAGATTTCCAAGGGCACGCTCGATGTGCTGATGGAAGCCGGCTGGGTGCGCCCCGCTGGCCGAAGGGAAGTACCCGGCCGGCCGTTGACTTATGCGACGACGGCGGAGTTTCTCGGCCATTTCGGCCTCGCCAGCCGGCGCGATTTGCCGGGGATTGACGACCTGCGCGCGGCGGGTTTGCTCGACCCGGTCGACCTCGCTTTGGAGCATGCCTTGCCCGACGCCGGTAACGATGCGGACGCCGATAACGTAAGAGAAGAGGCCGAGGACGACGCGGAGGTGGAAAACGCTGACGATCGGGTCTAAATAGGCAGTTCTTCTGGGAGTATTGGTAATGGGCAGTTTCAGCCTGGTTCACTGGCTCATCTTCGGCGGCATCCTCGTGCTGGTGCTGGGTGGCGGCCGTTTTTCCAACCTGATGGGTGATGTCGCCAAGGGCATCAAGCAGTTCAAGAAGGGCATGGCCGAGGAGGACGAGACCGCGCGGCCGCGCGACCCCAGCCTGCTCGAAGCCAAGCGCGCCGAGCCTGCGCCTGCCTTCGACAAGGAAGCGACGCCGGTGCGCGACGAGCGCTGATTTCGTCGCCAGCCATGCTTAAGCCGAGGGCGGTTCGCCGTGTTTGATGTTGCCCCATCCGAGCTGCTCTTGCTGGGCACGGTGGCGCTGATCGTCATTCCGCCCAAGGATCTGCCCAAGGCGATGCGGGTGGCGGGCTATTGGGTCGGCAAGGCGCGGGGCGTGGCGCGCCAGTTTCGCGCCGGGTTTGACGACATCATTCGCGACTCCGAACTGAAGGAAATCGAAGCGCGTTGGGCGGCCGAGAATGACCGCATCATGCGTGAGCATCCCTCAACGCCGATGCTGGCGCATGAGGAGCTTGCCGAGGCCAATGTCGCTGGCGAGCCGACCGATGAGGGCGCTGGCGACGCCAAGCCACTCATGGTCGCCAAGCCCAAGGTCGCGCCGGCGCCTACTGCCGAGGCGCAGTCCGGCGCCGAACAACCGTGAGGGATATCGACGATAGCCGCGCGCCGCTGCTCGACCATCTGATCGAGCTGCGCACGCGCCTGATCCGCTCGCTGCTCGCGCTGCTGGTGAGTTGCATTCTCTGCTACGTCTTCGCCGAGGACATCCTGGCAATCTTGGTCCGGCCGGGACTGCATGCCGGGCTGCACAAGCTCATCTATACACGGCCGTTCGACGCTTTCTTCGTGAACCTGAAGGTGGCTTTCTTCGCGGGGCTGATGTGTGCCTTCCCGGTGATCGCCAACCAGCTCTGGCAGTTTGTGGCACCGGGGCTCTACCGCAAGGAAAAGAAGGCGCTGCTGCCGTTCCTGTTTGCGACGCCAGTGCTTTTCTGCACCGGGGCGGCGATGGCGTATTTCGTGGCGGTGCCGGCAGCGCTACATTTTCTCTTGAGCTTTCAAGGGGATGTTGGCGGCGTTCAGCGCGAGGCCTTGCCGGCTGTTGACGCCTATCTCGATTTCATGATGCAGTTTCTGTTTGGCTTTGGCATCGCGTTCCTGATGCCGATCCTGCTGATGCTGCTCGAACGCGCCGGCATCGTTACGCGCAAGCAGCTGGTGGGCGCGCGGCGGTATGCGGTCGTCGGCAATTTCGGCATCGCGCTCATTCTGGCGCCGCCGGATGCGGGATCGATGCTGCTGCTCGCGCTGCCGCTATGCGTGCTCTACGAACTCGCGCTGATCGGTATCTGGTTCACCGAGCGGCGGCGCGGCAATGCCGACGCTACCCTGGAAACCACCTGATTTTCTGAGAGATATAAGGCCCGGGCGCGCTACCGGGGGGGGGGAGGGTTCGACGCACCCGGGCCTTGTTCGTGGATAGCGGGAGCGGGGGGCATTGCCGCTATCCGAAGCCTAAACGAGCGACTGGAAAAGCGGTTCCGCACCGATCAAAAAAATTTCAGTCGTGGCCGGTGATCTGGAACGCGATCGAAAAGACGCCATCAGGGTCCTTGATCAGCGGCGTCCGCAGCTGGCGCGACAGGCCTTCGAGCACCCGGCCATAGCGCGTTCGGAGCAGTTCATCGAGCAGGGACGAGGCAGCAAGCGCCGTCGACCGGATCGCCAGCATCGCGCGATTCTCGAGCCCCTCGGTCGAAACGCTGACCCGCAGCGCCGCCGATGCGGAGACCGATATCGCCAGCTCGACCAGCTCGGTCACCAGAAAGCAGAGCGGCGTCGCGACGTCCTGCGTCGTGTAGACGCTCTCGACGTCGAGCGTCATCGTCACCCCGGCCAGATTGTCGGGCAAGGTCGCGCGCAGGTTGGAGACGAGATCGCCCAGCACCGAGCGCATGTTGAGGCCGCGATTGACCTCGAGCTCGGCATAATGGTTTCGGTGCATCACAGCCAGCGCGTCGACGCGGCGCTGGATCGAGGCGTAAGCGGCGAGCACGTCGGGCGATTGCGCCGCCCGCGCGTGGAAATTGATGAGGCTGGAGATCACCTGCAGGTTGTTCTTCACCCGGTGGTGGACTTCGCGGGTCAGCTTGGTCTGGCGGATCAGCCCTTCGGCGAGCCCCGCTTCGTGATCGATCACGGTGCGGCTGATCGCGCGGAAGGTTTCGCCGAGCGCGCGAATTTCCTGCGCGGGGATGGTCGGGCGGATGGCGGGGTCGATTTCCTGCCCCGGCTGATAGCGCGCGACCGTCTGGGTCAAGTGCCGCAACGGCCGGATCAGCACGCGCTCGACGACGAACCATGAAATGCTGATCGCGGCGAGCCACATCATCAGCGGCAACACCATCGCCACGATCAACGCGGACGTGAGCGGCGCGGCGCGGGCGCGCATGACGAGCGTGATATCGGCGATCCCGATCGGCGCGCGGATCGCTGCCGATTGATCGACGGTTTCGCCGGGCGCTGGCGGTTGCAGCACCAGCTTGGCGCTGCCGACATCCAGCTCGGTCGCGAAAGGGTGCACATAGCCCGCCGGCTTGGCGACCGACGCGAGGAACGGGCGCGGGTAAAGCGCTGTCGCAACCAGCGCGCCGCGCGGGCTGGCGATTGCGAGAACCAGGCTGTCGTCGGGGCCGACCGCGGCGGTTGTCGCGCCGGCACGCGGCGTTGGCGGCGAGACCGGGATCGTCCGCTCGTCACTCGCGCACCAGATCTGGCCGCGCGCATCGGTAATGACGAAGCGAGCGCCTTGCGCGGTCTGCTCGGCGAACACCCCGCGGGCCCGCGCGCAGCTGGTCAGGTCCTGCGGCGCTTGCTCGAGCCCGGCAACCGTAACGCGCAGGGCATTGGTGTCGCCGCCCAGCTCGATCGCCAGCGCCCGCGATGCTTCTGCCGAGGCGATGCGGAGCCGCGATTGCATCTCCTCATCGGCGAGCCGGCTGGTCTGCGCGGTGGCATAAATCGCGATCAGCGCGAGCGGCAACAACGCGGCACTCAGGATAAGGAACAGCTTGGCGCCGGTCCCAATCCTGTCGAGCGCGGCACTGATGCCGTTGGCGTTACCGATCCTGGGTTCGCGCAGGCCCGACCTGGCCGCCGCCGGCGCTGTGCTGTCGCTTGTTTCCCCCGGCACGGCGCTCAGGTAAGCTTGTTCAGCAGGTCGAGCATTTCCGCCGGAATTTCTTCCTCAACCGCACGCTGGTAAACCTTGCGCAAGGCAGCCCCGGTCGAGCCGGCGTCGTTGGGACGCTCAGCTTTCTGCCCGGCTGGTTGCTTCTTTGAAGATCGGTCAGTCGGTTGCAACGCCCAAATCCCTGTTACCGCTCAGCCCCGCTGTACTGGTTGAAAACAGCAAATTTGATCCGCTCGCCCTACAAGCCGTCAATGCACTCGCGCAACAAATATCCATGGGCGTGAAACCAATTTGCCTTTCAATGGTTCCCTCTACGGCGTAAAAATTCATGACGGGCGGGGAACGACACTCCCCGACCGGCGCCAACGGGTTCGGATTACCGGGAGTAGCTACAGATTATGCCGCTTGGACAACAACTTGCTCCGCATCTCCCCTTTTTGCGCCGCTATGCCCGCGCGTTGACCGGCAGCCAGCCACAGGGCGATCATTATGTACGCGCGACGCTGGAAGCGATTGTTGCTGCGCCGGCTGAATTTCCCAGCGACGTCGATCCCCGGCTTGCCTTGTACCGGATGTTCCAGGGCATCTGGAACTCGGTGAACCACGAAACACTCAACGGCGCGGGTGCAGACGCGATCGGCGACGCGGAAGCGATCGCCAAGGCGCGGCTCGCGCGGATGACGCCGCTGTCGCGCCAGGCGCTGCTGCTGACCGCCATGGAAGGCTTTTCGCCCGAAGACACGGCCTATCTGATCGATGTCGATAATGGCGAGGTTGAGGCGCTGGTCGCCGAGGCGCTGGGCGAGATCGAGCGCCAGACCCGCGCGCGCGTGCTAATCATCGAGGACGAGCCGATCATCGCGATGGATATCGAGACGATCGTTCGCGATCTGGGCCATGAAGTCACCGGCGTTGCGGTCACGCGCGACGAGGCGGTGGCGCTGGCGATGGAAGACCGGCCGGGCCTGGTGCTTGCCGATATCCAGCTTGCCGATGACAGTTCGGGCATCGACGCGGTGAAGGACATTCTCGGCGAATTCACCGTGCCCGTCATCTTCATCACGGCGTTCCCCGAGCGGTTGCTGACCGGCGAGCGGCCCGAGCCGACGTTCCTGATTACCAAGCCTTTCCAGCGCTCGACGGTGAAGGCGGCGATCAGCCAGGCATTGTTCTTCGACTCCGCGACGGTTCCGGCGGCCTGAAACAAATCGCCGGAACCCGATAGTCGTTCGCGGGTTGATGGGGCGATGACAGATCGTGACAGTCTTGTACCAATCTGGTCCGCTCACGCGCCGTTGGGCGCGGGCAACGCGATGAGCGGCGCATGACGGTGCCGGCCACCGATACCGGTCAGCCGGTCGTGCCCGATCAGGCGGATCGCGTTGCCTTGCCCGACGCCGAGTTCAAGCGGCTGCTGGGCGAGGTGATCCCGCACCTTCGCGCTTTTGGTCGCTCGCTATCGGGCAATCGCGACCTCGCCGACGATCTGGTGCAGGATACGCTGATGCGCGCCTGGGCGGCGCGCGACCGCTTCCATGCCGGCACCAACATGCGCGCCTGGACCTTCATCATCCTGCGCAACCTGTATTTGTCGCAAATGCGCCGGCAGCGCTTTCACGGTGAATGGGACGATCTGGTCGCCGATCGGGTGCTCGCGGCGCCGGCAGGCCAGGACAAGCAGATCGAGCTTGCCGATCTTCAGCGTGGCCTGATGCAGCTCCCCGCCCCGCAACGCGAGGCGCTGATCCTCGTCGGCGCCGGCGGCTTTGCCTATGAGGAAGCGGCGGAAATCTGCGGGGTTGCCGTCGGCACGATCAAGAGCCGCGTCGCGCGCGGCCGTGCAGCGCTCGATGCGCTGATGGCAGGCAGCGAGCTTGCGTCGCGAAACTCGACCAACGGCGATGACAAACGCTCGGCACTCGATGCGATTATCGACGAGGTGAACGATCTAAGCCGCGATCACCGCTCGTCGCATTGATCCAGGTCGTCGAGCCGGCCAAGCAAGTCCGCCAATTCCTTGGGCATGCCATCGGCGCAATCGAACGCGCGGTTGAGCGTCTGCCCGATCGACTGTACCACGCCCGGACGATCGACCATGACCGCGCCGTCGCCGCTGCGCGCTATCTGGTGGGTGGAAAAGGCGTTCGGGGGTGACATGAACCATATAACGACCGGGCGACGGTTTCGTTTCGTGGCACCTCATACGGCTTATGGGCTGTGACGACCCAGGATGATGCTGAAGCGCTGAATAATGCGATTGCGCGGGCGCGCCGACACGCGCCTTTTCTCGCGCGGCTGATCGACCTGGAGCCGGCTCTGGTCGACCAGATGGCAATGGGCAACCTGCCGACTGCCGACACGCTGCGGATCGACGACGTCGCCATGCCGGTCGCGCAGCGGTTGCGGATCGAGCGACGGCGGCTGGCGCTGGTCGTCGCGCTCGGCGATCTCGCGGGACTGCTCGATCTGACTGCCGTCACCGCGTCGCTCAGCGATTTCGCCGATTACGCGCTCGATGCCGCGATCCGTGCGGCGATTGTCGAGCGGACGCCCGAGGCGGTGCCGGCGGGGTTCACCGCGATCGCGCTCGGCAAGCAGGGCAGCCGCGAGCTCAACTATTCGTCGGATATCGACCCCATCCTGCTCTACGATCCCGCCACCTTGCCCTGTCGCTCGCGCGAGGCGCCGGAAGAAGCCGCAGTTCGCATCGCGCGGCGCGTCGTCGAGCTGCTCCAGGCGCGCGATGGCGACGGCTATGTGCTGCGCGTCGATCTGCGCTTGCGGCCATCGCCCGAGGTGACGCCGATCGCGCTGTCGGTCGATGCGGCGACGACTTATTATGAGTCGATGGCGCTGCCGTGGGAGCGCGCCGCTTTCATCCGCGCACGTGCCGCGGCGGGCGATGTCGAGCTCGGCCAGCGCTTCCTCGCCTCGATCCGCCCGTTCGTGTGGCGGCGCGCGCTCGATTTCGGTGCGATTCGGGAAATTCGGGGCATTTCGCGGCGCATTCGCGACCATTATCGCGCCGGTGAGCATTTCGGGCCGGGTTGGGACCTGAAGCGCGGGCGCGGCGGCATTCGCGAGGTCGAGTTCTTCGCGCAAATCCACCAGCTCATTCACGGCGGCCGCGACCCGGAATTGCGCGCGCCCGCGACGCGCGACGCGCTCGCGGCGCTGGGTGCAGCGGGCATTATCTCTCCCGAAGACGCCACGATCCTCAGCGAGGCCTACACACTCTACCGCACAATCGAGCACCGCGTGCAGATGATCGACGATCGCCAGACACATCATCTGCCCGAAGGCGCCGCGCTCGACGGCGTCGCGCAGTTGCATGGGTTGGAGAGCGGCGAGGATTTGCTCGACCTGCTCGCGCCGCACGTCGCGCAAGTCGAACAGCGTTACGACGCGCTCGATGCCGGCGAGGGCGAGGCGCCGGTCGACGAGGGGCGGCTAGGGGCGCTGCTCGCTGCACAAGGCTTTGCCGACCCGGCCGCGGCGCAGCGTTTGGTCGAGCAATGGCGCAGCGGCACCTATCCGGCCTTACGGGGATCGGCAGCGCGCGGCGCGCTCGATACCGTGTTGCCGGGGCTGATCGAGGCCTTGGGCCGCGCGCCCGATCCGCAAGCAGCGCTCGCGCGGCTCGATCGCATCTTCGCCAAGCTGCCTAGCGCGATCAATTTCTTCCGGTTGCTCGAAGCGCAGCCGGCGCTGGCGCGGTTGCTCGGGTTAATCCTCAGCCACGCGCCGCCACTTGCCGAAACGCTGGGCCGGCGGATCGAATTGTTCGACGGGTTGATCGATGCCAGCGCGCTTGATCCGGTGCCGCCAGTCGACCGGCTGATCGCCGAAATGACCGTGCCGGAAGCCGACGCGGATTATCAGGCAGTGCTCGATCACGTCCGCCGGATCGTCAATGAGCGACGGTTCGCGCTGGGCACGCAGATCGTCGCCGGCGCAGCCGATCCGCTCGATGTCGCGAAAGGCTATGCGCGGGTTGCGGAAGCCGCGATCGTCGCGCTGGCGGATGCGACCGTCGTCGATTTCGCGCGGCGTCATGGCAAGGTGCCCGATAGCGAACTCGTCGTGCTGGCATTGGGCCGGCTCGGCGGCGGTGCGCTCACCCATGCTTCCGACCTCGACCTGATTTACCTCTTCACCGGCGATTATGCGGCGGAATCGGATGGGGAGAAGCCGCTCGGCGCGGTCCATTATTACAACCGGCTTGCCCAGCGATTGAGTGCAGCGCTGTCGGTGCCGACCGCTTCGGGGCCGCTCTATGAGATCGACACGCGGCTGCGACCCTCGGGCGCGCAAGGGCCGCTGGTTGTGTCGCTCGACGGATTCGCGCGCTACCAGCGCGAAAGCGCGTGGACGTGGGAGCATATGGCGCTCACCCGCGCACGCCCGGTGTTCGGCTCGCCAGAGACGCGTCAGGCCGCGAGCAATGTGATCGGGGAAGTGCTCGCCGGCAATCGCCCCGCCCGCGACATCGCGGCCGATGCGCTGGCGATGCGCGCCGATATCGCTCAGCACAAACCGCCAACCGGCCCGCTTGACGCCAAGCTGTTGCCCGGTGGCCTCGTCGATCTCGAATTTGCAGTGCATGTACTGCAGTTGACCGAGCGGGTCGGCTTCGATCCCGACCTGGAAGGTGCCATTACTAAGCTGAAGGCTGCCGGGCTGTGCCCGCCGTCTGTCGGCAGCGCCTACCAAATCTTGATGCGCTTGCTCGTCACCGTGCGGCTGGTCGCGCCCGATACCCAGCCGCCATCGCCGGCGACCCGCGCTGTCATTGCGCGTGCGCTGGGTACGGCCGATTGGGCAGGGGCTGTTGCCTCGTTCGACGCTGTGCGGCAGGAAGTGGCGGCATTCTGGACCCGCATATCGACAGGAGCGACACGAGCATGAGCTTGCAGGAAGGCGCCAAAATCCCCGATGTCACGCTGACCGGCATCGATAACCAGCCGATCAAGCTCAGCAGCTTTGTCGGCAAGCCGCTCGTGCTCTACTTCTACCCGAAGGACGACACCTCGGGCTGCACGCGCGAGGCGCAGGATTTCAGCCAGCATCTGAAGGAATTCGAGGCGCTGGGAGCGGCAGTTATCGGCGTGTCTAAAGATTCACCGATCAAGCATCAGAAATTCATCGATAAATATGATCTGACCGTGCCGCTCGCGACCGATGCTGACAGCAGCGCGATGGAAGCTTTCGGCGTGTGGGTCGAAAAGAGCATGTACGGCAAAACCTATATGGGCATTGACCGTTCGACCTTCCTGTTCGGATCGGATGGCAAGCTCGCGCGCGCATGGCGGCGGGTGAAGGTGCCGGGCCACGCGATCGAAGTGCTGGAGTCGCTGCGCAGGATCGCGTAGCCCGATTCGGAACGAACGGCGTACACTCACGGGCCGAAATCGTGCCAGTCCGGGACAAGCGTCGCGGTTCCAACGACTCGCCGCGCCAGAGCCGCAACTCACCCTGCACTTTCGGCACAGCGCTTGCCGACATGCCCCCATCTTTGCCATGACCCAATTGCCGGGGACGGGGGGCGTCCATCGGCTATGCGCACAATTAAAGCGCCGATTGGGTCGCCGGGGTAGAATGACGAAAATCAGGTCGATTTCGCTCGCGCAACTGCAGAGCAAATTTAAGACGCGCGATTTCATCCTCCATGATGGCCGCGACCTGCGCCGGTTCAGCGTCAGTGGGCGGAGCCAGGCCGCGGTTGCCGCCGTCGCTGGCGTCACTCTGTGTTTCTCGATTTATGGTGTCGGCCAGGCTGCGGCTGGCGCCGTGGTCGCTTCCGGCGCGCTCGGCACGCCGCTGTCGCCCGAAGCCAAGGTCGTCCAGCTCCAGACCAAGCTGCAGTCGCTGCATGAAGATGTCGAGGCGATCAAGCGTGCCGCCGCGGCCCAGGCTCAGCGCGTCGAGCAGCGCCAAAAGCTGATCGCAGCGGTCGTAGAAGGCAAAACGGCCGATGCCAGGCTCGCGCTCAACGCGCCGGTGATTGACAGCGAGACCGCCGCGCGCGCCGCCGACGTGATCGCGCCGCTGCGCAAGGTCGAGGCGCATCAGGTCGCGATGGCGGTCCGCGCCCGGCAGCTTACCGAGCACCGCTACGCGATCGCAGTCGGCGAAGTGCGCCGGCTCGGCATCGCGCCGGAGCGCTTCTCGCCCCGGATGCCGGCGATGGGCGGCCCTTACGAGCCGGTCACGACCAACCAGAGCGCCGAGGACGCCAATGCCGACGCGCAGTTTCGTTCGCTGTTCATGACATGGAAGAAGCTCGACTCGCTCGAGCAGGGCGTCATCGCCATTCCGTCGGGCCAGCCGGTTGCCAACATCAACTTCACCAGCTTCTACGGCGTCCGCTCGGACCCGTTCCGTGGCACGCCGGCGATGCATCCGGGCGTCGATATCCCCGGCTCGATCGGCACGCCGATTTATGCCACCGCCGACGGCGTCGTGTCGCGCGCTGAGCGGGCGGGGGGCTATGGCAACATGGTGGAGATCGACCATGGTCGCGGCATCGCCACGCGCTATGGCCATTTGTCGAAGATTCTCATCGGCCCCAACACTCGCGTGAAGCGCGGCCAGCTGATCGCGCTGATGGGCTCGACCGGCCGCTCGACCGGCAGCCATCTGCATTATGAAGTGCGGATCGACGGCAAGGCGGTCAACCCGATCCCGTTCCTGCAGACCAACGCTTATCTCGCCTCGGTCCAGCAGCGCGCGCAGCAGTCGCGCGTTGCGGTTGGCGGCCCGGCGGCGGATCAGGTTCAGTAAGCAAGCGGTTGCCGCGCGCGGGGTCGCGCCCTATCTTCGTGGCATGACCGATCAACCCGACCTCGTGCTCACCGACGCTGCTGCGGCGCGCGTCGCCGCTATTGCCGAGCGCCAGCACAAGCCCGCCATCCTGCGTCTGTCGGTCGAAGGCGGCGGCTGCTCGGGTTTCCAATATCGCTTCGGCTTGGCTGACGGCGTCGAAACCGACGATCGCGTGGCCGAGACGGCGGGGGTCAAGCTCGTTGTCGATTCGATCAGCCTCGATCTGGTTCGCGGCGCGCGCGTCGATTTCGTCGAGAGCCTGGGCGGCACTGCGTTCCGCGTCGACAATCCCAATGCCGCGTCGGGCTGCGGCTGCGGATCGAGCTTTTCGGTCTGACAAGCGCTTGAAGATCGTCACTTACAACGTCAACGGCATCAAGGCGCGACTGCCCCGGCTGATCGAGTATCTGGCCGAGCAGCAGCCCGATATCGTCTGCCTGCAAGAGCTCAAGTCGAGCGACGAGACGTTCCCCGAAGCTGACATCCGCGCCGCTGGCTATGGCGCGGTATGGCACGGCCAGAAAGGCTTTAACGGCGTCGCGTTGCTCGCCAAGGGGGCCGATCCGGTCGAGCGCCAGCGCGGGCTCGCCGGTGAGGATGAGGACGATCATAGCCGTTATCTGGAGGTCGAGGTTGGCGACCTGGTTGTCGCTTCGATCTATTTGCCCAACGGCAACCCCCAGCCAGGGCCGAAATTCGATTATAAGTTACGCTGGATCGAACGGCTCGCCGCCCGCGCGCGCGATCTGCTCGCCGAAGAGCGTCCAACGGTGCTCGCCGGGGATTACAACGTCATTCCCAATGACGACGACGTGTTTTCCGTCCGCGCGATGGCCCACGATGCGCTGATGCAGCCGGAAAGCCGCGCCGGTTACCGAGCCCTGGTGGCACAAGGGTGGACCGATGCGTTGCGCACGCGCCACCCGCGCGGCGGCATCTGGACGTTCTGGGATTATCAGGCCGGTGCCTGGCAGCGCGATGCGGGTTTTCGCATTGACCATTTGTTGCTGAGTCCGCAAGCTGCCGACCGGCTGATCGATGCCGGCGTCGACAAGGACTATCGCGGTCGCGACAAGGCAAGCGACCACGCGCCGACCTGGGTTTCGCTGCGCTAGCCGAAGTCCGGCGTGCTGGCGATCTACACCAATAATACGCAAGCGTTACCAATCGCTGGCAAAGAACAAGCCGATCCACTTTGAGCGGAAACGGCTTAACTCACTGAAATAACAATATTCCACTGTTTGGCATGACTAATGCACTCCGGTAGCGCCAGGGGGCGTTACCTGAGGAGGAGCATATGTCAGTCGATTATCGCCGTATCGGTTTCAGCATCATCGCGGGCGTCACCAGCGGGCTGTTGGTGGCCGCCATTCCCGCCAGCGCCGCGACGCCCGGGGAGGGCGGCGGCAAGCCCGTCGTCGCACCGACCGATCAGGCATCGCCGACCAAGACCGAAAAGCCGACAGTTTATTGCGTCGTCGAAACCACCACGGGGTCGCGCATCCCCCACCGCACTTGCTTGACCGAAAAGGAATGGGCGGCGCAAGGGGTCGATATCACCCATCCCGATCGCTGACGGGTGATGTCTCCGGTCCGCGGCGCGTGCCCCCGCGCCGCGGACCGTCTTTCGATTAGGGGCGCGTATCGGCGAGCCGCGCTTCCAGCCAGCGCGCGGCATCGTCGGGCGAGCGCTTGTCGGTGTCGCGATCGACCATGTAATTGGCCTGGCGCATCAGGTCGACCGGGATGCGGCCGATGAGCGGCGTCAGTGCCTCGATGAACCGACTGTCATTGCGACGCGCAGGCGCAACCATCAGGATGGCGTCATAGCCGGGAATGGCGTTTTTAGGGTCGGCCAGCACCGTCAAGTGCTGCGCGGCGATGCGTCCGTCGGACGAGAAGGCGGAGATGACGTCCGCCTGCTTGCTCTCGATCGCGCGGTACATGAAGGTGGGATTGTACGCGCGCGCCGAGCGAAAATTGAGCGGGTAAGCGCGCTTGACCGCCGCCCATTCGGGCCGTTCCAGAAATTCGAGATCGGCGCCGAAATCGAGCGACGGCGCCTGTGCGACGAGATCGTCGAGCGAGTGGATGTGGCGCCGCCGCGCATCATCGCCGCGCATCGCGAAGGCATAGGCATTCTCGAACCCCAGCGCGCCGATCAGCCGCACGCCATCCGTTGCCTCCACCCAACGCGACACGCCTGCCACGATCGCGGCGCGGGGCGGCACATCGATGCGGTGCATCCGGTTGGTCCAGATCGTGCCCGAATAATCGACATAGGCGTCGATATCGCCGCTCGCGAGCGCGCCGAACACGACCGCCGAGCCGAGCCCTTCCTTGTAGCGCACCCGATAGCCGGCCGCTTCCAGCCGGTGGCCGATCAGCCGCGCCAGAATATATTGCTCGCCGAACCCCTTGGCGCCGATGGTGACGGTCGGCTGGCGGCTCGGCAGCATCGGGGTGAGCGCCGCCAATATCCCCGCCGCGAGGATGGCGAGCGCGGCGAAGGCGCGGCCGCGCTTGCGATAAGCGATGCCATGCTCGATCACGCCGAGCAACGCATCGACCGCCAGCGCCAGCCCGGCGGCGGCGACGCAGCCCGCCAGCACCAGCGCCCAGTTCTGCGTCTGGAGACCCGCGAAGATCATGTCGCCCAGGCTCGGCTGGCCGACGGTGGTGGAGAGGGTCGCCGCGCCGATCGTCCAGACGGCGGCGGTGCGGATGCCCGCCATCAGCACGGGCGAAACGAGCGGTGCCTCCACAAGCAGCAGCTTCTGCCAGCCGGTCATGCCGACGCCGTCCGCCGCTTCGATCACGGCGGGGTCGAGGCCGTTGAGGCCGGTGACGCCGTTGCGCAGGATCGGCAGGAGCGCATAAAGCGTCAGCGCCAGCATCGCGGGCAGGAAGCCGAGCGCGGGAATACCGCCGCCGACCAGCGCCGAGATCGACAGCAGCACCGGGTAGAACAGCGCGAGCAGCGCGAGGCTGGGGATCGTCTGGATCAGGCTGGCGACGCCCAGCGCCGCGCGCGCGACCGCCGGCCGCCGCGCCGACCACACCGCAAGCGGCAGGCTGATCGCCATGCCTAGCACGAGCGCCGAGGCCGCTAACAGCAGATGCTGCGCCAGCAGATCGGGCACACGGGTGAAAGCGGCGAGGAAGGGGCTCATTGCCTCCGCTCCAGCGCTGCCAGCGCCCGCGCCTGTTCGCGCGGCACCGCGACCAGTGCGTCGGCGACCGGCCCGCCTTTGCCGGCAAGCAGATCGGCCGGCGTCGCGTCGGCGACGATATGGCCCGCGTCCATCACCAGCACGCGATCGGCGAGCAGCAGCGCCTCGGCCATGTCATGGGTGACCATGATCGTCGTCAGGCCAAGCCGGTCGTGCAGCGCGCGCACCGCGTGGCCAAGCTGATCGCGCGTGACGGGGTCGAGCGCGCCGAACGGTTCGTCCATCAGCATCAGCCCCGGCTCGGTGGCGAGCGCGCGCGCGACGCCGACGCGCTGGCGCTGGCCGCCCGACAAGGCATCGGGAAAGCGCGTGGCAACGTCCGCCGGCAGATCGACCAGATCGAGCAGTTCCGCCACCCGCGTGGCATTGTCGCGCTCGCCGATCAGCCGCCGGCCGATCGCGATATTCTCGGCGACGGTCAAATGCGGGAACAGCCCGACATTCTGGAAGACATAGCCGATCCGCCGGCGCACTTCATGCGGCTCGGCGTCGGCAACGGGTGCACCGTTAATCAGCACGCGGCCGGTGCTCGGCTCGATCAGCCGGTTGATCGTCTTGAGCAAGGTCGATTTGCCCGATCCCGAGCCGCCGACCAGCGCCACGAACGTGCCGGCGGCGATCTGAAGCGATAGGGCGGCCACGGCATCCACGCCGCCGGCATAGCGTTTGCTCACGCCCTCAAAGCTCACCGATGGGCCCTGCGGGCGCGATTGTGCTGGCATTGGTGCCGGTGATGCGGGATGACGCCGCCAACGTCAAACCAATGAGTGGGGAGGGGCAGCAAAAGTGACCGCAAAGGCGATTTTCATCACCGGGGGTGGATCGGGCATCGGTCGCGCGGTGGCGCAGTATTTCGCCAGGCAGGGCTGGCGCGTCGGTCTTGCCGATGTGAACGCCGCCGGCCTGGCGGAAACCGCCGCGCTGGTGCCCGCCGGCATGGCGACGACCTATGTGATGGACGTGCGCGACCGCGAGCAATGGGCGCAGGCGCTCGCTGACTTTACCCAGGCGAGCGGCGGCCGGCTCGATGTGTTGTTCAACAATGCCGGCATCGCTGCCGGCGGCGCGCTCGCGGACAATGACTGGGACGAGATCGACCGCGTCATCGGCATCAACCTGATGGGCGTGATCAACGGCGCGAAGATCGGCTATCCCTATCTGAAAGCGACGCCGGGCTCGTGCCTGCTCAATACCGCGTCGGCGGCAGGCATCTATGGCGGGCCCAATATCGGCATCTACGCGGTCACCAAGTTCGGCGTGCGCGCGCTGACCGAGTCGCTCGACGGCGAATGGGCGGCTGACGGCATCAAGGTCCGATCGCTGATGCCGTCGTTCATCGACACCCCGCTGCTCAAGGCCAATGTCTCGGGCAGCAATCGCTCGGTCCGCGAAGCGGTGACCGAGGGCGGGCTGGAAATCACGCCGGTCGACGATGTTGCCAAGGCGGCGTGGGAGGCGGTGCATGGCGATCGCCTCCACACCACGGTCGGCAAAACCGCGCGGCGCCTGGCGTTCGCCGCGCGCTGGATGCCGGGGGGCTTACGCAAGCAGATGCGCAGCCGCGCGCTGCTGCGTTAATCGACCAGCGCGTCGATCGCTGCTGCCAGCTCGATGTCGCGATGGCTGAGGCCGCCGGCATCGTGGGTGGTGAGCAGGATGTCGACGCGGTTCCACACGTTCGACCATTCGGGGTGGTGATCGGCCTTTTCCGCGAGCAGCGCGACTTGCGTCATGAAGCCGAACGCCGCGACGAAATCCTTGAAGACGAGGCGGCGGGTGATCGCGTCGCGCGCTTCGTCATAATCCCATTCGGGCAGGCCATCGAGCGCGTCGGCGCGTTCGGCATCGCTGAGCGGTTCGATCATCACCCTCGTCCTCCTTGCTGCACCCTTGTGCGCTGGCCTATGGCGGTTGGCATGACGGGGCAAGCGCGAAAGGGGGCAGGGTGAGCGGGCTGGTGTTCGACGCCGTATCCTGCGCGCGCGGCGGGCGGTTGCTGTTCGAAGGCATCAGCTTCGCGCTCGACGGCGGCGACGCGCTGGTCGTGTCGGGACCGAATGGCGCGGGCAAATCGAGCCTGTTGCGGCTGGCGTCGGGGTTGCTGTCGCCGATTGCCGGCGCAGTGCGGCGCCAGGTTGCGATCGCTTATCTGGGCGAGGCGCACGCGCTGGATCCGGAGCGAACGCTCATCGATGCGCTGCTGTTCTGGGCGCGGCTCGACCAGGGCAGTCGCGCCGATATCGAGGCGGCGCTGGAGGAAGCCGGGCTGGCGGGCCTCGCCGATGTGCCGGTGCGGTTGCTCTCGACCGGCCAGCGCCGCCGCGCCGCGCTCGTGCCGCTGATCGCCGGGCCGGCGCCGATCTGGCTGCTCGATGAGCCGGCGAGCGGGCTTGACGTCGCGTCGGTCGAGCGGCTCGGCGAAATCATCGGCCGGCATCGTGCGCGCGGCGGCGCGGTGGTGGTCGCGACGCATCAGCCGATCGCGCTCGGCGAGGTGATGACCCTGGCGCTCGGGGCGACGCCGTGATCACGCTCATCCTCCGCGATCTGCGCCGTGCCTGGACCGGCGGCGGCGCGATTTTCCCAGTCACTTTCTTCCTGCTGGTGGCGATCCTGTTTCCGTTCGGTGTCGGGTCCGATCGGGTGCTGCTCGCGCGCGCCGGCGCGGGGGTGATCTGGACAGCGGCGTTGCTTGCGGCGCTGTTGCCGGTCGAGCGGCTGGTCGCGCCCGATATCGATGCCGGCGTGATCGACCAGATCGAACTCAGGGGCCTGGGCCTTGCGACGATCGCTGCTGCCAAGCTCGCCGCGCACTGGCTGAGCTTCGGGCCACCGCTGATGCTCGCGGCGGTGATCGCGGCGGGGCTGCTCGGCATCGATGCCGGCACGCTGGCGCGGACCGAGCTCGGGCTGCTGATCGGCACGCCGGGCCTCGCCGCGCTGGCCTTGGCTACGGGAGCGTTAGTCGCGGGGCTGGGCGGCGCGGGCGCGGTTGCCGGCCTGGTCATGCTGCCGCTCGCGGTGCCGCTGCTGATCTTCGGCGCCGGGGCGACCGATGGCGGGCCGGGCGCGATCAAATTGCTCGGGGCGGTCAGCCTGCTGCTTGTCGCCGGCGCGCCCTTGGTGGCGGCTGCAGCGATCCGCGCCGGGCGCGGCTAGCGCTTGCCCAATCCCAGATCGGCCGGCCCAAACGCATCCGGCAGCAGATCGCCGATCGTGTAGCGGTTCATCGCCTCGCCCTCGGCGGCGCCGCACCACACGATGATGTCGCCTCCGCCCATCTGCGCGGCTTCGTTGATCACTTGCCGGCAGCGCCCGCACGGATTGACGACGGTGTTCCCACTCGCAACCCCCTTGGCATCCATCGCCCCGCCGATCACGCCGATCGCGACGACATCACCAATCCGCCCTTGCGCGCTCGCCGTCGCGATCGCCACCGTCTCGGCGCACAGCGACAAGCCGTAGCTCGCATTCTCCACATTGGCGCCGGTGATGACCGATCCGTCGCTGAGCAACACCGCCGCGCCCACCGCAAAGCGCGAATAGGGCGCATGGGCATTGCGCGCTGCTTCTCGCGCCGCCGCGATCAGCGCGCGACCGGTTGCTTCATCGTCCATTGGCGACCACGCTCCATTCGACACTTGTCTGAATGCCCGGCACCCGCCGCCGCGCATTGGCTTGCCACAGCCGCCACGGCCGCCCGGCATAATCGGGCGGGAAGAAGGTGCCCGTCTCCCATAGCGGACGCGGAATGGCGCTGGCGAGCTGGTAGCGCGCCTCCACGGCGGGCGACACCTGCAAAATCGCCGGCCGGCCGAGATGGTTTTCGATCACCGCCATCGCCCGCGCGATTTCGCCGACCACGACTTGCCGCTCGGGCCGCGCCGGGCAATCGTCGGTGAAATCGATGAAGATGGCGGGCGGTAACTGGTCCTGCGTCTGCGGCACGACGGTGTTGAACAGATTGGCTTGGTCGGCCGCCAGCCCGCACAGCGAATAATCGAGATAGGCGCCGCGCTTCAGCCCCGCCTCGAACGCCGCCCGCCAATTATCGTCGAACATGATGTCGCGGCCGAGCGTGCCGTTGGTCGCGCGGACATAAGCGAAATCGGCGCCGCTTTCGTGCACCTGCTCCCAGTCGATCGGCCCCTGCGCCTGGCTGACGCTGACGCCCTGGAAGCGATAATCGCTCATCGACGGGTGCCAGTGCACCAGGAATTGCCAGCCGATCAGCGCGGCCAGCCCGAGGACCGCGAGCACGACCGCTGCCAGGCGCAGCCGCCGGGTGATCGGCACGGGGGGCGCCATCGCCGCTCAGGCCTTGATGTGGAGCACGCAGATCAGCGTGAACAGCCGCCGCGCGGTGTCGAAATCGATGTCGATCTTGCCGTTCAGCCGCTCCCTCAGCAGCTCGGCGGCTTCGTTGTGGATGCCGCGCCGCGCCATGTCGATCGTTTCGATCTGCTGCGGCGTTGCGTTGCGGATCGCCTGATAATAACTGTCGCAGATCGCGAAATAATCCTTGATCGGCCGGCGGAAGCGGCCGAGCCCAAGCACATAGGTCTCGAGCAACTCACCGCTCTCGCGCGCGATGTCGATCGCCAGCCGCCCTTCCTCGACGCTGAGCGCGATCTTGTAAGGCCCGGCATAGCCATCGGGATAGTCGCGCACCGGCTTGAAATAATTGCCTTCGATCAGGTCGAAGATCGCGATGCGCCGCTCCTGCTCGATATCGGCGCTGCGCCAGATGATCGTGCGCTCGTCGAGCGAGACGTCGATGATGCGGTGATCGGCCATGGTCTCCTGCCGTTTGTGGCAGCGCAGCACGGATGCGGCAAGCCGCTAGCGCAGCGCGGACCCGAGTTATCCGCTC
This sequence comes from Sphingomonas sp. GlSt437, assembly GCF_048015635.2. Lineage (NCBI taxonomy): Bacteria > Pseudomonadati > Pseudomonadota > Alphaproteobacteria > Sphingomonadales > Sphingomonadaceae > Sphingomonas > Sphingomonas sp. GlSt437. The sequence continues at coordinate 50,826 of NZ_JBPGYA010000001.1, read as the reverse complement.
TATCAACAGCCAATTGGGCTTGAGCAGCGCGGGCGCCTCTGAAAAGACGGGCGGATGGCGAGCGTAACCCCTATCATCCCAGCCGAGTCCCCCGCCCCGCGGCTGCCCCACAATGTCGAGGCGGAAGCAGCGATGCTGGGCGCGATGATGATCGACAATCGTTTGGCCGATGATCTGATCGACAAGCTCGACCCCGATCATTTCTTCGAGCCCGTGCATGGCCGCATCTTCGCGGCGATCCGCACGCTGCGCCAGAAGGACCTGCTCGCCACCCCGGTCACGCTGCGGCCGATGTTCGATGGCGACGAGGGGATGCGCGCGCTGGGCGGCCCGGCCTATCTCGCGCAGTTGACCGGCAGCGGCGCGGGCCTGATCGGCGCGCGCGATTTTGCCGAGCAGATCCTCGATCTCGCGATGCTGCGGACGTTGGTCTCGGTTGGGCGCGGGCTGGTCGAGCGCGCCGTCGATACCAGCAAGGAAGTCAATCCAAGGAAGCAGATCGAGCTTGCCGAGGAAGAGCTGTTCAAGGTCGCAGCGGATGGCACCACCGAAAGCACGGTCAAGACGTTCGGCCAGGCAGCAACGCTCGCGGTCAAGATGGCCGAACGCGCGCACAATGCCGGCGGCGGCTTGTCGGGGACGACGACGGGGTTCGATTCGCTCAATTCAAAGCTTGGCGGCCTGCACAAGTCGGACCTTGTCATCGTCGCGGGGCGGCCGGGCATGGGCAAATCCTCGCTCGCCAGCAACATCGCGTTCAACGCCGCCGCGCGCTGGCAGCGCGACATGGCCGACGGCATCGCGCCCGAGCGATCGGTTGGCAGCAAAGTCGCTCTGTTCAACCTCGAAATGTCCGCCGACCAGATTGCGACGCGTATCTTGGCTGAGCAATCAAGGATTTCGTCGGAAAAGCTCAGAAAGGGTGAGATCAACCAGGCCGAGTTCAACCGGTTGGTGCAATCCTCGATCGAGCTTCAGAACCTGCCACTGTTCATCGACGATACCGCCGGCTTGTCGATCAGCGCGCTGCACACTCGCATGCGGCGGCTACAACGGCGGCATAATGGTGAGATCGGCCTCGTCATCATCGACTATCTGCAATTGCTGAGCGGCTCGTCGCGCGGCGGCAGCGACAATCGCGTGCAGGAAATTTCCGAAATCAGCCGTGGCTTGAAGACGATGGCCAAGGACCTGAACGTTTGCGTCATGGCGCTCTCGCAGCTCAGCCGCGCGGTCGAAAGCCGCGAGGACAAAAGGCCGCAACTTTCTGACCTGCGCGAATCGGGCTCGATCGAGCAGGATGCCGATATGGTGTGGTTTATCTATCGCGAGGATTATTATCTCGCAATGCAGGAGCCGACCCGGCCCGACGCCAACAGCTCGGCCGAAGCGGTCGCCAAGCATGCCGATTGGACGCAGCGCATCCAGGCGGTGGATGGTCTCGCCGAACTCGTCATCGCCAAGCAGCGCCACGGCGCGACCGGCAAGGTGACGATGCACTTCAATTCCGAATTCACGCTGTTCAGCGATTATGCGGGACCGGCGCCAAGCTATTGAAATGGAACGTCACGCCATCTATATCGCATAGTGACATAGGGTAGTTTTCTCCGTCACCCCGGCCTTGAGCCGGGGTCCCGCTTCTTCTTCGGCGAGGCAAGGCAGCGGGACCCCGGGTCAAGGCCGGGGTGACGAAGTTGATCTCATTTGATCGCGGTCTTGCCGGGATTGGAAGCCGTATTAGCCCATGGCTGCCGGCCAGTGGCCCCAGCTTCCGCTGGGGCGACGGTCGCTAGAAAACCGGCTCTTCACCCGGCTTGGCGGGGACATGGATGCCGCACTCCACCTTGTCCCATCCCCGCCAGCGGCCGGCGCGTGGGTCTTCGCCGGGGGCGACCTTGCTGGTGCAGGGCACGCAGCCGATCGAGGGATAGCCATTGGCTTCCAGAGGGTGGCGCGGCAGCTCGTGCTCGGCGAAATAGGCGTCGAGCCGCGCCTTGTCCCAATCGGCGAGCGGGTTGAGCTTCAACCGGCCTTCATCTTCCTCGAAGCGCGGCAGCGCGGTGCGCGCCTTGCCCTGGAACGCCTTGCGCCCCGAAATCCACGCGTCGAACGGCGCGAGCGCGCGGCGCAGCGGCTGCACCTTGCGGATGTCGCAGCAACCATCGGGATCGTAGGACCAGCGCAGGCCGGTCGCGTCGCGCGCGGCGAGCAGCAGCGGATCGGGGCGATAGACGCGCAGATCGGTAAAGCCGAGCCGCTCGGCGAGCTCATCGCGATAGGCCAAAGTCTCGCCGAAAATCTTCTGCGTGTTGACGAAGATGACCGGCACATTTTTGTCGATCGTGGCGATCATATGGAGCAGCACCGCCGACTCCGACCCGAACGATGACACCGCCGCAACGCGCCCTTTGAGCGCGCCGCCGAGCATTTCGGCCAGCATGTCCTGGGTCGCAACGCCCGCGTAGCGCGCCTCATAGTCCGCCGCGTCCGCCGCCGTGAAGGTAGGCGCGGTATCGATGACGTCGATCTTGCGAATGGCGCTAGCCATGGCGCTTGGCCCAGACGGGCACACGCGCGTCGGCGGCGGGCTGATAAACCTCGGTGTAGCGCGCGAGCGAGGCGGCCAGCACATCGGCATCGATCGGTGCCTCGGGCGTGAAACTGTCAAAGCCGCAGCGGCGCATGAAGGCGACCTGATCGACCAGCACATCGCCAGCCGCGCGCAACTCTCCAGGGTAACCCGCCTCGCGCAGAATCCGCGCTGCCGAATAGCCGCGCCCGTCTCGGAAGCTCGGAAAGCTCACTTCGATCAGCGCGAGCTGTTCGAGATGCGGCAGCAGTGCCCGCGCATCGTCGCCCGCCTCGATGCGCACGGCGGTGGCATTCGACTGGCCGGCGAGGAACGAATCGAGCGTGACCGCGGGCTCCTCGTGCGGTTCGTCGTCGCGGAAGCGGAGGAGATTATCCATGGCGGTAGCCCCTATCCGTCATGCCAGCGAATGCTGGCATCGTTTCGCCATATAGGCGCGCCAAGCGGCCAGCGATCCCAGCTTTCGCTGGGATGACGGGGGAGGCGCGAAGGATGGCCTTATCCATAGATCGCCTCCTTGAACGGCTCGAAGCCGAGCCGGCGATAGGTGTCGATGAAGCGCTCGCCGCCGTTGCGCTTGGCCAAATAGAGATCGGTCACCCGCTCGACCGCGTCGACGATGCCATCCTCGTCGAAACCCGGCCCGGTGATGCGGCCGAGCGACACGTCCTCTGCCCCCGATCCGCCGAGCAGCAGCTGGTAATTTTCGGTGCCTTTGCGGTCGACGCCCAAAATGCCGATATGCCCGGCATGGTGGTGGCCGCAGGCGTTGATGCAGCCCGAAATCTTGAGCTTCAATTCGCCAAGCTCGCGCTGCCGATCGAGATCGGCGAAGCGCTGCGCGATTTTCTGCGCGACCGGGATCGAGCGGGCATTGGCGAGGCTGCAATAATCGAGGCCGGGGCAGGCAATGATGTCGCTGATCAGGTCGAGATTGGCCGAGGCGAGCCCTGCTGCGTCCAGCGCCTGCCACACCGCGTGGAGGTCGGTCTGGCGGACATGGGGGAGGACGATGTTCTGGGCGTGCGTGACGCGCAGCTCGTCGAACGAATAACGCTCGGCGAGATCGGCCATCACGTCGATCTGCTCGGCCGAGGCGTCGCCGGGGATGCCGCCGACCGGCTTCAGGCTGATGTTGACGATCGCATAGCCCGGCTGTTTGTGCGGCTTGACATTGTGGTCGAGCCAGACGGCGAAATCGGGGTCGCTGCGGTCGGTCTCGCCCGCGGCCCCCGCGTCGAACGCCGGCGCCGCAAAGAACGTCTTGATCCGCTCCAGTTCGGCGAGCGGCGGGTCGATACCGAGCGCCTTCACCGCGGTGAACTCTTCCTCCACCTGGCGGCGATATTCGTCGGCGCCAAGCTCGTGGACCAGGATCTTGATCCGCGCCTTGTAGATATTGTCGCGGCGGCCATGGCGGTTGTAGACGCGCAGGCACGCCTCCAGATAGCTCATCAGATCGTCAGCGTGGACGAAATCCTTGATTTCGGGCGCGATCATCGGGGTGCGGCCCATGCCGCCGCCGACGAACACCCGCGCGCCCAACTCGCCATCGGCCTCGCGGCGGACGATCTGGATGCCGATATCGTGCAGCCGCATCGCCGCGCGATCCTCATCCGCCGCGATCACCGCGATCTTGAACTTGCGCGGCAGGAAGCTGAATTCGGGGTGGAAGGTGCTCCACTGGCGGATCAGCTCGGCCCAGGGGCGCGGATCGGTCACTTCGTCAGCGGCGGCGGCGGCGAACTGGTCTGACGAGATGTTGCGGATGCAATTGCCGCTGGTCTGGATGGCGTGCATCTCGACCGAGGCGAGATCGGCAAGGATATCGGGCGCGTCGGCAAGCTTGATCCAGTTATACTGGATATTTTGCCGCGTCGTGAAATGGCCATAGCCGCGATCATAAGTCCGCGCGATATGGCCCAGCATCCGCATCTGCCGGCCGTCAAGCGTGCCATAGGGAATGGCGACGCGCAGCATATAGGCGTGAAGCTGGAGATAGAGGCCGTTCATCAGCCGCAGCGGCTTGAACTGGTCCTCAGTGATCTGGCCGGCGAGGCGGCGCTTTACCTGATCGCGGAATTCCTCGACCCGGGCATCGACGATCGCCTGGTCGTATTGGTCGTATTGATACATGAGCTACCTCGTCATCCCAGGGAGGGTCCCATCAAAGTAATACTTTGATGGGTACCCGCTAGCTGGGATCGTGTGCGGCAAGCAGACGCTATCGGGAAAGCGACCCCAGCTTTCGCTGGGGTGACGGAACGGTGTCATATCACCCACTCCCCCGCGGCAGGATCGGCGGGTTTCAGTGTCAGGTCGGGGCGCACGGTAGGGCCGAGCGCGCGGATGCGGTCCTTGATGTGCGCGGGGCGCGGGCCATTGGCGGTCGGCTCGGCATCGATCACATAAGGCGCGTTGACGCGGCGGGCGCCGTCTTCGGCACGCGCGATCGCTTCGCCCTTGTCGCCCACGTCGACCGCGTCCTCGACATGGCGCGACCAGTCGCCGCCCGTCCACCAGATGACGTCGCCGGTGGGAAGATCGTTGCCCGTCAACAGCTTCATTGCATCGCCTCCGCGACCCGCGACCAGCGGGCGAGCTTATCCTCGGCATCCGACAATTCGACGACCTCTCCGACGACGATCACCGCCGGACTTCCGACGCGCTCGCGTTCGACCATCGGCCCCAAATCAGCGAGCAGCGTCTTGATCGCGCGATGGCCGGCGAGCGTGCCACGCTCGAGCACTGCGACCGGCATGTCGGGCGCAACGCCATCGCGAATCAGCTTGTCGGCAATGTCGGCAGCGGTCGCCACGCCCATATAGATGACCAAAGTGCGGCCCTGGCCGGCCAGACCTGCCCAGTCCTGATCGGCCAGACCCTTGCATTGCCCAGCGACAAAGCTGACTGCCGAGCTGTGATCGCGATGAGTGAGCGGCAGCATCGCCTCCGCCGCGCAGCCCAGCGCGGCCGAAACGCCGGGGATCACCTCGACCGGCAACCCCGCCGCGCGCACTGCCTCGACTTCCTCGCCGCCGCGCCCGAAGATGAACGGATCTCCGCCCTTCAGCCGCACGACGATCGCGCCCGTTTTCACATGCGCTATGATCAGCGCGTTGATCGCTTCCTGGGGCAGCGTGTGTCGGGCGCGCTGCTTGGCGACCGAGATGCGGTGTGCGGCAGGCGGGGCGAGATCGAGCACGCGCGGGTCGATCAGGCCATCATGGACGACGATGTCCGCCGATCTCAGCGCCTCGACTGCGCGGACGGTGAGTAGGCCGGGATCGCCGGGGCCGGCCCCAACGAGGATGACGCGGCCGCGCGCGGCGGGATCGAGCAGGGTTGTCATGGACAGCACATGAGTTGGGCGCGGTGTTGGAGCAACCGACGGTTGCTTGGGCGGCGGGTAGCGAAACTTTTGGCGAGGCGCGGCCTGGTCATTTTCGGGGTTCTCCGGTCCTTCTTCACCGCCTCCCCGGCGAAGGCCGGGGCCCAGTCCTGATAAATTCCTGCGCGACAGCGCAGGGCGCGCTCCTGCGCGCAAATCTGATGTGCTGGACCCCGGCCTTCGCCGGGGAAGCGGAAGAGGCTTCAATGGGTCGATAAAATCACCCATCCCGCAACCCTACACTAATCACGGCCCGCGCCTGTTCGGCTTCGGATGAAACGACCGGATACGCACAATAATCCGCTGCATAATAAGCGCTCGGCCGGTGATTGCCTGACCAGCCGATGCCGCCGAACGGGGCCGACGAGCTCGCGCCGTTGGTCGGCTTGTTCCAGTTGACGATGCCCGCGCGCGCATTGGCCCAGAATTGGTCGTACAGCGCCGGATTCTGGCTGATCAGCGAAGCGGACAGGCCATAGCGCGTGTTGTTCGCCTCGGCGATTGCTTCCTCGAAGGTGCCCACCCGGATGATCTGCAGGATCGGCCCGAACAGCTCGATATCGGGGCGGTCGGCGATTGATGTCACGTCGATCAGCGCCGGCGTCAGGAAGGGCTTGTCGGGATCAGGTCGCGTCAAATGGCGGATCGGCCGGCCGCCATGCGACATCAGCGCGAGGAAGCTTTCCTGCAGCAGGTCGGCGGTGTCGTTGTCGATCACCGGGCCCATGAAGGGCTGGGGGTCGGCGTGCGGATCGCCGACGATGACGCGACCGACGAGCTTGTTGAGTTCGGCGATCAGCGGCTCGGCGAGCGTCTCGTCGATGATCAGCCGTCGCGCGGCGGTGCAGCGCTGGCCGGCACTGGTGAACGCCGATTGCACGATCACCGTCGCGGCAGCGGTAAGGTCGGGCGTGTCCCACACCACAATCGGGTTGTTGCCGCCCATTTCGAGCGCGAGGATCTTCTCGGGTCTGTCGGCGAATTGCCGGTTGAGGATCAGCCCCGTCCGCGCCGATCCCGTAAACAGCAGGCCATCGATATCGGCATGCCCCGCCAGCGCCTTGCCTTCCGCCGGGCCGCCGATGACGAGGCGGATGCACCCTTCGGGTACGCCGGCCTCACGCAGGCAATCGACGAGATAAGCGCCGACCGCCGGCGTCTTTTCGGACGGCTTGAACACCACCGCATTGCCCGCGAGCAGCGCCGGCACAATATGGCCGTTGGGCAGATGCGCCGGGAAATTATACGGCCCCAGCACGGCCAGCACCCCGTGCGGCTTGTGGCGCAGCGCCATGCGATCGCCCATCTGCGCATCGAGCCGGCGCTGCGAGGAGCGTTCGGCATAAGCCGTTGCCGAGATATTGACCTTGGCGATGACCGACTCGACCTCGGTCTTGGCTTCCCACAGCGGCTTGCCGGTTTCGCGCGCGATGAGATCGGCAAAGGGATCAAGTTTGGCGCGAACCATATTGGCGAAGCGGCGCAGCGTTTCGAGGCGGTTGGCGAGGGGTTGCGCGGCCCAGCCGGCCCAGCTTGCGCGCGCGGCCGCGACTTCCGCGTCGACATCGCTGGTGGGCGCCCGCCATAATTCGGCGCCGGTTGCGGGTTCGAATGAGATCAGCTCGGTCGCGCTCATCCGCGCGGCCATGCCCCAAATGCACCGGAATTGCCACACCGCATGCCGTCAAGCCGCCAGCGCGTGGCCCATGCGGCGGACGGCGGCGATCTTGGCGTGGAACGGTGCCCAATCGTCCCGCTCGGCAATGGCGGACCAGATTGCTTCGACCTCGTCGATCAGCATCGAACAGGGGGCAGGGTCGCGCCAATAGGCGTGATCGCGATTGGCGCGTGGCGTGTAGCTGGCCAGGAGCACGCGCGCCTCGTCGAACGCTTCGCCCCATTCGGCGGGCAGCAAACCGCCAAAGCTATGGAAGTAGAAGTCGTCGATGCCGATGCCCGTCGCGCGCATGCCGCGCTCGATGGCCTGGATCAGCGCCTGATCGGCGTCCAGCCCGCGCGGCACAACGCCGAGCCGCCACAGCATCGCGCGCGTCACGGCCTCCTGATAGGCCGGCCCGAAAGCATCGAGCCGTTCGATCAGCGCGGCTTCCTCGGCCAGCGGCAACAGCGAGCCGGCCAGCTGCATCACATCCCAATGGATCGCCTCGGGCTGGCGGCCGAATGCATAAAGGCCGTTATGGTCGAAATAGGCGGCGACAAAGCCCGGGTCCCAATTGGGCGTGAAGCGCCACGGGCCGTAATCGAAGCATTCGCCGGTGACGTTGATGTTATCGCTGTTGAGCACGCCATGGACGAACCCCGCCGCCATCAACTGTCCGGCGAGCCGCGCGGTGCGATTAACGACATGGCTTAGCAGGCGGAGCGGGGCGTCGTCGCCCGCGCCATCATCGTTGAAATAATGGCGCAGGACGTAGCGCGTCAGCGTGGCCAGCCCCTCGGCATCGCGCATAAAGGCGAGGCGCTGGAAGGTGCCGATGCGGATATGGCCATGGCTCAGTCGCACGAGCACGGCCGAGCGCGTTGGGGAGGGCTCGTCATTACGCTCGAGCGCTTCGCCCGTCTCGATCAACGAGAAGCTGCGCGAAGTATCGACGCCCAGCGCTTCAAGCATCTCGGTCGCCAGCACTTCGCGCACGCCGCCCTTCAGCGTCAGCCGGCCGTCGCCGAACCGGCTCCACGGCGTGCGGCCCGATCCCTTGGTGCCGAGGTCCATCAGCCGGTCGTGCGCGTCGCGCAGCTGTGCGAACAGAAAGCCGCGCCCGTCCCCGATATCGGGATTGTACACGCGGAATTGATGGCCGTGGTAACGCAGCGCCAGCGGCTCGGTCAGGTTGTCGGGCAGCGGCTCGAATCGGCCGAAATGGCGCGCCCATGCCGTATCGTCGAGCAGATCGAGGCCCACCTCAGCCGCGGCGCGATCATTGCGGAACCGTATCGTCGTCTCGGGGAAATCGGCGGCGCGGACGCGATCGTAGAAGGCGTCACCCAGTTCCAGGATAACGGGATCAGCACGATAGCGGGCGGGTTGCGGAGCGGCGGTCATGCGGCGATATGGGGCCGGGCATCGCAGGGACGCAACCATGGCCGCTTACGAAAACCGATATTGGTGGTCGAATGACGGCTTGCGGCTGCATGCGCGCGACTATGCGGCGGCGGACGCCGGCGCGGGCGATCATCCGCCGATCCTCTGCCTGCCGGGGCTGACCCGCAACGCCCGCGATTTCGCCAATCTCGCTGATCGTCTGTCGAGCGCAGGCTGGCGCGTGATCGTCGCTGAGTTCCGTGGGCGCGGTGAGAGCGGCTATGCCAAGGACTCGATGAGCTATGTGCCGCTCACCTATGTTCAGGACGTGGAAGCGCTGCTGACCGAGCTCGGCATCACTCGCTTCGTCGCCATCGGCACGTCGCTGGGCGGCATTGTCGCGATGCTGCTCGCCGGTGCCGGGCGCGGCGTGATGGCCGGCGCTGTGCTCAACGATATCGGGCCCGAGATCAATCCCGACGGGCTGGCGCGGCTGCGCGCTTATGTCGGCAAGCCGGCGAACCACCCGACCTGGATGCATGCCGCGCGCGCGCTCGCCGACGCCAATGCCGCGATTTACCCCAATTATGCGATCGGCGACTGGCTCGCGATGGCGAAGCGGCTCTACCGGCTCAACAGCACGGGGCGAATCGTCCTCGATTACGACCTCAAGATCGCCGAGCCGCTGCGCGTGCCGGGCAACGAGGCGGGCCCCGATATGTGGCGCGCGCTCGATCGGCTAACGGGCGTGCCGGTGCTTGTCGTGCGCGGCGCGCTGTCGGACATTCTCGATGCCAGGGTGGCGGACCGGATGATCGCGTCGCTCGACCGGGCCGAGCTCGTCACGATTGCCGATACGGGCCACGCGCCGACACTCGACGAGCCCGAGGCCATCGCCGCGATCGACCGGTTGCTCGCGCGCGTCGCCGAGGAGCGCCAACCCGCCTGATGCCCGTTCACATCCTGCATCTCCATTCCAGCTTCGATCTCGGCGGCAAGGAAGCGCGCGCGGTCCGGCTGATGAACCTGTTCGGCGATGCGGCGCGCCACACCATTGTGTCCGGCGTGCCGGGGGCGCTGAGTGCGCGCGACGCGATTGCGCCCGGCATTCGCTACGAAATTGCGCAGGATCCGCCACCGCTGACCGGCAAGCCGTCGGTGGCGCGCTATGAAGCGATCGCGCGCTACATGCAGCGCTTCGATCTGGTGCTGAGCTATAATTGGGGGGCGATCGACGGCGCGATGGCGCGGCGCGTGTTCGGCAAGGGCCAGCCGCCGCTGATCCAACATGAAGACGGCTTCAACAGCGACGAAGCGCGCCGGCTGAAGATGGAACGCAACGTCTATCGCCGCATTGCATTTGGCGCGGCGCACGCGGTCGTCGTGCCGTCCAAGACGCTGGAGACGATCGCACGCGAGACGTGGAAAGTGCCGGCGGCCAAGCTCCATCGCATCGTCAACGGCATTCCGGTCGAGCGCTATCAGCAGCGCCCCTCTGCCAAGGCGATCCCGGGCTTGCGCAGGAAGGCGAGCGAGGTGGTGGTCGGTACGATCGCAGGGCTGCGTCCGGTAAAAGACTTGCCGCGCCTGGTGCGCGCGGTCGGCGGCGTGTCGGCGCGGGTGCGGCTGGTGATTGTGGGCGAGGGGCCTGAGCGTGCCGCGATCGAGGCAAGCGCCAACGCGATGGGTCTGGCGGATCGGCTGGTGATGCCGGGCTTTCTGCCCGATCCGCATCGTTATGTCGGCCTGTTCGACATTTTCGCGCTCTCCTCGCACAGCGAGCAATTTCCGATCGCGGTGGTGGAAGCAATGGCGGCGGGGCTACCCGTCGCGGCGCCCGGCGTCGGCGATGTCTTGGACATGGTCGCCGAAGAAAACCGCCCGTTCATCGTCAATTTCACCGGCGAGGTCGATCTGCGCAACGCGATCGAGGCGCTGGCCGCAAACGCCGAACTCCGCGCCCGTATCGGCGCCGCAAACCACGCCAAGGCATTGGAATTGTACGACGAAGCCACCATGGTCCGCCGCTACGCCGCGCTTTACGGTTCAGCGATCGGCAAGCCTGATGCGTTTACCAGCATCATTGGTTGACGCTTAAGGCTCGCCTGCCACAATTTTGCCGTTATAAACGATTGCTCGGTTTTCAGTTCGGAAGGGACAGACGTGTTCAAGGGCCTGACGCCCATCAATTATAACGGTCGCGAAGTCTGGCCGCTGGTCGAAGGCGGCAAGGGCGTGGCGGCGACGAATCACGCCTCGGCTGGCGCCTGGGCTGCTGCGGGCGGTATCGGCACGGTCTCGGCCGTCAATGCCGACAGCTATGATGCGGACGGCAAGATCATCCCGCAAATCTACAGCGCGCTCACGCGCCGAGAACGTCATGAGGAACTGATCCAATACGCGATCGATGGCGCCGTGCAGCAAGTCCGCCGCGCCTGGGACATCGCTGGCGGCAAGGGCGCGATCAATATCAACGTGCTGTGGGAAATGGGCGGCGCGCAGCGTGTGCTCCACGGCGTGCTGGAACGGACGCGCGGCATGGTCGCGGGCGTCACCTGCGGCGCCGGCATGCCGTATAAGCTCTCCGAAATCGCGGCGTCCTACGAAGTCAATTATTTGCCGATCATCAGCTCAGCCCGCGCCTTCCGCGCGCTGTGGAAGCGCGCTTATTCTAAGGCGGCGGAGTGGCTGGCAGCGGTGGTCTACGAAGATCCTTGGCTCGCCGGCGGGCATAACGGCTTGTCCAATGCTGAAGACCCGCGCGTCCCCCAGGATCCCTATCCCCGCGTCAAGGCGCTGCGCGATACGATGCGCGAAGGCGGCATCCCCGATTCGGTGCCGATCGTGATGGCAGGCGGCGTCTGGTATCTGCGCGACTGGAACGACTGGATCGACAATCCTGAGCTTGGCGCGATTGCCTTTCAGTTCGGCACGCGGCCCTTGCTCACCAAGGAAAGCCCGATCCCCGAAGCGTGGAAGGAAAAGCTCACCCAGATCGACGAAGGCGATGTGCTGCTCCACCGCTTCTCGCCGACCGGCTTTTATTCGAGCGCGGTGCGCAATCCGTTCCTGCGCAATCTGGAAGCGCGCACCGAGCGGCAGATTGCGTTCTCTACTCAGCTGGCGGGTGACCATACCCACCAGCTCGATGCGGGCGTGAAGGGCAAGAATTTCTGGGTGACGCGCAACGACTTGCTGCGCGCGCGCCAATGGGTGGGCGAGGGCTTTACCGAAGCGCTCAAAACGCCCGACAACACGCTGGTTTTTGTCACGGCGGAGGAAAAGCACACGATCCGCAAGGATCAGTCGGACTGTATGGGCTGCCTCAGCCAATGCGCTTTCTCGTCATGGATGGACAGCGAGACCAACTCGACCGGGCGCCTTGCCGATCCGCGCAGCTTCTGCATCCAGAAAACGCTGCAGGACATCGCGCATGGCGGCGATATCGACCAGAATCTGATGTTCGCCGGCCACGCCGCTTATCAGTTCAAGCGCGATCCCTTCTATTCGAACGGCTTTGTGCCCACGGTGAAACAGCTGGTCGATCGTATCTTGACCGGGGATTGATCAGGGCGACACCGTCGTTACGGCCCTCAATCAGTCGTTTACGGTTTGCGCGCATGGTGGTGGCCCGCAGGGGAAGGGTCCTATGGGTGCCAGCACCTTCAAATATCGCCGGCCCGAACCGGCGCTGGTCGAACAGCGCAGCATCGACCGGCATCCTGTCTTCATTCGCCGTGCGGCCGTACAGCGCGGTCGCGCCAAGGCGATCGAGGCGCGGTTGGAAGATGTATCGATTTTCGGCTGCAAATTGGCCTGCGCTGGCCAGGCCAAGGCGGACGAGCGGGTATTCCTCAGTATCCAGGGCGGCATGCCGATCGCGGCAACCATCGTCTGGGCCGACAAGGGCATGATCGGCTGCCGCTTCGATACGCCGATTTCGGGCGGCATGGTGCGGGCGCTGACGCTAGGCCTTTGACGTCGAGCCGGCGCTTGCCCGCCGGCCAGCTCAGCGCATGGCCAAAGTGATTGCGTTACTCGTATGCGCGAGCAGCGGTGCGATCGTCATCGTCAGCCAGACCGAGGCTGCGGCGACACCTCCGACAAAAGTGGCATATTGAGCCAGCATCGCGCGGTGGCGGTTATGGTGATAGCGTTCCTCCACGCCCGCCCGCGCAATGGTGCGGCGCTCGGCACCGTTCCAGCCGGCTAGCGTCTCAGGCGCAACGAAGGAGCGACCATCGGCAAGGCCGCGCGGATCGATAATCTCCTGCGTGCGGATGCCGAAGAAATTGCCTTTCACCCAAATAGCGCGAGCGATGATCGTCATCGTCGCCCGGCGGATTTCGATGTAACAACCCGGGCGCGGTGGTGCGATCGCGTGCAGCATCATCCCGTGCGGCGACACGTTGCGGATCGAAATATCCATCCAATTCACCCCCAGCCGCATCCGCGCGGGGAGCAGAACGGCGAGCCGTGGTTCCCGGTTTTTCATCGCGTTGGCCCTCCTCACTGGGCGACGATCGTGTGACAGAATTGTTACGATCCGTGGCAGCGCAGTTATTGGTCGCGCGCCTAATCGGACCTTACCGGCCTTGGTTAATCGCGCGCGGATTCATCAATATGAGTAGGTGCGGACAGCCCTCATTCGCTTCTCCGGCGCCGCTCGATTTCCTTGCTGCGACCGGGCGCTCGCATGATTGCCATGGCCCCCGGCTTTGCCTTAACCTGCATGCCAATAATCGATGGGGGAGGGGTGCGATGAGAAAGATTTGGGCAGCGGCCATCTGCGGCGCGCTGGTGAGTTCGGTCGCGCCGGTTAGCGCCAAGGCGCCAACGTCTTCCGCGACGATCACGCGGACCAAATTCGGCATTCCCCATATCCGCGCGACGAGCTGGGAAGGGATCGGGCTCGGCGCCGGCTATGCCTATGCGCAGGACAATCTGTGCATGATCGCTGAGGAATTTGCGACTGTCCGGGGCGAGCGATCGAAATTCTTCGGGCCCAGAAAGACAGCGACCTTGGGGTTCAGCGAGGTCGATAACCTCTCGTCCGATTTGTTCTTCCGCTCGGTGATCGATCTGCCGCAGCTTCGCGTCGAGCTGGCCAAGCGGTCGCCCGACGTGCGCGCGCTCGTGCACGGCTATATCGCCGGTTATAATCGCTGGTTGCGCGATATCGGCCCGTCTGGCGTTCCGGCCGAATGTCGTGGCCAGCCCTGGGTTCGGCCGATCGGCACCGACGATTATCTCCGCCTGTTCGAGAAGGAGATGCTGCTGGCAAGCTCGCTGGCGCTCGCGCCGTTCATCGCCAATGCGCAGCCACCGTCGGACGCCAAAACGTCGAGCAACGCGCTCGATCGCGATCCGTTCGTGCACGGCGACATCGGCTTCGGCAGCAATGGCTGGGCGTTCGGCTCGCAAGTGACGAGCGGCTCCGGCATCCTGGTCGGCAACCCGCACTTCCCCTGGAATGGGCCGGCGCGGTTCTGGCAGATGCACTTGACCATCCCCGGCAAGCTCGACGTGATGGGCGTGTCGATCGCCGGCGGAGCGATGGTAAGCCTTGGCTTCAACAAGGATGTTGCCTGGACGCACACCGTAACCGCCGCCCAGCATTTCACCGTTTTCGAGCTGAAGCTCGATCCCGCCAATCCGCTCGCCTACCAAGTCGATGGCAAGACCGAGGCGATGCGGCCGATTTCGGTCACCGTGCCGATGCCGGCCGGCGAAGCGCCAGTAACGCGCACGCTTTACACCACCCGCTATGGCCCGGTGCTGGCGAGCCCGTTCATCGGCATGACGTGGACCCGCGCCAAGGCCTTCGCCATTCGCGATGCCAACCATAACAATATGCGCTCGATCGAGGCGTGGATCGCGATCGATCAGGCGCGCAACGTCGGTGATATCAAGCGGGCGGTCTCGACCACGCTTGGCATTCCCTGGGTCAACACCATCGCGACCGATCGCACCGGCGCGGTGCTCCATGCCGATGTTACGGCCGTGCCCAATGTTTCCGCCGCCAAGCTCGCGACCTGCGGCTCGCCGCTGAATGCAAAGCTTGCGGGCCGCTTGTTCGTGCTCGATGGCAGCCGCTCGGCGTGCGATTGGGACATGGCAGCCGGCACGCCGGTGCCGGGATTGATGCCGGCGAGCGATCAGGCGATCTGGGAGCGGCGCGATTATGTCGCCAACAGCAATGACAGCTATTGGCTGAGCAATGCCTCGGCACCCTATCGCCAGCTATCGCCGATTCTGGGCGCATGGGGCACTGAGCGGACATTGCGGACGCGATCAGGGTTGCTGGAGATCGAGCGCCGCCTGACCGGGCAGGACGGCATGCCGGGCACCAAAGTGACGCAGTTGACGGCCGAAGCAATGGCCTTCGCCAACAAGAGCCTCGGCGCCGAGTTGTTGGTCGACCCCGTGCTCAAGATGTGCGCGGGACAAGCGGCGCTGGTGGCGACGTGCGATGCGCTCGGCAAATGGGACCGCCGCTTCAATCTCGACAGTCGCGGCGCCTATCTGTTCCTGGCGTTTTTCGAAGCGCTGAAAGCAACGCCGGCGATCTGGGCGACGCCGTTCGACCCTGCCGATCCGGCGCATACACCGCGCGACCTGAAGACCGATGCGGCGACCACCGCGCAAATGCTCGGCGCGCTCGGCGCGGCGCGCGACCGGCTGGCCAAGGAAGGCATCGCGCTCGATGCGCGCTGGGGCGACGTGCAGTTCGCGGTGCGTGGTAGCGAGCATATCCCAATCCATGGCGGATCGGGCGCATTGGGTGTGCTCAACGTGCAGCAATCGAAGCCCGTGCCGGGCGGCATCGTGCCTTTCCATGGCACCAGCTATATCCAGGTCGTGACGTTCGACGCCAAGGGGCCGGTGGCGGACGCGCTGCTGAGCTATTCCGAAGCGACCGATCCGGCATCACCGCATTGGGCCGACCAGACGCGCGCTTTCTCGGCCAAGCAATGGCACCGGCTGCCGTTTACCCCGGCTGAAATTGCGGCGGAGGGCGGCACGACGATCACCGTGCGGCCGTGAGCGACTAGATCCAGCCTTCCAGCACCTGATCGGGGGGGCGATGGCCGTCGGCCCAGACGCGGATGTTGGTAATGACGCGCTCGCCGGTGGCGGCGCGGCCTTCGAAGGTGGCGGAGCCCATGTGCGGCGTCATCACCACATTGGGGAGCGCGAGCAGGCGCGGGTCGATTTCGGGTTCGAATTTCCACACGTCGAGCCCCGCGCCGGCAAGCTTGCCAGCCTCCAATGCATCGACGAGCGCGTCCTCATCGACGATGCCGCCGCGCGAGGCGTTGATGATATAGACGTGTGGCCGCATCAGCCCGATGCGTCGGCGGTCGATCAGGTTCTCGCTGTCGGCGTTGCGCGGGGTATGGATCGTCAGGATGTCGATCTCAGCGAGCATCGCGTCGAGATCGGCGTGCCAGGTCGCGGCGAGCTGTGCCTCCAGCACCGCGGGCAAGCGATGGCGATTGTGGTAATGGATCGACAAGCCAAAGGCGCGCGCGCGCATCGCGACGGCCTGGCCGATCCGCCCCATGCCGACAATGCCGAGCGCCTTGCCGCCGATGCGGTGGCCGAGCATGCCGCCGGGGCTCCAGCCCCTCCACTGGCCCGATCGCACCAGCTTCTCGCCCTCGGCCAGCCGCCGCGGCACCGAGACGATGAGCGCCATCGTCATATCGGCAGTGTCCTCGGTCAGCACGCCCGGGGTGTTGGTGACGATAATGCCCCGCGCCCGCGCCGCTTTCAGGTCGATATGATTCACGCCCGCGCCGAAATTGGCGATCAGCTTCAGCCGGTCGCCCGCGCTCTTGATGAGCGAGGCGTCGATCACATCGGTCACCGTCGGCACCAGCACGTCGCACGTCGCGACGGCGGCTTCCAGCTCGGCGCGCGACAGCGAATGGTCGTCGCGGTTGAGCGTGGTGTCGAACAGCTCGGCCATCCGATCCATCACCGCGTCGGTCAGCTCGCGCGTCACCACCACCTTGGGGTTGGGCGTGCGCGGCCGCTGGCGTGTCAAATCGGGCATGGCGGAGGCTTGGCGAGTCTTGGCAGCGGCGTCAACGTGGTTGATGGGGCGTAGGCCAAAGCGTTAATTGGCAGCGGTTTGCGATTCTGGCGCGGGGATGGGGCAGTCGATGCGGCGATGGGCAGCGATGACGGCGATGGCACTGGCGCTGCTCGGCGCCGCGTTGCCTGGCGCGAGCTCCGCCCAGCAGCGCAAGCTCCCTTATTACGCCTCGATTTCCGCCGGCCAGGCGCGGATGCGCACCGGGCCGGGGCGCGAATTCCCGGCCAGCTGGCTCTATCGCCGCGCCGATCTGCCAGTGAAAGTGATCGCCATCTACAAGGATTGGCGCAAGGTCGAGGATCCGGACGGCACACAGGGCTGGATGCAGGCCAACCTGCTGAGCGAGCGCCGCACCGCGATCGTGATGGGCAGCGTCGCCGACATGCTCGATACGCCGCGCTTCGGCGCCAAGGTGCAGTGGCGCGCGGCGCCGGGCGTGGTCGGCCGGATCAGCCAGTGCAGCCGCGGCTGGTGCTGGTTCGACGTGCGCGGCCGCGCCGGTTTCGTCGAGGCGAACCGGTTATGGGGCGTCGGCGCGGGCGAGGATTTGTCCTGACGTGGCCGACGCGGGCGAATTTCGCATCACCGAAGACGATCTGTCGGGCGCGCCGGTCCAGGCGCTGATCGCGCTGCATCTGAAAGCGGTCAGTTCGCACAGTCCGGCTAACAGCGTTCACGCGCTCGATATCGACCGTCTCCGCCGCCCTGACGTGACCTTCTGGACGTTATGGGAGGGCGACGCGCTACTCGGCTGCGGGGCGCTCAAGGAGCTTGGCGGCACAGAGGGCGAGATCAAATCGATGCGCACCGATCCCGCCGCGCTGGGCCGGGGCGTTGGCGCGGCGATCCTTCGCCACATCATCGCCGAGGCCAAGGCGCGCGGCTATGCCCGGCTCAATCTGGAAACCGGCACCGGCCCGGCGTTCGAGCCCGCACACCGGCTCTATCTGCGTCACGGCTTCACGGATTGCCCGCCGTTTGCGGATTATCGCAACGATCCGTTCAGTCGCTTCATGACATTGAGTCTGTGACCTTTTTTCGCGAATGTTCCCTAATGTTCCCACTGACCATGGAGGTCTTGGGCGCGGTCCAACTGATGCCGGGAACGACCAGCGATGCCGACGATGGGAAATAGCGCTCGGCAAAATAAGCTGAGGCGCCGGAGTAGGACAGGCGTTGCTGGCGAGTAGCCAAAGGGCCGAGGCCTGGCGGCGCTGGGGTCTCGTGCCGTAAGCGACCCCAGCTTTCGCTGGGGTGACGGCACATGTGGGCTGCCGGTCAAGCCATGCTGCGGATCACCGGCGACAAGCCTCGACGTCGACGGTGAGCGAGACGCCTCGTTCTCGCGCATCCACCTTGTCGCCGACATGGCAGCGCAGACTGGCCACTGGAACGACCAGAACCGTCATCAGGCCATCCTGGCTCCTGATGGTTACTACGGCTTGACTGTCGCGGTACTGATCGTCCCGGGCGCCGATATCGACGACGGTGGCGGATACCTTGCGCTCGGGTTGTTCGGCGCAGCGCGGTAGCAGTGCGCCGGCAGCCAAGATCGCTGCCAGCAAGAGCGCTGATCGGTAGCCGCCGGCGGTGCTCAACTCAGTGCATCAGCTCCAGCGCCACCGCCGTCGCTTCGCCGCCGCCGATGCACAGCGAGGCGAGGCCGCGCTTCTGGCCGGTCGTCTGCAAGGCCGAGATCAGCGTTGCCATGATCCGCGCGCCGGAAGCACCGATCGGGTGGCCGAGCGCGCAGGCGCCGCCATGGATATTGAGCGCCTCATGGCTCAGCCCCAGGTCGCGCATCGCGATCATCGCGACGCAGGCAAAGGCTTCGTTGACTTCGAACAAATCGACATCGCCCGTCGACCAGCCCGCCTTTTCCAGTGCCTTGCGCATCGCGAACACCGGCGCGGTGGTGAAGCGGGCGGGGGCGTGGGCGTGCGCGGCGTGGCTGACGATGCGGGCGATCGGTTGCAGGCCCAGCTTTTCGGCGACCGACGCGCGCGTCATCACCAAGGCCGCCGCACCGTCGGAAATCGACGAGGCATTGGCGGCGGTGATCGTGCCGTCCTTGCTGAACGCGGGCTTCAGCGTCGGGATTTTGGCGGGGTCGCCCTTCAGCGGCTGCTCGTCCTTGTCGATCGTCTCGGTGCCTTTGCGGCCGGTGATCTCGACGGGCGTGATCTCGCGGTCGAAGGCGCCCGAACGCTGCGCCTTCTGCGCGCGCTCCAGCGAGGCGATGGCATAGGCATCCTGCTCAGCACGGGTGAATTGATATTCCGCCGCCGTTTCCTCGGCGAAATTGCCCATCAGCTTGCCGGGCTCATAGGCATCCTCAAGGCCATCGAGATACATATGATCCTTCAGCACATCATGGCCGATCCGCGCGCCCGAGCGGTGGCGCATTGAGAGGTACGGCGCGTTGGTCATGCTCTCCATGCCGCCGGCGACGAGCAGATCGACCGAGCCTGCCGCCAGCGCGTCCGCCGCCAGGATCGCTGCCTGCATGCCCGATCCGCACATCTTGTTGACCGTCGTCGCTTCGACATGGTCGGGCAGGCCGCCGTTCAGCGCCGCTTGCCGCGCCGGCGCCTGGCCGAGGCCGGCGGGGAGCACGCAGCCCATATAGATGCGCTCGATCGCCTCGCCCGACAGCCCGGCGCGCTCGACCGCCGCGCCGACCGCCGTCGCGCCCAAGGCGGTCGCCGAGGCACCCGCCAATGATCCCTGAAAGCTCCCCATCGGCGTGCGGGCATAAGACAGGATGACGACGGGATCGGCAGACATGGCGAGCTCCAGCTGGTTGTGCGGCGTGATCTAAGGTGTCGGCGGGTAAATGACAAACGGCAGGCGGGATTGTCGCCGTGGAGACCTCATTGCGCTTCCCCGGCGAAAGCCGGGGTCCAGTCGCGAAATAATTCTGCGCGGTAGCGCAGAGGGCGCTACCGCGCGCTTCTGTCAACGGGCTGGACCCCGGCCTTCGCCGGGGAAGCGGGAAGGGGAGGCGAGGTAGCTGCTTTATTCCCCCAGCGATCCCGGGTCGACATGCAGCCATTGCGCGTGCTGCGGCGCTTTCTTGGTCCGGCTCCACTCTTCGAGCATGTCGGGCGCGACGCGCTGCAGCTCGGCATATTGCTCCGCCGTGCCGATATTACAGGCAAGCTCAAGCCGGTGGCCGTTGGGATCGAAGAAATAGATTGAGCGGAAAATGCCGTGATAAGTCGGCCCCAGCACGTCGATGCCGAGGCTTTCGATATGCGCCTTGGCGGCCTTCAGCGTATCGAAATCGGCGACTTCGAAGGCGATGTGCTGCACCCAGGCGGGGGTATTGGGATCCTTGCCCATTTCGGGCTGATTGGGGAGTTCGAAGAACGCGATGATGTTGCCGCCGCCGCAATCGAGGAAGACGTGCATGTACGGGTCATACGCCTTGGTCGAGGGCACGTAATCCTCGGCAAAGGCATTGGTGTAGCGCATGCCGAGCACGCGCTCGTACCAGTCGACCGTCTCCTTCGCGTCCTTGCAGCGATAGGCGACATGGTGGATGCGGTTTAGGGTGAAGGGCAGAGTCACTTGGCCAACTCCTCAACCTTGCCGATCACGCCGCGTTCGAGTTGATCGGCTTCGATCGATTTGAACAGCGCGGTGAAATTGCCTTCGCCGAACCCTTCGTCCTTCTTGCGCTGGATGAATTCGAAGAACAGCGGACCGATCTGCGGCTGGGCGAAAATCTGGAGCAGCAGGCGCAGGTCGCCGCCTTCGGTCGAGCCGTCGAGCAGGATGCCGCGCGATTGCAGCTCGGCCACCGGCTCGCCATGGCCCGGCAAGCGATCATCGAGCATCTTGTAATAAGTGGCGGGCGGCGGCGCCATCAGCGGCACGCCGTTGGCGCGCAGGCGATCGAGGCAGGGGATCAGATCGTCGCAGATCAGCGCGATGTGCTGGATGCCCTCGCCATTATAGGCGCGCAGATATTCCTCGATCTGGCCGCCGCCGGCCTTGCCTTCCTCGTTCAGCGGAATCCGGATCTTGCCATCAGGCGCGGTCATCGCCTTGCTGGTGAGGCCGGTATATTCGCCCTTGATGTCGAAATAGCGGATTTCGCGGAAGTTGAAGATGCGCTCGTAGAACCCAGCCCAATGCGCCATGCGGCCG
Source organism: Sphingomonas sp. GlSt437 (assembly GCF_048015635.2). Lineage (NCBI taxonomy): Bacteria > Pseudomonadati > Pseudomonadota > Alphaproteobacteria > Sphingomonadales > Sphingomonadaceae > Sphingomonas > Sphingomonas sp. GlSt437. The sequence goes on along the minus strand of NZ_JBPGYA010000001.1, from coordinate 29,543 downwards.
CCATAGACATTGTGCGTCAGGTGATCGATCAGCTTGAAGCCGGCGCCAACCGGGTGGCGATCGACGCCGTCGAGATAGACGAAATCGATGTCGTAGATGCTCAGATCATCGCCATACCGGTCGACCAGATAAATCAGCGCGCCGCCGATGCCGCGCAGCGCCGGGATGCGCAATTCCATCACGCCGGTCTGCGTCTCGACCGGCTCGGCGCCGCGCTCGATCGCGGCGGCATAAGCGGCCTGGGCATCCTTCACCCGGAACGCCATGCCGCACGCCGATGGGCCATGTTCCGCCGCAAAATAAGCGGCGTGGCTGCGCGGCTGGTAATTGACGATCAGGTTGATCCCGCCCTGGCGCCACAGATCGACATCCTTCGACCGGTGATGCGCGATGCGGGTAAAGCCCATCGCGGTGAACACCGGCTCGATCACGCCTTTGGTCGGCGCGCAGAATTCCACGAATTCAAAGCCGTCGAGGCCAATCGGATTGTCGAACAGGTCGGTCACCACGCGATCTCCGGCAATGTCGTAACAATTGATACTATATCGATTCTCGGGCGACCGGTCCAGTGCCCTATAGCCCATGTACCTCGCATTTGCCGCACAGCTTCGCTATCGCCAAAAGCGTGACTCGCCTGGATTCGACCGACCGTAGCTTCGCCATCTGCCTGAGCGCGCTTGCCGGCTATGTCGACGCGGTCGGCTTTCTGATGACCGGCGGCTATTTCGTCTCATTCATGTCGGGCAACACGACGCGGCTGGGCGTGGGGCTGGGTGCGATGTCGAGCGAAGCCGGCGTGGCGGCGCGGCTGATCGTCATGTTCGTGGGCGGGGTTGCGATCGGCACGCTGGTCGGACGCTCGCTGGGGCGGTGGCGACGCTCCGGGCTGCTAGCGCTGATCGCGCTGTTGATCGCGGCGTCTGCGTGGCTGGGGACGGGCGACCATGCCGGACTGGCGATTGCGCTGATTGCGCTGGCGATGGGTGCCGAGAATACCGTGCTGGGCGATGACGAAGGGGCGGTCGGCATCACGTATATGACCGGGACGCTGGTGAAGATCGGCCGCGGCTTTGCCGGCGCGATTGCGGGCGGGCCGCCCTGGGCTTGGGTGCCCAATCTGCTGCTATGGACGGGCCTGCTGAGCGGCGCGTGGATCGGCGCGGTGCTCTATTTCCGCTGGCAGACGACATGCCTGTGGCTGGTCGTCGCCGGCCTCATCGCCTTGGCGCTGGCAAGCCTGCCGAGGCGCGGGCCAGCGGCATGACCGCGCTGCGGCTCGATCGTTTTCTGCCCTATCGCTTGTCGATTGTCTCCAACAGCGTCTCGGCGGCGGTAGCGACGAGCTATCAGGCGCTGTTCGGTCTGAAAATCCCCGAATGGCGGATCATTGCGGTGATCGCGGAAGGCGAAGCGATGACGCAGCAGGCAATCGGCGCGCGCACGCGGATGGACAAGGTGACGGTCAGCCGCGCCGCGATCGCACTGGTAGAGCGAGGGTTGCTCGACCGGCGCCCCAATCCGGACGATCAGCGATCGCATCTCCTGTCGCTGTCGCCGGCCGGGCGCGCGCTGTACGAGAATGTCGCCCCGCAAGCGCTGGCGTTAGAAGCCCGGATGTTCGGTGCTTTTTCGGCGGACGAGATTGAGCACTTCACCGCCATGCTCGACCGCATCGAGGCCGCTGCCGCCGCGCTGGAGCCCGAACGCACTTGAAGTCGAGCCCAAGCCTGGCCTAGGGGGCGTTTCGCCTCCCCGGGCCCGATCGCTGCCATTCACCTGGAGGAACCATGTCCCACTTCGTCGACCGCGCCGGCCTGTCGGTCGCTCCTGAACTTGCCGAGTTCATCGAGGGCCGCGTGTTGCCGGGCTTGGGCGTCGCGGCGGATGGCTGGTGGCGCGGCGTCGCCGACATCTTCGCGCGCTTTGCGCCCGAGAATGCCGCGCTGCTCGCCAAGCGCAACGCGCTGCAGGCGGAGATCGACGCGCGCTATCAGGCCGGCCAGCCGGTCGACGAAGCGTTTCTGCGCGAGATCGGCTATCTCGTGCCCGAGCCCGCGCCGTTCACCATCGGCACCGAGAATGTCGATGCCGAAATCGCGACGATGGCGGGGCCGCAGCTCGTCGTGCCGATCCTCAACGCGCGCTTCCTGCTCAACGCGGCGAATGCGCGCTGGGGCAGCTTGTATGACGCGCTTTATGGGACGGACGCTTTGCCGGGGGCCGCGACGCCAGGCGGGTACGACCGTGAGCGTGGGGCGCAGGTGATCGCGCGGGCCAAGGCGTTCTTGGATGACGCAGTGCCGTTGGCCGGCGGTTCGTGGGCTGATTTCGCAGGCGGCGATCCTGTGCTGGCAAATCCCGCGCAACTAGTGGGGCGAGAAGGGGACAAGCTGCTTTTCATTCACAACGGCTTGCATATCGTCCTATTAATCAGTCGAACGGACCCAGTTGGTCGTGACGATCCCGGCGGCATAGCCGGTGTTGTGCTCGAGTCTGCGCTGACCACAATCTGCGACCTTGAGGACTCGGTCGCCGCCGTCGATGCCGAGGATAAGGTTGCGGCTTACTCGAACTGGCTCGGGCTGATGCGCAGTGACCTCAAAGAGACCTTTGAGAAGGGCGGCGAGCAGCTAACCCGTAAGCTAAATCCCGACCGAACCTACACCGCCCCCGATGGCAGCACGGTAACGCTCCCCGGTCGCTCGCTGCTTTTCGTGCGCAATGTCGGTCATCTGATGACGACGCCGGCCATCCGCTTGCCCAGCGGCGGCGCGGCGCCCGAAGGTATTCTCGACGCGATCATTACCTCCACGATCGCGCTTTACGATCTCAAAGGTCTCGGCAGGTTCAAGAACAGCCGCGCGGGCAGCGTCTATATCGTCAAGCCCAAGATGCACGGGCCGGAAGAAGCCGCCTTCACCAACCGGCTGTTCGATGCGGTGGAAGACCTGCTCGGCCTCGCCCGCCACACTGTCAAAGTCGGCGTGATGGACGAGGAGCGGCGCACCTCCGCCAATCTCGCCGCCTGCATCCACGCGGTGAAGGACCGCATCGTCTTCATTAACACCGGCTTTCTCGATCGCACCGGCGACGAAATCCACACCGCGATGGCGGGCGGCGCGTTCATCCCCAAGGCCGAGATCAAGAACGCCGCGTGGATCAAGGCCTATGAGGACCGCAATGTCCGCATAGGCCTCCGCCATGGCCTCTCCGGCAAGGCACAGATCGGCAAGGGCATGTGGGCCGCGCCCGATCGCATGGCCGACATGATGGCGCAGAAGATCGGTCACCCGATGGCGGGCGCCAACACCGCCTGGGTGCCTTCCCCCACCGCCGCGACGCTGCACGCGATGCATTATCATCAGGTCGATGTCTTCGCGCGCCAACGCGAGATTGCCGGCGAGGCAGTGCCGGGCCTGACCGACCTGCTCACCGTGCCCTTCGCCGCCGGCCGCAACTGGAGGCGCGAGGAAGTAGCGCGCGAGCTCGACAATAACGCGCAGGGCATTCTCGGCTATGTCGTCCGCTGGATCGACCAGGGCATCGGCTGCTCGAAGGTGCCCGACATCAATGATATCGGCCTGATGGAAGACCGCGCGACGCTGCGCATCAGCTCGCAGCATATCGCCAACTGGCTGCGCCACGGCGTGTGCACGGCGGCCGATGTCGATGCCGCGTTCGAGCGCATGGCCGCCAAGGTCGACGCGCAAAATGCCGGCGATCCGCTCTACGAGCCGATGGCCGGCCACCCGGAGAGCATCGCGTTCCAGGCCGCCCGCGCGCTGGTGTTCGAAGGCGGCGTGCAACCCAACGGCTATACCGAGCCGCTGCTCCACGCGTTCCGGCTCAAGAAGAAAGCGGCGGGTTAGCCGGGCAGTCCCGGTACGCCCCCGCGCTTCACGCTGCGATCCGCCGGCTCACATTGCTGTTGCGCAGGATGCTCACGACTTTCCCGGCGGCGTCGCGCTGGAAGGTGACTTCCTCTGCTTCGCCGCCATCATCACGTAGCACGCGGAAGGTGTCACCACTCTTGGGCTTCAGCAGTTCGAGCCCGTCGGCGGGGTTGTCGGTCGGCAGCCCGAGGATGGCGAGCCCGCCCGCCCATGGCACGACGACCTGCTCCGCCGCCCAAGGCTGCCGCGAATAATGGCCGGCATAGTCCTCCAGATGCGGATTGGGGCTGGCCGGCGGATTTTTGAAGGCAAAGCCCGCGCGTCGATCGAGCAGCGCGAACACGCCGTTCGCCCAGACGGCCGGCCTTTCCGATGCGTTGTCGAGGATGATGACGGCGCGGCCGGCGGCCGGCTCCATCCGCAGCACCGTCTGGTAGCCGGGGCAATCGCCTTCATGGCCGACATAAGTGTGACTGCCGATATGCGCGATCGAAAAGCCCAGCCCGCGCGTCGTCCTCCAATCCGGGTCAGTGAATTGCACGCGCTGCATCTCGTGCAGCGTCGATGCCTTCAGCAGTTCGGGCTGCTCGGTGCGCAGCAGGCGGAATTGCCAGATTGCGAACTTGGCGAGGTCATCGACCGTTGAGGTGAAGCCGGCAGCGGGGGCGAGCGCGCGCACATCGAACAGCGGCATCACATCGCGGATGCCGTCGCGCTTGGTCGCGCCATAACCGACCGCCAATTGCTTGCCATACAGCGCTACCGGCATGAACGGATGCGTGTTGGCCAGATGGAGCGGCGCCAGCACGTGCTGCTCGACATAATCGGCGTAGGGCTGGCCCGACACGGCCTCGACCGTCTCGCCGACCAGGGTAAGGCCCAGATTGCTATACTGGTAATAGCGCGACGCGGGATAATAGGGCAGCTGCTGGCCGATGCGATCCCGCAGCTGGTCGCGCGTTGGGAAGGTGAAGTTGGGCGGGCTCCAATACGGAAAGTCCGCTTCGCGCGGCAATCCGGCGGCATGGCTCAGGACCGCGCGCAGCGTGATCGGCCCGCTGTCGGTGCCGATCGGCTTGAGCGTCGCCCAGGGGAGGTAGGTGGTGATCGGCGCATCGAGCCGCACCTTGTCCGCCTCATAGAGCTGCATCAGCGCGACGGATGTGAACAGCTTGGAGATCGAGCAGATCGAATAGATGGTTTGCGGGCTCGCCGCGACCCGGTGCGCAGTATCGATCGTGCCATAGCCTTTTGACCAGATCAGCTGTTCGTCGGCGACCACGCCCGCCGAAATCGCCGGGATGTGCTGATAGACCTGGATGCTGTCGAGCCATGCATCGGCGAGACGCAGCGCCTCGGCCTGTTCGGTGGCACTTTGCGACGGTCGCGGCGGCATCGACTGCGCTGCCGCGACGATCGGGTTCGCGACCAGCGCCAGCATCGCCGCGACCGTTCCCAGCACCGATTGCCTGATCATGTTCCCCGCCATGCCGATCGTTACCGTCAAGTTCTGAAGCGTTTTGGAAAGCCGCGCAATACCGCCGGGCCGTTCCGAACGCGATGCCGTACGGTTTGCGCACACTGCATAAATCGAATATCAGGTATGGTCGGAGGAGATGATCATGGAGCATGTCGACGTCATCGTGGTAGGCGCCGGGCTTTCAGGCATTGGGGCGGGCTATCACCTGCAAGCCAAATGCCCCGATCGCAGCTACCTGATCCTGGAAGGGCGCGGCGCGATCGGCGGCACCTGGGATTTGTTCCGCTACCCCGGCATCCGCTCGGACTCCGACATGCACACGCTTGGCTATGCTTTCGAGCCGTGGATTCACGAAAAGTCGATCGCCGACGGGCCGGCGATCCGCGATTATGTCAACATGGTCGCCGATAAATACGGCATTCGCGAGCATATTCGCTTCAATCACAAGGTGAAGGCGGCGCGCTGGTCGAGCGAGGACGCGACCTGGATCGTCACCGCCGAAACCGATGGGCGCACGGTTGAGTATGCGTGCAATTTCCTCTTCATGTGCTCGGGCTATTATAATTACGCGCAAGGGCACCGGCCGCATTTCGAAGGTGAGGAATCCTTCGCGGGGCAGATTATCCACCCGCAATTCTGGCCCGAAGACCTCGATTATGCGGGCAAGCGCGTGGTGGTCATCGGCAGCGGCGCGACGGCGGTAACGCTCGTGCCGGCGATGGCCGATACGGCGGCGCACGTCACGATGCTGCAGCGCTCGCCCACTTATTGCGTGTCGCGTCCGGCGCGCGACGCGGTCGCCAATGGCTTGCGCAAAGTTTTGCCCAACAAGCTCGCTTATGCGCTCACCCGCGCCAAGAATGTCGGCTTTCAGCAGCTTTTTTACCGCCTCGCGCGCAAAAACCCGGCCAAGACCAAAGAGCGGCTGATCGGCATGCTCCAGGAGCTACTGCCGGCGGATTATGACATCGGCACGCATTTCACGCCGAGCTATAATCCCTGGGACCAGCGCTTGTGCCTGGTGCCTGACGCCGATTTGTTCGAGGCGATCGGCCAGGCAAAGGCAGATGTGGTGACCGACACGATCGCGCGCTTCGATGCGACGGGCATTCGGCTGGCGTCGGGCCGGCACCTCGATGCCGACATCATCGTCACCGCGACCGGCCTCGAACTCCAGTTGCTGAGCGGCATCGAGCTGATGATGGATGGCGCGCCGGTCGATCTCACCAAATCCTTGTTCTACAAGGGGATGATGTTCAGCGACGTGCCAAACCTGGCGTGGACGGTGGGATATACCAACGCGTCATGGACGCTGAAGGCGGACTTGACCTGCCACTATGTGACGCGGTTGCTCAACACGATGAAGCAGCGCGGGCTGCGCCAGGTAACACCGCGCGTGCCCGCCGATGTCGAGGTAGTGCCGGGCGCGTTCTTCGGGCTCAACTCGGGCTATGTCGAGCGCGCTGCCGCGAAATTCCCCAAACAGGGGAGCCGCAGGCCGTGGCGGATCAACCATAATTACGCCAGGGACATGATGGCGCTGAAATATGGTTCGGTCGACGACGGGCTGGAATTCAGCAATTCCGCAACGGCTCGGCAAAGGGTGCCGGCGACGCGGGTTTCGGAGCCAGCTTGAGCTTCTTGATGGCGTAGGTTTGCCGCCGAGCCGGCATGCCCGCCGCTGGCTTAGGCCGATTTCGATCAGATTTGATAGGTGCACCGGTGCCGACCGCAATCGCGCGTCGGCTTACAAATCTGCGATTCGAAAGTAGGAAAAACGAATCGGCAAGCCCGATTCGCGAGGCGGCTGTTTCAATACGAAACAGCGAGCGCGGTCATATCGGCCGCAGCCGGTAAGGTGGGCTCGACCGTTCCAGAAACCCCTGATTTTCAGAAGCTTAGGACGCCGGTCGAGCCACGGTTAGAGTTACCAGGGCTTAATATCAGTCGAGTAGCCCAGCTGAAGAATAAGGGCGAACATTCTTTTTCTCCCATGTGTGCAACGCTTAAGGTTGCTTTGCGTAATTAATGGGTTTTTAACCCTAACACAATTGATTAATGGCGCTTTCCCGCAGCCGGCCCGATCGCGGCTTAACGCTTCCTTCAAGGGTCCGGCCTATCCGTTCTGGTGGGATGGCGCGATCACAGCAATCGACGGCCGGATCGACCGGCTTGGCAGCGACGCGGGCAACGCGTGGTGCTGGCACGAGTGCGTCCATTGTGGCGGTATCGGCTGAGCGGTCAGCGGCTGACGCGGCGGCGTTGCTTGGTCTTCCCGATCGACCCGCCGGTTCACCCGCAGATGCAGGTGGGTGGCAAGCGCTCGCCGTCCTCGAAATCGCCAATTTCGCGACGCTCCGCCGGTATCTCGGAACCAGGCGTGCCGATCGGTTGATCCTCGATGTCGCCGAACGCGTTTCGCTGCACATCCCCGACGCTCAGATCGGCATTATCGGCCGCCACACGATCGAGATACAGTGCGAGCTGCCCGGCATGTCAGCGACCGAGAACCTGCTGTCGTCCTTGAAGAGCGCGTTCGACCCGCCGCTCAATCTCGACGGCGAAGCGCATTCGATCGAATTGACCCTGGCGGCGGTTGCGGGCCCCGGCTGGAGCCCCGACGATGTCCGCCTTGCCGAAGCCGCCGAACAGGCCCTGCGCGATGCGCGCGCCGAGCAGAGGGTCATCGTCCGCGATCTTTCGAACGCCGCGCCCCTCATCGATCGCACCGTGCTGATGCGCGACCTGGAACATGCCGTAGAACGCGGCGAATTGTTCCTGCAATATCAGCCCAAGGTTCATTTGCGCCGCCAGGAAGTCAGCAGCGTCGAAGCGCTGGTAAGGTGGCAGCATCCCACGCGCGGCCTGATCCTGCCCGGCGACTTCATCCCGGCCGCCGAAGACACCCGCCTGATGGGCGATTTGACGCTCTGGACGCTGGAAACGGTGATCGCCGATCAACGGCGGCTGGCCGCGCGCGGCAACGACTTGACGATTTTCCTCAATATTTCGGGTCAATTGCTCGGCGACACCGCCTTTGTTGCCCGGGCGTGTCAATTGGTGCGTCAAGGCGACGCCAAGATCGGCTTTGAGATCACTGAAACGTCGGTCATCCGCGATCCGCAGACGGCGATCAACCACCTCCAGGTGTTCGCCGAGATGGATATCCCCATCGCAATCGACGACTACGGCGCCGGCCTGTCCTCACTTGCCTATCTCAAGCAGTTGCCCGCGAGCGAATTGAAGATCGACAAGCTCTTCGTCGTCCAGCTCACCAGCAGCAATCGCGACCCGCTGATCGTGCGCTCGACGATCGACCTTGCCCACGCGCTCGACATGGAAGTGACGGCAGAAGGCGTGGAGACCCAGGCGGCCCTGGCCCTGCTCAGCGTGATGGGCTGCGATATGGTCCAGGGCTATTTGATCAGCCGGCCCATCTCGTTCGACGCGCTCTGCCAGTTCCTCGACGAGCAACCCTATAAAGCGACGGCCAGCAATACGCGCATCTCCTTAATCGGCCGGACAGCTTCTGGAAGCGAGCGTGATCCGGCGAGCGTTTTTGGGCTTCGGGCACGCGGTCCGGTCGCTTTGCTTGGCCGCGGCGCTGAGCGCAGTCATCGCCGCGGCCGATCCAACCCTGGCGGCCGCGCCCGTGACCGATCGTTTTGACCAACTCGTTGCGGCAGCAAAGGACGCGATGCTGTCAAATCCGCGGCAAGCGGAAGGTCTCGGGCAGCAGGCTGAAGCCGTCGCGACGAGGCGCTCAAGCGGCGAAGATCGTAGCATCGCTATGGCTACGGCCGAATGGTTGCAGGCCGAGGCTCTGGTCCGTCAAAACGATTCAGACAACGCAACGCCTCTCATCGAGCGCGCGCTGGCCAACCTGTCGGCCGTCCACCGACCCACGAAGGTTCTTGCTGACATTCTCGTCTCACGCGGGTGGATCGAAACCGCGAAGCCTGATGTTGCTGCTGCACTTCGCGATTATCAACGCGCATTCGAGATCTATCGCCAGTTGAACGAGACACGAAGCCAGGCGATATCTCTGCTATCGATCGCCTCCTTGTATCACGAGGCATTGGATTATTCGAGCGCAATGAGGTATTATTCTCAAGCGCTTGAGCTATCCTCGGTTGATCCGAAGCTCGCAGTTTCGATTTACAATAATCGTGGCAATACGCTCAAGGATAGCGGCAAGCCCGAACTCGCTATTCGCGAATATCAACAGGCCTTGAAGATCCTGACGCAGTTGCAGGCGCCGGCGATCGAAGCGCAGGTTAATCGCAACATTGCTTTGACGGCGATCGACCAGAACAACTTGCATCTCGCCCGGGATGCCGCCAAACAAGGGCTGTCGGCGGCAAAGCTCGATGGTGATGCCGGCACGTCGTCCCAGTTCAACGCATTGAACGCCTATCTGCTTCTGAATTCAGGCGAACCGACCGAAGCGAGGCGGTTGATCGATAAGGTTTTCACCGGGGTCGATCTGTCCAAGACACCGCTTGCTGCGAGAATCGACCACGAATTCGCCTTCAAAATCTACCAGCGGCTCGGCGATAGCGAGAAGGCGCTCGCTCATCTGACCGCGCTGAAGCGGCTCGACGATCAGGCGACGCAACTCGCGATCTCGACCGGGACGGCGCTGATGTCGGCGCGGTTCGATTATGCCAACCAGAACCTCAATATCGCGCGACTGAAGCGGGCCGAGGCGCAGCGCAGCTTGGAGCTGGAGCGGTCGCGCGCGCATTTCCAGCGCATCCTGTTCACCGGCTCGGCGGTCGCGGCGCTGATCGTGTTCGGCATGCTCGGCTTCGGCATCGTCACGCTGCGCCGCAGCCGCAACGAAGTGCGCGCCGCCAATATCGAGCTTGCCGCCAGCAACAGTGCGCTCGAAAAGGCTCTCGCCGCCAAGACCGAATTCCTGGCGACCACCAGCCACGAGATCCGCACGCCGCTCAACGGCATTCTCGGCATGACGCAAGTAATGCTGAGCGACACCCGCATTTCGCCCGAGACGCGCGATCGCATCAGCATCGTCCATGGTGCCGGCGTCACGATGCGGGCGCTTGTCGACGACATTCTCGACGTCGCCAAGATGGAAACCGGCAACATGACGATCGAGAACGCGCCGTTCGATCTTGCCGCGCTGGTGACCGATCTGGCGCGGATGTGGCGCGATCAGGCGACGACCAAGGGCCTGGCGTTCGAGATGCACACCGAAGCCTGCCCGAAGATGATCATGGGCGATGCGGCGCGGCTGCGGCAGATTGTGTTCAACCTGTTGTCCAACGCGCTCAAATTCACCGCCGAGGGCAAGGTTGGGCTGGAAGTTAAAGCCAGCGACGGCCGCCTGCGCATCACGGTCAGCGATACCGGCATCGGCATTCCGCCGGACAAGCAGGGCATCATCTTCGAATCGTTCCGCCAGGGCGATGCCGGCACGACGCGGCAGTTCGGCGGTACAGGCCTTGGCTTGTCGATCTGCCGCAATCTGGCGCGCGCGATGGGCGGCGATGTCCTGGTGACGAGCGCGCCGGGTGAGGGGTCGACCTTCACGATCGACTTGCCGCTGGTTCTGGCCGAGCAGCCTGCCGCCGCCGTCGCGCCAGGCGACGACGCGCCTGCGCTGCTCGTCATCGATCGCAACCCGATCACGCGCAGCATGTTGAAGGCACTGCTCGCGCCGCGCGCCGGTGCCGTGCTTGCCACCGGATCGACCGCTGACGCGCTGCCGATGCTGGCCGACAATACCGTCGCGCGCGTGCTGGTCGACGCGGCCGCGCTCGAAGGAGGAGAGGGCGACGATGCCGCGGCGAACCTGTCGACGCTGGTGCAAGCCGCGAAAGCGCGTGGTGCGACGTTGGTTTTGATGGCGCCGGCCGATCATCCGATCCTTCAATCAGCGGCGAATGACGTGATCGAAGCCCTTGTTTCCAAGCCGATTACGGGTGCCGCCCTGGTCGAATTACTCTATCCTGTTGGGGGCGCCGGCACCGCCGCGCCCGAAACAGGGCTTGTTTCGCAAGCGGCTTGACGCGATAGGGTCGAACCATGGTTTTCGGCGGACATCCTGCCTTTTTCACGGGGCCCGGCACGCAATGAACATCCTGTTTGTCGAGGATGATCCGATGAACCGCCGTGTCGTCAAAGACATGCTGGACGTTGCGGGCGCCGGCATGGTCGAAGCGCCCGACGCCGAAACCGGCCTGGCGCTGATCGGCGAGCATGATTTCGATGTTGTGCTGATGGACTTGCGTATGCCCGGCATGGACGGGATGACTGCCATTCGCCGCATCCGCGAGCGCGGCGATGCCAAGGCGCAGCTGCCGATCATCGTGGTGACCGCTGACGCCGGGGTCGATCTGCGCGACCAATGCTTTGCGGCGGGCGCCGACGAAGTGCTGTTCAAGCCCGTCGCGATGGACGCGCTGTTCGATGCGATCGGCCGGCTGATGGCACGCGGCGGCGGCGGGGGCGGCCTGCTCGGTTGATTGCTGGCGCGTGTCGCGCCAATATAGCCGCCTCGGCCAAGGGCTGCTGCGGGGTTTGGCTTGTTGGATACGCTGCTCGATCGTTTGTTGACGACGCTGGATATCGACGTCGAGGCCTTCGCGGTCTGTGAGGTCGCGCGGGGACGTAAACTCATCGCGCGCGGCGGGCCGCAGATCGAAATCCATTATGTCCTGGCCGGCACCATGTTCTTGGCGGTCCCGGGCCATCCAATTGTCGAATGCCCGACCGGCAGCGTCGTGGTGGTGCCGCCGCGCATCCCGCAGACGATCGGCGCCGATGGTGAAGAGGGCGATGAGCTGCTCGCGATCGACTTCCAGCGCCAGCTCGATACCGGCCTTGCCCAGTTCGACCTGACCGGCGGCAGCCCGAGCGATCTGCGCTTCATCTGCGGCCTGGTTCACGCCAATTTGTCGGGGTCGTTCGGTCTGCTCGACGCGATGCGCGCGCCGATCGTCGAGGATCTTGCCGGTGATGACGGCGTCCGCGCCTGTTTCCGGATGATGGCGGCCGAGCGCGACCGGCCCGGCGTCGGCTCGCGCGCGCTGATGGGCGCGTTGATGAAAACGTGCCTGCTCGTCGCGCTCAGGCGGCATCTCGCGCGCGGGGTCCATGAATCGAGCCTGCTGCCGGCGTTGCGTGACCCGCGGCTGGGGCGCGCGGTTGCTGCCGTGCTCGATCGCCCGGCCGCACAGCACAGTGTCGCGGCGCTGGCCGCCGTTGCCGGGATGAGCCGTTCGGCCTTTGCCCGCGAATTCTCGACCATCTTCATGATGAGCCCGATGGAATTCGTCGCCAAGACGCGGCTGCGCCGTGCAGCCGACATGCTTCGCTCGACCAACATGCCGGTCAAGCAAGTCGCCGCGAGCATCGGCTTTTCCAGCCGCAGCCATTTCAGCCGCGCGTTCCGGCAGGATTATGGCGTCGATCCCACAGCTTATCGGCGGACGATCGCCGCCGATTGACGGGCGCTGGCGCGCGCCAGCCGAGTCGCGGGCGCAGCCGCCTTTGGCTACGCGATCCTGTTGTATTGCCGCCACAGTCGGGCGCGCCAACGCATCCAAAATGCATCCTCGCACCGGACCGATTAGTCGGGATCAGATGCGCGTCAGTTAATGATGATGTAATATAAATGCAACAAATCACCGTCGCTTGGTTGGAAACCTTAGGGCATCATGGTGTTTAGCGTGCCAAAGTGCCGCAACCGCTGTAACACAACTGAAATACGACAATTTATGGTCAGAAAGACTTCGATTATATTACAATCTCTGTAATATTTCTGTCTCGGTTGGTGGGTAGCGGGCCCCTGCCACCTTAAAAATCAACCTTGGGGGATCACCAATGACCGTCCGTTCGGGCCTTCGGCTCAACCTTATGCTCGGCAGCGCGATGCTTGCCGTTTGCTCGCCCGCTTATGCGAAGACCGCTGCCGCGCCGGCGCCCGCCGCCGATGACGCCGCCGCGCCCGCAGCCGCGCCTGCCGATCAATCGACGATCGGCGAGATCATCGTGACCGCGACCAAGCGCGAAACCAATCTGCAGAAGACGCCGATCTCGATCTCGGTGCTCAACTCCGAAGCGCTGCAGGATCGCCACGTGCAGAGCCTGTTCAACCTGGCGGACGGTTCGGTGCCGTCGCTGCGCATCGCGACCTTCGAAGCGCGCCAGTCGGCGCTCACCGTCGGTATCCGCGGCATCGTTCCCTACGACCAGAACCAGACCGCGCGTGACGCGGGCGTCGGCGTCTATATCGATGGCGTCGTCCTCGGTAAGACCCAGGGCCTGAACGCCGCGCTGTTCGACATTGAGCGCATCGAAGTGCTGAAGGGCCCGCAGGGCACCATCTTCGGCCGCAACACCGAAGGCGGCGCGCTCTCGCTCGTTACCCGCGCGCCGAGCGGCGTGCTCGACGGTCGTGCGGTTGGCGGCGTCGGCAATTATGGCAGCCGCAATGCCGAGCTGCACCTCGACCTGCCGAGCTTCTACAACATCTCGCTGAAGCTCGACGGTGTCTATCAGCACCAAGACCCGACCGTGAAGGATCCGCTCGCGGGCTCGACCGGCTGGAACTATTATGACCGCGTCGGCGGCCGCATCGCGGCGCGCTGGAAGCCGTTCGACAACTTCACGGCCGATGTCGCCTATGATTATGCGAAGGACGACAATACGCCGCAGTTCAGCCAGCTGCTGAGCTACAACCCGAACAACTACACCGTCGGCGTTTTCGGTGCGACCAGCGCGACCAACGGTACGCCGCGCCTGTTCCTGCCCGGCACCTACACCGTTCCCGGCACCGGCACGCCTTGCGGTGGCACCATCGCTGCCGGCGCTGCGACCCCGATCTGCATCGCGCCGCTCGCGCCTGCTAATCGCGTCCACACCGAGCGTCAGCTGTCGTCGGACTTCGCTGTGCCGCAGCAGCCCAGTGAAGACATTACGCACGGTGCGTCGATCAACCTGAAGTGGAAGGCCGCTGACTGGATCGAACTGCGCTCGATCACCGCGTGGCGCGGTGTTTCGACCGACCAGTGGGATAACTCGGGCGGTGCGGCGCGTACCACCTTCCAGCCGCAGGGTACCGACCCGGTGACTGGCAACCCGGTTGCCAATACCGGTCTGTTCAGCCGCTACAGCTTGTCGTTCCTGCGCCAGCACCAGTTCAGCCAGGAATTCCAGGCGGTCGGCAGCTTCCCGCAGTTCGACTATGTGGTCGGTGCCTATTACTTCCAGGAGCACGCGACCGAATATGCCGCGACCCCGCTGAGCAACCAGTACAACACCACTGGCACGGGCTACATCATCCGCAGCCCCATCTTCTTGGGCACGATCAACAGCGGCAACAACTCCGGCTATCAGCCGACCGACCCGAACTGTAACAACCTGCTGTCGACCAGCGTGCCGCAGTTCACCAACAGCTGCCAGTTCATCACGCGCGCCAGCGAAGCCTATGACCACACCTATTCGTTCTTCGGCAATGTGGTTTACTCGCCTGACTGGCTGCAGGGCGTGCACTTGACGCTCGGCGGTCGCTACACGCACGACCAGCGTCGCGGTCGTCTCTATGTTGTCAACAACAACTATATCAGCGGCGTTTTCCAGCCGAACTTCGTGCCGTTCACGTTCGCGAACAGCCTCAACCGGTTCGATCCGCTGATCAACCTGTCGTGGGATGCGACGCGTGACCTGCACTTCTACGCGAAATATGCGACCGGCTTCCGCGCTGGTGGCGCGAACGACCGCTCGCAGCAGTTCAACTCGTTCGGCCCGGAATCGGTCAAGTCGTACGAAATCGGCGCCAAGATGGACTTCTTCGAGCATCGCGCCCGGTTGAACGTGGCGGGCTACATCATGGACCGCAAGAACACCCAGTTCGACTTCGACCAGTTCGACACCCAGTCGGGCAGCCCGACCAACGGGTCGCACATCGAAACGACGCAGAACGCCGGCAAGACCAAGATCCGCGGTATCGAAGCCGACCTGACGGTCAAGCCGATCGCCAACCTGACGCTTGGTGCTTCGTACGCCTACACCTACTGGAAGGCTCCGGCGGCGGTGAACCCGCTCACCGGCGGTCCGCTGCAGCAGCTGTACATCGTCTACACGCCGAAGCATGCCGCATCGGGCTCGATCGATTACGAGATCCCCCTGGCGAGCCTGGGTGATGCGAAGATCCGCTTCCACCTCGACGGCAACTATGCGAGCAGCCAGTACAGCTTCCAGCTCGAGCCGACCAAGACCGACTCCAGCTTTGTCGTGAACGGTCGTCTCGCTCTGGCGGACATCGCGGTGAATGGCGGCAACAAGGTCACGCTGTCGGTCTGGTCGCGCAACCTGTTCGACACGACGTATATCTATCGTCGCTCGGCCGCCAACTCGTCGCCGGTGCTCAACTATTGCGGCAGCAATGGCCTGAACGGCGCCGCGCCCTGCACGCCGAACGCGCTGATCTCGACCAATTATGGCGGTATCCTCGGCGATTACGGCAACCTCAACCCGCCGCGGACCTTCGGTTTCGAAGCGTCGATGAAGTTCTAATAAAGTTAGGGTGACCCCACCCACACTTTCGGCCCGGTCAGCTTCGGTTGGCCGGGCCGCTTTCTTTGGTGGGTGGGCAGGCGATGGGGCAGGCGAGGGCGCGCGCTGCCTCGCGGGGGTTGACGTCCCCCCAAAAGCCTCGCACAGGCATGGCCGCTGGCCCGATGGCGGAGTGGTTACGCAGCGGACTGCAAATCCGTGTACGCCGGTTCGATTCCGGCTCGGGCCTCCAGCTTCTTCGCCGTTTACGTTTCAAATTCGTACCTATATCGCTTGGCGGACCGAGCCGGGCACGATATGACGCGCGCAAGAGCAAAACTGTATTGCATCAATAACACAGTTGTGCGAAGGGATGATCGATGACCGACGGTGCCGCCATGACTGACTTCGCCGCGATGCGCCACGCGATGGTCGTCAGCCAGTTGCGGCCCAACGCGGTGAGCGATCCGCGCGTGATCGCCGCGATGGCGGGGGTGCCGCGCGAGCATTTCCTGCCGGCCGAGCTGGCTGCGCTGGCTTATCGCGATCGCCCGCTGCCGCTCGGCAATGGCCGCGCGCTCAATCAGCCGGAAGCGACCGGGCGGCTGCTCTCCGAAGCGCGGGTGCGCGCCGACGACAAAGTGCTGCTGATCGGCGCGGCAGGGGGCTATACCGCCGCGTTGCTGGCGACGCTCGCCGGCCTGGTGGTGGCCGTCGAGAATGATCCCGCGCTGCTCGCCATCGCGCGGTCCGCGCTTGTGGGCAGCACCAATGTAACGCTGGTCGAAGCGCCGCTTGCCGAAGGCGCGCCGTCCGAGGCGCCCTATAACCTGATCGTCGTCGATGGCGCGGTCGAGCAATTGCCGGAGGTGCTGATCGATCAGCTCGCGCCCGGCGGCCGGCTCGTCACCGGGATCGTCGATCGTGGCGTCACCCGGCTCGCGCTGGGCACGCGTACGGCCGGCGGCTTCGGGCTCGCCGATTTCGCCGATGTTGATTGCGTAACGCTGCCGGGATTCGCCCGGCCGGCGGTTTTCGCCTTTTGAAAAGAGACCCGATGGGCGTGATATCCTCTTCCAAATACCTCGCCGGCACCGCGTTGCTGGCGATGGCCGTTGCGCCCGCCACGGCTGAGACGCTGCGCGAGGCGCTCGCCAAGGCTTATGCGACCAACCCGACGCTCGCAGGCGCGCGGGCGGACCTGCGCGCGACCGACGAGAATGTGCCCATCGCCAAGTCGAACGGCCTGCCGCAAGTCACGCTGCAAAGCGCTTACCAGGAGAACGTCCTGGTTGCCTCGAACAGCTTTGCCTCGCCGCTGAGGCAGGTGACCGCGCAGGCGCAGGCGACGCTGCCGATTTATGCCGGTGGCCAGGTGCGCAATTCGGTAACGGCGGCAAAGGTCCGCGTCGATGCTGGCCGCGCCTCGCTCAGGCGGACGGAGTCCGATCTCTTCACCGCGGTCGTCGGCGCGTATATGGACGTGATCCGCGACGAGGCGATCGTCTCCTTGAACCAGCAGAATGTGAAGGTGCTCGAGGTCAATCTGCAGGCGTCGAAGGATCGCTTCCAGGTTGGCGACTTGACGCGCACCGACGTCGCCCAGTCCGAAGCGCGGCTCGCTCTGGCGCGCGCGCAGCTGCAGAGCGCGCAGGCCAAGCTGATCTCGAGCCGGGAAAGCTATGTTCGGCTTGTCGGCAGCACGCCCGACACGCTTGAAACGCCGCCTGATATTCCCAACCTGCCGACCAATGCCGACACCGCCGTCGATGTCGCACTGCGCGATAATCCGGCGCTGATCGCCGCGCACAAACAGGCTGATGCGGCGGGCTTCGATGAAAAGGCCGCGCACGGCCAGCGGCTGCCCAAGCTGCAATTATTCGCCGGCACCAGCTATTATAACTATCTCGATTCGCTCCAGGTTTCCGGCTTCGGCGTGCAGCAGTCGGGCAATGCGGCGCAGGGCGGGGTCCAGCTGTCGCTGCCACTTTACCAGGGTGGTCGCCCGTCGGCGCAGATCCGCCAGGCGCGCGATCGGCGCACCCAGGCGATCGAGGGCGTGACCGAGACCGAACGTGGCGTCATCGCGCAGACGCGCTCGGCTTATGCCGTGTGGCAATCCTCGCTCGATGTGATCCAGTCGTCGATCGTGACGGTCAATGCCGACAAATTGTCGCTGGAAGGTGTGCGCGCCGAAAACAGCGTCGGCAACCGCACCATCCTCGAAATCCTGAACGCCGAGCAGGAATTATTGAACGCCCAGGTCCAGTTGGTCACCGCCAAGCGCGACGCCTATGTCGCGGGCTTCGCGCTGATCGCGGCGATGGGCCATGCCGAGGCGCGCGATCTGGGGCTCGATGGCGGCGCGCTTTACGATCCCGTCCAGCATTACGACCGGGTCCACAACCAGCTCTCCGATTGGGCGGACGGCAATTCGCCGGGGCCCTATGCGACCAGCACGACGGGCAGCAAGGCGCAGAACGCGACCGTCGACACCGTGCGCGAGCCGGTGCTCGGCGCACCGATCGACGGCACGGTTGACACCGACGCCCCCAATCCCGCAAAAGCCGACAAACCCAAGAGGTAAGCTGGCGTGCGAGGGATCGCGATGGGAGACGTGAGCGCAGAACCGTCGATGGAAGACATCCTGTCCTCCATCAAACGGATTATCGCCGAGGAAGGCGAAAGCGCGGTTGCGGCACGCACCCGCCGGCCCGCGCGCGCGGCTGAACCGGCGCCGTCGCTACGCCCGCAGACGATCGAGGACGATATTCTCGAACTGAGCGACGCGGTCACCGCGCAGCTGGCGGCGGACCCCGTGCCGGCCCCGCAGCCGCAAGCCGCGCATCAGCCGGACGCACCCGAGCCGATCGTGTCGCCGCAAGCCGCCCAGGCCAGCCGTGGCGCGCTCGATACGCTGTCGAAGCTGGTCGTGCGCGCACCCGAGGAAGCGCCTGGCGAGAACACGCTCGAAGCGCTGGTCCGCGAGCTGCTCCGCCCGATGCTGCGCGAGTGGCTCGACGCGCGGCTGCCCGGCATCGTCGAGACGATGGTCGCCCGCGAAATCGCGCGGATCACCAGCCAGCATTGAGAGCGTCGCTGTTGCCAGCTTCGTCACCCCGGGCTTGACCCGGGGTCCCGCTGCCTTTGTCCGCCCGCAGAAGAAGCGGGACCCCGGCTCGAGGCCGGGGTGACGGGGGATTGAACGGATGGCATAGCGCCCACCCGTTGCCACTCGCCCGCCGATTTGCTCTAAGCTTCGCCCCATGAGGATGACCCTGATCGCGAGCGCAACAACGCTTGCCACCGCCGCGCTGCTCGGCGCTCCCGCTATTGCTCGCCCGCTCACCATCGACGACGTCTCGACGCTCTCGCGCGTCGCGGCGCCCGCAGTTTCGGCCGATGGCCATTGGCTGGTCTGGCAGCAGCGCGAGACCGATCTTGCCGCCAATAAGGGCCGGTTCGATCTGTGGCGGCTCGACCTGACGAAGAAGGGCGCCAAGCCCGAGAAGCTCGCCGCCGAGCCCGACGTCAACGAAACCGCGCCGCAATTCGCCCGCGATGGCGTGACGGTCTATTTCCAGGCCAATAAGGGCGGGGACGACAATGTCTGGGCAGTGCCCGTCACTGGCGGCACGCCGCGCCAAGTGACCAATGTCGCCGGCGGCATCAACGGCTTCAAGCTCAGTCCCACTGGTGACAAGCTCGTCGTCTGGGCCGATCGCAAGCCGGGCGCCCCTAGCCTCGAACTGCCGATGGAGAAGAAGGACCCCAATGCCGGCGAGGCTCGGGTCTATGATCAGCTGTTCGTGCGCCATTGGGATACCTGGGCGGACGGCACGCGCTCGCAGCTGTTCGTTCTGCCTTTGAAGGACGGCGTCGCGCAGGGCAACGGCACCGCGATCGAGGGCGGGCTGGTCGGCGATACCCCCTCCAAGCCCAGCGGCGGCCCCGAGGAAGTCGATTGGTCGCCCGATGGCAAGACCGTCTATTTCGCACTGCGTGAGGCGGGTCGCATCGAGCCGCTCTCGGTCAATCTCGATATCTTCGCCGCGCCCGCGGACGGTTCGGCGCCGCCCACCAACCTCACTGCCGACAACAAGGCGATGGACAATCTGCCGACTGCCTCGCCAGACGGCAAATCGCTCGCCTGGTTCGCCATGGCGCGGCCGGGCTATGAGGCCGATCGCCAAGTGCTGATGGTCCGCGATTTCGCGAGCGGCAAGGTGACCGCGCTGACCAAGGATTGGGACCGCTCGGTCGGCTCGATCGCCTGGTCGCCCGACAGCAAGTCGATCATCGTCACCGCCGAGGATACGCAGGAAACGCCGATCTTCTCGGTCGATGCGCGCACCGGCAAAGTCACCCGGCTGACCCAGCTTGGCAATGTAACGGCGGTGGTGCCGACGCGCGGCGGCATCGTCTACGCGATGAATTCGCTGACCGCGCCCGATGATTTCTACCTGCTGAAGGGCAAGGCCACTACGCGCCTCACCAGCGTCAATGCCGACAAGCTCGCCAGCGTCGACCTGCCGACCATCACGCGCTTCAGCTTCACCGGCGCCAATGGCGACAAGGTGTGGGGCTATGTCGTCAAGCCCGCGACCCTAGCCGAAGGCCAGAAGGCGCCGATCGCATTCCTGGTCCATGGCGGCCCGCAAGGCACGTTCAACAATAGCTGGTCCTATCGCTGGAACCCGGCGGTGTTCGCTGGCCATGGCTATGCGGTGGTCGCGGTCGATTTCCACGGCAGCACCGGCTACGGCCAAGGCTTCAGCGACGCGATCCGCAACAATTGGGGCGGCTGGCCGCTCGAGGATCTGCAAAAGGGCCTGAAAGCCGCGACCGACCAGTTCGCCTGGCTCGATGCCGACAATGCCTGCGCGCTCGGCGCCTCGTACGGCGGCTATATGATGAACTGGATCGAGGGCAATTGGCCGGACCGCTTCAAGTGCATCGTCCAGCATGACGGCGTGTTCGACGCGCGCGCCATGGCCTACGAAACCGAAGAGCTATGGTTCGACGAGTGGGAGCATGGCGGCAAGACCTATTATGACGACCCCGCCGCGTTCGAGAAATGGAACCCGGTGAACTACGTCGACAAGTGGCAGACGCCGATGCTGGTGATCACCGGCGAAAAGGATTTCCGCATCCCCTATACGCAAGGCTTGGCCAGCTTCACCGCGCTGCAACGCCGGGGGATACCGTCAAGGCTGGTGGTCAATCCCAACGAGAACCACTGGGTGCTCAAACCCCGCAACAGCCGGCAATGGTATCATGAGGTGTTGGGGTGGATGGACAAATGGACGGGGAAGGGTGTGGTCAGCGGCAATTCGCGCTGATCCCGGAACCGCGAAAGCATCGCGGTTGTTTTGCAGCAGATATTTAGGAGATTGATGATGGTGCGCAGCGTGGCGATGATTGCAGCGGCAACGGCGATGGCAGCTTCGGCGCCCGCTTATGCGAAGGGCTGCCTGAAGGGCGCGGTTGTTGGCGGTGTCGCTGGGCATTATGCTCACCACCACGCGCTGCTGGGCGCAGCGGCAGGGTGCGCCATCGGCCATCACATGGCGAAAAAGCAGGAACAGCAAAAGCGGGCTGCGCAGCAGGGAACGACCCCGCCGCGCTGAGGCGTTTCAACTTCCGGGGCAGCTCGACCGGCAAGGGTGACGAACGCGCATTGGCTCGCTAGACACGCGGCCCATGACCGATCTGCCCAAGACTTTCGACCCCGCTGAAATCGAATCCCGCTGGTACGCGCATTGGGAGAATGAAGGCCTGTTCCGCCCGGAACGGCCCGGCGCGGAGCCGTGGACGATCGTCAACCCGCCGCCCAACGTTACCGGCAGCCTCCATATCGGCCACGCGCTCGACAACACGCTGCAGGATATCCTGACGCGGCATGCCCGGCTGAAGGGCAAGGACGCGCTGTGGGTGGTCGGCACCGATCACGCCGGCATCGCCACGCAAATGGTCGTCGAGCGGCAAATGGCCGAGCGGCAGGACAAGCGCAACAACTACACCCGCGAGCAATTCGTCGAGAAAGTGTGGGACTGGAAGCGCGAGAGCGGCGGCCAGATCACCCGCCAGCTGCGCCGCCTTGGCTGCTCGATGGACTGGGCGAACGAGCGCTTCACGATGGACGAGGGCTTCAGCAAGGCGGTGCTGAAAGTGTTCGTCGATCTCTACAATCAGGGCCTGCTCTACCGCGACAAGCGCCTCGTCAACTGGGACCCCGGCCTCGGCACCGCGATCAGCGATCTTGAGGTCGAAACGCACGAGGTGAAGGGCAGCTTCTGGCACTTCCGCTACCCGCTCGCGGACGGCGTGACGCTACCCGACGGCACCGATCACCTGGTCGTGGCAACGACGCGACCCGAGACGATGCTCGCCGACATGGCGGTCGCGGTGAACGCGGCGGATGCGCGCTACCAGTCGGTCGTCGGCCGCCACGTCATCCAGCCGATCACCGGCCGCCGCCTGCCGATCATCGCCGACGACCATGCCGATCCCGAGCTCGGCAGCGGCGTGGTGAAGATCACGCCGGGGCATGATTTCAACGACTTCGAGGTCGGCAACCGCGCCGGCATCGAAGCGCGCGCCATGCTCAACATGCTCGATGCCAAGGCCTGTGTCGTGCAGACGGTGGACGGGCTGGTGCCCGACGCGTTCCTCGGCCTCCCGCGCTTCAAGACCGATGGCGTCCCCGGCGCGCGCGAACTCGCGGTCGCGTGGATGAAGGAGCACGGCTTCCTCGTCCCCCATATCGACAAGGACGGCGCCGAGCACGACGCCGAACCGCGCACCATCCAGACTCCGTTCGGCGACCGATCGGGCGTCGTCATCGAGCCCTGGCTAACCGACCAATGGTATGTCGATGCCGCGACGCTGGCCAAGGAGCCGATTGCGGCAGTGAAGGACGGGCGGATCGGCATCGTGCCCAAGACCTGGGAAAAGACGTTTTTCAACTGGATGGACAATATCCAGCCCTGGTGCGTGAGCAGGCAGCTGTGGTGGGGGCACCGGATCCCGGCTTGGTTCTCGGATGACGGTCGCGTTTTTGTCGCCGAATCCGAAGAGGCTGCGGCGATCCTTGCGGCATCGTCCCGCCGCGATGGCGCACTCGATCTGAGCGGTGGAAGCGTTCTTCTAGTGGAAGACGAAGCGGCTGCCAGAGAGCTTCGAGCGACAACGCCCTCCGAAACCGTTATTCTGTGGCAAGACCCCGACGTCCTCGACACCTGGTTTTCCTCCGCGCTTTGGCCGTTTGCGACGATGGGGTGGCCGGACCAAAATCCTCCCCCGGAGGGGGAGGGGGACCATGCGCAGCATGGTGGAGGGGGGGCTCGGCAGGGCGACGACCTCGCGGCCACTCCCCCTCCACCGCCTGCGGCGGTCCCCCTCCCCGTGAACGGGGAGGATTTGCGCAAGCCCACCGTCCACGGCCGCTACCCCAATGACGTCCTCGTCTCGGGCTTTGACATCCTGTTCTTCTGGGATGCGCGGATGATGATGATGGGCACGCATTTCATGCACGACGTGCCGTTCCGCACGCTCTACCTCCACGGCCTGGTGCGCGCGGCGGACGGGCAGAAAATGTCCAAGTCCAAGGGCAATACCGTCGATCCGCTCGGCCTGATCGACAAATATGGCGCCGACGCGCTGCGCTTCTTCATGGCGGCGATGGAAAGCCAGGGCCGCGACATCAAGATGGATGAGCGCCGGGTCGAGGGCTATCGCAACTTCGCGACCAAGCTGTGGAACGCGGCGCGCTTCTGCCAGGCGAACGGCATCGGCGCGAGCGCCTCGCCCGAGCCGCCCGCCGCGACGCTTGCGGTCAACAAATGGATCATCGGCGAAGTGGTCGAAACGGTCCGCGCGATGGACGCCGCGCTCGCCGATTACCGCTTCGATGGCGCGGCCAACGCGATCTACCATTTCGTGTGGGACCGGTTTTGCGACTGGTATCTGGAGCTGATCAAGCCGGTGCTTTCTCCCCTCCCGCTTGCGGGAGGGGCCGGGGGTGGGCCTGAAGAACCCGGGGCTGACGGAATGGGCGACGTGCCCACCCCTAACCCCTCCCGCAAGCGGGAGGGGGATGACGATGCGGCTGACGAAACCCGTGCCGTCGCGGGCTGGGTGCTCGACCAGATATTGGTGCTGCTGCACCCCTTCATGCCGTTCGTGACCGAGGAGCTGTGGTCGAAGCTGGGCGCGCGGGAGTATGAGCTGATCGTCGCGAAGTGGCCGGTGGTTGATGCGGTCACGATCGATGCTGACGCTAAAGGCATGGTCAACTTCGCAATCGCGTTGATCAGTGAAATTCGCTCGGCGAAAACCGATCTGGGCATACCGCCATCCAACAAGACTGCCGCATATTTCAATTCAGTGGTCCAGGATATGGCGGTCGCTTTCCCGCAGCTTCCTACCTTGCTGGAGCGTTTGGGGCGGCTAACACCGTATTTCGAAGCAGCCGACGCGTCCGGCAAAAGCGTCGAAATCGGCGTTGGCGAAGCAACGGTTCTAATTCCTCTCGAAGGCATTATCGACTTGGACGCCGAGCGTGCCCGCCTGACCAAAGCGATCGAGGCCGCTGCCAAGGAGCGCGACTCACTCGCGGCACGCCTTAACAACCCGGCGTTTGCCGAGAAGGCCAAGCCCGAGGCGGTCGAGAAAGCGCGCGCCGACCATACCGAGAAAGCTGCCGAGGCGGAGCGTTTGTCCGCCGCACTGGCGCGCTTGGGGTGATCGTTCGGGTCCTCACATCGCTGCCGCTCGCAGCTATCGGCTTATTGTGGTTTTTCGCATCGGTCTGGTTGACGCGGAGTTTGCCATCCAAGCCGAATGCCATTGATATGCTGTGGCTCGGCGCGCTGCCGGTTGGCGTTGCAGCCTTTACCTTCTGGGCGCTTTGGTATCTCCGGGCGCCCACGGCGGAGCGCGCTGCAACCAGGATAGTGCTTGCCGGCTTTGAAGGTTTTTGGCTTTTCTTTTGGGTAGGCACGATGCTCGGGTGGGGTGGTGGCGTCTAAGCGTTAAGACGCCGATGTTACTCGGCGGCCAATTCGACTGCCGGTTACGCAAACCGACGACATCCAGACCACCACCCGCTGTCCTACACGCCCGCCCTATGTCACCCTCGACCAATCAGGGCAATTTCAGGCACCCCGCCCGGCACCGGCAAATCCTGATGGAAATCGCTTCGTCAGTGGGAACATTCGGGAACATTCGCGCTTTGGCGCCGCACCGCCGCCTCGGCGACGCCGCCAAATGCCCGAAAGACGGGGCTTAGATTTTCGCGCGTAACCGCCTAAAGGCGGGGGCTGCAACACGAGGTATCGCATGGCCAGCCGCCCGCATCAAAAGGATCTGACGACCGGCCCCATCGGCCCCACGCTGCTTGCCTTTGCGCTGCCCACGCTTGGCGCCAACATCCTCCAGACGCTGAACGGCTCGATCAACACCATCTGGGTCGGGCGGTTTCTGGGTGAGAGCGCGGTGTCGGCGACCGCCAACGCCAACACCATCATGTTCCTGATGTTCGCCGCCGTGTTCGGCTTCGGCATGGCGGCGACGATCCTGATCGGCCAGAGCATGGGCCGGCGCGATGTGGAGGCGGCGCGGCGCGCGTTCGGCGCGGCGATCGGCCTGGTACTGGCGGGATCGGTGGTGATCGCTACGCTCGGCTGGGTGTTCACGCCCGACATTCTCCACGCACTCGCCACGCCGCCTGCCGCGATGCCGTTGGCGCTCGCGTATCTGCGGGTGATTTTCCTCGGCTTGCCGGCGTCGATGCTGCTGGTGCTGCTCGGCATGGCGCTGCGCGGGGTGGGCGATTCGGTGACGCCATTGTGGTTCACGGGGCTGAGCGTGCTGCTCGACAGCGGCCTGAACCCGGTGTTCATCAAGGGGCTGTTCGGCATGCCGGCGCTCGGCATTGCCGGCTCGGCGACCGCCACGCTGATCGCCAATCATGTCGCCGCGCTGGGGCTGCTCGCGGTGGTCTATCGGCGCGATTTGCCGATCCGCCTGCGCGGGCCGGAGCTGCGCTACCTGCTGCCCTCGGCCGATCTGGTGCGCACCATCGTCACCAAGGGCCTGCCGATGGGCGCGCAGATGCTGGTCGTCTCCGTCGCCGGGCTGACGATGACCGGGCTCGTCAACAGCTACGGCGTCGACACCAGCGCGGCTTATGGTGTCTCGATGCAGCTCTGGGCCTATATCCAGATGCCGGCGCTGGCGCTGGGCGCGGCAGTGAGCAGCATGGCAGCGCAGAATATCGGCGCGGCGAAATGGGACCGGGTCGAGGCGATCACGCGATCGGGCCTGTTGTTCAGCGCGATCATCACGACGACGATGGTCGGCGTCATCATCCTGTTCGACCGGCCGGTGATGGCGCTGTTCCTGGGCGGTGGCAGCCACGCGCTGCCGATCGCTCGGCACATTCAGGTGCTGGCGAGCTGGAATTTCATTATCTTCGGGATGACAATGGTGCTGTTTTCCACCGTTCGCGCCAATGGGGCGGTGTGGGCCCCGCTGGTCATGCTGCTTATCGCGATGTTCCCGGTGCGGCTCGGCTTCGCGTTCGGGCTGATGCCGAGCCTGCATGCCGATGCCTTGTGGTGGAGCTTCCCCTTGGGTTCCATCGCCAATTTCGTGATGGCGCTGGGTTATTATCGCTACGGCAATTGGCGGTCGCAACGGCTCGCGGTGCCGCCGGCGCAGGCGCACCAACAGGCGCAGACCGATGCGGAGCCGGCAGGGAGACTGCACCCGACGGGGTGACGATCTCGCCGCCCCAGCGAAAGCTGGGGCCGCTGGCGGCCAGCGATCCCAGCTTGCGCTGGGATGACGGAGATGGGCGCAGGGGTTGCGCCGGGCATCGGCGCGCTGCACAAGCTCGCGCCATGTCCAGCTATCCCGCGCTCCGCCTTCGCCGCACCCGTTCCACGCCGTGGAGCCGCCGCCTCCACGCCGAGACGGTGCTGACGCCCGCCGACCTGATCTGGCCGCTGTTCATCAGCGAAGGGCAGGGCGTTGAAGAGCCGATCGCCAGCCTGCCCGGCGTGTCGCGCTGGTCGGTGGATGGCATCGTCGCGCGGGCGAAGGAAGCGCGCGACGCGGGGATCGCCTGCATCGCGCTGTTTCCCAACACGCCGCGCGAACTGCGGACCGAGGACGGGCGTGAGGCGCTCAACCCCGACAACCTCATGTGTCGCGCGATCAAGGCACTGAAGGATGCGGTGCCGGACGTGGGCGTGCTGACCGACGTCGCGCTCGATCCCTACACCGCGCACGGCCATGATGGGCTGGTCGATGCGGCCGGCTATGTGCTCAACGATGCGACCGCCGAGGTGCTGACCGCGCAAGCGCTCAATCAGGCTGCGGCAGGCGCCGACATCATCGCGCCGAGCGACATGATGGACGGGCGCATCGGCCTGATCCGCGCGGCGCTCGAAGGGGCAGGGCACGTCAGCGTCCAGATCATGTCCTACGCCGCCAAATATGCCAGCGCCTTCTACGGCCCGTTTCGCGACGCGGTGGGATCACGCGGCCTGCTCAAGGGCGACAAGAAGACCTACCAGATGGATCCGGCCAATGCCGAGGAAGCACTGCGCGAAGTCGCGCTCGATTTGGACGAGGGCGCCGACAGCGTGATGGTCAAGCCCGGTCTGCCCTATCTCGACATCATCCGCCGCGTGAAGGACGCTTTCGAGGTGCCGGTGTTCGCATACCAGGTGTCGGGCGAATATGCGATGATCGAGGCGGCCGTCGCGGCGGGCGCGGCTGAGCGCGACCCGATGGTGCTGGAAACGCTGCTGGCATTCAAGCGCGCCGGCTGCTCGGGCGTGCTGACTTATCACGCGCTCCATGCGGCGCGGCTGCTCAACGGATGATCCGGACCGGGCGGTTGATCCTGCGCGCGCCCGAGCCGCGCGATCGGCCGGCGCTCCACGCGATGTGGGCTGATCCGCTCGTCATGGCCGAGCTTGGCCCGGTTAAGGATGAAGCCGCGAGCGATGCGGTGCTTGCCAAGCATGATGCTTATCGCCACGAGGGGCTCGGCTTCTGGAGCCTGGAGCGCCGCGAGGATGGCGCCGTGATCGGCTTTTGCGGTTTGAAGCGCGGCGATGCGCACAACCCGATCGCGGGCGAGGTCGAGGCAGGCTGGATCGTCGCGCGCGCCCATTGGCGGCAGGGCTATGCGCTCGAAGCGATGGTCGCCGCGCTCGATTATGGCTGGCGCGTGATCGCACCGCCGCGCATCGTCGCCATCACCTCGTCGATCAATCTGAAGAGCCAGGCGATGATGGAGCGGCTCGGCATGCATCGCCTCCCCAATGGCGATTTCGACCATGCGCTGATGGCGGAAGACGACCCGCTGCGCCGCATGGTGACTTATGCGATCGACCGGCCGACCAGATGATTGAAACCGAGCGCCTGATCGTGCGGCCTTGGCGCGATGCCGATCGCGAGCCGTTCGCGGCGATGGGGCAGGATGCCGAGGTGATGCGCTTCCTCGGTCCGCTGATGTCGCGCGCCGAGAGCGATGCGGCGGTCGATCGGATGATGGCGCTCCAAGCCGAGCGCGGCCATTGCTTCTGGGCAGTCGAGCGGCGCGCCGATGGCGCTTTCCTCGGCTTTTGCGGGCTGAAGCGGGGGCCGGCGGATACGCCGATCGCTGATGATATCGAGATCGGCTGGCGGCTGGGCAGG
Organism: Sphingomonas sp. GlSt437; assembly: GCF_048015635.2. Taxonomy (NCBI): domain Bacteria; kingdom Pseudomonadati; phylum Pseudomonadota; class Alphaproteobacteria; order Sphingomonadales; family Sphingomonadaceae; genus Sphingomonas; species Sphingomonas sp. GlSt437. The sequence continues at coordinate 929 of NZ_JBPGYA010000001.1, read as the reverse complement.
GCGCATTGGGGCCAGGGCTATGCGCGGGAAGCAGCGGCGGCGTGCCTCGATTGGAGCTGGGCGACTCTCAATGTGATGTCGATCGCGGCGATCACTGTGCAGGGGAACAGCGCGAGCTGGGGCCTGATGGAGCGCCTCGGCATGACGCGCCGGCCGGATGAGGATTTCGATCACCCCAATCTCGCGCCGGGCGATCCGCTGTGGCGCCACATCACTTATCGGATCGCGCGACCCGCCGCGCCGTCAGCAGCTATTTGAGCTGGTTGCTCAGATCGTCGATCTTCGCCGACACGCGCGTCAGCTCAGCCTCCACCCGCGCGCGCAGGCCCTCCAGCGCCGGATAAGCGGCTTGGCCCTTGTGCGCCCGCTCGATCGACGTGTCGTCGAGCCGGGCGGCGAGATCGGCGAGGTCGGTGCGCGGACTGACGAGCGCGCTCAGCGCCCGTTGTGCTTCCAGCCAGGCATCGCTGCCCGGCTTGGCCCCCTGCGCAGCCGCCACCGCTGCCGTCGCCCGCTCGATCAGCGGATCGGCGCGCGCGGTGATCGCGGCCAGCGTGTGCTCCTCGCTCGTTACTTGGGTATCGAGCGCGGGATCGGGCACCAGCGCCGGATGCGGGCGGACGGGCTCCAGGTCCTCGCGCTGCTCGATCGGACGCGGCAGCAACGAGGGGTAATGGTGGCGCGTATCGGCGCAGGCCGCCGCCAGCGACAGCGCGACCGTCGCCAGCCCTAAACCTAGGCGGCGAAAGCGGGCGGGGGCAGGCGCGCGATACAACGTCATCGATCAATCCTCTATGGCCCGCGCGCGGCCCGCGCAACAGGCTTGCGCAATCCCCCGCGCGCCTCTATGTGCGCAACTCCCGCGCGCCCGTAGCTCAGCTGGATAGAGCATCAGACTACGAATCTGAGGGTCGGACGTTCGAATCGTT
>NZ_JBPGYA010000004.1:0-73869 GCF_048015635.2 Sphingomonas sp. GlSt437 | reverse complement strand
GGCGTAACGCCCTCAGCGTGTCGTAGCGTTCGACATCGGCAACAGGCTCCTGGGCGAGGCGCAGGGCCTGCGGGGCATCGATTGGGGATGCCGGTGGAGCCTTGCCATCGATCAGGCGGTGCAGAACATTGAGGATGTGGGTTTTGGTCGGCACCCCAGCTTCGAGGGCCAGTTCGACGGCGCTGAGCACAGCCTGTTCGTTATGCTGTAGAACAAGGGCGAGGATTTCGACCATCTCCCTGTCACCACCGAGCCGCTTGAGCAGATGCCCCTGCAGTTGCCGGAAGGCTTCGGGCATTTCGAGGAATGGCGCCCCATTGCGCAAAGCGCCAGGCTTGCGCTGAACAACTGCCAGATAGTGCCGCCAGTCATAGATCGTCTGCCCCGGCTTCTGGTGAGAACGGTCGATAATCCGGTTGTGCTCGCACAAGATTTGCCCCTCGGCCGCGATGACCAACCGATCAGGATAGACCCGCAGGCTCACTGGCCGGTTCGCAAAGGATGCAGGAACGCTATAGCGATTGCGCTCGAACGCGATCAGGCAGGTCGGCGACACGCGCTTGGTATGTTCGACAAAGCCATCGAAGGCCCGCCCCATCGGCATCAGGCTGATAATCTCAACGGCGTGCACATCGGCAACTGTGCCGGGGAGGACGCCATGCTGGATTTCTCCCCATTGTGCGATGCACCGCTCTTCCAACCAGGCATTGAGGGCATCAAGATCTGGGAAGTTGGGCATTGGCTGCCATAACCGTCGACGCGCATCCTGAACGTTTTTCTCGACCTGACCTTTCTCCCAGCCTGAGGCCGGATTGCAAAAATCCGTTTCGAACAGGTAGTGGCTGGCCATGGCAGCGAACCGCGCATTGACCTGTCGGACTTTGCCCTGGCCGATCCGGTCTACAGCCGTCTTCATATTGTCGAATATTCCACGCTGAGGCACGCCGCCCAGCACCCGGAAGGCCTGCGTCAGTGCGTCGAACAACATCTCGTGCGTTTGCAGCAGATAGGCTCGCGTGATGAACGCCCGACTGTGGGAGAGCTTGGTATGGGCCACCTGCAGCTTGGTAGGCCGGCCATTCAGAAGGGCGTAATCTTCACTCCAATCGAACTGAAAGGCCTCACCGGGCTGGAAGATCAGCGGTACGAATGTGCCGCGCCCACTGGTTTGCTTTTCATATTGGCGTTCGGTCTTCCACGAGCGGGCGAAGGCGGCAACACGGCTGTATGATCCCTCGTAGCCCAGCTTAACCAGATCTGCATGTAGCTGCTTGGCTGTTCGCTTCTGTTTGCGCGACTTGCCAGATTCCACCCGCAGCCACGTCGTCAGTTTTTCTGCAAACTGATCAAGCTTGCTCGGCCGTTTGGGAACCTTGAACGTCGGCTCCACCGCGTCATCGCGCAGATATTTGCGGATCGTGTTGCGCGATAATCCAGTCCGCCGCCGGATCTCGCGAATGGGGATGCCTTGCCGAAAATGCCAGCGGCGGATCACACTGAGTAGGTCCATGTCGATCACTCCGATGCCTCCTGACTGTCAGCCAGGGGCGAGGAAAACATGGGTCAATTCTCAGTGAAAACTTATAACCCTCCCGGGTCACTTCTCAGTGCAACTCAACAGCCAGACCTTCCTGGCAAGCATAATCCAGAGCCGCCTCGCGAAGGCGTGTCGTCTGCTCGGGTGAATTGACCGGTGCCGCGGAACCCAACTACCACTCCTGCTTCTGTCAATGTACGATCGTTCCCGATCGGCACTCGCTCACGATTGATGTCGAGATAGGGGCTTGCGCGGGTCTCGTAAAGTTTTTCGCCGAATTTTAAGCTCGGTGAGGCTGCGATTGCTTCTCGTAACAATAATGCCGCGATTGAATCGTAACTGTACGGTCGTTCCGTTAACGACTCGATGGCCGCGTGGCTGTCAGCCCGAGGATTTGATGAGATGCTTTCCGATGCCGCCGGCGCGCCCTTCTCCATCGCGGTCGTGTCCGACACGCAAAATTATGTGAGTCATCGCAACCAGCGCGAAGGCGGCTTCCCCTTCGACACGCGCGAGATGCTGTACGATGTGATGGCCTATCTTGCGCGCAATGCCCGGAGCGCGGGCGGCGAGATCGCCTTCGTGTCAGGTCTTGGCGACAATTGGCAGCATCCGAGCATTGCGGAGCCCGACCAGCTCAGTCTCGACCGAGGCATGAGGGCGATCGGCAATCCGGTGATCGAGGATTTGCTCCCTGCATCGCCTGAACAGTTGCTCTCGATCGAGATGCCCGCCGCTCGCGCTGCCTGGAACATCATCGCCGATCGTTTGCCGTTCTGCGTGATCCCGGGAAATCACGATTATGATCATCTGTGGACGGACCACGAGTTTCCGGCGGAAATTGGCGGAGGTATCAAGGGCAACAAGGTCGAAGGGATTGGCGGCCTTCAGGTCTCGGGGCTCGCGAACTGGACGAACATATTCGGCGCCTCATCGCCGTTCTTCGATGGAAAGGCCTGGTACGTGTCATTCCATGACGAGGGATGCAGCTCGGCGCAGATCTTCAGCGCGGGCGGCTATCGCTTCCTTCATCTGGGCCTGGAAATGTGCCCGAATGAGGAGACGCTTGCCTGGGCTGACGGCGTCATCAATGCTTACCCCGGCCTTCCGACGATCGTCTCCATCCACGAGTTTCTCAATGAAGAAGGCGAGCGCGCGTCCATCGTCTATTTGGACATGACGCTGCGGGACAGCCGACGTTTTGGTCCGGCGCGGCTGTGGGAGCGCTTCATCTCGCGGCATGACCAGATCCTGATGACCCTCAATGGCCATTTCCACGGCGTGAGACACCGGATCGACCTCAACCAGCACGGGCACAAGGTTTACCAATTCCTGGTCAATTATCAGGGCCGCAAGCAGTCGCTCAAGGATACCGGCTCTTCCGCGAGAGTGATCGACGGCATCGGCGACGGGTGGCTGCGGCTGTTGCGGTTCGATCTCGCTGCGGCCATGCCGACCTTGTACCTTCGGGCTTATTCGACCCACTATAAGGGTTTTGCACCCGATCTGCCGCGCTACGCCGAATGGTATGGGAAAGAGCATCCCGGCATGCCCGCTGAGGAATTCCTGCGCCTCGACGATATAGCCTTCGATCTGGAAGATTTTCGACAGCGCTTCGGGCCGCCGGGCGCCGCAGCTGACCCGTAAGCTGGTGCGATCGGATCGGTGAACCGGAGCGCTCGATCCTAGCGCGGTCACCGCAAACTGTACGATCGTTCCGCCCAATTTCACCGCAACGCAGTCGGCTTCCCGGCTGTCGCCCAATCACGTCGGCAGCCCGGGGTGCGTGCTGCTGCGCCTGTTCGAAAGGATTTTGGAATGTTGTTCTATCCTTCACGCCATCTCCGGTGCCTGCTCGCTCGATTGTCCGGCGTCAGCGCCAATGGCACAGATTTGAGGTTGTGAATTAAGGAGGATTTGGGCTTCGTCGTAGTGACGAAGGAACGAATCTATGGACGCCTCCTGCGCAAGGCGATTTTTCGATCGTACGAACGGCTTACTATGCGTGAATCTATCCGGCCTCTGTTTGGAGCGATAGAACTCCGGGCCATGATGGGAATCCGCGTTCTTCAATGCCTTTTAAGATGAGCGGCCTGTGATGGCCATCGTTCCTTGCAGGCTGTGAAGGGGCGGCGCTTGCCGTTGCACCATCAATTTCTCACCTCGCACATTGTCACTGCCGGAGCAGCAAATCCCAATCAAGCCATTTGAAAATTCTTCTCGGTACGCAGCATCGCCCAAGCCATGCGGACAGTCTTGTTGGCCATGGCGACGGCTGTTTTGTTGTGACCAGCGCGCGCGAGCAGTTCTTGCGCCCATTTGGCGAGCCGATCATTGCGCCTGGCAATTGTGAGCAGCACAGCTCGTGCTCCGTGGATCAGCTGTCGCCGAAGATAATGACTGGCCTTCTTGCCAATTCCACCGAGCCTGGGCTTGCCGCCGGTGGTGTATTGGCGGGGAACCAAACCGACCCAAGCCGCCATCGCCCGACCAGAAGAAAAATGCCGACCATCATCGACGGCTGCAACGAGCGCGGTTGCTATCACAGGACCAACGCCTGGGAGTGTCGCCAGGCGACGGCACTGCTCATTGTCGCGACAAATGGCGACGAGCTTTCGGTCAAGATCGGCCACTCGCTCATCGAGCGCGCGGAATTCGCTGATCAAGGCTGAGAACAGATCGGAGGCGAGTTCGGTCAATGGCGCACTGGCCACCGTCTCGGTAATTTGCTTTCGGAATCTGAAGGCACCTGCTGAAAGCACGACGCCATACTCGCCAAGCAAGCCTCGAATGTGGTTGATCAGCGCGGTGCGTTCACAAACAACCCGGTCTCGCATCCGATGAAGCATTTGCAAATCCTGCTGGGCGAGTGTCTTGACCGGCACAAAGCGCATCGTGGGGCGAGACGCAGCTTCATAAATCGCTTCGGCATCGACAGCGTCGTTCTTGGCGCCCTTCACGAATGGTTTGACGAAACGTGGGTGGATCAGGCGAATGGTACACCCATGGGCCTCAAGCGCACGCCCCCAGTGGTGGGCACTGGCGCATGCTTCCATGGCCACAATTGCCGGATTCAGGCGCTTTACAGCATCCAGGAATTTTGCCCTGCTCAGCTTTCGGGAAATGATCTCGCCATCTCCTGTAATGCCGTGAATGTGAAACGACTGTTTTCCAAGGTCGACTGCCAAAAGTTGCATAACACCGACTCCTTGCTTTGAGCCCGGCAACGTTCCCTGAGGTTGCAGGAGGCGTCCATCCCATAAGATGAAGCCCAAATCCTCCTTGAAAAAATCGGTGAAGGCTCCTGCGGAGCAGGTGGTGAAGGACATCCGGCGGGCGACACGCCGGCACTTCTCTGCCGAGGATAAAATCCGGATCGTGCTTGAAGGCCTGCGCGGCGATGACAGCATTGCTGAACTGTGCCGCAAGGAAGGGATCGCCCAGAGCCTGTACTACACCTGGTCGAAGGAGTTCATGGAAGCGGGCAAGCGCCGGCTCGCCGGCGATACCGCCCGTGCCGCAACCACCGGCGAGGTCCAGGATCTGCGCCGGGAAGCCCGTGCGCTGAAGGAATGCGTGGCCGACCTGACCCTCGAGAACCGCCTGCTTAAAAAAAGCATGATCGCGGATGGGGGCGACGACGAATGAGATACCCTGCATCCGAGAAGCTGGAGATCATCCGGATCGTCGAACAGTCGCACCTCCCGGCCTGGCGCACGCTGGAGCAGTTGGGCATCCCGCGCCGGACCTTCTATCGCTGGTACGACCGCTATCTCGAAGGCGGCCCGGAGGCGTTGGAGGATCGGCCATCGGCCCCGCGCCGGGTGTGGAACCGCATCGGCGACGATATCCAGCAGCAGATCATCGACATGGCGCTGGATACAACCGATCTGTCGCCCCGCGAACTGGCGGTGCGCTTCACCGACGAGAAGCGCTACTTCGTGTCGGAGGCCACGGTTTATCGCCTGCTCAAGGCCCATGATCTGATTACCAGCCCGGCCTTCGTCGTGATCAGGGCAGCCGATGCGTTCCACACCAAGACGACGCGGCCGAACGAAATGTGGCAGACCGACTTCACCTACTTCAAGATCATTGGCTGGGGCTGGGTCTATCTGTCGACCGTGCTCGACGACTTCTCGCGCTACATCATCGCCTGGAAGCTGTGCACCAACATGCGAGCCGAGGATGTCACCGACACGCTGGACCTCGCGCTCGAGGCCTCGGGTTGCGACAGCGCAACGGTGCTGCACAAGCCTCGGCTGCTGTCGGATAATGGCCCGAGCTACATCGCGGGTGAACTGGCGGAATATATCGAGGCCCGGAAAATGAGCCATGTGCGCGGCGCTCCGATGCATCCCCAGACCCAGGGCAAGATCGAGCGCTGGCATCAGACCCTCAAGAATCGCATCCTGCTCGAAAATTACTTCCTGCCCGGTGACCTTGAGGCCCAGATCGAAGCCTTCGTCGAGCATTATAACCACCGACGTTACCACGAGAGCCTGAACAACGTGACGCCCGCCGACGCCTACTTCGGCAGGGCCGATGCCATCATCAAACAGCGCGAAAGGATCAAACGGAAGACCATCGAACATCGCCGCTTGCTCCACCGCAAGATCGCCGCTTAATATCAACCCCAGGACGAGGCCCGCACTCCGCTAATTTACGCCGCGAGTTGTGCCAAATGTTCTGACGACGGACATCGTTGACCTCACTGACGGCAAAGTCGAAGCCTGCCAGATCCTTGTAGGCCGGGAACCGGGCTGCCTTGATCTGGTAAGCAATGGACCTGACCTCCCGCTCGGACATCTCCGCCTTGAGAAGCTGTGAGAGGATCGGAACGGCAGCATCAAAGGCTGGCGCGCCCTGCTCGATCAGATCACCAGCGGCTTGCGCCATGCCATACATTTTGAGGCCACGTAGCATGACAACCACAGCGGCGCTGGCCGGATCATGACGCATGGCGTAACGCCCTCAGCGTGTCGTAGCGTTCGACATCGGCAACAGGCTCCTGGGCGAGGCGCAGGGCCTGCGGGGCATCGATTGGGGATGCCGGTGGAGCCTTGCCATCGATCAGGCGGTGCAGAACATTGAGGATGTGGGTTTTGGTCGGCACCCCAGCTTCGAGGGCCAGTTCGACGGCGCTGAGCACAGCCTGTTCGTTATGCTGTAGAACAAGGGCGAGGATTTCGACCATCTCCCTGTCACCACCGAGCCGCTTGAGCAGATGCCCCTGCAGTTGCCGGAAGGCTTCGGGCATTTCGAGGAATGGCGCCCCATTGCGCAAAGCGCCAGGCTTGCGCTGAACAACTGCCAGATAGTGCCGCCAGTCATAGATCGTCTGCCCCGGCTTCTGGTGAGAACGGTCGATAATCCGGTTGTGCTCGCACAAGATTTGCCCCTCGGCCGCGATGACCAACCGATCAGGATAGACCCGCAGGCTCACTGGCCGGTTCGCAAAGGATGCAGGAACGCTATAGCGATTGCGCTCGAACGCGATCAGGCAGGTCGGCGACACGCGCTTGGTATGTTCGACAAAGCCATCGAAGGCCCGCCCCATCGGCATCAGGCTGATAATCTCAACGGCGTGCACATCGGCAACTGTGCCGGGGAGGACGCCATGCTGGATTTCTCCCCATTGTGCGATGCACCGCTCTTCCAACCAGGCATTGAGGGCATCAAGATCTGGGAAGTTGGGCATTGGCTGCCATAACCGTCGACGCGCATCCTGAACGTTTTTCTCGACCTGACCTTTCTCCCAGCCTGAGGCCGGATTGCAAAAATCCGTTTCGAACAGGTAGTGGCTGGCCATGGCAGCGAACCGCGCATTGACCTGTCGGACTTTGCCCTGGCCGATCCGGTCTACAGCCGTCTTCATATTGTCGAATATTCCACGCTGAGGCACGCCGCCCAGCACCCGGAAGGCCTGCGTCAGTGCGTCGAACAACATCTCGTGCGTTTGCAGCAGATAGGCTCGCGTGATGAACGCCCGACTGTGGGAGAGCTTGGTATGGGCCACCTGCAGCTTGGTAGGCCGGCTAGCGTCCGCGCTCGTGGTGTAATTTCCGGTGTAGGTGACGGTGTATTCCGGGGTGGGGCATGCCCCACCCCGGAATGCGGCGTTGCTGGTGGCCACCGGGCTCATCGTTATGGTGGAGTTTGCACACTTCAACCGTGACGAAGAGGAGTTCCCGATGACCGAGGACAGATTACTGATCGAAGAGCTGGCTGCGAAGGGCGGCCAACCGGATTTTTTGCGCACCATTGCCGAGAGTGTTCTGCAGCTGATCATGGAGGCCGATGTCGACGGCCTGATCGGTGCCGGCCGGCATGAACGATCGGGTGAGCGCGCCACCTGGCGCAACGGATATCGTGATCGCTCGCTCGATACCCGGGTCGGCACGCTGAACCTCAAGATCCCCAAGCTGCGCGCCGGATCCTACTTCCCCGGCTTCCTCGAACCCAGGAAGATGGTCGAGAAGGCGCTGGTCGCCGTGATCCAGGAGGCGTGGATCGGCGGCGTCAGCACCCGGAGGGTCGATGAACTGGTCCAGGCCATGGGCATGACCGGCATCTCCAAGTCCACGGTCTCCAAGCTGTGCAAGGACATCGACGAGCGCGTCCAGGCCTTCCTGAAGCGTCCGCTGGCCGGCGAGTGGCCCTATCTCTGGCTCGACGCGACCTACCTCAAGGTGCGCGAAGGCGGCAGGATCATCAGTGTCGCCGCAATAATCGCCATGGCCGTCAACACCGAGGGCCGGCGCGAGATCGTCGGCCTGCATATCGGCCCCTCGGAGGCAGAGGTCTTCTGGTCGGACTTCCTGAAGGACTTGGTCCGGCGCGGCCTGACCGGCGTGAAGCTGGTCATCTCCGACGCCCACGAGGGCCTCAAGGGCGCGATCACCCGCGTCATGGGCGCCACCTGGCAGCGCTGCCGCGTCCACTTCATGAGGAACGCGCTGTCCTACGTGCCCAAGGGTCAGAACACCGTGGTCGCCGCCGCCATCCGCCAGGTCTTCCTCCAGCCCGATCAGAAAAGCGCAACGCAGGTGTGGCGGCAGGTCGCCGACCAATTGCGCACCCGCTGGCCGAAGCTCGGCGCCTGCATGGACGAGGCGGAAACCGACGTGCTCGCCTACACCGGCTTCCCCACCCAGCACCGCACGAAGTTACACTCGACCAATCCGCTCGAGCGCCTGAACAAGGAGGTCAAGCGCCGCGCCGATGTCGTCGGCATCTTCCCCAACGAAGACAGCATCCTCCGCCTCGTCGGCGCCGTCCTGCTCGAGCAGAACGACGAATGGCAACTCCAGCACCGCTACATGCAGATCGAGGGTATGGCCGAACTCAACCAATCCATGATCGAGGAGGAAAATCAGCCCCTACACATCACCGCCAAGGCCGCCTGACGATGACCCATGGCCACCGCCAAAATTACACCACGTTGACGGACGCGACCGTAGGCCGGCCATTCAGAAGGGCGTAATCTTCACTCCAATCGAACTGAAAGGCCTCACCGGGCTGGAAGATCAGCGGTACGAATGTGCCGCGCCCACTGGTTTGCTTTTCATATTGGCGTTCGGTCTTCCACGAGCGGGCGAAGGCGGCAACACGGCTGTATGATCCCTCGTAGCCCAGCTTGTAGACCGGCGTGCAAAATTGGCTCTGACTCATATTCCGTGCAGAATTGACAGGACAGGGCGCGGACTGTTGGATTCCTGCTGATGGTTAGTGGGGAGGAATGTCAGTGGTCGCAAAGGCATGGGACAGCAGCCTGTCGTTACCGGGACTAATCGTTGAAGGCAGGGCCATCGTCGAGGGCATGGTGCGGATGTCCGGTCGACTGGCCGCATCGCAAGGGATCTGCCCGGATTGCGGCACGCCGTCGGGATCGCGCCACAGCACGTACGATCGCACGCTGACAGATTTGCCGATCAGCGGTGCCAGAGTTGAGCTCCGGCTCAAGGTGCGGCGCTTGCGGTGCAACCATGCGCCATGCCCGCGCACGACCTTCAGTGAACCGTTGCCACCAGCGTTCGCCCGCCGATATGGCCGGCGGGTCGGGCGTTGCGAGGCACTGCTGCATGCGGTGGCGGTCGCGCTGGGCGGCAGACCGGGCGCGCGGATGATGGCGCGTCTGGCGGTGCCGTGGTCGCGCGACACGATGTTGCGTGTTCTGCGTCATGGCGATCCGATGGCCGAACCTGCGCCACCCCCGCGGGTCATCGGCATCGATGACTTCGCCTGGCGGCGCGGGCACACCTACGGCACGATCATCGTCGATCTGGAGCGCCGCCAGGTCATCGACCTGCTGCCCGACCGGCAACGCGAGACCGTCGTGGCGTGGCTGCAGGAGAACCCGCAAGTTGCGACCATTTGCCGGGATCGTGGCGCAGGCTATGTCGCCGCGGCAACCGAGGCGGCACCACAGGCGCAACAGGTCGCCGACCGCTGGCATCTCTTCGAAAACGCATCGGCAGCCTTTTTGGCAGCAGTGCGCATGGAAATGCCTGGCTTGCGCCGGATCTTGGCGCCATCCGGGCCGGTCGATCCCGCAACCCTGACCCGTGCCGAACGCCTGCAGTGGGACGGCGCGCAGATCCGTGAGGCACTCAACCGGCAGATCCTGGATCTGGCCAGCCAAGGCACGCCGATCAGGGTCATGGCGCACACCACCGGCGTGTCGCGCCAGACCATCCGCAAAATCCTGCGTGGCCAGCGTCACGATACCTTTCGTAGCCGGGAGAGTTCGCTTGATGCCTGGTCGCTCATACTCGAGGCAGAATGGAGCGCCGGATGCAGGGTGGGCGCAGAGCTGTGGCGGCGACTGAAGGCATCGGGCTTTGCCGGTTCGCTGCGCGTGGTCAGCGAATGGGCCACCCGCCGGCGGCGCGACGAAAAACTCGGCCACGCCGTCGGCGCCGCAATGAGCGCACGCACCATTGCCCGTAGCATGACGACCGAACGCGGCACCGGATCGGCCCAGACGGCGATGATCAACGCTGTGGTCGAGCGGGCCGTGCCCGCGCTGGTCGTGGCACGTGACGTTCTCGACCGTTTCCACGCGATGATGCGCTCGAAGGACGAGGCCCGCCTCGATCCGTGGATCGCCAAGGCCGCCAGCACCAAGCTCGCTGCCTTCGCAGCAGGCGTGGAGGCCGACAAGGATGCCGTGGCCGCTGCCATTTCCAGCCCTTGGTCCAGCGGACAGGTCGAAGGGAACGTCAACCGCCTCAAGTTGATAAAACGGCAAATGTACGGGCGCGCGAAGATCGACCTGCTCAAGGCCAGAGTTATGGCGCCAGCATGACCAGAATTGCACGGAATATGAGTCAGAGCCAATATTCAACGCCGATTGACAGACCAAGCGTGTATCGCCCACTTGCCTGATTGCCTTCGAGCGCAACCGTTACAGCGTGCCGGCCTCCTTCGCCAACCGGCCCATCAGTCTGCGCGTGTACCCCGAGCGGCTTGTCATCGTCGCGGAAGGGCAGGTCCTGTGCGAACACGAGCGGATCATTGACCGATCCCACCAGAAACCGGGACGTACGATCTATGACTGGCGTCATTATCTGGCTGTCGTTCAGCGCAAACCCGGCGCTTTGCGCAATGGCGCGCCGTTCCTGGAGATGCCCGAAGCCTTCCGGCAATTGCAGTCCCAACTGCTCAAGCGACTTGGTGGTGACAAGGAGATGGTCGAGATCCTCTCCCTTGTTTTGCACCATGACGAACAGGCCGTCCTGCGCGCCGTCGAACTGGCGCTTGAGGATGGGGTTGCAACCAAAACTCATGTTCTCAATGTGCTGCACCGCCTGATCGACGGTAAGGCGCCACCGGCACCACCCATTGATGCTCCGCAGGCCTTGTCGCTGACGCAGGAACCCGTGGCAGATGTTGGGCGCTACGACACGCTGAGGGAGATGCGCCATGCGTCATGATCCCGCCAGCGCCGCCGTGGTCGTGATGCTGCGAGGCCTCAAAATGTACGGCATGGCTCAGGCTGTCGGCGACCTGATCGAACAGGGAGCACCTGCCTTCGAAGCCGCCATCCCCATGCTGTCCCAGTTGCTCAAAGCAGAGATGGCCGAGCGTGAGGTCCGCTCGATCGCCTATCAGATCAAGGCTGCCCGCTTCCCGGCCTACAAGGATCTGGCCGGCTTCGACTTTGCCGCCAGCGGGATCAACGAAGCCTTGGTGCGTCAGCTCCACCGCGGTGACTTCATGGACAGTGCCGACAATGTGGTGCTGATCGGCGGGGCCGGCACGGGCAAAAGCCACATTGCCACCGCCCTTGGGGTACAGGCTGTAGAGCACCATCGCAGGAAAGTGCGCTTCTTCGCCACCGTGGATCTGGTCAATGCGCTCGATCAGGAAAAGGCGGCCAACAAGGCAGGGCAACTTGCCGAGCGCCTGCTCAAGCTCGACCTGATCATCCTTGATGAGCTGGGCTACCTGCCGTTCAGCCCGTCAGGCGGGGCCCTGCTGTTCCATCTGCTCAGCAAGCTGTATGAACGCACCAGCGTCGTGATCACCACCAACCTGAGCTTCAGCGAATGGGCCAGCATCTTCGGCGATGCCAAGATGACGACCGCGCTGCTGGATCGTCTCACCCATCATTGCCACATCCTCGAAACCGGCAATGACAGCTTCAGGTTCAGGGCCAGTTCCGCCACCCCAAAATCCAGAAAGGGATAAAGCTAACTCTTGACCACGCCCGCAATGGGCAGCACATAACCCACGCCCACCCGGGTCAATTCTTAATGAAAATCCCGGGTCAGTTCTCGGTGCTACTCAACACGACCAGCGCCCATTGCGAGATCATGCTTAGCAAATCTGGGCGGCAATCGGGTTAAGAGGTCGGATCGACAAGCGCCGATCCGACCGTGATTATTGAACTTAGAACCGCTTCGATGCCGACATGCCGATCGTGCGGGGCCGGAAGGTGGTGTCAGTGAAGAGATCCGATCCCACCAGGTCCTGGAAGCGGCCAAGTGCCGGATGGGCGTTCAGCGCGTTGGTCATGAAGAGCGCGATATCGACGTTCTGCCAGTTCACGCCTGCACGCAGGTTGAGCTGGTTAGTCGCCGGGTTTGCCGGGATGTCGGGCTTGTAGAGCACCGGCGATGCCGGGTTCTGCGAGTTGAACGGTCCCGGATTACGGCTGTGGAAGACATCTTCTGCACGCAGATAGCCATCGATGTCGCCGGGCAGGACGAAGGTATATTCCGCGGTGGCGCGCAGGTCCCAGGGCGAATTGACCCAGGGCGGTGAGCCGATGACATCGCCCTTGGTGTTCAGGATGACGCCGTACTGCTCGATCGTCTCCTTCATGCGGGTGCCCGTGTAGCTGGCGGACACGCCCAGCTTGAACGCGTCGGTCACCTTGGCATTGAGGGTGAGATTGAAGCCGTTGACCTCAGCCTTGCCGGCGTTGGTCGTGTAGGTGTAGCCGCAGGTCGGGAGATAGACACCCTGCTGGATGTCGTTCCAGTCGATATGGAAGGCGTTGGCGTCCACGCCCAGACGGCCGCCGAACAGCTTGCCCTTCAGACCGGCTTCGTAGCTCCAGACCGAATCCGCCTTGAAGGAGGCCGGCGCGGGAACCGGGCAGCCAACGCCGCCCTCTTGGGTCTGCAGCGGGATCGGGATGTTGGTGCCGCCGACGCGGTAGCCCTTGCCGGCCGATGCATAGAGCATGAGGTTCGGGCTGGCATGATAGGTCACGCCCACCTTGGGGGTGAATGGCTTCTCGTGGTTCTTGCCGCTCGAAACCGGGAACAGGCCGCCGGTCCAGTAGCCGCTCTGCTCCTGGTAGAAGCTCGATTTGGTGCTCGCGATACGAGCGCCTGCCGTCAGCGTCAGGCCCTTGACCACTTCCCAATCGACCTGACCGAAACCTGCGATCTGCTTGTCGTAGGAGTAGAGGCTGCCGGTGAACTCGGACACGTAGGGATCCATGCCGAGGTAGGCTGAATAATACGGGTCGATCGAAACGTGGGTGTCGTGCTGGGTGCTGTCGGAGTAGAATGCACCAACGGTCCACTTTAGCGCAGCATCCGGGTTCGAGGAGGAAAGACGCACTTCCTGCGTGAACTGGTGCAGCGAGGTGGTGACATCCTTCCAGGCCGCGTCGGTTTGGCGCGCGGGATAGGCGAGGCCCATCGGGTTGCCATAACCGACAGTTACCGCGCCATAGAAGCTGGTGATGTCAGCGAGCACGCTGCCCTTGCGGTCGAGGTACGAGCTGACCGAGGTCAACGTAACACCGCCTAAATCGGCTTCGAGCTTCAGCGAGGGAAGCACGAACTGATCTTGGTTAGGCTGACGCAGAAGACGCCCGTTCTTGAACTTGCCTTCGCTCGGATCGGAAAGGTACTCGTAGTACGCAGCGCTGTCGTTCGTATTGACCTTCTGGAAGTAGATCGACGGCGTGATCTTCAGCCACTCCGTCGGTGCTGCTGTCACTGCAGCGCGAAGCGCATAGGAGTCGGAGAAATTCGAGTTCGCCTGCACGGTCTTCAGGTTGAACGGATCGACCCGGTCGATGTAACCGCCGTCGTGGCGATACCAACCGCTGACCCGGAACCCGAGCTTGTCATTGACAATGGGCCCGCCGAGCGCGGCGCCGGCTTCGTAGCTTGGGCTGCCGCCCTGCGTGAACGAGAGCTCGGTACGCGCCATACCCGTGTAATGATCGAGACCGGGCTCAGGGCTGATGAAGCGCAGCGCACCGCCTTCTGCGCCTGCGCCAAACAGCGTGCCCTGGGGGCCGCGGTCGACTTCGACGTGATCCACATCGAACATCAGGGGCAGAGGATTGCCGAAGCCCGAAATCAACGTGGCACGCGCCTGGATCGGGGTATCGTCGATATAGATACCGGTCGTGGAGTGACCGACGGACGAGTTGATGCCCCGGATGGCGATGTTGGTCAGCGCACCGCCGCCATAGATTCCGGCCGACTTGTCGAACTGGACGCCCGGCGTCATCTGGGCGAGGTCGGACACGCTGCGGATGGCTGATTTTTCCAGCGCTTCGGGATTGTAGGCCTCGACGCTGATAGGCACCTTCGAGATCTCTTCACGGCGCTTGGTTGCCGTCACGACGATATCGGAGCCATCGCTGTCAGCGGCGGCTTCGTCTGCGATGGCTGGCTGAGCGCAAATGCCAAGAGCCACGATGCAGGCCGCGCCAAGGAGGCTGGCGCGACGGGCGCCGAAAACTCGTTCGGATGAATAGTGCGACTTATTTGTGGTGGAGTCGTAGCGCTCCAGCAATTCGGTTGCGGAAACAGTCATTTGAACCCTCGTGAAATCCATGTTTGAACCGATTGGTCCGCGCAGCTGACCGTGCCCCCGGCCCGCCCCGGCCTGCGCGCCGGGACATCCCTGAAACATTCGAATGTCCCGCTAGTGCTAGTGTTGGATTATGATAGTTTCACGACATGGGGAAAAATTCATCCGAATGATTTGACGATCGCAGGTCAGACGTTCGCAAAAGTCCGCAGATTTCCGCGAGTTTTACCAGCCAACCTTCGACGAACAACTAAAGGTCCGTGATCGATGTCGGATTTAACATTCGAATGATATCGTGCTACGAACGGATCATGAATCATCCGAATGATGCGGCACCTCGGAATTCCGGGTGGCAGACGATCCGCGACGCCATCTCGACAGAAATCCAGAATGGCGTGCTCAAGCCTGGCGCCAAGCTACCGACGGAGCCTGAGCTCTGCTCCCTGTTTGGGGCGACGCGGTATGCTGTTCGAAGGGCTGTGGAAGCACTCGCTGTCGACGGCAAGCTACGTGTCGAGCAAGGACGCGGGACGTTTGTCGAATCA
Organism: Sphingomonas sp. GlSt437; assembly: GCF_048015635.2. Classification (NCBI taxonomy): domain Bacteria; kingdom Pseudomonadati; phylum Pseudomonadota; class Alphaproteobacteria; order Sphingomonadales; family Sphingomonadaceae; genus Sphingomonas; species Sphingomonas sp. GlSt437. The sequence goes on along the minus strand of NZ_JBPGYA010000004.1, from coordinate 58,497 downwards.
GCGTCAAAGCTGAATTATCGTGTCGGGCGCCGAGCGCGGTTTCGTCAGAATCTTTTGTCTGAAGGCGTGGAACCGGACGGAGAGATCCTCTCGGACGAAATTGTCCCGGCATCACCAGCAATCGCCCAGGCCCTCGAACTGACAGAGGGGGCTCCGGTTCATCGGGTACTTCAGCGCAGCCTGGCAGATGGCGTGCCCATCAGCCTGGGTCACACGTATGTGTCTGCCCTTAGGTTTCCTGAATGGCCGCGTTATGTGCGCCAAGGCATGTCGATGAGCGATGCCTATCGCGCTTACGAAGTTGTCGATTATTTCCGCGGATCTACAAGCGTCCATTAAGGTAGCCGGTCCTGACGGCCTTGAGGTGATTGATCCAGAGGAAGGGACGCGACTGCGCCTGCGAGTGCAGCCACCCAGACCATGCCTCCGAATTAGCTCCAGACGGCGCCGGTATTCTTACAAGCATTGCTTCCTGGACCCCGTCGATGAGACGGCTGAGGAGCGAGGCAAGGTGGTGCGGGCCCGCGAACTGGAAGTGGGCTGCCCCTCCTACTCCATGGCTGATATCGACGATGGTGGCCTCGGAAAGACGGATGACGCGTTCAAGTCGTCCGCGGATGTCGATGTCGAGTTCCGCTTGGCCCCGTGCCTCATGCCCGAGTGCCTGTACTACTCGGGCACATTCCCGAAGTAACAGATCGGCGGCAACTTCACGGCTGTCGTCCTGGACGATGCGATCCTCGTCAAGATTTCGTTCAACCAGTGGGCCAAGGTTGCCAGTCGCTGTCCGCCGTCAGCACCAATGGCACAGATTTGAGGTTGTGATTTAAGGAGGGTTGGGGCTTCGTCGCAGTGACGAAGGAACGAAGATGAAGGCCCAACCCTCCTTGAGAAAATCGCCGGTGAAGGCCCCTGCTGATCGGGTGGTGAAGGATATTCGGCGGCAGACGCGTCGCCATTTCTCGGCCGAGGACAAGATCCGCATCGTGCTCGATGGGCTGCGCGGCGAGGACAGTATCGCCGAGCTGTGCCGCAAGGAAGGCATCGCCCAGAGCCTGTATTACACCTGGTCGAAGGAGTTTATGGAAGCGGGCAAGCGCCGTCTGGCCGGCGACACCGCCCGCGCCGCAACCACCGGCGAGGTGCAGGGCCTGCGCCGCGAAGCCCGCGCCCTGAAGGAATGCGTTGCCGACCTGACACTCGAAAACCGTCTGCTCAAAAAAAGCATGATCGCGGATGGGGGCGACGACGAATGAGGTATCCCGCATCCGAAAAGCTTGAGATCATCCGGATCGTCGAGCAGTCGCACCTGCCCGCCAAGCGCACGCTGGACCAGCTCGGCATCCCCCGCCGGACCTTCTACCGCTGGTATGATCGCTTCGTCGAAGGTGGGCCGGAGGCGCTGGCGGATCGGCCATCGGCGCCGAGCCGGGTGTGGAACCGCATCGGCGACGATATCCAGGATCAGATCGTCGAGATGGCGTTGGATTACAGCGAGCTGTCACCGCGCGAGCTGGCGGTACGCTTCACCGACGAGAAGCGCTACTTCGTCTCGGAAGCAACGGTTTACCGGCTGCTCAAGGCCCACGACCTGATCACCAGCCCGGCCTATGTCGTGATCAAGGCGGCCGATCAGTTCCATACCAAGACCACCCGGCCAAACGAGATGTGGCAGACTGATTTTACCTACTTCAAGATCATCGGATGGGGCTGGATGTACCTGTCGACCGTGCTCGACGACTTCTCGCGCTACATCATCGCCTGGAAGCTGTGCACCAACATGCGGGCCGAGGACGTGACCGACACGCTGGACCTCGCCCTGGCGGCTTCCGGCTGCGACAGCGCCACGGTGCTGCACAAGCCCAGGCTGCTGTCCGACAATGGCCCCAGCTACATCGCCGGCGAACTGGCGGAATACATCGAGGCCCGGAAGATGAGCCATGTGCGCGGCGCCCCGTGTCATCCCCAAACCCAGGGCAAGATCGAGCGCTGGCACCAGACCCTGAAAAACCGCATCCTGCTGGAGAACTACTTCCTGCCCGGCGATCTCGAGGCCCAGATCGAGGCCTTCGTCGAGCACTACAATCAACAGCGTTACCACGAGAGCCTGAACAACGTGACGCCCGCCGACGCCTACTTCGGCAGGGCACCAGCCATCATCCAACAGCGCGAAATGATAAAGCGACAGACCATCGAACATCGGCGCTTGCAGCACCGCAGGCTCGCCGCCTAACATCAACCCCCAGACGAGGCCCGCACTCCGCTAATTTACGCCGCGATCTGCGCCAAATGTTCTGACGACGGACACTCCTTCTCTGGCCAGCAGGCGTATCGTCGACAGTTCGATGTGGGCGGCGGTGAGAAGTTCATCCAATGCCTCAGGGTCCAAGCCTGGCAGATCCGGCGCCTGCCTCAGGAGCGCGCGCGAGCTAGAGTCAAACATCGGTGATCTCCACCACCTTGGCAGCTACCTCGTCAGCAAGAAGAGCAAGCCCTTTTCGAACCTCATCGAACGCTAACACTCCGGCGGATCGGGACGATTTCGCGCCACCCGCTACGGCTTTGAAGCCAGCGACGATGTGCTGGAACTCACCATCCTTGCGTTGGTTTTCTCCTGTTGCCACCGCGACCCTGAACTCCCGTGCCCCTTCCCAGAACACCTCATCAACTGCGGTCTCGGCGTCGATCCCCGGCACGCTCTTGAGAAGCGTCACGAGGTCGGCAAGGATCTCGTCGTCACGTTCACCGCGCAGGATCGCTTCAATATCGGTCCAAACTTTCGAGGTGATCAGACCGCGTGGCGATTTCGAGGCCTTGTCCTCGCACAGCACGATCCGGACGATTTCTTCGCCGTCATCGTCCAAATCCACAATGAACCCGTCAAATCCCTTGTCAGCCTGCCGCACTTGTGGCGCCGTCATGTATCCGTTCGGAACGGCCATCCTCGCTGCGACCCAGGACACATGCTGGAACAGCAAGCCGTCGCGATGGATCATCGAGATATGCATCCTTTTTTTCGCGGATTCCTTCTCCTTGTCTGTCCCGTTTCGAAATAGTTCGACATCCTCAGCATGTGGCGCCGTAAGTTTCCGCACGACATTCTGTGCGACCCTACCCTTTGGAGCCCGTCGTCGCGGTTCGAGAGCGCCAATGACGCGCATCGCATTTTCCTCCTGCCTCAAATACAGGTAGGCGACTATCTCGACGAGTTTGTGCCGGTTTTTCGTGGTTATCGACCATTCAGAAAAAAGGCACTCCGGCGTTTGGGAGGTCTTAATCTTTAGAGGCATTCTGATGACTTCCGTGCCGGTTCTTGAAAGTAGTGGTGTATCGAGCTTCCAACCCAAATCCACCAGTCACATGTTGCCTGCGCGCTGCGCCATCCTCGCGGATCGCCGCCGGTGACGGCTGCTCCAGTCGGTTAGGCCGTAACGAGAATAGGAACGCACCGAAGCCATCAAGGGCAGGGCGGCCTATGCGCGACGTCAAGCCGGCGATGGATTAGAGAAACAATCGTCACCAGATCCTCGGCATCGTCTTTCGTCATAGTCCAGTGGATGCGAGCTTCATGGGCAGTGGGATTGCGGAACATGCCGAATGCTCCTTTTACGAGATTTGCAAAGCCGCTCTGTTCGCTCTTCTCGCTCACCGTAGAACCCGCGTTGATCGTGATGCGCGGGGCATCGCCGCCAAGCGACTTGTCGACCAAGTCACTGCCGTCATCGGTGAGTCCCGAAAGTCGGCGCATTTTGTCCGCTACGCTCTTCACAGCTTCCTGCGCGGAATGAGAATAATTGTCGGCGAGAAGCTCAACCCGGCAGAAGGCAAGAACATCGGGATGGCCGGCTCAAACCTGCTACGCAGCGGATGATCGAGCGGCAGTTCACGATTATGCACGACGGCAAGCATCCGTTCGCCGATATGCATCGCTTCTTCCTTCGCAACTGGGGCCTAGCCTGATCAAGACAGCCAATTGCTAGGCGGATCCCAGCGTGCGAAGAGGAAGCAGGCCGGAACTGAGAGAATGCGAGTTGGCCGCGCCGAGCACCTCTGAAAGTTTGGGCTCGATCACGCCGCGCCGAATGCCCGGCTGCACCACGATCATTTGAAACGTTGCCGGGCGTGCTCGAGCAAAAGTCTTGAGAACCTCTTCGTCGCCGCGAACGAACTCGGCCATGCCGCTCTTGTTCTTGTGGCGGTTGGAAAGCCGTTTGACGAGGCGCGCGATATCGCACCAGATGTAACCTTTGACCGCCTGTCCGCACACTTCGTAGACATCGGCGACTCTGTTGCCCGGGCTGGGGCCCGACGAGCCCTTGCAATGATAAAAGCGAACATCGACACCGCCATCGTCGCGTAGCTTGAATGCCACGAAATCGGCCGTCTCGCCGCTGCCATGGTCCCAATAGACGACGTCATCGCTTCCACCCGCCAGAACCTGGCGCAGGTGACCCTGGATCGACGTGGCAAGACCAACTCCCGCCGCGTACTCCACCTTGATATCGACGCCGGCGGCGTTCCAGTCGAGCGTGTCGACCAGGTCGGCGCTGTAGAGCTCGAAGCCTCCAGCCGGCGGCGGATAATGTTCCTCGCCATCAAGCCGCGACCAGTCGTCGAGCGTAAAGGCGACCGGGTCATCGTTCAAATAGTCTGCCAGATCGACATCATGACGCTGCCAGTCGAGAACCACCCGTGGCTGGACATCGTCGAGATAGCCGAACAGGGGGCCGCCGCCTTCAAGCCTGAAAATCAGGTTTGTCGCCACGAGATCATTGGCAAGGCAAATGGCGATATGATGATCGCCCCAGCCTGTGACGTCGAGAGAGAATTCGGTCAGCGGCACGGAATGGTGGGCGCCGGAAGTATCTTGGAAAATCGCCTGCGGCGGCTCTATGTAGATATCGTTGGACCAGATCGCGAACAGCGGCCTGCCGGGGATTTTCCGCACCGTTTCACCGGTCTGGAGCATATCGAGCTTGCTGCCAGTTACCGCCGCCTTCTTGTCATTGATCTTGCGGGCGAGTGTCCGGCACCATCCCAGTAGCTCGGGCAGACTGAGCGTTCTGTTGCTCCAGATCTTCGACGAACTGCTGAGGCCGATCGTCAATCGCTCCTCGCCATCGTAGGCGCTGCCGAAACAATGCCCGCGATCATAGAGACGCGCGTCTTCGTTCCGGATGGCCTCATCGGCATGGGATCCGGCCATTATGCGGTAGGACTCCGCGAGACTGGCTGCCTGCCGCTTCTTCATACCGACCTGGAAGAAGCGCGGATCGCCAAGCTCCTTCAGCGCGCGGCTCACATGGCTGAGCGGAAGGATGCGAGGATCATACCCGGTCAAGTTTCGTGCCAGCGTGCGGTAATAGCCATCGGCGCGTTTCGACGCACAGATGAACAGGAGATTCGCCGCTTCGTCGTAGTAAAATACGAAGATGTCGAACCGAACGTCGAGCAGCCGATCGTCGCTAGCCCATCGCACACCGGTGACTTGCCGGGTGATGTGCACGCTCGCGCGCTGACTGTCGCTCGTCCAGGAAAAGACCGTTTCCCGGTCGCCTCCAAAATTCATGGGCGTTGCTAGATCCGGGGCTTCCCGCAATCGATAGATCTTGACGTGCGCGTACAAGGACAATCCGTAGAGCGAAAGGTCCGCGAGGTCCGGGACGCTCGTTTGCGGCTCGAACGCCTCAAGCGTTTCTCGCACGTCCACTTCGCGGCGAATTCGCGCCTCGCTCAGATTGGGAATGATCTCGGCCCAAACGGCGCCCTCGGCATACAATTGCCGCGCTTCGACTTGAATGGCTGACATCGGAGCGAGGAAGGTTGCACTGCCTAGTCGCTCGCCGACGGTCCGGGCGAAACGACCGATAAATTGAAGTGTCACCGCCAGCGAGCGATGCGGTGCATGGACCGCGGCAATCTTCAGCCGCGGCATGTCGAACCCTTCTCCCATCATATTGACGCAGATAATGCCATCGAGCTCGCCGGTATCCAGCTTGGCCAAAACACGGCGAACATGCGCGAGTGATTGGTCACCCGTCACCAGTTTCAATCTTAGCTCGGTATTGACCGCATAAATGCCCTCAAGCTCCTTCGCGCGCGCTCGGCTATCGGTGCGAACCATCAAAAGATGATCTAGGTTTGCTGCCCGGTCAGCCTTGAATTTGGCTTCCGCAGCAAGGGCAACGGCGCGATCTTCAGCTTCGCGGCCGGTATCACCGGCTTCGGGCTCTGCCGGGATATAGTCGATGTGCCCAAATACACCGTCATCATAGGCTCGCTTCAGATCATAACTATAAACGAAACGACCCTTTATTTCCCGGTCATCTCTACGAAATGGTGTGGCAGTAAACAACACCTTGAGCGCATCTGGAAATCCCTCGATAAGAGTTCGCCACGTCAGAGCGGGACTGTGATGCGCTTCGTCGACCAGGATCAGATCGAACAGGTCGGCTGGTGGTGCCGGGACATCTTCCAAGGACGGGCTGATGCTTTGTACGGTCGCGACGACAACATCGAAGGCCCTCATGGCCTCCCAATCGTCGGCAGTTTTGACCCGTGCGTTGGTAGCCATGACTGCCGGCGCGGCGAGATCGTTCGGTAAGGCATTCAGACGCTTCAGGACTCGCAGTTCGCCAAAATCCTCGGCAATTTGTTCGCGAACAAGGCGGCTCGGAGTCAAGACGAGCACGCGGCTCGCTCGAAGGAGAAAGGCACTCGCCTGCAACACCGCTGTCTTGCCCGATCCCGTCGGCATGGTCACGATTGCGGGATCGGTCCGTGAGGTAAAGTGCGACGCTATAGCAAATAGCGCACCGCGTTGCGCCTCGCGAAAACCGGGCTCCGGAATGTCGTCGCCGCGTTCAACGGGAAAGCGCAGATCTGAATAATGCGATGCGAAATAGGTCACGAGATTTCTGCGATCTCTAACGATGGGATGGGGAAAACTGAAAATCGTCTAGCGAAGCGACGTCCTCGTGTTGGCCTCCGGCAATAAGACCTTTGTCGGAACGGCTACGAGACTTCGACATAGCGGCGATCAACGAATTGCAAGGCTCTGTTGCAAAAATCGTGAAGCTTGAGCATGCTTGGCGGAGATTGGACGGACGGAACGATGACGGATTTCAAGTGGCGCCATTTCCAGGGTGATGTGATCCTGTGGGCGGTGCGCTGGTATTGTCGCTATCCGATCAGCTATCGCGACCTTGAGGAAATGCTGGCGGAACGCGGCATTTCGGTCGACCATACGACGATCTATCGCTGGGTCCAGTGCTACGCCCCGGAGATGGAGAAGCGGCTGCGCTGGTTCTGGCGGCGTGGCTTTGATCCGAGCTGGCGCCTGGATGAAACCTACGTCAAGGTGCGGGGCAAGTGGACCTACCTGTACCGGGCAGTCGACAAGCGGGGCGACACGATCGATTTCTACCTGTCGCCGACCCGCAGCGCCAAGGCAGCGAAGCGGTTCCTGGGCAAGGCCCTGCGAGGCCTGAAGCACTGGGAAAAGCCTGCCACGCTCAATACCGACAAAGCGCCGAGCTATGGTGCAGCGATCACCGAATTGAAGCGCGAAGGAAAGCTGGACCGGGAGACGGCCCACCGGCAGGTGAAGTATCTCAATAACGTGATCGAGGCCGATCACGGAAAGCTCAAGATACTGATCAAGCCGGTGCGCGGTTTCAAATCGATCCCCACGGCCTATGCCACGATCAAGGGATTCGAAGTCATGCGAGCCCTGCGCAAAGGACAGGCTCGCCCCTGGTGCCTGCAGCCCGGCATCAGGGGCGAGGTGCGCCTTGTGGAGAGAGCTTTTGGCATTGGGCCCTCGGCGCTGACGGAGGCCATGGGCATGCTCAACCACCATTTCGCAGCAGCCGCCTGATCGGCGCAGAGCGACAGCCTACCTCTGACTGCCGCCAATCTTTGCAACAGAGCCCGACGCGGCACGTCCACCCGCCCCGCTGACTGCCGGCGTGCTTGCGCGCGATGCGATACAGCGCCCGTTCAAGCCCGCCTGTCAGCAGGAAATAATCGGCGTGCATGGTGAGCAGCGAACGCTCGCTGACAATTCCCTCATAGACCCAGTTCGACAGCGTGATGGTCATCCCGCGCGGCTGTTCGGTCGCCGGATCGACCTCCAGGCTCCACCCGTCCAGCCACCCGAATTGCGCTTCGGTGCGGCGCTTGGGCGCGCGCAGCGACGTGCGGATGGAAGTCGTCTCCAGGCGCGAAAGCGCCGCCTGCAGCTCGGTATAGTCGCGCCCGCCCGTCCCGCGCCGGATGGCGCGCAACAGATCGTAGGTGGTCGTGGTCAGCGTCCTGGGCAGGTCGTTGACCCCCTGTTCTTTCATTCGGTTGAGGACCGACGCGGCCCATATCAGAATATCGGCGTCCCATATCGTCGCCATGCCATAGGCGGGCATCGCCTCGACCTTCACCCACGCCTCGCCGTCCGGGCTGCGATATTCGATCGGCTTGAGGCGCTTGCGTTTCTGGAGCGAGAAAAATGGCCGCTCCATCACCTCCCGCTGATCTTTCAGCGGGAGGTCGTTCATCAGCGGAATGAACAGGTCGAACGTGGGATTGGGATCGCGGCGCTTGCTCACGGGGCGAACCGGGTATGGCCTCGCGACACGAGATATTGCCGCAATAGTCGCTCGGTGACGACGGTCAGCGGCTCGCCCCCTTCCTCGACGCTCAATTGCCGCAGGGTGCGGTGCATATCCTCGGGGATATGGATCAGCACGGGTTTCTTGCCGGGGTGACTGCTGCGCCGTGCCGGCGCAGCGTTGGATGCGTCGCGCGCGCCCTCCCCTGCCCGCTTAGGCCGCGATCGGGCTGCGGGTTCCGGCATCGGGGCCACCGGCTCGGGCGCTGGAACAGGCGCGGGCGCTGCCTCGGGTTCGGGATCATCGAAGATTCCGGCCAGGGCTGAGGATTTCTTGGCCATCAGGCTACCTCGCTTAGTGGCTTATTCGCAAAACCGCTTAGTCGCTTAGCCTCCGCAAAGGCGGCGCGCAACTCGGCCGCCGCCTTGCTGTCCGGCTCCAGCTCGACCGCCGTCTTGCCGATCGGCGTCGCCTTGTAGAAGTCCTTGCGGAAATGAAGCACGCTATCGAACACGGCGACGCCCTTCGCCGCGAAGCCCGCGCGGGCCTCTGCCCCCTCCCCGCCCTGATGCGGCACTTGGGTCAGGATCACGGCGAATGGCGTTCCCGCCTGCTGGACCTGCTTGACGGTTTGCAGCACCGAATGAACGTCGAGGCCGCGCGGCGCGACCGGGATCACCACGAAATCGGCCTGCTCGGCGGCCAGCATGGCGATGTCCTTGGAGTTCGCCGGCGTGTCGATGATGATAAGGTCCAGCTTGCCGCTGTCGCGGCCGCGCGAGACGTGCAGCGGCAAGCCCGCGACGCTGCTGTCCTTCACCATCACATCGTCGGTGTCGCGCCGCTCCGACCAATAGAGCGCGGACCCCTGCCGGTCGTCGGCATCGAGGATGACAACGGCCGCCCCTTCGCGGGCGGCCTCGACGGCGAAGGCGGTGGCGATGGTCGTTTTCGACTGCCCGCCCTTCTGCGCGATGATGGCCCAAGTTTGCATGACGGCTCCTACTAAGCGACTATGCGGCTTATATCGCTTAGTCGCTTAGTAGGCAAGTCGCGCCGCTTAGCAGGTTAGTCGCTTAGTCACTTAGTCTTCGCCGTCACTCTCGTCGTCGTCCAGTGGCTCATGCTGCATCCGCCCATGATCCTCGATCGGGCATAGTGGCGCGCCGGCCTGCTCAAGCCATTTGCGCGCGGTCCTGACGGTATAGCCGCACGTCGCGCACTCGCATTTGAGCATCCGGGCTTTCTGCTTCTTGGGCGCGGTGGATTCGCCGTCCGTGTCGAGGCGGGCATGGGGGAGGGGGCCGACATCGGCGAGGATCGGCGCGACGGCCGCAAGGAAGGCGTCGCCGGGGGTGGTGGCGCGCATCGGCCCGACAAGGCCCAGCCCCAGCGCAACCCGTTTAAACGCCTTCCCGTGCCCTGCCGGGATGCCGACGGCGGCATGGACCAGCTCGTGCGCGAGGATGGCCGCGATCTGCGTCGGCATGGCGTCGGCCGCGTGGGCGAGGTCCGGACGAATGAAGATTTCAAAATGTCCGTCCGCGCTCAGCCGGTTATCCCAGCACTCGCCGATCGCCTTGGCCTTCGCGCCCCTGCTGGTGAAGCCGATCGCCACGCGGACACGCGAGGGCAGTGGAGCGTCCAGCGCCTCGAATAGCGGAGCCATGCCCATCGCCACCGCATTGAGCCAGCTTTCGCGCGTTTCGTGGACCATCTGATTTTCCTCCTTCAAATCGCCTGTCCGGCGATGGCCATGCCATCGGCCGGAACACGGACGCCCAAGAACGCCGGCGAGAGAGGGGGGCAGCGGGATTCGACGGGGGTGGAGCGGCCGCAGCGCAGCGAGGCACGGCCCCGTCTAATCCCGTTGCGGGGGAGAGGCGGCCGGGACCGCCTTTCCCCACTGAACGAACATCGACGCCGGCGCGCGCCGGCACATCGCCCGCGAGATCCGCGCAGCGATCTCGCCCGCCATGTGGATCGTCACCTTGGGCCAAGACCGCTCGCGGGCTTGGGGAGCGAAGCGAGTAGAGCCACGGTGCCGCGCCAGCGGCAGGCGCTTAATCGCTTAGTAGCTTAGTAGCTTGGTGGCTTAGTGCTTAGGCTATCAGGATTTCGGCCTTGAAAATAATGCTATTATGCATTACCTCTGCTCGATACGGAGGTAATAGCCATGACGACTTTAAGCGTAACCGCGCGGGGCCAGGTAACTTTCCGGAAGGATGTTTTGAAGCATCTCGGTATCCGGCCCGGTGACAAGATCAGGCTCGACCTGCTGCCCGATGGCAGGGCGGAGCTGAAGGCCGATGAACCCGATGGCTCCTGGGACGATCTGCGAAACTTTTTCGCCGGAAAGACGAATGGCGCGCGGCTGTCGATTGAAGAAATCAACGACGCGATCGCCGACGCGGGCGCTGCCGCCGGCATGGCCGGCATGGGCAAGAAATGAAGATTACCGCTGATACGAATGTGCTGCTGCGCCTTGTCGTCCCCGGCGATGAGGCGCAACAAAAGCTCGCGATCGAAACACTCAAGGAAGCGGATTCCGTGGCGATCAGCGTCCATTCCCTCTGTGAACTCGCATGGGTGATGGAACGGAGCTACGATGCGGCGCGGCCCGACGTTGCCGCCGCGATCCGCCGTTTTATGAACACCCGCAATGTCGTGGTGAACCGTCCTATAGTCGAAGCGGGCCTTGCTGTCCTCGATGCTGGCGGCGACTTCGCGGATGGGGTGATCGCGTTTGACGGCCGATTCCACGGCGGCGAAACTTTCGTGTCGTTCGACAGGAAAGCGGTGAAGCTGTTGAAAGGGCAGGGGACCGACGCCCTGCTACTGAAATAGCCATGCGGGCCATATTCATCCGCCACGGCGAAAGCACCGGCAACGCCGGCGTGCCGTGTCACGATCTGGCGACGATCGAGCTGACGGAGCGCGGCCAGGAACAGGCGCGTCATGTCGCGGCGAGCTGGGCCGAAGCGCCGTCGCTCATCGTCACCTCGCCCTATACCCGCACCCGGCAGACGGCCGCGCCGACGATCGCCAGATTCCCCGCCGTGCCGGTGGAGACGTGGCCGATCGAAGAGTTCACTTATCTGCAACCGGCGCGCTGGAACGGCACGGCCAGCGCCGAACGGATGCCGCACCTCGAACGCTATTGGAGCGCGGCCGATCCGGATGGCTCTGTTGCAAAAATCGTGAAGCTTGAGCATGCTTGGCGGAGATTGGACGGACGGAACGATGACGGATTTCAAGTGGCGCCATTTCCAGGGTGATGTGATCCTGTGGGCGGTGCGCTGGTATTGTCGCTATCCGATCAGCTATCGCGACCTTGAGGAAATGCTGGCGGAACGCGGCATTTCGGTCGACCATACGACGATCTATCGCTGGGTCCAGTGCTACGCCCCGGAGATGGAGAAGCGGCTGCGCTGGTTCTGGCGGCGTGGCTTTGATCCGAGCTGGCGCCTGGATGAAACCTACGTCAAGGTGCGGGGCAAGTGGACCTACCTGTACCGGGCAGTCGACAAGCGGGGCGACACGATCGATTTCTACCTGTCGCCGACCCGCAGCGCCAAGGCAGCGAAGCGGTTCCTGGGCAAGGCCCTGCGAGGCCTGAAGCACTGGGAAAAGCCTGCCACGCTCAATACCGACAAAGCGCCGAGCTATGGTGCAGCGATCACCGAATTGAAGCGCGAAGGAAAGCTGGACCGGGAGACGGCCCACCGGCAGGTGAAGTATCTCAATAACGTGATCGAGGCCGATCACGGAAAGCTCAAGATACTGATCAAGCCGGTGCGCGGTTTCAAATCGATCCCCACGGCCTATGCCACGATCAAGGGATTCGAAGTCATGCGAGCCCTGCGCAAAGGACAGGCTCGCCCCTGGTGCCTGCAGCCCGGCATCAGGGGCGAGGTGCGCCTTGTGGAGAGAGCTTTTGGCATTGGGCCCTCGGCGCTGACGGAGGCCATGGGCATGCTCAACCACCATTTCGCAGCAGCCGCCTGATCGGCGCAGAGCGACAGCCTACCTCTGACTGCCGCCAATCTTTGCAACAGAGCCCATTTTAGGCCAGCCTGAACAGCGTCAAAAGCGAGACTAGAGGCCATCCCTTCGGAATAGCGTTAATATCGAGCGCAAGCGGCTCGGTTTGTCGGGAGCTGCATGGGCCGGGGCCGGGGCCTCCGTCGCTGCGGGGTGGGCCTCATCCCATAGAGCTTTCCAACGCTCCGCCTCAATGCGGCGCGCCATTGCGCGGTTCTCAACCGCGTGCAGCCTTCGCGCTTCTCCGGGATCGCTATCCATGAATCTTGCGCTGCACGATGAATGGTAAGTTTCCGTTGCACACCATGATTAACAGCCTGCCGACGATAAAGGCTGGGCATATCGCGCGGGCGCAGCTCCTTCGCCTTGCCAGCGCCGTGCCTGCCCGATACGGTTCTGCAACAACTCTGCTTTCGGGTCGCGCACAACCCGCCGTTGTATCCGAAAGTGCGAAAGCCCGGCCCTGTGTCGGGCTTTCTTATATTCGTGCTAGACCACGCTCCAACAAATAGTTCTGGTTCTCATAGACGCCTGCGTCTATGCCGGATCTGACAGAGGAAGCGGGATGGCATTGGAACCTATCAGGGTATTGGAGTTCGCGGACGCCGATCGCGCGGACGTGCAACGGCGCGTGGTCGATGCCGTGCAAGCTGCGCCCGAACGGTTCCTGACAGACTATGCGGCCCGACCCGGCACTTTCGGAGGGCGCTACGTCTGTGCGGACGCCATGAAGGAGCTGCTTCCCGAATATACCGCCTCAAGAGAGGCCCGCGGCCGATACAACGCGCCCGTCCACAATGCCGCGGCCGTTCTGGCGGCCGAACAATACCGGCGCGTAGTAGCCGATAGCTCCGATCCGGCCCGCAACCTGGTGCTGTTCGTAACCGGGATGCCGGGGGCCGGGAAAACCTCTGAAATCCAGTATGCGGCGCTGCATGAAGGAAACCGGCTCGGCCGTGACGTGCGCGCGATCTTTGAGGGCCAGCTTGTCGATCCGCAAGCGAGCATCGCCAAGGTCGAACAGGCATTGAGCGCCGGATGCAGAGTCGGGGTAATAGCGGTGCTGCCTCGGCCAGAGGAGGCGCTTGCGCACACGTTCCAACGCTTTGAGGAGCTAGGCAGGGGCGCGAGCGCGGCCGTGATGGTGCGTATTCAGGAAGGCACGCCTGACGGCCTAGAGGCCCTTCTAGGTCGCTTTGGCGATCAGATTTCGGTTGCGGTCCATGACGTGCGCGATCGTGCGAATGTTCATCGCCTAGAAGGCATGGACGGTGTAAATATCTGGCAGAAGGAATTGGAAAATGGACCTGTCCAAGAAAGGCTTGAAAGAGAGTTCGACCGGCTCAACCAGCTCGGCCGCGTCAGCGCCGATTGCGCCCTCCAATTCAAAGGACAGTCTCCCCACGGGCAACTTTACGCGATTGGAGGCCCTGATGTTGGTGGGAGCCTCGCACATGGCGACGGACGAAAAGCTACGCCGGAAAGTGGCCGAACGTCTCTCCTGAACGCGGCGCGGGGAAGCTCGCTCGCCGGACTCTCCGACGCCCTCAAGACAGGCCAGAGCGAAGGCGACGGCAAAACCAAATCCAACGAAATCGGCCACGGCCTGCCTAAGCCGCCGTCGCCCCGGCGTTCCAGATGAACGCCCCCAGCCCGAACCTTCCGTTTGGTGTTAGCCGGGGAGCGTTGCGAGGGGCTGGCCCCTTGCTGTGGGGGTCGAGCGGGACGCTGGGCGGCCCGATCGCAGGGGGACGCTTCCCCCGCCTGCTCCTTCTTTTCCAGTAGGTGCCATGACCGGCTATCTCGGCTCGAAACAGGTTTCGGGCGCATATCAGGCTGTGATTGCCAATATGCCGCCGCACGATACCTACATTGAGACGCATCTAGGCTCCGGCATCGTCCTCCGGCGCAAGCCTCCCGCTGCCCGCTCGATCGGCCTCGAAATTGATCCGGCTACCTTTGAGTGCTTCGGCTCGATCGCGGCAGAGGAATCGAGCGCGTTCGATGGCGCGGCCGTCGAAACCTACAACGTCGATTGCCTCGCCTTCCTGCGCGATTTCGACTTTTCGGCCGCTGGGCGCGTGCTGATCTATGCTGATCCGCCCTATGTCCTCGCCACGCGCTCCCATCCGGGCACGCGCTACCGCTATGACTATACGGAAGCGGACCATAGGGAACTGCTGGCCGTCCTCGATGCGCTGCCCGCCTCGGTGATGATTTCAGGCTATCCCTCGTCCCTGTATAGCGAGCTGCTGCCCGCGCCGCGCTGGCGCGTCCTGTCCTATCAGGCCATGACGCGAGGCGGGCCGCGCACCGAATGTCTATGGATGAACTATGCGCCCGACGCGGCGCATTGGGCCACACATGCCGGGGTGGATTTCACCGATCGCCAGAGGATCAAGCGCAAGGCGGCACGTTGGAAACGCATGTTTAGCGAGCTGCCTGCGGGCGAGCGAATTGCGATCCTCGCCGCGCTGCTGGAAGTGGACTCATAGCAGGCCAGCGCCGCACTCGTTGCCGTTGTGAAATGATTAACCAAAGCATCCTAGATCAGCCCTGCGACCCGAAGAACCTTTCTCGATCATTTAGGTTCTTTCACTGGACCCGGCTGCATTAGCTGTCGGGTCCATCTTTTTGCGCCGCCAGCTCGTCCACCAACATTTAACCAAGGCGGGCAAGGGTCCGATTACCGCTCCTGTGTCAAAAGAGGCGATGAACGGCGATAACAACAGGCCCTTTTCGCGCGGCGATTTGTCGGCGCTTCTGCTGCTGCTGTTCACGCTCGCCATGATGGCCTATAATTATTCGCATCCAGCGTGGGCGAGCCAAGGCGGCATATGGGCCTACATTGTTCCCCGCCACGGGACAGCATCATAGGCGTGCGCGCCTATCCGATGACTGAACGGACAAAGCGGACGATCGGCGGCCCAACGCCCGCGAGGAAGGCAAGCCCGGTAAGCGCCAGCAATCCCCAAAACTCGATGTGGATAAGCAAGTCGCTGCCGGAATCGTCGTTCGGATCGGGCCAGTCCTTCATGGCACCGGATGATTACGGCTCCGGCTCGATGCTGCAACCTCCTAAGCCAGCAAGGGGCTTCACCGGCCAACATCATAGACGGGAACGTCTATGCCACCGGCGACATAGACGCGGGCGGCTATGCTGCAGCGCATAGACAGCGGCGACTATGCTTCAGCGGCCAACATTTCCGAGACAGGGCAACCGATCGCGTCCGCGAGCTGCGCCATAACATCCAAGGTCGGATTGGCCTTCCCGTTCTCGATAAACGAAATGTAGGAGGCCGTGACGCCGGTTTGCTCATGCAGCATCGCTTGCGACATTTTGAGGGCCTGCCTCCGCGCCCTCAACCGCTTCCCGAATAATTTGCTCAACGGGTGCGCCATATCGTCCAAACGTAGGTATATTGCCATTCTGGAACCTGCTTCGGAGTCGGGTGATGATGGACTTGAACGACGAACAATATCACCGCCTCCAACATGCTATAGCCCTCACGCGCGAAAGCCTCGCTATCGCGGCGGAGCTGGGCGACGATCTATCAGCCTTTCAACTGAAACACGCGCTCCATTCGCTGCATTACATTAGCGAGCTAGAGGCCGAAGGCCATGACGATCGGGAGCCTGTCACCCTGACCGTGGATGAAGCGGAGGCCCCGCGAACTGCGAGAACAATGCGAGACACGGACCTGAGCGATGAACAATATCGCGGCCTCCTCCACGCTATAGACCTCGCGCGGGAAAGCCTCGTTATCGCGGTGGAGATGGACGACGACATAACCGCCTTCCATCTCAAAACCGCGCTCCGTTCCCTCGACTATTCTAGGAAGCTGGTTTCCGCTTGATCTAGCGTCGAACGCTGCGGCGCTGGGCCGGTCGATCGTCTCCGATAACCGGCCCGGAACGCTTCCTTTCGCGTTCGTCGTCCAGCTCGATCCGGGGAGCCTCCCGCTCCTGCTGACGCGGGTTCTCGATCGCCGCCCTGATCTGGCGCACCACGCCTTCACGGCCCAAGCGGCTGTTCTGCTGCAAGTCGTTGAAGTCGGTGAAGCGTGCCGGGTCGGCCTGCTGCTCGCCGGGGGCGAAGGTCGGGAAGACCGGAACGCCGTTCACGGCCTGCGCCGCTTGGGTCGCCTTCTCCTTGCCGGGATTGTAGCCGAATTTCTCCAAGACGCGCTGATCGTCCTCGCCCATGATGAAAATCGGCTTGTCGGGGTAACGCTCGCGCAACGCGGCTGCGACGGCGGGGAGGTTGCCGGAATCGAACGCCGCGACGGTCGCATGGTCCACCACGCTAGAGACGGTCGCCATCGTCGCGTAGCCTTCGCCAATCATAATGCGCGGGGCCTTGTCGAGCGCGGCTAGTGCGGCCTGCGGCGTCACGCCCCCGTTGACCACATGGAAACAGCTTTCCTTGTGGCTCTCCTTCGCAAAACGCTTCGTGCCGTCTTCCTGAATATATTGCGTCGTCCAGTGCTTGCCGCTGGTGTCGATCGCCGGAAGGTGGATTGTAGTATCGCTGGCGCTGGCGAGCGCGCCGATCGTCGGCGCAATACCCTTCCTCTCCATGTAGGGCGTTGCCTGCTCGATCTGACGGCATTGCGCGGCGCGCTGCTGCACGCGCTCGGCCGTCGCATCATATGTCGCCGCCCGCTCCCGCTCGCGCTCCTCTCGCTTGGTGGCGGCCTCGGCGTTCAACCGGGCCTTTTCCTCCTCGCTCAACGTGTAGCCGGTGCTTTTCCATCGCATATCCAGCCCCGAACGGTTGTTCTTGATGTAGCCCGCTGGGTGGCCATCGGTGAAGGCGACATAGAAACCCGCCGCCTCGCCCTTTCCATCGCCCTGTGCCGGAACGCGGTGGGTCTTGCCGTCCATCATCGGGTGCCCTGCGGGAACCTCAAGGCCAAGAGATTTCATCGCGTCGGCAAATTCGACCTCCGGGCTTTTCGCCTCCTTCTGGCGCGGCTGATTGTCTATTTTCCAGCGCGCCAGCTTCTCCGGGTCCGCGCCCTCCGGCGCATACCAGCTCTTGCGAGCGGCATCCCATTTCGCGCCGTTGGCTTTGGCAAGGGTTCGTTCGCCATAAGGCACCGCCAGATATTCGCGTGCCTGTCGCGGGGTTTCGTGCATCGTTTGCCCTTCCTGCGGCTGCTCCGGGGCCGTGGGGCGCTGCGCGCGCTCGCCGGGGAGCGATTGGCCTAGATCTCCTGCGGGTGCCTCTACGGCGCTTGAAAGCCATTTCTGGAACGGCTCGACATTAGCGCCTGCCGGAACATACCACGACTTTTCGGCCTTATCCCATTTCGCGCCCAAGGCTTTCGCCTCGTCCTTTTCCCGATAGGGGACCGCAAGATATGTGCGGGTGGAAGGCTCTGGCGCGGCGTCCCGCTGGTCGGTCGCGGCGATGCCCAAGGGCGGCGAATTGACCGCATAGAGAGGGGCCAAGCCCTGCCGCTCGCGGCGCTCATCGGCATATTGCTCGGCCTTCAAATTGACAAGGCGGGCAACGTCCTCCGGGTTCTGGTCGCGGCCGTCAAAATCGGTGATCTGGTTCGGCCCAAGCGACAAGGCGATATAGCGGCGGCGTTCGCTATCTGCGGAATAGCCCGCCATAAGGTTTCGCTCGCCGTTCGGGGTTATCATCGTGCCGATCGGCCCGACGCCCTCAAATTGCCGTCGAACGGTGTGCATCGGCCCGCCACTATCAACCGGCTCCCAACCGTGCTTGTCGATCAGCGCGCGCAAAGTGCGGTCGGAATAGTGCTGCTGCGGCTCCGGTATAGGATCGCCTATGGCGGCAACGGCCCCGGCTGCGGCGGCCCATCTGTCGCCGCTATGGTCTGTCAGCCGCTCGACCGTAAACCCGGAGGCATTGAGCGCCGCCGCAAGCCCCGGTCTGGCGAAGGCGGCCTTTATACGCTCGTCCAGCTCCATATTGAGGTCGTCGGATATTACTAGGTCCGCTTCCTCGTTCCCCTCGAAATGGGGGCCGTTCTGCCACTCCTCATAGGCTTGAACAGTCTTGGCCATGTCCGCGACCGCAAGCCGATCGCCCTCATCAAGATCATTCTGGCGATACTCCTGCGCCTGCTGGAAGTCTGGCGGTAGAGTAACGCGGAACCTGTCAAAATCCTCGCGCGTGGCAGGCCGGATTTGATCTAGCGGACTGGCATAGAATGGCCCGTTAATCGGGTTGCGCCCGTCTATATTGCTGGCAAGAACGCCCAACATCGCCATGCCCGGCTGCTGATAGCAAAGCGTATTTTCGTTGCTGACGAAATATTGCGTATGGTCGTGTGCCTGCTCGACCTGCTGAACCTGTTTTTGTTCCAGCGCCAGAACATAGGTGTGAATCTTCTCGGCGTCCGATGCGGCACGGACAATCTCAAGCGGGTCTTCCTCAAGGACTTTGATCCATGATCCGACATAGGCCGCGTGCTGCTCCGGGTCGTGGCCGATCTGCAATTCCTGCCCGGTTATGAGGCTCGCAATCTCGGCGCAATATCCTGACAGTCCAGCCCTAATTTGAATTTTTGGGGGTCGAGCGGAGGTGCTGGTCATGCTGCCAACTCCTCGCGCTGGGGCTGCTGCGCCCACATCCAGTCGGCGGCTTGCTGGGCCTTGCTGGCGGCGGTGAAGATCGCCCGTGGATCTTTCTTCAGAGCACTGAGCCACGATGCCACATAGGCGGCGTGATCGGGGCGCGGATGATGGGCAATGCCGAGGTCCGCCAGGACGAACGATGCGGTGAGTTCGGCGCAGGCTTCTTCGATCGGCAGCCAATCGCGCTTGAACCGGTCCTGGAAGTTGCGGTCGAGCCGATGCTTTGCCCCTGTGGCGTGGCCGGACTCGTGTTAGGTCCTGCCCACAGGATGTCCTTTCTGTCCTTTCAGGGCTATCCAGAAGGACACCCTGCACAGGCCCCACTCTCCTTCTTCGCCGAATGGGGTGGGCCCGAGGGCCCACCCCATTCGGCAGCGATCGAGGAGAGGTATGGCGGAGTTGTTGTTCTCGGCAGAAACGTTCAGGCCCGATGGCTCATCGGTTCTGGGCGTGCCGATGCTGCTCGACGCGAAAATGCGACTGATCGAGCCGGCCTGTGCCTGGCTGATGCATGTCGCGCTGGTGCGTGGGCGGACGCGCAGCCCCGAGACCTGGCGCACCTACGGCGAAGCGCTCTATGACTGGTGGCAGACGATTGAGGCGAATGACTGGCGCTGGGACAGTGTCGGCTCTGGTGAGATCGCAGCATACCGGGACAATATGTTGCATCCACCTGATGACGACGAAAAGCCGCTGGCGCGCAGTACGATCAATGGCCGGTTGCGCACCATCGCCCGGTTCTACCACTGGTGTGCCGGGACCGGCCTGATTGATCGAACGCCGTTTACGGCAAGCGACGTCGCACTGTCGCGAAGCCGCCCGCCAGGCTTCTTCGCTCATATCGATGCGAGTGGCGGCCGCGAGCGCGTCAACGAGCTGACCGTGCGCCATGTGACGATGCTGCCGCGTCCGCTGGCGCCGTCGGCGATCCGGCGGATCATAGCGGAAATGCCGGTCAGGGACCGGCTCGTTGTCGAATGGGCGGTCACGACCGGGATAAGGCGCATGGAGATCGCCGGGTTGAAACTCCGCCTTCTTCCGAAGGCCTGCGCCGAACCGATGATGCCGGTGCGAATCGACGCAACAAAGGGCGGAAAAGCCCGCGTCATCTATCCGCCGCCCACGCTTCTGGATCGGACGTGGGCTTATGTGCGGGAGGAGCGCGCCGTCACGGTTAGAAAAATGCAAGCTCGCGCTGGGCCCACTGACCCTGACGCGCTGTTCCTGACCGTAAGGGGGCAGCCGATGACGCCCCGGCGGGTTGGCGCGATGTTCAAAGCGGCGGCAGACGGCGCAGGCGTACCGGCGACGTTCCATGCGCTGCGCCACACGTTCGCGGTAGCGATGCTGAGGTTCCTGCAGCGCGAGGCACAAACCCATCCGGACCTCAATCCGCTGCTCGCGCTGCAGGTGTTGATGGGGCACGCCGATCTTGCGACCACAGCGATCTACCTCCGCGTCGTCGCAACCGACCTCTCGATCATCGAATCCTCAGTCGATGATCTCTATGCGGCACTGCTGTAGTGGCACGCCGCCGGAAGAATTATCGGGTCGCACCATCGCCGATCCCGCTGATCAGCGAGCCCGGTACGCTCGTCGTCAACTTCGTACAAGCAGACGGCACGCTCAAGCGTTCGTTCGATTTTACAATGTTCGGAAAAGTGCCGATGGCGGCCGAGCTGGCGCTGGCGTTCCGACATCATCTTGGCGACAAAGCAGCGTCAACTCGCATCAGCACCTATCGTCGGCTTCCCCTGTGGTTCTCGTTCATCAAGGAACATGATGATGCAATCACGTCGATGCGTGACGTCGATACAGCGGTGCTGCGCGCGTTCATCGCATCGCTCGATACCAAACCCTGGGTGAAGGCGACGAGACATGGGGCATGGTCGTGCATCAAGCAGTTGATCGCATGGTTGCAGCGAAACCGGCCCGAGCTGACCCACTCCGACCTTGATATCCCGTTCAACGCCTTCCCACGCAAGAATGCCGAGACACCGCCTCGAGCGGTGCTGAGCCGAAACGAGATGGAGCGCGTGCTAGCCGCAGCCCGCGCCGATATCACTGCCAGCTGGGCGGTGTTCCAGGCTGGGTGCGCGGCGCTTGCGCGCCTCGACCGTGCCGCGATCGCGGCTGAGGACGATCTGGCGCGGCTTGATCTGGACGATATCGGGGTTCTGCTTGCGATAATCTGCGATCGGTTCGGCGGGATCGTGCCACCGACGCGGGTGATGTCGAAGCCGGGAGCGAAACTGTGGCGCCTTCACTTCGCGATGCTGCGCCATGGCGCCAATCTGAAGGTGGCGGCTCATCTCTACATGATGCCGGAAACGATCGTGCCCTACATGATCGCGATCGGCGCGCAGACCTACGCCAATGCCGAAGCGCTGCGCTTGCTTCGTCGCGACTGCATGAGCGAGCACCTCCTGCTTGACGGCCGCGTGCTCGTCACCTGGAGCAAAGGGCGCTCGAGCCGCGAACAACGGCGCAGCTTCCTCAAGGATAAGAGCTTCTCGGTCCCGACGTTGATCGAGCAAGTGCTGGCAATGACGGCTGCGCTCATCCCGCATGCGCGGCCCGAGGACCGGGACCGCCTGTTCCTGATCGACAATATGAACAGCTCGCGGATCGTCGGCGTGATACCGAACTATCTGGTATCGGCGCATGTCCGGCGCTTCGTGAAGCGTCACGATCTGCGAGACGATCTGGGCAGGCCCTTGCAACTGAGCATCGCCGCGCTTCGGGCATCTGGGCTGACGCTGGCGCATGAGAGGCTGGGCCATGATATCCTGAAAACCCAGGCGCTGGCGAACCATGCGACGCCGGACACCACGCAGCGTTATGTGGATCGGCCGCTCGTCCGACAAGCCCAAGCCATCGCCGTTGGCGCCTTGCAGGCCCGGTTCGTCGAGATCGTGCGGGGGGAGCCGGATGCGGAAATACCCGAACAGCCTGACGTCGACGTTCGCCGTGCGTCGGCCTCGGGCTTCATCTGCGCCGATCCGATGGGTGGGGCGGCGGAAGGCCAGCGTGCGGGCCAACTCTGCACGGCCTGGCTGGGGTGCTTCACCTGCCAGAACGCGGTCATCCCGCTCGATGTGGAGATGCTGGTTCGGCTTAACGCGACGCGATCGGCGCTGATCGACGCGCGAAACGGGATGGTGCCGGGTCGTTGGCGGCTGCTCTATGCCCCCAAACTGGAGATCCTCGAACGCGATATTCTGCCGCGCTTCCCGGACACGCTGCATGATGCAGCGGTCGACCGTGCGCTGCCCGTGCTGCCGCCGATCGAATGAGCGTGCGGCCACAAACGAGGGCGGGGGCGCCGGCCTGGGAAGATATGGCCGTCTCGCCCTGGAGCCGATTCGGCGACGACGAATGGCGCCTCGACATCAGGACGTCGGGTCGCCGCGCCGATCAGAACCGGCTGCGCTGGGTCGTTGCGATGCCAAAGGATGCGAGGATCGGCATCGGGGAGCGCGCGGCCCTGATCCATGCCGCGAAGCACTTCCTCTGGTCGATGCGCGTCGATCCGCCAGCGGGACGAAAGCGATCATCGCTCGCGTCGCTTCATATGAAAGGCCTGATTCTGCGCACGCTGATCGGGTGGATGGCGATCGAGGGGCTGCGCCGCTTCTCCGACATCGACCCGAGCGCTGTCGATCGCCTGTGCGTTTGGTTGCGCGGTCGTCCCGCCCGCAATGGAAAGGCGCGGGTCAGCCCAAGCACGGTGAGCAACTACCTGCTCGCCATAAAGGATCTCTATCGGCAAAGAACCAAGCTGAGCGATGCTCCGCGCGTCGATCCGCTGCCGTTGGACACGACCTTCGAGGCGGCGGGCGTCACGCGCGCGACCAAAGGGACAATCCCGTTCATCCCGGATGAGGTCGCCGTCGCGATCCTTGGCGAAGCGTTGCGCTGGGTGGAGGAGCATGGCGAGACGATCATCGAGGCTGAAACGATCCGCTTACGAGCCAGGGCCATCGGCCTCGCTACCGGCATCTCCCGCCAAGCCTCCTACTATGTGCGCAGGGCGCTGCGGCAAGCGCATCTGACGGGACCGCTGGGGGACAAGTTGGATGGCGCTTACGCCGTCCGTCACGCCGCATGCCACCTCGTCGAAGCCTGCTACATCGTCATCGCGGGCTTCGTCGGGATGCGGGTGAGCGAGATCCTGTCGATGAAGGTCGGGGCGATCGAATACCGCCCGATCGGCGAGACCGGCGTGGATCAGGCCTATGTGGTGGCGCGGTTGTTCAAGACGGTAGACCATCCCGAGGGGCGGGAGGAACGCTGGGTTGCCCCCGCGCCGGTGGTGCGGGCCGTCGATCTGCTCGAACAGCTGAGCGCCCCGCTGCGTGCCGCGTCGGGACGCGATGAAATCTTCCTGGTCAAGAACACGCAATATGGCGAGATCGTGCCGGTGACCCACATGCACATCGGTTGGCGGATCAACGACTTCGCGCGGCACGTCGGCGTGCCCGAACATGAAGGAAAGCCTTGGTCGTTCAGCACGCACCAGTTCCGCAAGACCTTCGCTCGGTTCGTGGCACGGCGGGATCGATCACAGCTTCTCGGGCTGGCCGAGCACTTCAAGCATGCGTCGGTCGCGATGACGGCCCGAAGCTATGTGGGGAACGACTTCGATCTGCACGGCCTTATCGACCATGAGAGCCGCGCCGAAACCGCCGCAGCGCTCGATCAAATGCTGACCAGCAAGCGCCTTGGTGGCCGGATGGGGGAGCGTATCGTTGCCGGCAATGTCCGGTTCCGCGGCCGTGCCGGTGAGCAGGTCCGGCGCGACTATATCGCATTTATCCTCGCGGAGACCGATCTCCGGGTGCATGCCTGCGATTATGGCTGGTGCGTGTTCCAGCAGGAAACGGCGCGCTGCGGCGGTGAGGCCGGGCCGAGCGAAGCCGGGAGGGCGCCAGCGGTGTGCCTGTCGTGCGCGAATATGGTCGTTGAGGAGCAGCATGCCGGCTACTGGCGAGATCGGCGTGCGCGCAATGCTGCCCTGCTTCCCCGAGCCGGAGCGATGACAGCGGCGGTGCTGACCGAGGCGATCGAACAGTGCGACGGCGTGCTGGCAAAGATCGGAGGGCAATATGAGGGGAACTGATGCGTTGCGCCGATCTGACGCGGTCGCAAGGAGCTACCGGGCTGCACTCGCCAGACTTGTGCGCGGCGAAGGGCGGCATGCCGATCATGCTGGGCGCGTCGTGCGGATCAGCCCGGCTTCGGTCGCGCGCGAGGCTGGGCGTAGCCGCAATCCGCTCTACACGACCCATCGCGACATCCTCGACGAGATCGAGGCGGCGGCGGGTGGCCCAACACCGGCGACCGATCTGGCAGCGCGCATCGCCGAGCTTGAATCCGATCTGGCGGACCTGAGGGCAGCCGCGCGCCGTCATGCGGAAGAGAAGCGTCTTTTGGCGAGCGAGAACCTGACGCTGCTTCATCGCGCGAGGACGGCCGAGGACCGGCTCGCCGGCAGCCTACGGCGGATGCCGGACGCACCCGCCGCAATCCCAATTACGCCGCAGCGCTGAGTTGCAGCGCCGGCTGCTGTGCGTGCATCCAGTCGACCCCCGCCTGGGCTTTGCTCGCCGCAGTGAAGATGGCGGAGGTATCGTTCTACAGCACCCTCGCCCGCGCCGCCCGCGACAAGGACACTTGCGATGTTACCTACTTCATGGAGCGCCGTGGCGTAGAACCGATCCGCGCTCGGAAACTGGCTCCGCAACGGCAAGGTGATGCTGTCGGTCGAAGGCCGATAATAGGCGCGGTCGCCCGCTTCCTCGGTGATTTTCGCGCCCGACGCCCGCAAGATGGCCTCGGCCCGCTCCACCGGATTCCATTCGTGCGTAGTGGTGACGATCGGGGCAAGCCCGTCGATCTGCTCGGCGTTGAACACCACGGCATAAAACGCACGGGGCCGCTCAAGCTCGACCTTCTCTTTCCTCTGGCGACCCTCGGCATCCAGAACGGGCTTACCGCTCTCGTCCCGAACTACCCGCTCCTCCTCGAACTGCCAGTATTGGACAAGGGAGCCTTTCTCGCCCTTCCGCACCTGTGCGCCTTGGGCTGCGGCCTGCTTGTATGTCAGCCAGCGATTATCAGCCCGGCCCTCGGACATGAGATTGAGGACATTGACGCCGCGATAGCGTTTCCCCGTGGTGGGGTTGAACGGCAACCCGCTGCTGCCCGTCGCCTCCCAAGGCTTTTGCCAAGGGGCGGTGCCCTGCTTCAACTGCTCTATCAGCTTGTCGGCAACGCGCTGGTGAAAAGGTATCTTGCCCTCGGCCATATCCTCGCCTCCTCCCGATTAGTCGGCGTTGCGCGCTGCCGCGATCAATTCGCCGCGTCCCGTGGCGATCGGCTCCGCGTCACCATCAAGCCCTTCCTCGGCCTCGCGCGCGTCGGCCTCGCTCATGGCATCCTCAACAAAGGCCCCCGCCCGCTCCGCCTCCTCCGGGTCGAACTCCACAACCGCGCCGGGAGTCTCGGCGTCGGCAAGTTTGCGCGTCACCAGCTCGTCAAGGGTGGGCACGTCCTGCGCATTGGGTTGATCCGTCATGCTCGTTCTCCTTTGCTGAAATCGGGCTGTCCCTTGTTGTCGAAATAGGTCTGTTTGCAGCCGGGATAGGCGCTGCAACTCCACCAGAAGGCCCCCTTCTTTTTCGCGGAAGGACGCCGCACTAGGCCAGCGCCGCACGCTTGGCATTTGTGCTGCTGCGACGGCACGGGCGCGGGAGCCTTCACCAGCTCCGGCTTGCCCGCCTTGTCATTGGCGGTGAATTTACAGCCGTCGGCATAGCCGGTGCAGGACCAAAAATAGCCCTTGCTCCCTTTGATCCGGCGCAGCGGCTTGGAACATGACGGGCAAGGCGGCGCGTCGATCGCTATGGCAAGGCCCTGCTCTTTCACCCGCGCGACCTCGCGGCCGACATAATCGGCCAGTCCGCGAACGAATGTCATGGCATCGCTCTTGCCCTCGGCAATCGCGCGCTGCTGTTCGTGCCAAATGGCGGTCATGTCGGGAAATTTCGCCTGATCCGGCAAGGCGTCATAGAAGCCGCGCGCCTGCGGGGAGCTGATGATATTCTTGCCCTTCTCGATCAAAAAGCCGCGATCGAAAAGCGTGGCTATGATGCTGTCGCGGGTCGCCGGGGTTCCAATTCCGCCATGCTCGCCCGCCTTCCCCTTGTCCTTCTCGATCAGGAGTTTCCTAAGCCGCTCGTCCCGAACATATTTGGCCACCCGCGTTAGGTCGGTCAAAAGCGTGGCCATCGTATAGAGCGGCTTGGGCTTGGTTTCCTGCTGGTCGGCGCTGGCGGAAAGGCATTGCCCGGCCATGCCCGACGCGATCGAACGCAAATCGGCCGCAAGGGTGTCCTCGTCCTCGGCAATGTCCTCATTGCCTACATCGTTCTTATAGAGAACCGTCCAACCCGGCTTGGTCACAACCTTGCCCCGCGCGGCAAAGGCGTGACCCGCAACCTCTATCTCGATTTCGGTCTGGTCATATTGGTTCGCGGGCCAGAACTGCGCGACATAGGCGCGCGCGATCAGCATATAGGTTCGCTGCTCCGGCTCTGTCAGCGCGGCAAAATCGGCCGTGGCTTCGGTCGGAATGATGGCGTGATGCGCGGAAACCTTCTGCGAGTTGAAGGCACGGCTTTTTATCGCCGGGTCCGCGCGCTGCGCGATCGCCGCCAGCATCGGGACCGTCGCGGCGACGGCCGCCAGCACGCCGGGGGCGTCCGCGTGCTGCTCATCACTCAAATATTCGCTGTCGCTGCGGTTGTAGGTGATAAGGCGATGCTTCTCCCGCAACGCCTGCGTAATGTCCTTCACCTGATTGGGCTTATAGCCGAATTTCCGTGCGGCATCGGTTTGCAGCTTCAAGAGGTTGTAGGGCAGCGGCGGCGCTGCCTCTTTCGCCGTGGTCTTGGCGCTGGCGATGCGAGCCGGTTGCCCCTGCACCGCCCCGGCTACCGCCGTCGCAAAATTGCGGTCGATCAAGCGGCGCTGCTCATCAACCGGGTCGCCCTCTCCGATCTGGTAGCGCGCGGGAAAGGTCAGCCCGGCGAAACTGAACTGGCCCGAAACCGTGTAATAATAGCTCTTGGTGTGCGCCTCAAAATCGCGGTCACGGCGGACGACAAGGCCCAAGATAGGGGTCTGCACGCGGCCGACGCTAAGAACGCCCTGAAACCCCCGCGCCTGCGCCGCGAGGGTATAGGCGCGGGTCATGTTCACGCCATAGAGCAAGTCGCCCACGCTGCGCGCCTCGGCCGATGCGGACAACCCGGCAAATTCACGGTTATCCCGCATGGACGCCAAGGCCCGCTGCACAACCTTTAGATTGTTGTCATTGATTAGCAGGCGTTGGACCGGCAACCGGCTCCCGGCCCATTGCAGAATCTCGTCAACAATAAGCTGGCCCTCATCGTCGGGGTCGCCCGCGTGAATGACGCTCCGCGCCGATTTGAGGAGTTTGCCGATCGTGCGGAGCTGGGCGCTCGTCTTGGCGACGGGCCGCTTTTCCCACGGGATGAAGCTGATCGGCAGCGCGGCCATGTTCCACGGGTCTTGCGGGTCCACCAGCTCAAGCATGTGGCCGATCGCCCATGTCACATAATGACGGCCGCAATCTATGAAGCCGTCTTGTCGCGCCCCTCCCCCAAGGCCCTCGGCAATGGCCCGCGCGAGTTCGGGCTTTTCAGCAATGACAATGATCTCCCCGCTCATGCCGTCACCACGTCACTACGGGTTTGATAGGGGCGGTCACTTGCCGCGCGCTGATCGGCCCGAAATAGCGGCCGTCGAAAGAGGCCGCGCCATCGCCAAGGACAAGGATTTCCCCGTCGCCTAGCGTCCAATCGGCATTGAGCCGGGGCAAGGCCCGCCCTGCCCCATCGGCAAGCTGCGGAGCGCTGTCGGGGACAAGGCGGCCGTTGATCCGCACGCCCTGCCCGCCAATCTGAACGCGGTCGCCTTTAGCGGCTAAAATCCGCTTCATCATTTCATAGCTTCCGCTGGGGCAGTCGCCGGGTTCGATGTAGCGCCTACGCAACGCCTCCAAAAAGGGCGGCGCTGCGGGCGGACAGAACGCCACAAGATCGCCCTTTTGCGCGGTCCCGCCCGTCGCCCGATAGACGCCTAGCGGGATGCTCGGCGTAGCGTTGAAGCGAAGGCCCGCCGCCTTCGCGCCAAGCATGGCGATCATGGCCCCCGCCACGCCACAAACCGCATAGCGGCTGACCTTGGCGAAGCTCGGCCGCTTCATAGTTTGATCCTCCGGCCCCCTTCGGGCGGCTTCGGCGCTTGATTGCCCCTGATCGTGTCGCTCCGATCCGGCGCGGGAATCTTGGCGCGGGCACTAAAGGTCGGGTCTTGGAAATAGAGGGGCTGACGGCCGTAGATCATGGGATAGCCTGCGACATAAATCAGCATGTCGCCCGCTTCCGAAATATCTCCGTCCGGGGTCTTCTTCGGCCCCGGCATCCTCATGCACTCATCCGGCGTCAAAAGCGGGCGCTGGGTTTCCTGCACGGTCTTGGACACGGTGCCACCAAAGAACCCCCCGCCCCCGCGTCCCGTGCTTTTAGTGATTTGCTCTTTAAGAACGGTGGTCTGCCCGGTGAGTTTGGAAAGATGCTCGGCCGTCTCAACGCGGTTGGGCGGATAGGCGTTCTGGATATGAGCATTGGAGGTTATCAGCTCATCCGGCCCATAGCCGGTTTCCCGGCTCCTAAGCTGGTTGGTGTCCTGACAAATGAGATAGAATTTCAGGCCGTAGCCTGCGGCGAACGCCAAGGACTCCTGAATGATTCCAAGTTTCCCAAGGCTGGGAAACTCATCAATCATAAATAGCGCGCGGTGCTTGTAGCTCTGAACTACGCGGCCCTCCTCGAACTCCTGCTTGGGCGCGAGGATACGCACCATCATGTTGAGCATGACGCGGACAAGCGGGCGCAGCCGGTCCTTATCCGTGGGCTGGGTGATGATGTAGAGGCTAACCGGCCTCTCGCTGTTCATCAGGTCACGAATGAGAAAATCGGAAGTGGCGGTATTCGCGGCCACAACCGGGTCTTGATATAATTCTAGATAGCTCTGCGCGGTCGATAGAACCGATCCGCCCTCATCATCGGGGCGATTGAGCTGGGCGCGTGCGGCTTTGCCGACAACGGGATGATTTTTGCCGCCCGGCAAATGGCCGAACGTAAGCATTTCCTCCCAAACTTCCTGCGCGGGCCGAACCGGATCGGCCAATACGGCATCCACTTCGGCCAAGGTCGCCGCGTTGCCGCCATGCTTGGCTTTGTAGATGACATGCAGGATCACGCCTACCAGAAGCGCCCGCGAGGTCTTTTGCCAATGGCTTTCGACCCCCTTCCCGTCCGGGTCCACTATCAGCGTAGCGAGATTCTGAACGTCTGCGACTTCGTTGTCAGTCCCTACCCTGATTTCGTCCAGCGGGTTCCAGTGGGCGGAGCCGCGCGAGCTGGCCGGTTCAAACCGCATGACGATCTGGTTGGCGTGCTGCTTCCTCCAACCGGCGGTCAACGCCCATAGCTCGCCCTTCAAATCGGTGATGACGGCGCTATGCGGCCACGAAAGCAGCGTCGGGATGACAAGGCCCACGCCCTTCCCCGATCGGGTCGGGGCATAGGTTAGGCAATGCTCCGGGCCGGAATGGCGTAGATAGACCGTCTTCCCGTTCTTCTCCTGATATGCGCCAATATAGACCCCATCATTTTCAACGAGGCTGGCCGCGCGAATGTCCTCCATGTCGGCCCAGCGGGCCGATCCATGCAGATAGGCATTGCCCTTCCCGGCGTTCGATTTCGCCAGTTTGACAGCAGCGGTTATCAGGACGCCCACGCCGAAAACCACGGTGCCCACGCCCACGGCTTGCCCGAAGGCGGGTTTCAGCGCCGGAACCTCGCTCCATTTGCTGAACCATTGCAGGAAACGCCACGGGGCATAGATATGGCCCGCGTTCGGCCCCAAGGTAGCCTGATAGGCCATCTGGTGCGCGAACATCTGCGTTGCGCTCCATAAGCCTCCAAGGGCGGAACCGGCCACAAGGGCCGCCAGCAACGGGCGATTATCGCCCTTGCTTCCGCGCTCCCGCACTTGCGGCCCGATGGCTGTATTGCGCTTCTTTGCCATGCTTTGCCCTTCTCGCGGCCGTTACCGGCTGCGCCCCTTGCTTTTGACGGTGCCGTTGCTGGCAATCTCGATCGGCTCGCCAATCGCCAGCTTGCCCGCGCGGGCGGCGCTGCGCGCGTCCACGGGCAGCACAAGCATGTCAGCGCCATCTCTTAGGAGTATCAATTTCTGCCCTTCGATTTGTCGCGTCCCGGCGTAAATCAGCGGCCCATGATCGCCAGTGAACAGCCGATGCGCCGGTATATCCATTCCAATGTGACGCTTCGCATTACGTTCCGCAATGTATTTATCCGCTGCTCTGGCCTGATCGTCGCTCATTCGCGGCCGATCGTCGTCCCGTCGCACAAGACGATCTGGCCGGGCTTTTTGGTCGTCCACGTCTGAATGAACATGACGCGGCAATAGCAAGCTACCTCGCTCGGCGTGCTGAACCAGACCGAGTTTGGACAGGTCGCGCAAACTACCTCGGCTTTCGGGCGGCGGCTCTCGTCCAACGCGGCCAATGTTGGGCTTAACGGCGCGCTCGCTGGGGGCCTCGGCTCCTCCGGCGCTAGAATGTCCATTTCTGGCGGGCTGTGCGTGACCAATTCCAACGGCGGCGATGCTGGCTCCTCCGGCTGCAAGGCCGGTTCCGGCGTTGGTTCCTCCGGCGCTGACGGCTCCGGGTCGGAATGTCCCGTTTCGACCTGGTGCTGTGGCGCTGGCGTCTCGTCCAGCGCCATTGACGGCGTTTCGCCCAACAACGCCAGCGCCGCCTCTATCTCCTCGTCCAATGATTTGTCTGTCACGCGCACGCTCCTCTTGCCTGATATTTTGACGGCGGGCCTCTAGATCGGGGTCCGCGAAAGTGATGGGCATGGCCGAACGGGCGGCGGCTTCCACCACAAGGGCCTTGAATTGATCGCTGCCGCTGATCGCCAGCCTGTCGCCATAGCGTTCGTGCGCAAGCCGCAAGGCGGCAACAACGCCCTCGATCTGCGCCCCGCGCGATACATGCAGGCGCTGGCCATCATCGCGCACCGCTGCATTGGCGGTGCGGTAGATGATCGTCCCGCGCTTAGTGATGTGGTCTTGCCTGATCGCTGCGGGATGCGCTGCGGTCGGCATGGCGGCTATATGCAGCGCGTCATTGGGGGCTGTGCGCCGCCCCTCCCGCGCGCGCAGGGCCTCAAGGGCGGTCTGGTCGCCTGCCTTGGCCTGCTCCTGTAGCCAGTCATTCCACCCGCGCCGGGAATTGCGCGACGCAATGCGCTCCCGTTCCCGCCCGTGGGCGGCGACAATCTTGGCAATGGCGGCCTTGGTGGAGCGGGCCGCCAATGCGTAATTGAGGCGCTTAACAACCGGGCCGCCACCTAGCAGCTTTATCGCCGCCCGCTTCGTCCTCCCGATGCGCTTCACCTGTTCAATGGCCGCGCGGCGCTTGGCTGCGGCCTCGGCCAGCTCGACCTTTCGGCGCGTGGCGCGTGTGCCCTGCTGCTCGCGGTAGGCGGAGAATAGGGCGCTGGTGTCGATACGGGAGGGCACGGGGCGCTTTTCATAGGTCTGACGGGCCTTCGGTGCCCCCTCCCCTCCCTGTGCGCTCTGGAAGGCTCCCAAGCGTTTCTCTAGCGCCCCTTTTGACAGTTCGCGCGCGATGGAGCTGGCCTTTACGGTCGTTCCGTCCATCGCCGCAAATATCAGGCCGTTGCCGCGCGCCTGCACCGACAAGCCGAAATTGGCCGCGATCTGGTGCAACTCGGCCCAACTCGCGGCGGCCTTCAATGGCTCGGCGCAATTCCGCTGCGCCCAACCTATCAGGCTTTCCGTGCCCGCGATCTGCTCCATGTCGCGCGCGCGTGCTTCTCCCGCGCGCTGCCGGGCCGCATGATTATCCGGCTCTAACCCGTGCTTGACCTCTAGCCGCTCACAAACAGCGGCAAGGGTTTGATAATCCCGCAACGGCGCGTGGATCGTGTGCCGGACAGGGTGAATCTTGTTGATCGCTAGATGAATATGCGTGTTGTCGGTGTCGTGGTGGACGGCGCTAACCCGTTGATGCTCGGCAAAGCCCAACGCGGCGCATACCGCCTCCTCTATGTCACGCATAACCTCGGCGCTGGGATTCTCGCCGGGCCGGAAGGAAATAATCAAGTGGTAGGTCTTATCCGACGCCGCCCGCTGGTTGGCGGATTGGACAAGCATAACGTCCTGCGCAGCATCTTCTGGCGTATGGCCGTTGCAGTTGGTGACAGTCACCAGACCCACGCGCTCGTCACGTCCCTGCGCGCTGGTGATGTATCGCACCAACCCGCCAAAATCGCTCTTGGAAGTCGCCTTCATGGGGACGTGTTTTGCGATCATCGGCGCGGCCCCTTTTTTAGCCGCTAAAATCTTGCCGGGAGCGCAAGACCTTCCGAATGATGCCGGATAACTCCTCCTGATTGGCCTCGATTTTGGCCAGCACGCCCCGGATGATAACCGGCATCCGCTCCGGGGCCATCTCCTCCAACTTGGCGTCGTCGGTAAGCCATAGCTTCAACAGGCCGCCAAGGCGGCCAAGGTCGCCATTCACGCGCACCAACTCGCGCCCCTGTTCTATGTCGATCAGAGGGCGCGGCTCATGCCCTAATCCAAGGACGCGGAGATAGGTGGATGCGCTCAAGCCGGTTGCCTGCGCGGCGGCTTCGATCTCCGCTTTCTCCTCCGCGCTGCACCATATCTTGACGTGGTGCCGCTCGCGTTTGGCCTTGGGCTTGTCGTTCAACTCTCTCCCTTTCGACGCGGTAGCGGCGGGCCTCGCAGAGCAGGATTCCCGTTGAGCGCCCCCGGTGCGAATAAGGGGAGTAATGGGGGTGTCCGCGCTTGCGTGGATGCCTCCATTACCTATCCTGCCCCGTCTTCGACGTTTAGACGCCAAATAGAAACTGTTGCTGGAACGATCATATATCGTTCACCCCCGAAAATATCTAGCGCCACACGGCCTAATCTGGCAGAAAAATACGATATAGCGGGAGTTCATCGGTTCGTGGCCGGTTTATGAACGCTTTATAGCCGATTATGCGCCGAAAAATATCGTAGGTGGAAATGACAGACAGCGGGAAATCCTTCACGGAGCGATTGCGCGAACGGGCGGCCTCACGGGAGCCGGGGGGCAAAAACCGGAACCTCGCGCAATTCCTCGCCGCTCGATCGGACATAGATGCAGCCCTTGCGGAAGGATGGCCGGTGCGCGGCATATGGGAGCTGCTGACGGAGGAAGGCCGCATTAGCTTCGGCTATGCGTGGTTCGCCAAATACGTTCGCCGGTATCGCGCGCCAGCTACCGGGGAACCGCCCAAGGCACCTCCAGCGCCCCCCTCCCCTTCCCGATCAGCAACGGCCTCGGCCGAAGCTGATCCGCCGCCCCGGCCCAAACCGGCGCGCTTCAATCACCCGGCCACTCCGAACAAAGAGGATTTGGTATGAGCAACGTCCACATAGTTTTGCAGGGCAAGGGAGGTGTGGGCAAGTCGCTCGCCGCCTCGATGCTGGCCCAATATCTGACCAAGCGAGGCGAAAGCCCGCTCTGCATTGATACCGATCCGATCAACGCCACCCTTGCCGGGTTTCAGTCCCTCAACGTGTCCAAGGTCGAGCTGCTGGAAAACGGCGACATAAACCCGCGCAAATTCGACGCCATGATGGAAATGATCGCCGGTTCCAAGGAATCGGTGGTCATTGACAGCGGCGCGAGCAGCTACAGCGCCCTATCCTCCTATATGTTCGACAACGGTGCGCCTGACGTGATTGCCGATCTGGGCCATAAGCTCGTCCTGCATACCATTATCGTAGGCGGGCAATCGCTGATCGACACGCTTCAAGGCTTCGCCTCGGTAGCCGAAGCCTTCCCCGATCCGGCTGCAATCGTCGTGTGGCTCAACCCCTATCATGGGCCTGTCGAGGCAGAGGGTAAGAGTTTTGAACAGCTCAAAGCCTACCGGGAGCTAAAGGATCGGGTCGCCGCGATCGTCACCCTCCCCGATCTGAGAAAGGAAACCTTCGGGGCGGACGTTCGGGACATGCTGGCCGCACGCAAGACTTTTGAGGAAACGCTTGCCGATGGCGACATAGCCCTGATGCAGCGTCACCGCCTCGGCCGCGTTCGTGATGCGGTCTTTGCTGAACTCGACAAGGCTAAGGTCGTGTAATGGCCGATCACGAAAAAATCGCGGCGCTGATCGCGGAAATCTCGCGCCAGCACGGGGTCACGCTGTCCGCCGATGATCCCTTGATGATCCTGCAAACCATCAACGCGATGTTGCTGGGCGAAAGCGCCGATGCGCAGGAGGAGCAACTAAAGGCGTTCAAAAGCGAGCTGGAAGACATGAGCAATCGTTGGTCGATTGCTATCACCGACAAGGCGGAATCGGTGCTGAACGCGGCGCTGGACGCCTCGGAAGCCGCCATGAACGAGCGTATGGGGGCCGCAGCGAAGGCGATCATCAAGGAAGTGGGGGAGCATATCGGGACGGGGCTGCAAAAGCCCCTAAACGATGGCCGGGCCGTCGCTAACCGCAATCTCCTAGCGTCGGGCCTGACGCTGATCGCGGCGCTGGTAGTGTTGGCCGCCGCCCTGTTCCATCATTGACGCCAGCGAAGGCCCCTCCCCCATGTCGCACTATCCCCCATCTCTCGCCAATCCGCGCGCGAGCGTGCGGCCTGCCGGTTTCCGATCGTCCGCGCCGCGCTCGATCGTCTTTTCCCTGATCTGTTCTTTCTCCCGCTCCGCGCGCATGTGCAGCTCATGCAACCGACGTGCCTGCATCAGCTCCTCGAAATCATCGACAAGTTTCGGCTCTCGATATTCGAGCTTGGCCGCTGCGATCGTCTCCACGCGCGGGCCGTGAACGGCCATGCCGTCGCGGATTTCGCGCACGGCTTCCAGCCTTACCGCGATCCGCTGCACGGCCGCTTGCGCGTTGGCAATCCGGGCCTGCCATGCTTGGCGCTTGCCGGGCAGGGACAGGAAGCCGGGGGGCTGCTGCTGGATTTGCTGCAAACGGGCGGTTTGCTGCTCCATCATGCTTTCTAGGCGGTCCTCGATCTGGTTCGCCTGTTCAACCTTCTCCTCAATGACCGTCTGTAGCTGGGCGTTATAGGTTTCCTCGGTTGGCGCGGTGGCGATAGCTGCCGTTTCCTGACTATCCAGCGTGCGCGCCTCGTCTAACAGCCGGTCGGCGTCGGCCTGTGGGTCGCCCGTTCCCTCGTCCAGTGAAAACTTGTCCGGGTCTGCAATCGGCGTGTCCTGCATGGCCGTTCCTTTAGCGGCTAAAATTTCTAGCTTGCACTATATCCGATTTTCTTACCTCTCGCGCCATAAAAAAGGCCCCGCACAAGCGGGGCCTGTAAGGCTGGGCAGGGGAGGGGACTATCCTTCAAGAAGCGCAAGAAGCTGCACTTTTCCAAGATCGGCCTCGGTTTCCTCGCCGCTGTCTTCATACTTGATCCACGCCACGCCATCGCGCGAGGGCCGCTTATTCAGGATCAGACGGGCAGGGCGCTTGTTATGAGAAACCTGCACAATGGCCTTTTTCAGCTTTAGCGGGTCTTCCTCCTTCGGTTCCTTCTCCTCTCCGGCCCCGGCGTCGTCACTAGCGCCGCCGTTGCCCTCGTCGTCGCCCGATTCCTCCTCGGCCTCGCCGCTCAAGCCGGACTCAAGGAACTCCTTCAAGAGCCGCACCGATCCGCGCGTAATCTCCTGATCGGCATCGGCCAGCCAGCGCGCAACGCCCTCGCTATGCTTCTTGTGGAGGCCCACAAGGTCATAGATCAACGTCACGTCCTTGCAACGCCCGCTCTGGAACGCCTTGGCGATCGGCTCCGGCAAATCGAGCAATGCCGCGTGCTGGGTGACAAAGGCCGGGGATTTCCCGATGGCCTTGGCAATCTCGCCCTTCTTTTTCCCGTTGGCCAGCTCGCGGCCGATGTAGTCGGCAATCTCGCGGGCCGTGAGAGCGTCCCGCTGCAAATTCTCAATGACCTGATCGGCCTCGGTATAATCGGGGTCGATGAAGCCCGGAATTGTCACTTTCTCGGCCAACAGGGACGCGCGATAGCGGCGCGCGCCGTGGTTGATGAGATAGCGCCCCTCCACCTTGGGATTGGGCCGAACGGAAATAGGCGTCTTCACGCCGCGCTCCCTGATCGTCTCGGCCATTTCCGCCAGCGAATTTTCGTCAAACTGCTTGCGGGGCTGGTTCGGGTCTTCGTCAATCAGCGCCAGCTCCAATTCGAGCGGAGCGCCAGAACCGCCCTCCGGGGCCGCAGGAGAGGCTAGGAGGCTCGAAAGGTCGCCCAACCCCTCCAACCCTAGCCCCGCGTTCTGCGCGGGCTTCTGCGCGGCTTTGGTGGACGATTTGCCCGGCTTCTTGTCCTCGGTGTTGTCGGCCATCGTCAAATCTCCATCTTTTCTTGAATGTGGCGGGCCATCGCTCGCATTTCCTGCGCCGCTTTCCGCGCCGAAGTCCGTTTGATCGACCAAACCGGCAAGCCCGACGCCAGCGCGTCCGCAACGCTGCTCCGGTTTCCGATCGGCGTCGGAATGACCAACTGGGGATAAGCACGGGTCAGCTCGTCAAGGTGCTGCCCGTGCCGGGGATTCCGGCCATCAACCTTGCTCGGTATCATGCCAAGGAATTGCAGCGCCGGGTTCGCGCGCCGGATATTGGCGATCGTCGTCACCATCTTCTCAATGCCCTGCAAACTGTAGGCTTCAAGCTCGATGGGCGAGGCCGCAAAGTCGGCCGATAGCAACGCCGCTGCCATTCGGACCCCAAGGGACGGGGGGGTATCTATCAGGCACACGTCAAAGCCTTCCGCCTCGATCACGGCCAGACTGCGCTTGAACGCGCCAGCAGCCGCACCGAGATCTAGTTTCTCAAGATCGGCCAACCGCGCGTCGGCGGAAAAGACAGCAATCCCCTCGGCGTTAGCCAGGTCGAATTGTGACACGGCATCGAAAAGGCCGCTCGCCAAGGCTCCGCTATCATATTCGCCAAGGGTGAAGCTGGCATTTCCTTGGGTGTCCAAGTCAATAACTGCGACCTTCAACCCCTGTTCTTTGAAGTAATAGGCAAGATGAACGGTCGTTGAAGTTTTACCAACGCCGCCTTTCTGGTTCGCTATGACAAGTGTTTTCATCGTTTGGCGTCCAATCTTTCCACCGCCTCGCGCTGCCATTGCCGCACAAGGAAGGCTTTATGTTTCGGTAAAATCGCCGTCACACGCTCGAAACCTTCGGGAACCTCGCTATGCGCGTTCCAAATCCGGTTGACCGCCAGACAAACGGCATTGCGGGACACGCCTTCGCGCTTCGCCACGGCCGATTGGGCCTCGCCGTCCACCAGAACGGCGCGCGCCATGTCGAGCGGACGCGCCGCGATATTGAGCCGTCCAGCAGCTTGCTCAAAGGCCGACGCGCTCAAGCGTTTATCCATTGCGCCTGCCGCGATTCTTCTCGCGGTATAGCTTCGGCTCATAGACGCCAAGGAAGATGTAGAGGGCGATATAGACCGCATAATAGGCGAGGAACTGCCAACCGGCATGAACATCCGGCGTGTTCCAATACCAGAGCATCCGGCAGAACTGCCAGAAGACGACAAGCGGGATGATGAAACGCGCGACGGTCCAGATCAGGACTCCGAACGTCCAGACGGCCGCAATGACGTAATCCACGCGGTTGCCCTCCCATGCGGGTGGAGGATTGGGAAGCCGCATGACCGCAAAACGTGCGGGCAGCGGGGGAATTTTCGCCTTCATCGGAATACTCCGGTTTCGACCTTGGCGGGTTGCCCGGTCACAACCGATATAATGACAGCATCCCGAACCGTGTCAAGCCCCCGTAAAGTCTGAACGGCAATAATTTTAGCCGCTAAAATCGTCGTTCTGGTGTTCCCAAATATTTCCCAAGCCCGCAGCCGCGCACAACAGCGCCCATGCCGAATAGGGAATCTGATCGTCGCCGCCCGTCCAGCGCCGAATAACGCGGGTATTGCTCAAGCCTAGAAACTTGGACGCGCTGCCCCCTGTCATGTCCGCTGCTTTGAGGACCGCCCTTACCTCATCCGGCGTCGGCTGCTGCCACCCCTGATCGGCGGGCAATAGGCAATCTGGCCGAACATCAATCATGCGCGCGTCTGTTCCTTCGCTGGCGTTGCTCCTCATGGCGGCCGAATGAGGAATATGCCCGATAGGCAGGGAAGGGAAGGGGGGCACGCTGCCCCCCTGTGGCGCTAGTCGAGCGCGGCACCGATCGGCCCCGCTTCCGAATGTTGGGCGGCATAGGCAGATGCCCACGCATAGAGCTGGGCAAATTGATCCTCGCCGTATTTTTCGTGCATATGCCCCAGCATGAACAGGGTGGCTATAAGGCCCGCCGCGTCGGCCGAAACGTCGCCAGAGAAGCCGTTGCCGTCCCATTCCAGACGATATTGGGGCTGATCGCCGGGGGCCATGTAGAACCCGCCGTTCGATAGGGTGTAGAAATGCCAATATGCGCCCGTGTAGTCGGCGGATAGCTTGGACATATAGCCATAGGTGACGGCCTCGACCTCGATCATGCGCGCCAGCCCGAACAGCCGGGGCAGGCACATAATCCGGTCTTCTTCGCCAACCAGCACGGCGGCAATTCTCTCTCTGTTGCTCATCGGACTTCTCCGGTTTCGACCTTGGCACCATAGCCCGGCCATATCCGATATATTGGAAGTTTCCCGGTTGCTGTCAAGTTACGCTCGCCCGCCATGAAAATCTTTTAGCCGCTAAAATGGCCTCCATCGCAAGGCATATTTGGTCGCTGCCCCGCAGTTTTACAGAGTGCCGCTATCCGCGCCCCGAATGGACACGCATGTCAGCTCCCCAAATCGGAGCCTTACCCCCTTTTTGGTGTTCAAACAGTCTCAATTAAGCGTTGCGCGACTAGCGCAACTCCGCATCACCTTAGATAAATAAACTCAAGGGGAGGTTCAGAACCATTATGAGACTCACGGCTAGGCAACAACGCCATCACGGGCGCAAATGCCGTTCCATAGGCTGATTAGGGCCTCCGCTGTGGCCTTGCATGTCGTCGTCTCCCGTATGTAATCGGCCTTGCTCAACCGGGAGAGCATCCAAGCCTCATCTTCAAGCCGGTCCTGTAGGCGCTGGGCCTCGTCGTCGGGCACCGGGGCAGGGCGCTTGCGCCGGTCGAGCAATTCGAGAAGCATCCTCGGCAATTCCACCCGATAGGCATTGGAGGTCTGCTCTGATCGCGCCCCGTCCTCTGTGACGGTGTGGACGTAGCGCCGCAGGCGCGCCAGCAAGCCGATGCTGGTAAGGGCGTTCAAGGCCCTTGCGACGGTGGCCCTAGAGACGGTCGCCCATTCGGCTATCATTTCATAGCTGGGCACCACGTTGCCCCTGAAACGCTCCTCCATCCGCAACAGGGCTTGATACACCCGGATCGTGGAATTGGTGATGCTCATGCAATAGTGCTCGAACTGCGTTATCTCGCGCGGCTCGCGCCGCAGCTCCGCGCGCAGGGCGCGGCCCTTTTCAAACGCCAGATTGATCGCACGCCAGCATCCCTTGCGCGTCTTGGTGTCTCGCGCCGCGAGGAAGCCCTTTTCTACGTCGCTCCCGGCTTCCTTGCTGCCGCCGCGCACGCGGGCCTTGGTGATGTGCTTCCCGCCCCGGCTACGGTCGCCATAGGCTCGGCCGAAAAGCTGCTGGGTCAGCTCCCCGATCGCCAGCGGCCCTTTTCTTCTGGTGTCACTCATCGTCGTCCCTCCTTTGCGAAGGGCCGGGAGACAGGCAAAAAAATCCCGTTGCGCGAATCAAGCGCCCTTGAACCGAAGTCCGAAAACCGCTAAGTGGGAAATTGTCTGTAGGTTCAGTGTTGGCGCACTGTCCCACTAAGCGGTTTTGAGGGTGCCCGGCTTCGAGCCGGGCATTTTCTTATCCACTCACGGCCAGAAACTCCTGTTGCAGAAACATATCGTCCCCGATCCGCTCTAGGATCGCGTTGATTGCAGCCTCGCGGGACGTGAATCCCTTGCTGGCTTTCACCCTCTCCACGATCTCGACGGCTTTAGGGGACAAGGCCAAACTCATGCGCTTAAAGCCCTGCTCGCTCTGTGCCTTGGCGCGTTTGCGCTGGGACAGCGTGGAGGGTTTGAGTTGCGTATGATTCGCCATAATGCCCCGGCTTAAAGGACATTAAAGGTTCTGGCAATTCAGTGCTGAAAAAATATGCTGGCGACTGAAAGACATATATAGAAAAGCGGTCTGCGTTTACGTCGAAGTCCGCAGTTCAAGAGCATCAACGAGTGGCTTCTTGGGCCTACCAACTGAAAGAATCGAAGCTATAGCCTTACATTATCGAGCTACGCGCTACAGCCGTAATTTTCAAAATTGGTCGCCGCGATCTGATCGGCAATTAGCATCTTGGGGCCTGCGCTCGATCCTGCGAGCATTTACGGAATGGACGCCAAAGAGAATTACGCGGAAGCCTGATCTTGTCTCTCGCGCGTCACTTTCTTCTTTCAATCCGTTCGCTGCCACCCGTTATGCGCGCTCGCGCGCTCGGCCCGGCTCGTCCAAAAATGATGCTATAAACAATCATATTCGGCGTCATACCGCTTCCTTTCTCGCGCGCTCCGGCATATCCTCCGCAGCTACCCGGAATTTTAGCGGCTAAAACCAACCCCCTTGCGGAAGAAAGAAACCGAACCTGTGTATCGGAAGGTTCTCGCGATTAACATTAACCGCTTCTTGGCCTTAAGACGGCTCAAGAAAAAAGACCTCGCGGAGAACGCGGGGCTGTCTGTGTCCTTCGTATCTGACGTTACAGCCGGTAAGGGAAACCCGTCGCTCGAAACAATCGCCGCCATCGCAAATGCTCTGGAAGTCCCGCTTGTCGCGCTACTGGAACCGCCGCCTATCGGCACCGATGGCTGGGACGCCAGCCTAGCCGATACCTTATCAAAAGAAGATAAAAAGCTGGGGCTTCCTCCCGGTTATAAGCGCGTTTCCGCTATCGTCACGGATCATCAAGCGTTTCAGATAGCACAATGGCACAAGGCTGCCCACGCTAAGTTGCGTCGGTCCTGACAATCCCCCCAATCTGAACCTAATTCTTTGCAATCGTTCTGGTTGCCTCCATGAAAATTCCGGTATATCCCTTGCGTCCATTTTGTTTTGGCAGGGACGGTGCTTCATGGAGGCCAAGGGGGAACCCGCTCAAGATACGGTAAAAGAGCGTGCGAAGGAGATGCTTCGCCGCTCCATGCAACCGCTTATGTTGGATGCGCTTGCCGACCCCAAAACCGTTGAGCTGATCCTGAACGCCGATGGCAAGCTATGGCTGGAACGCCTTGGCGAACGCATGATCTGCATCGGTAAGGTCGCCCCAAGCCGGGCCGAGGCGATCATCAAGGCGGTCGCTGGCTATCATAACAAGGAAGTGACGCGGGCCTCCCCGGTTCTGGAAGGCGAGTTTCCTATAGATGGCTCGCGCTTCGCCGGACAGATGCCCCCGGTCGTGCCCGCGCCGACCTTCGCCATCCGAAAACGCGCCGTGGCGATCTTTACCCTCGAACAATATGTGGAGGGCGGGATTATGACGGCGGAGCAATGCAGCCTCATCCATGAGGCTATCCGCGCGCACCGCAACATTCTGGTGATTGGCGGCACCGGCAGCGGCAAAACAACGCTAGTGAATGCCATTATCAACGGGATGGTGGACGCGGACCCGACCGAACGGCTCGTAATCATTGAAGATACCGGCGAGATTCAATGCGCCGCTGAAAACTACGTCCAGTTCCACACGTCCCCGCAAATCACCATGACGGCGCTGCTCAAAACCACGCTGCGGATGCGGCCCGATCGTATCCTAGTGGGCGAGGTGCGCGGCCCGGAAGCCCTCGACCTGCTCATGGCGTGGAACACCGGCCACGAGGGCGGAGCGGCCACGCTGCACGCCAACAACGCCGAAGCGGGCCTTAGCAGGCTCCAAATGCTCATCAGTATGCACCCCGATTCACCACGGCCGATTGAGCCGCTGATTGGTGATGCGGTGCATTTGATCGTCCACATCGCGCGCACGCCAGAGGGTCGCCGCATTGAAAGCCTGCTGGAAGTCGGGGGCTTCGTGGATGGGAAATACATTTTGCGCAAACTGTGAAGGAGCATGACATATGACGTTGTTTTGGAATGACGCCGCCGCCCGCCGTAAGGCGCTCATATGGGGTATGCTGGGGCTGGCGCTCGTCATGCTCCTGCTCTGGCCTCACGCGGCTTGGGCCTCGGATACCACGGGCGGCCTGCCTTACGAATCCTATCTGACCAAGGTGCGCCAGTCGATGACCGGCACCGTCGGTTATACCTTCGCCCTCGTCGGCATCGTCGTTGCCGGTGGTGTCCTGATCTTCGGCGGCGATCTCAACGGCTTTGTGCGAACGCTGTTGCTGATCGTCCTCGTCGCCTCGATGCTCGTCGGCGCTAACTCGGTCCTGTCCTCCATCACGGGCGGCGGTGCGGTGATTACCGGCACCGCTTCGCCCGCGCTGGCAGGCTAAAGGGGAGGGCCGGTCAACATGGCTCTGCGATCAGTGCCTATTCGCCGCTCTGGCGTCCGCAACAATCTGTTTTTGGGTGGGGACCGCGAGCTGGTCATGCTCACGGGCCTAGCGTCGATGGCGCTGATCGTTCCGGCCATCAATTCCTTGAAGGCGTGGGCCGCTGGCCTGCTGATCTGGTTTGCAGGCGTGTGGGCCTGTCGTCTCATGGCGAAATCGGACCCGCTGATGCGGTTCGTTTACATGCGGCACCGCACCT
Organism: Sphingomonas sp. GlSt437; assembly: GCF_048015635.2. Taxonomy (NCBI): domain Bacteria; kingdom Pseudomonadati; phylum Pseudomonadota; class Alphaproteobacteria; order Sphingomonadales; family Sphingomonadaceae; genus Sphingomonas; species Sphingomonas sp. GlSt437. The sequence continues at coordinate 15,220 of NZ_JBPGYA010000004.1, read as the reverse complement.
ATCGCCCCTACTACCCGGCCCACTCCACGCCCTTCCGCAAGAACGGCCGCCTGCAATTCCGCCGCTACCGGCAACCGGGGAAGAAAAAATGATCCAGACAATCGCTGTCGTCATAGCGATCTTCGGGGCGGCCCTGCTCGCGGTCCTCGCCTTTGCGTCCTTCGCCAACGCGGCCGAACGCAAGCTGGCCCGGTATCGCTCCAAGGATGAAGGGCTTGCCGATCTGCTCAACTATGGGGCGATGGTCGATGATGGCGTAATCGTCGGCAAGAACGGCTCGTTCATGGCCGCGTGGATTTATGAGGGCGACGATAACGCCAGCTCCACCGACCGCCAGCGCGATATGGTCAGCTTTCGGATCAACCAAGCTCTCGCCGGGCTGGGCAATGGCTGGATGATCCACGTTGACGCGCCGCGCCGCCCTGCTGCCGCCTACTCGGCTGCGGGTCTGTCGCATTTTCCTGACCCGGTGACGGACGCCATAGATCAGGAAAGGCGCGAATTATTCCAGTCCCTCGGCACCATGTATGAGGGCTATTTCGTCATTACCGCGACCTATTTCCCTCCGGTCATAGCGGAGCAAAAGTTTGTCGAGCTGATGTTTGACGACGATCGGGAGCGGCCGAACAACAAGCAACGCACGGCCGACCTGGTTGAACGCTTCAAGCGCGAAATCACCACATTTGAAAGCCGTCTGTCCTCGGCCGTGAAGCTGACCCGCCTTCGCGCTCACAAGGTCGAAAATGAGGACGGCTCGACCGTGACGCACGACGACTTTTTGCGGTGGCTGCAATTCTGCGTCACCGGCAAAAATCAGCCGGTCGTGCTGCCCTCGAACCCGATGTATCTCGATTCCATCATCGGCGGTGTCGAAATGTGGACGGGCGTAATCCCGCGCATCGGCAACAAGTTCGTCCAGACGGTAGCGATCGAAGGTTTCCCGATGGAATCGACGCCGGGCATCCTCTCGGCGCTGGGCGAGCTGCCGATTGAATATCGCTGGTCCACGCGGTTCATATTTATGGACCTCCATGAAGCTGTGAAACACCTTGAGGATTTCCGCAAAAAGTGGCGGCAAAAGGTTCGCGGCTTCTTCGATCAGGTTTTCCAGACCAACAGCGGCAAGATAGATCAGGACGCCCTTTCGATGGTGGCCGATGCCGATAATGCGCTGGAGGAAGTCAACTCCGGCCTTATCGCACAAGGATACTATACCGGCGTCGTCGTCCTGACGGACGAAAGCCGCGATAAGGTAGAACAGGCCGCGCGCCAGCTTGAAAAGGCTATCAACGCACTCGGTTTCGCGGCCCGTATCGAGACGGTGAACAACCTAGAGGCGTTCTTGGGCACGCTGCCGGGGCATGGCGTCGAAAACGTCCGCCGCCCGATCATCAACACCATGAACCTAGCCGACCTGATGCCGACCAGCTCGATATGGACCGGCCTCGATCATGCGCCGTGCCCGATGTATCCGCCCAGCTCGCCCCCGCTCATGTCTGGCGTCACCAACGGCTCCACGCCGTTCCGGCTCAATCTCCACGTCCGCGACGTGGGGCATAGCTTCATCTTCGGCCCCACGGGCGCAGGCAAGTCAACGCTGCTCGGCCTGCTCGCCGCCCAGCTCCGCCGCTATCCCGGCATGTCCATTTTCGCGTTCGACAAGGGCCTGTCGCTCTACCCGCTGGCGAAGGCGGTGGGCGGGGCGCATTTCACTGTCGCCGGGGATGACGAAAAGCTCGCCTTCTGCCCGCTCCAATTCCTCGAAACCAAGTCCGATCGCGCATGGGCAATGGATTGGATCGACACAATCCTAGCCCTCAACGGCGTGGCGACCACGCCCGCGCAACGCAACGAAATCGGCAACGCCATCGTCAACATGCACGCCAGCGGGGGCAAAACCCTCTCTGAATTTGTGGTCACGATTCAGGATGAAACGGTGCGCGAGGCGATCCGCACCTACACGGTGGACGGCTCTATGGGCCATCTTCTCGATGCGGAACATGACGGCCTGAGCCTGTCGGAATTTACCGTGTTTGAAGTCGAGGAGCTGATGAACCTCGGTGAAAAATACGCGCTGCCGGTCCTCCTCTATCTTTTCCGGCGTATCGAGCGATCTTTGAAGGGCCAGCCTGCCGCGATCATCCTTGATGAAGCATGGATTATGCTGGGGCATCCCGCCTTCCGGGCCAAAATCCGCGAATGGCTCCGGGTGCTGCGCAAGTCCAACTGCCTTGTTCTCATGGCAACGCAAAGCCTGTCTGACGCCGCAAATTCGGGCATCCTTGACGTTATCGTGGAGTCCACCGCGACCAAGATTTTCCTGCCGAACGTCTATGCGCGCGATGACGATACCGCCCAACTCTACAGACGCATGGGCCTCAATACACGCCAGATTGAAATCTTGGCGACGGCCATCCCCAAGCGCCAATATTACTATCTCTCGGAACAGGGGCGGCGGCTCTTTGAGCTGGCGCTAGGCCCCGTGGCCCTGTCCTTCGTCGGCGCGACCGACAAGGAATCCATCGCCACCATTAAGGCCCTTGAAGCGGCCTATGGCCCGGCATGGGTCAACGAGTGGCTGGCCATCCGTGGCGTCGAATCCACCATCAATATCGGCCGCGCGGCGGCGGCCCCCTATACCTCGGAGAAGCTGCATGAGTCTGTTTGACAAGCTGCGGGGGCGGCGAGCTGCGGAAAGCGCCCCGGTTGATCCCAACCCCTACCTGAACGCGCGGCGGCAATGGAATGAGCATGTGGGCGGCATCGCTGCCTCGCGGCGCTTGTGGCAGACTATGGCAATCCTTTCGATGCTGATCGTCCTCGCCGCTGTCGGCGGCATCATAGCGATTGGCAGTCAGTCGAAATTCATCCCTTACGTGGTCCGCGTGGACTCGCTGGGGGACGCGATAGCGACCCAGCGGGCCGATGTGGCTTCGCCGGTCGATGCGCGCGTGGTGCAAGCGCAAGTCGGCTCCTTCATCCAGTCGGCCCGCATGGTGACGGCTGACGTTGAACTCCAAAAGCAAGCCATTTTCCGGGTCTATGGGATGCTCGCGCCGAACGATCCGGCGTTGGCAAAGATGACCGACTATCTCAACGGCAATCCCGACAATACGCCTTTCGCCCGCGCGGCGCGGGAAACCGTGTCGGTCGAAATCGCCTCGGTAATTCAGCAAACCAAGACCTCTTGGCAGGTCGATTGGACCGAGACGGAGCGCGATCGGCAAGGCCAGCCTATCCAGCCTCCGGCGAAAATGCGCGCGCTCGTCACGATCCGCGTTGCGCCGCCCAGCTCGGCCACCACGGAGGAACAAATTAAGCAAAACCCCTTGGGCGTGTTCGTCCAAGATTTCTCTTGGTCGCGCACACTCTGATGGGAGGGACAATCAACATGAAGAAGATCGCCTATTTCGCCGCCGCCCTCGCGGCGCTGCCTTCGATCGCGTCCGCGCAGGACGGCCCGCCGCTTCCCGACGACATGCCGCCCGCGAACGCGCCCATGCCTGCCGGGGGAGGGGCGCAAGTAGATCCCAATGCCTATATCAGCCCGCGCAATCCGAACCTGACGCGCACCCAGCGCGAGGGTCTGTCGATCGCGCGGCGCTGGCAGGCGGAAAGCGCCGAAGGCATCAAGCCGGTGCCGGGCACCGAAGGCGCGGTATTGTTCGCCTTCGGCACCTCCGAACCCTCCGTGGTCTGTGCTGTGCTGCAAATCTGCGATGTGCAGTTGCAGCCGGGCGAGAACATCAATTCGGTCAACGTGGGCGATAGCGCCCGCTGGCTGATCGAACCGGCCGTTTCCAATTCCGGGCCGAACGAAACCCAGCATCTTATCATCAAGCCGCTCGATGCGAACTTGAATACAACGCTGATCGTGACGACCGATCGCCGCACCTACCATATCCGGTTGGTGTCGCACCGGACGCAATTCATGTCGCGGGTGGCGTTCACCTATCCCGATGAAGCGCAAGCCAAATGGGCCGCTTTCCGCGCTCGATCGGACACGGCGCGCGCCGAAAACACGATGGCGGTGCCCGATGGCGCGCGCGGGACGGGCAGGGGAGGGAGCGAATATCTCTCCAATCTCGATTTCCACTATAGCGTTGACGGCCGCGCACGCTGGAAGCCCGTCCGGGTTTACAATGATGGCGTCAAAACCATCATCGAAATGCCGCACGCGATGGAGCAGACGGAAGCGCCATCGCTGCTGATCGTCCGGGCCGGGGGCAGCGTCTCCAAGGCGGCTGATACCTCCATCGTCAATTACCGGCTCCAAGATGGCCGCTACATTGTCGATCAGATTTTTGACCAAGCGGTCCTCATCTCCGGTGTCGGCAAGCGCCAAGAGCGCGTCACCATCACAAGGGGGGGCTGATCGTGCGCGGTGCGATTTTTGTATCAGTGGCTTTCCTGCTTACGAGCTGCGCGGGCGTTTCGCACCGGGACAGCTTCGCCGTTCCGGCTCCTCCCGATCAGGCCCAAGCCCTCGTTGACGATTCCGTGGCGGAGCTGGTGAAACTCTACCCGCCTGCGATTAGCCGGGTGCTGATCCCGACTACCGGGGGCGGGGCCTATGGTGACGGCTTGCGCTCCTCGATGCGCCAAGCAGGCTATGCGGTGATTGAGGCGGGCAAGGGCGTGAAGCCCGATCCTGCGGCCACGCCGTTGCGCTATTACGTCGATCAGCCAATTGCCGATTCCTACCGCGTGACGCTGCGGGTCGGCGCGCAAACTTTCTCCCGCATCTATGGCGTGGATGAAAAGGGTATCTACCCGTCTGCCGGGTGGGCGCTCGATCTGACCGGCGCAACGCCGGAGCTGATCGAACGGGCGAACCGGCCCGTAGCGCCTGCCGCACCTCCTCCCGTTCCGTCGCCCGTCGCCAGCACGCAACCCGGCTTCGGCGGCAATGGAACAGAGGCCGGAACGTGGTCTGTCAGCCTGACGGGCTTCTCCTCCGAAAGCGCAGCACGCGCCTATTGGCGCGCGACGGCGCGCCTTCGCCCTTCGTGGGCGAGCGTGACGCCGCGCTTTGTCCAAAACGGACGCTCTCACGGCATCCAATTCGGACAGTTTCAATCCAGCGCGACGGCGCGCGCCAAGTGCAAGGGCATCCGTGCCGCGCGCTGTGGCGTCGTCAAGGCCGGGTAAGGGGGTAAGTTTATGTCTGATGCTGATAGCATGTCGCCGGAAGCCTCGCCGGGCGGTGCAGCGGACGGGAATAGCGGACGCTTGGTGACAGGTGTTCGCAGGGTCAATAATGCGCCGCTGCTGATCGTCCTTGGCATCGTGGCGCTGTTCATCGCCATCGTAGTGTCGATTATGATTGATCGCTCCTCGGACAATGCGGCGACCAAGGTTCAACCGGCTGTCGGGCAAAGCTCGGCCGATGTTGCGAACAAGGTTGCGGGGACAGCGCCAAGCGGCGCTGCGGAAGTTATGGCGAACGCCCCCCCGCTGCCGCCCGCCGATGGTATTCCGGTCGCGCCGGTTGATCCCAACGCGCCGCCAACCGTCACCGCCTCGCCAGCGCAACCTAACGCCCCCACGGCGGCCGATCTGCGCCGCGCACGCATGGAAGCCATACGCGAAGCACGCCTTGCCCAATTCGGTAGCGCCGTGCGCTCTCCTACCGCCCTGAAATGGCAGGACGGCCGCAATGGGGCATCCTCTGGCGCTGGCGGCATGAGTGGCGGCGCTGATCCGGCAAGCCAGCTCGTCGCCCTCCAACAGCAAATGGCCGCTGCGATGGCGCAGGGCCGCCAGCCCTCGGCCTCCGACATTGCCACCCTTACGGCCCTGTCAAACCAAGTGGCCGGGGGAGGGGCCGGAGCCGCGCCGGGAGCGTCCAATGCCCGTCCGCCTGCCAACTATGGCCAGTTCGCCAACAATGCGGGTGGCAATCGCTGGGCCTCGAACAGCCAAGTGGAAGCGCCCTCGCGCTACCAGCTCCGCGCGGGCTTCGTCATTCCCGGCACGCTGATCTCCGGCATCAACTCGCAAATACCGGGGCAGATTGTGGCGCAAGTTTCCCAAAACGTGTTCGATACCGCCACGGGCCGCTATCTCCTGATCCCGCAAGGCTCGCGCCTTGTCGGCGCGTATGATTCCAACCCGGTCTTTGGGCAGACGCGCGCGCTCATCGCGTGGCAACGGATCATCTTTCCTGACGGCAAGGCGATCGACCTTGGCGCTATGCCGGGGTCGGACAGCGCGGGCTATGCCGGGTTCCATGACCAAGTGAACGCGCATTGGTTCCGTATCTTCGGCTCCGCGCTGCTCATGTCGGGTGTGACCGCTGGCGTAACCCTTAGTCAGCCGCAAACCGGCCTGAACGCCAATGGCACTATGTCCGCCAGCCAAGCCCTTAGCCAAGCTCTCGGCCAGCAGCTCGGACAGACCACGGCGATGATGATTGAGCGCAATCTGAACATATCGCCCACGCTGATTATCCGTCCCGGCTTCCGCTTCAATGTGGTTGTCGTGAAAGACCTCACGTTTTCAAAGCCTTACCGCTCATTCGATTATTGACGCCAGATGAAAGGGAGCAAGCAAAATGAAGTCTCGATTTTTAGCCGCTAAAATTTCTTTGGCGATCACCCTCGCGCTGGCGGCTCCGTCCGCCAATGCGCAAATCTCGGTCATCGACGTTGCGAACGTCCGCCAGACAACCGTTTCCGCGCTGCAAAATGTCGCCACGGTGGCGAAGCAAATCCAGCAGTATCAGACGCAGCTACAGCAATACCAAAATATGATTCAGAACACGGTCGGCGCGCCGGTCCAGCTCTGGCAGCAGGCTACGCAAACGATCGACAGCCTGCAAAGTCAGGTCAATCAAATTAGCTCGTTCGCGCGCCAAGCTGGTGACGTGAACACCTATATGAACCAATTCAAAAATCCGTCTTACTATCAGACCAACGCTTGCACCTCCGGGAATTGCTCGGCCGCGCAAAGGACAGCGGCTTTGTCTGCCGCGCGTGCCCGCACGACTAGCCAGATGGCCGCAAATGCCGACGCTATGAACGGCATCAACAGCGCCATGACGACGCTCGCGTCTGACGGCCAGCGCCTCGACCAATTGCAAGCCAACGCCACGGGTGCCAGCGGTCAAATGCAAGCTCTGTCCTATGCCAACCAATTCGCGGCGCAACAGGCCAGTGAGTTGCAGAAGATTCGCGGCGTGCTGCTCGCGCAAAGCGCCGCGCTGACGGCCCAATCGCAATATCAGCTCGATCGGGATGCTGCGGCAATGGAAACCGGGACGGCGAAAATGGGCACCAAGCCAACCCCGGTAGGAACCTACCAGAATTAAGGAGCAACTATGTCTCGAACTCTAATCATTAGTCTGGTCGCCATTGCGCTGATCGTCGTCGCGGTGGTCGTCGTAGTCAAAAATGAAAAGCCTGCCCCCGTCACCGTGGAAACTCCGCCAAATGTGACGATTGAGGCCCCCTCCAACAAAATGAAGACCAAGCCAACGCCGATCGGCAATTACCAGAATTAAGGACCGCACTATGAAGGCTCTAGCTCGCCTGCATCTGTCCGCCTTGGGGTTGGCGCTCACGTTCGCCGCGACCCCTGCCTATGCGCAATCGCAAGGTATGCTCGATAATGTTCTGAACAGATATAAGGGCATGGCGGCGGCGTGGGCGAGCGTCTTCACAACGCACGCGACAATTCTGTTCGGCGCTCTGGCCGCGATCAGTCTCATATGGACTTTCGGGCAAATGGCGCTGCGCCGCGCCGATCTTGGCGAATTTGCCTCCGAGACAATCCGTTTCGCTGTCTTCTGCGGTGTCTTTTGGTGGCTCCTCATCAACGGCCCGGCGATCGGCATTGCAATCATTGAAGGCTTGCGCTCGCTGGGTGCCCAAGCATCGGGCCTTCCTAATAACCTCGCCCCATCGGGGATTGTCGATATTGGATTCGACATTTTCCGCCAAACCAATGAAGAATTTTCGATAACCTCGCCGTTCCAATCTACGATTCAGGTTCTCATCGCGCTTGGCGTCCTGATCGTCTTGGCGCTCGTCGGCGTGAATATGCTGCTCCTCTTGGCGTCCGGCTATATCCTTGCTTATGGCGGGGTTATCTTCTTGGGCTTCGGCGGTTCCCGTTGGACCTCCGACATTGCGCTGAACTATTTCAAAACGGTGGTCGCGGTCGGCGCGTCTCTGATGACGATGGTTCTCATCGTCGGCGTCGGGAAGACGTTCCTTGACCAATATTATGCGCAAACGGGTGCGGGGGCGACCGTTCAAGACTTGGGCACCATGCTTGTCTTCGCGGTCGTGCTTCTGGCGCTCGTAAACAAGGTTCCCGCAATGGTCGGGGGCGTTATAAGTGGCGGCTCGATCCACGCGGCGGGCGGTATCGGAGCCTTTGGGGCAGGGGCCGCGCTGGGTGCTGCCGGGATGGCCGCTGGGGCGGCGGCCACGGGTGGAGCTATGATCGCTGCTGGCGCGATGAACGCTGCGGGTGGAGCCAGCGCGATCAAGGCCGCCTTCGCTGCCGCTGGTGGGAGCGGTGGTGAAGGCGGCCAAACCGGCATGGGAGGCGGGCAACCGCTTTCGTCGGCGGGCGACATGCCGGGAGGCGGCGATAACGGCGGCGGCGGTGGCGGTGGGGGCGGCGGCACGCCCCTTAGCGTCGCTATGGGCGGCGATGGCGGTTCCCCCCCGGCCAATGACAACAGCGGCCTTCAAGGCGGCTCGGAAGCCGCCAGCGCGGGCGGCGGCACGGCTACTAGCGCCGCTGCGGGTAGCGAGGCGGCCGATCGTGAAGACGGCAACGGCGGCGGCGCTGCCGGTGGCTCGCCTGCGGGGGAGGGGGAGGCCAGCTCCGCCAGCTCGCAAGGTGAAGGCACGCCCGAAAGTGGCGACACTGGCGGCACGCAACGCACCGGCCTTAGCCGTGCGGCGAAAACCGCAAGCATCCTCGGCGGCGCTGCCGCTGGTATGGCGGTGGGCGCTTTGAAAGAGCGGGTGGGAAATACGGTGGGCGGCCGACTGGCGGCCAATATCCGCGCGTCGGCCGCCTCGGCATCGTCGGGAAGTGAAACGCTCGCTCCCGCGACCGGCGCGGGCAGTCCCGCCAGCTCGTCCGATTCATCGCCACCCCCCACGGCGCAATTCGCGGGCGATACCATTTCGGCCGCCCGTGATGCGGGCGACATGGAGACGCCAGAGGATGAAGTTGCGGCCTTCGTCCAGAGAAGGGGGGACAGCTAATCATGGCCGCTGATCTGCCTCCGGTTGTCATAGAAGAACGGGTGCAATGCTCGATCGCGGCGGCGCTGCGCTATAACATTCCGGCGAACGTCATGCTGGCGGTCGCGGAACAAGAGAACGGTCGGCCCGGCGCGCGCGTCCAGAACACCAATAACACCGCCGATCTTGGCTCGATGCAGCTCAATTCCAGCTATATTCAATCGCTGGCACGCTACGGTATCCGGCCCGAATATGTGCTTGCGGCGGGGTGCTATCCCTACAACCTCGCTGCATGGCGTATCAGAAACCATATCCGGGATGACAAGGGCGACCTGTGGACGCGGGTTGCCAATTATCATTCCCGAACGCCGGTCCATAATGCCCGCTATCGGGCGCTGATTATGGCGAAAGGTGCGCGCTGGGAGGCGTGGCTTTCCTCGCGCTATAATACCTACAGCGTGAACGGCATCCCGGTAAGCGGCGGCGCTCCTGCTGCGCGATCGGCCTCGATCCCGCTCACGATCACGGCGGCCGACGCGACGGGCGGGGGCCAGCTCGCGGCGCAACCGGCGATCGTCCAGCCCCAAGGCAGCGCCGACGCCTCGGCGGGCTATGTCGCCTCGATCTTGGCCGCTGCGTTCAATGCTCGCATAACCGATACGTGGCGGGCGCTGGAAGCCAATTACGGGGCCGCCAACAGCTTTCACAAATATGGGCAGGCGGTCGATTTCGTGCCGCGTGCCGGGCTGCACACGATCACGCGCGAGCAAATCCGCGCCGTGATGGCGCAACATGGTATTCGCGTGGCGGAGCTGCTGGGGCCGGGGGACCGGGGCCATGCCGATCATTGGCATCTGGCGTTCTATACCGGCGATCAGACTCGGCCGCTCGATCGCGCTCAAATTGTCGTCGCCAGAGCGGAACGCGGGGTAGGGGGTCTAACCTCGGCGGCCGTGCAGCCGATGGCCAGCTATGAGGCTGCGCCAGCTCCACAAGCCCGCATCATGGCGGCTCGGCCGAACGCCGCGCCTATTTCCGTTGCGGTCAATTTCCGGCGCGACATGCTGCATCCTTCGCCTACCGATCCCACGGCGGACCCGCGATTTATTCCGCGCACAATCACCGCCAGCAATTGAAGCGACGGCGCGCTAGGCGCTCAATTCGGCAAGCCGGTGTGGGCGCTGATTCCCATCCCGGCCAGCTCCTCAATGAGCCAGTCTCGAAAGTCCGAAATGGATTTCGCGCCTTCGGCCCGCAAGGCGGCAACGTCTTCCTCTTTGAAACTCCAATCGTCCTTGCCGATGTGGCGCAAGGCGCGCCTGACGCAATGTTTCTGATAGCTGTAGATCGCGCAGCGGAGATACCCGCGAATGATCTTTTCCATAGCCGCATCGTCATTGCGGTGGCGATCTAGCATTGCGTCAAGGTCAGCTATGGACGGATTGGGATCAAGCATGGTCGGCCTCGATCTGTAGGGCGAGCTGGGCGAGGCGATCGGGGGCAAGCAAGTCGTCGGCCGCTAGGTCGATGGCGAAGGGTTCGCCGGGTTCGAGCGGCCGTCGATCGGCGGCGAACGCGGCAAGATAGGGTTGCGCCGCGTCGGTTTCGATCCAGCGCCAGAAGGCAGGCCCTTGGCCGAATAGCCCGGCCTCGAACATATCGAGCCGGGCTTGCGCGAAATCATCGCACATTAGGCGAAGTGGATCACGGCCGATTCAGTGGTCCGCCCCTGCGGACGCACGACAATATCGACCTTACAGCCAAGCCGGGTGAGCATGGCCAGAAGCCGCTCAACCGAGACGCTGCGGAACTGGCCTCGCAGGATGCGCGACAATTCCGGTTGGGTAGATCCCGTAACCTTGGCGGCGGCGATCTGCGTCAATTTACGTTCCTGCATGGCCTCGGCTACACGGGTAACGAGCTGGGCTTTCAAAAGGTGGGTGTCGGGGTCGGCAAAGCCTAGATCGGCAAAGACATTGCCGCTGCCTTCCTCAATGATTTCGTCCTGTGCGCTCATGCTGTGCCTCGCGGGGTCTGGTGTTGCCGGTGATGCTCCTCGGCGGATTTCAGCCGCGTTCGGATCAAATCCATATCGGCCTGCGGCGTGGCCTTGCCCTGCTTGGATTTCTTCTGGAAGGCGTGCAGGACATAGACCGCCTCCGCGAATTTGACCGTATAGACCGTGCGGAACGTATCGCCTTGGTGGTCGTCTATGATCTCGACCACGCCAGCGCCGCCAAAGCCCTTCAACGGCTTAGTGCTGGCGTGCTGCCCGCCTTGCTGCGCAAGGTGCAGGGCATAGCCCATTACGTCCTGCACATCGTCCGGGAACTCCCGAAAATCGCGCTTTGACGATGCCACCCATCGAACCGGCCGTTCCGTATCCATCGCGGCTATTATGCACAAATATACATAGCCCGCAAGCGGAAATTATGCGCGTATGTGCATATTGCCAGCTCGCTATGCCGATTGAGGCGACCGCGATCGGGGCGGCTCAATCGAGCGCCCTGCGCGACGAATGTATCAACGCCGGGGATGCAGGGCCGTAATTTTAGGCTCTGTTGCAAAAATCGTGAAGCTTGAGCATGCTTGGCGGAGATTGGACGGACGGAACGATGACGGATTTCAAGTGGCGCCATTTCCAGGGTGATGTGATCCTGTGGGCGGTGCGCTGGTATTGTCGCTATCCGATCAGCTATCGCGACCTTGAGGAAATGCTGGCGGAACGCGGCATTTCGGTCGACCATACGACGATCTATCGCTGGGTCCAGTGCTACGCCCCGGAGATGGAGAAGCGGCTGCGCTGGTTCTGGCGGCGTGGCTTTGATCCGAGCTGGCGCCTGGATGAAACCTACGTCAAGGTGCGGGGCAAGTGGACCTACCTGTACCGGGCAGTCGACAAGCGGGGCGACACGATCGATTTCTACCTGTCGCCGACCCGCAGCGCCAAGGCAGCGAAGCGGTTCCTGGGCAAGGCCCTGCGAGGCCTGAAGCACTGGGAAAAGCCTGCCACGCTCAATACCGACAAAGCGCCGAGCTATGGTGCAGCGATCACCGAATTGAAGCGCGAAGGAAAGCTGGACCGGGAGACGGCCCACCGGCAGGTGAAGTATCTCAATAACGTGATCGAGGCCGATCACGGAAAGCTCAAGATACTGATCAAGCCGGTGCGCGGTTTCAAATCGATCCCCACGGCCTATGCCACGATCAAGGGATTCGAAGTCATGCGAGCCCTGCGCAAAGGACAGGCTCGCCCCTGGTGCCTGCAGCCCGGCATCAGGGGCGAGGTGCGCCTTGTGGAGAGAGCTTTTGGCATTGGGCCCTCGGCGCTGACGGAGGCCATGGGCATGCTCAACCACCATTTCGCAGCAGCCGCCTGATCGGCGCAGAGCGACAGCCTACCTCTGACTGCCGCCAATCTTTGCAACAGAGCCCATCCGATTGCCTCCCGAAAAACTTTGTGCCTCAGCCGAACGGCGCGACGCCGCTCAGCACGCGGATGCCATGCGGGAATGGCGTGTTGGGAGCTTGCGGCTGCCCGTGAACCTCCACCGCCATCGACGCTTGTCCTAGCGATAGCAGCAGGCAGAAAAGCGTCGCGTTCTCGCCTTCGATCGCATCCAGCGGAAAAGGTTTGAGATAATCGAGTATCGCTGGCGCGCGCTCGACCATGACGTCGTAAAGGAGCATGATGTCTTCCATCGAAGCTTCGCAGCGCGCCTTGGTGCGCGCCTCGATGGTTCGCCCCGCCCAACGGTCCACCAGCGGCTCGAGATCCTTGAACCCGGCGGGCAGGGTGGTCGCGATCTTCGCGTCGGTCATGCCAGCGCCTCCCGCACGGTGCTCGCCTTCACCCATTTATCGAGGGTTGAATGGAGATGGCGAATGGCGACCTCATTTTCCTGCAGATACATGAAGCCCTTTGCGCGCGATTGCATGCCTTTCTGGGTACGGGCGACAATGGTCAGATCCTCGAGCACCACCTCGACGATCCGGCTGATGAAAAGCTCCTGCCGGAAGCGTTCGGCAACGGTCGCCGCAGGCGGCGCGTAGAAGCGCGCTTCATACCGCGTGGTCTTGTGCGACGTCGGCCAGAAACTATGTGTCCAGAAACCGCCCGGCCCGAAGTCGATATGGACGTGCGGAAAGACATGGTAGACGTCCTGCGCCCAACTCGTCGATTTGGTGGGATTGACCGCCGGATGCTCGAGAAAGCTAACCAAGGCAGGATCGTTGCTGCACGAGGTCACGCTCGCGGTGCTATGCGTATCCTGCCCCAGCCGTTCGACCTTGTTCGATGGCTTGGCAGCATAATTTGCGTTGCCATAGGTCGATATCAGCCTGTGCGCGCCGAGCATCCGCGCATCGAGCATGTGCGCGAACGGGTTTTCGGGAGAGGCGTAGGTCGTCCCGATCGTCTCGGCGTGGAGCACGGGGATGTGATAGGTCTCTTGGCCGGCATCGCAGATCGCCTTCCAGTTGGCATCGATATCGGCCTGGATGACGATCGGATGGCCTGCGGCGGGATATGGTATGCCCGCCATCAGGTCAGCGAGCGGACCCAGAAACTCTCGCAACGAAACCTGCGGCTCGGGCGACAGGTTGATGAAGACCCATCCTTCCCAGACCTCGGCTGCGATCGGGGTAAGTCCGCAGTTCTTCTTGTCGAAATTGAAGAAGGAGGACTCATCGGGCACGCCGACCAAGCTGCCGTCGTTCTTGTAGGTCCAATTGTGATAAGGACAGACGAACTTCCCGGCATTGCCTGATGGCTTGAGGACGACATGGCTGCCACGATGCGAGCAGACATTGTGGAAGGCCCGCACATGGCCTCCCTTGGAGCGCGTGATCAGGACATTCGCATCGCAGACATCGATGTCGCGGGTGACGAAGTCCCCCGCATTTGGGATTTCCTCCTCCCGGCCCAGCAGCAGCCAGGCGCGACGGAACACCTGCTCCTTTTCCCGCGCATAATGTTCGGGCGAGATATAGGATTCGACCGATACCGGGCCGGTCGACAAACCCGCTTCCACCGTCACGTTGGATGGCGATAACTTGAAAAGCTGCTCGTTCATGTCGACTTCCTCTCTGTCCGCTCTGCTCGCAATGGGTTATCAGTGTTGAGTTGCACTGAGAAGTGACCCGGGATTTTCATTGAGAAGTGACCCGGGATTTTCATTGAGAAGTGACCCGGGTGGGCGTGGATGATGTACTGCCTGCGACGAGCAGGGTCAAGCGGGTGATTTGTCCTTTCTGGATTTTGGGGCGGCGGAACTGGCTCTGAAGCGGAAGCTGTCATTGCCGGTTTCAAGGATATGGCAATGATGCGTGAGGCGATCCAGCAGGGCGGTGGTCATTTTGGCATCGCCAAAGATACTGGACCACTCGCTGAAGCTCAGGTTGGTGGTGATAACAACGCTGGTCCGCTCATAGAGTTTGCTGAGCAGATGGAACAGCATGGCCCCGCCTGAAGGGCTGAAGGGTAGATATCCCAGCTCATCAAGGATGACGAGGTCGAGGCGCAACAGACGCTCGGCCAACTGGCCCGCTCTGTTTGCGGCCTTTTCCTGCTCCAACGCATTGACCAGATCGACGGTGGAGAAGAAGCGGATCTTTTTGCGGTGATGCTCAACCGCCTGGACGCCCAAAGCCGTCGCGATGTGGCTTTTGCCGGTGCCTGGTCCGCCGATCAGTACGACGTTGTCGGCGCTATCCATAAAGTCACCACGGTGAAGTTGACGCACGAGCGCCTCGTTGACCTCACTGACGGCAAAGTCGAAGCCTGCCAGATCCTTGTAGGCCGGGAACCGGGCTGCCTTGATCTGGTAAGCAATGGACCTGACCTCCCGCTCGGACATCTCCGCCTTGAGAAGCTGTGAGAGGATCGGAACGGCAGCATCAAAGGCTGGCGCGCCCTGCTCGATCAGATCACCAGCGGCTTGCGCCATGCCATACATTTTGAGGCCACGTAGCATGACAACCACAGCGGCGCTGGCCGGATCATGACGCAT